>NZ_JBIVHS010000004.1:551205-555534 GCF_044749365.1 Kitasatospora sp. NPDC089509 | reverse complement strand
GCTACTGGCTGGACATCGGCCGCCCGGACGACTACGACCGGGCGAACGCCGAGTTCTCCTCGATCCGCCCGGTCCTGATGCCCTTCGAGTCGACCGGCGCCACGCCGGGCCTCGCGGAGCTGCCGATCCCGGCCGCCCGCACCGCCCCGGACGCCACCGTCGACGAGCCCGCCGCCGCGGGCGCCGAGAGCGACGGACGGGCCGCGTGAGAATCCTGCTGCTCGGCGGCGACGGCTTCCTCGGCCGTCACGCCTCCGCCGTCCTGCGGTCACTGCCCGGGGCCACCGTGCTGACCGCGGGCCGGCGTCCCGCCCACGACCTCCGGCTGGACCTGGGCACCGCCCAGGCCGGCCCGCTCGGTGAGGAACTGGCCGCGCTGGCCCCCGACGTGGTGGTCAACTTCGCCGGCGCGGTGGCCGGCAGCGCGGTCAAGCTCGCCGAGGTGAACGCCCGCGGACCGGCGGTGCTCTGCGAGGCGCTCGCCCTGGGCGCCCCGAAGGCCCGGCTGGTGCACATCGGTTCGGCCGGCGAGTACGGCGTCTGCGCCGAGGGCGAGTCGCTGACCGAGCAGGCCGACGCCCGCCCGGTGGGCGTGTACGGCGCGACCAAGCTGGCCGGCTCCCTCGCGGTGGCCGGCTCGGCGCTGGACGCCGTGGTGCTGCGGGTGTTCAACCCGGTCGGCCCGGGCGCACCGGCGGGCTCGCTGCCCGGCCGGCTGGCGGCCGAGCTGCGCCGGGTGGCGCCCCGGGGTGCCGACGGCGTGGTCACGGTCGGCGACCTCTCCGCCTTCCGGGACTTCGTCGACGCCCGGGACATCGCCGCGGCGGTCGGCCTGGCCGTCACCGCCGAGGGCCCGCTCCCCCGGGTGCTCAACCTCGCCTCCGGCCGGGCCCAGCGGGTCCGGGCGATCGCCGACGGCCTGGTCGCGGCGGCCGGCTTCACCGGCCGGATCGACGAGAGCGGGGCCGGCTCCGAGCGTTCCGCCGCGGTCTCCTGGCAGCAGGCCGACGTGTCGGCCGCCGCCCGGGAACTCGGCTGGCGCCCGGCGACCGACCTCGCCGACACCCTGCGCGACCTGTGGCTCAGCACCGCCGAGCCCGCGCCGACCCCGGTGGTCGCATGACCGGGACCACCCCCGACGGCCGCCTGCTGGTGCCGCTGTACGTCCACCCCGCGGTGGACCCGGCGGCCTGGCGGGCGGTCGCCGCCGCCGACCCCGCCCGGATCGCCGCCGTGGTGCTCAACCTCGCGGACGGCCCGGGCGAGCACCCGGACCACGTCTTCGCCGAGGCCGCCGAGGAACTCCGCGCGGCCGGGCTGCCGTTGGTCGGCTACGCCGACACCGACTACGGCCGCCGGCCCCACGCGGCCGTGGTCGCGGACATCCTGACGTACCGCCAGCGACACGGCATCACCGGCGTCTACCTCGACCAGGTCGCCACCCACCCGGGCGCGCTCGCGCACTACCGGCGCCTCGCGACGGCCGCCCGGGCGGCCGGCTGCGGCACCGTGGTGTTCGGCCACGGCGAGCACCCGGACCCCGGCTACGCCGAGGTCGGCCTGGCCGACCTGCTGGTCACCTTCGAGGGCGACTGGGACGCGTACCGCGCGATGACCCTGCCACTGTGGACCGGCCGCCACGCGGCCTCCCGCTTCTGCCACCTGGTCTACGACGTCCCAGCCGAAGCCGCCCAGGACGCCCGGGCACTGATCGCCGCCCGGCGAGCCGGCGTCGGCTGTGCCGTACCGGGCGCCGGGGAGAACCCCTGGCGCACCCTGCCCCACGATCTGACCGCCGCCGAACTGACCTGACCCGACCCGGAGTTCGACTACCGTGAACCGCCGCAACCGGCTGCTGCCGGCCGCCCTGGCCCTCGCCACCGCCACCGCCCTGCTGGTCAGCTCGTGCAGCAGCTCGGGCTCGGAGGACGACCACGACTCGGCCGACGGCTCCCAGAGCACCTCGCCGACGGCCACCGCCCCGAGCACCCCCGGCACCGGGACGCCCGGCACGCCGAGCGGGACCGGCACCAGCTCGGCCCCCGGCACCCCGAGCGGCACCACCGCCCCGGGCACCCCGCCGGGCACCACCCCGCCCGGCACCACCACCCCGCCGGCCGGCGCCCGCTGGCAGCCCACCCCCGGCCTGGCCTGGCAGTGGCAGCTCGGCGGCACCGTGGACCAGTCGGTGGACGTGCCGGTCTACGACATCGACGGCTTCGAGAACGACGCCTCGGTGGTCGCCGCGCTGCACGCCAAGGGCCGCAAGGTGATCTGCTACATCAACGCCGGCTCCTGGGAGGACTTCCGCCCCGACTCCGCCGCCTTCGCCAAGTCCCTGCAGGGCTCGGACACCGGCTGGAAGGGCGAGAAGTGGTTCGACATCCGCAAGCTCGACCAGCTGAAGCCACTGATGGCGGCCCGCTTCGACATGTGCCGGAGCAAGGGCTTCGACGCCATCGAACCGGACACCATCGAGGCCTACAACCAGAACAGCGGCTTCCCGCTCACCCCGGACGACCAGCTCGCGTACAACCGCATGCTGGCCCAGCTCGCGCACGAACGCGGCATGGCGATCGGACTGAAGAACGACCTCGACCAGATCCCCGCGCTGCTGCCGGACTTCGACTTCGCGGTCAACGAGGAGTGCTCGCAGTTCGACGAGTGCGACCGGGTGTCGCCCTTCATCAAGGCGGGCAAGGCGGTCTTCCACGTCGAGTACAAGCTCGACACGGATCAGTTCTGCGCCAAGACCAAGGCGCTGGGCTTCAGTTCGATGCAGAAGAAGCTCGACCTCAACGCCTGGCGCAAGCCCTGCTGAGGCCGGTCCTCACGGTGCGTACCGTCGCGCGGGTGACCCGGACCGGGGCCACCCGCGCGAGGGTCACTTGACCGCCAGCCAGACGACGGCGCCCAGGACGACCAGGGCGACGACCGCGACCAGCGCGATCACGCCGGTGCGACTGCCGCTGTTCTTGCTGCTGCCGTAGGTGGAGACGGAACCCGGTGCCTGACGCGCCGGGGTCTCGTCGACGAACGCCCGGAACATCTGGGTGCTACCGGCGGGGTCGTAGTCGTTGTCAGCCATGGCACGGACTCTAACGAATCCGCCCACCTCAGGCACACCCCGGACCCCTCCTCGGGCGAACACACCACCCGCGCGTGCGACGGCGGTACGACCGGAACGTGAATTCCGTGTGATCGACGGAATGCGCTGCCGCACAAGCGGGTTGACTTCGGTCATGACCGGAAACCAGAGCCGGGTCCGCCTCGGCACCTCCGACCTGTCCGTCCACCCGCTCTCGCTCGGCGGCAACGTCTTCGGCTGGACGGCCGACGAACAGCAGTCCTTCGCCGTGCTGGACGCCTACGCGGCCGCCGGCGGCAACTTCGTCGACACCGCCGACGTCTACTCCGCCTGGGCCCCCGGCAACACCGGCGGCGAGTCCGAGACGGTCATCGGCAACTGGCTGCGCAGCCGGGGCAACCGCGACGAGTTCGTGATCGCCACCAAGGTCGGCAGCCACCCCGAGGCGAGCGGACTGGCCGCGGCCACCATCAAGTCCTCCGTCGAGGGCTCGCTGCGCCGACTGGGCGTCGACCACATCGACCTCTACTACACCCACCGGGACGACGACACCCCGGTCGAGGAGTTCGTGACGGCCCTGGACGAGCTGGTCCGCGCGGGCAAGGTCCGGGCCGTCGCCGCCTCCAACATCTCCGCCGAGCGGCTCGCCGAGGCGCTGTCCTTCGCCGAGCGCGAGGGCCTGGCCAAGTACGTCGCGGTGCAGCCGCACTACAACCTGGTCTCCCGCGCCACCTTCGAGGGCCCGCTGGCCGAGGTGGTCGCCGAGCACGGCCTGTCCACCGTGCCCTACTACGCGCTCGCCTCCGGCTTCCTGACCGGCAAGTACCGCCCGGGCGGCGCCGACGTCGACAGCGCCCGGGCCGAGGGCGCCGCCCGCTACCTGGCCGAGCCGCGCGGCCCGAAGGTGCTGGCCACGCTGGACTCGGTCGCCGCCGAGCACGGCGTCGAGCCCGCGAGTATCGCCCTGGCCTGGCTGGCCGCCCGCCCGACGGTCGCCGCCCCGATCGCCAGCGCCCGCACCGTCGACCAGCTGCCCCCGCTGCTGGCGGGCGCCACGCTGCGGCTCACCCCGGAGCAGACCGCGCTGCTGGACGAGGCCTCGGCCTGACCCGACGCGGCGGGGCCCCCCCCCCCCGGGGGGGGGGGGGGGCCCCCCGGGCCCCCCCCCCCCCGCCGACCGAAGGGGGGCGGGGTGTAGCCCGCGGTGTGGGGCGGAATACCGACGGTGGTGCCCCGCCGGG
>NZ_JBIVHS010000004.1:477934-551198 GCF_044749365.1 Kitasatospora sp. NPDC089509 | reverse complement strand
ACGCCCCCCCCCCCCCCCCCCCCCCCCCCCCCCCCCCCGCCGCCGGGCCCCCCCCCCCCCCCCCCCCGCCGGGGGGGGGGGGGGGGGGCCGCCCGCCCCCCCCCCCCCCCGGCCCCCCCCGGGGGGGGGGGGGGGGGGCCCCCCCGCCGGTGCCCTCCGGCTACGGCCGACCGAAGTGGGTCGGGTAGTAGCCCGAGTTGAGGGTCGATATCCGGACGGTCTTGCCCGGCCGGGGCGCCTCCACGAACTGGCCGCCGCCCAGGTAGATCCCCACGTGGTGGATCCCCGAGGCCCGGCCGCTGTCCGACCAGAACACCAGGTCACCGCGGCGCAGCTGCCCCGCGCTGATCGGCGTGGTCGCCGCGTACTGGTCGTCGGCCACCCGCGGCAGGCTTATCCCGCTGCGCCGGTAGGCCTGCTGGACCAGCCCCGAGCAGTCGTAGCCGGACGGCCCGTTGCCGCCCCAGACGTACGGCTTGCCCAGCTGGGCGAGCGCGTAGTCGACGGCCGACTCGGTGTTCCCGGTGGACGACTGCCCGCCGGAGGACGGCCGGGACGGCTGCTCCGAAGCACCGGAACCGCCGGAGCCGCCGGACTGCCCGGTGCGGCTGACGTAGACGTCGTAGTGGCTGGTCCAACGCCACTCACCGGCGCCGTTCTTGAACCAGTACTTCGACCCGTCCCAGCCCTGGCGCAGGCCCCAGGAGGAGGCCGAGCCGTTCGAGACGGCCTGGCCGCCCGAACCGCCGGAACCGCCGGACTGCCCGGTGCGACTGGCGTAGACGTCGTAGTGGCTGGTCCAACGCCACTCACCGGCGCCGTTCTTGAACCAGTACTTCGAGCCGTCCCAGCCCTGCTTGCCGGCCGCGGCGTGCGCGGAACCGGCCCCCGCCGTCAGGCCGACCACGCCGGCGCCCGCCAGCACGGTGGTGGCCAGGCAGGTACTTCGCACGGCCCGGTGTATTCGACCGCCACCGCCCGGCTCGGCGGCGCTGGCGGTGCGCGGCCGGGCGGCGCAGTTCGGGCAGCCGCAACCCGTGATCGCGGGGATGCTGCCGAGACGCTCCTCGAAGCCGATCAGGCCGGAATCGGCGTCGGGGCCGAGACCGGGTTCGGCGTACGCGCCGGTGGCTATCCTCATGCGGGTCGTCCTTCCTTCCGCCCGGCACGGGCGGCCGGGGGCGGTACCGAGGCGGCCACTCCGGCCGGGGCGACGAAGGCGACCAGCAGCTGTTCCATCAGCGCACTGCGGGCGGCCTCGTCCAGCTCGTGGGCGGTCGCGCGTTCCAGGCGGCGGACGGCCAGCGCCGCCGCCTCCACCGCGTCGTCGACCAGCACGGTCCGCAGACCGGCGTCCAGATCGGCCAGTCGACGGCGGCGCATCGACTCGGCGACCTCGGGCGCGTAGTCCAGCGCCAGCGGCTGCACCGAGTAGACCTCCAGGCCCGCCGGGGCGGCCTCGGCGGCCAGCGCCCGGGTCAGCTCGTCGGCGAACCACTGCCCGTCGCGCAGCGCCGGACCGGGCGCCGCGTTGCTGTCGCAGGGCAGGGTGGAGGCGGTGCGGGTGAGCACCGCCTGGACCTGCTCGCGCAGGTAGCTCTCGTGGTCCTCGATCGCCAGCAGCGCCCGCGCGGTGTCCTTGACCCGCCAGACGATCAGCAGCCGGACGACGATCGGGGTACCGGTGCGGTCGACCACCTTGACCGGCTCGCTGCGCCAGTGCCGCAGCCGCACGTCGACCCGGCGGCGACGCAGCAGCGGGTTGACCCAGAGCAGCCCGGTCCTGCGCACCGTGCCCCGGTAGCGGCCCCACCGGGTCAGCACCCGGGTCTCGCCGCCCGCGTTGGCCAGCAGTCCGGCCAGCGCGAACACCATCAGCAGCCCGGCCGCGCCGACCCCGGCGATCGCCAGGACGTCCACCTCGGCCCGGCCGCTGTCCCGCGCGGCGGGGCTGCGCAGTTCGGGCAGCGCGTCCCAGCGCGGGACGACGCCGGTGCGCAGCAGCAGGTACCCGACGGCGGCCAGGCCGAGCAGCACCACCAGCAGGGCGACCCAGCCGGGCAGGGCGGTGGCGGTGTGCTCCCGCAGCGCCTGGTCCGCGCGCGGGGGGCGGCGGGAGGTGGCGGCGGCCGGGGCACCGGCCTGGACGACGCCGCCGGGGAGCTCGACGGTCTCCGGGGCGGCCGTCTCCAGCGGGTCCCGCAGGTCGGCGGGGCCCGCCGGGGACGGGGCGGGGAGGACGGCCATCGGGGCGGTCGCCGGGCCGCCGTCGGCCGCGGCGGCCGGGCCGAGCGGCTTGGCGGCCTTGACGGTGGAGACCTTGGCCAGCGGGCTGGCACCGGTGGCGGAACGTTCCGGCACGGCCGGCGGGAACGACTTGGGCAGGTTGTCGGGTCGCTGCGAAGAATCGCGGGTGACGTCCATGCACGGATCCTCTGGGTCTGGTGTGTCGCGCAACGGGCGGCCCGGATCTGACGGGCAGTGCCAGAGTCAGGCTAAGTTCATACGTCATCAAATGCGACATTTGAGCCGAGGTGTGTCGACATTTGCTGACGAATCGTCCAAAGCTGACCTGACGCGCAGGCACATCGATGGCGGGTCGGGACGGTTCGGCGCAGGTCAGCGCCGTCGGGCACCGGATCCACGGGCGAACACCCGACGGGTGATCAGCCCGACTCCGGAGAGCACCAGCAGCAGCCCGGCGAGCAGGCCGTGCCAACGGGCCTCCCGGGGCCGCCCCACCGCCGCCCCCTCGATCGGGGGCGCGGGCAGCGGTCGGGCGGCGGCACCGCCCACCCGGGATCCGCCCTGGTCGGAGGCCGACAGCGGCTCCGCGACGACGGCCGATGAAGGCTCGGCCGACGACGGCCCGACCGCCGCGGATTCGGCCGCCCGGGCCGGACGGCCACCGGGCGACGCCGAGGTCGCGCTCGGCGAACCGGCGGGGATCGCGGCGGCACTGCGGGACGGCGGGGCGGAGGCGGCGGACGCGGCGGACGCGGCCGGGGCGGTCGGGCGGGCCGAGGCGGACGGAACGGCGGGGGAGGTCGGAGCGGGAGGGGTCGCGGGGACGAACGGAACCGGCTGCGCCGGGCTCCCGACCACCGGCGGGACGAAGATCGGCAACAGCCCCGGCGGGACCGGCCGCAGCTCCGGTGCCTCGGCCGGGCCCGTCGGCCCGACGGCCGTGGGCGCGGTCGACGGGGACGCCGCCGGAGCGGAGGGACTCGGCGAGGGCGAGGTAGAGGAAGCGGAGGAGGGCAGGGGTGAGGACGGGGGCGAGGGCGCCGCCGAAGCCCCGGCCGAAGCGCTAGCGCTCGGCGCGACGGACGCCGAGGAAGCGGCCGACGGGGAAGCGGCCGACGGGGAAGCGGCCGACGAGGCCGGAGCTGCCGGGTTCGGAGCCGCCGCGGCGGCCACCCGCACCTGCACCGGATCCGCCGAAGTCCCGTTCCCCGCCCGGTCGGTCGCCGTGACGGTCAGCCACTGCACGCCGTCCGCCAGGTCCCGGTTGGCGGTGCAGGTCCAGCTCCCGTCCAGCGCCACCGCGGCCCCGCAGAGCACCGTACGGTCCCCCGAGTCCCCGGAGTCCGCCGTCGGGGCGGCCGTGACCAGCACGTCCGTGCCCGGTTCGGCCCGCCCGCCGAGCTTCGGCCGGCTGACCCGGAGCAGTTCGCCCGGGGCCGGGGAGGTGAGCACCGGCTTGTCCGGCGGCACGGTGTCGACGACCAGCGCGACCGGCTGCCCGGCCGTCCGGTTCCCGGCCGCGTCGACCGCGACCGGGGTGAGCCGGTGGCTGCCGTCCGCCAGGTTCTCGACCGGCAGGCAGGACCACCCGCCGTCCTTGCGGACCGCGCTGCTGCACAGTTCGGAGGAGCTGGACTGGTCGGTGACCGAGACGGTGCTGCCGCTCTCCCCGGTGCCGGTGAGCTGCAGCCCCGGGTCGTTGGTGTAGGCGGGGAGGGTGAGCACGGGCGCGGCCGGCGGGGCGGTCTTCACCGTCACCCTGACCGGCTCCCCGCGCAGCACCACCCCGCCTCCGGTGGTCTCCACCGGCGTGAGGCCGTGCGCCCCGGCGGCGAGCGGGCCGTCGGGACGGCAGGACCAGTCGCCGCCGCGCCCGACCCGGGCCTTGCAGAGCGCGCCGTCGCCCTCCCGGATCTCCATCGAGGCACCGGCGACCGCGCCCTCGCCGCGGATCCACGGACGGGCGTCGGCGAGCACCGTGCCGTCGACCGGCTCGGCGATCTCGGGCCGCGCGGCGCCGACGGTCAGTCTGATCCGCTGGTCGCTGACCTGCCCCGAGTCGGCGAAACCGCCGGAGGGGACGAGTTGGCTGGTGTCCCGGCCGATCCGCAGCCGGAGCCAGGTGTCGCCGGCGGCGGCGTCCGCCGGGACGGTCCACTCCAGGGTCGCGGTGTCCGCTCCGGGCGGGATCTCGGTCTGCACCCGGTCGGCCGGGTCGAACCGGCCGCTGTGGCCGAAGTCGATCCAGCCCGCCAGGGTGGCGGGCTGCCCGCCACCCGCGACCGGGACGGTGACCCGGTAGGAGCGGCCGATGGCGGCCTCGTCGGGGAAGCCGATCGACGGGTCGGCGCCCTGGTACTCGCCGCGGCCGGGCTGGAGCTTGGGCGGCGGTGACGGGCTGGCGGCCGTGCTCGCGAAGGGGTTGCCGCGCCGGACCGCGCCGTGGTCGAGCTCGACCAGCGGCTCGTCGCCCGCGCCTCCCCCGGCGCCGACGGGCCGGCTCCGGTCCCGCCGGGACGGGGTGGTGGCGTCGGCGCCCAGGAAGAGGTCGGAGACCACGTGCGAGGCGTTGCCGTAGCCCTGCGGGGCGGTGCCGAGCTCCTCGTCCACGGTGACGGTGCAGGCCTGGCGCAGGACGGGCGCGGGGGTGGTGCTGCCGGCCCGGGCGGTGGAGCGCTGCTCGACCCGGAACTCCGCGGTGCGGACCGTCCCGGTGAGCTCCAGGGTGCCCTCGGCCGCGGCCCCCGGGGCGCCGTCGGAGCCGCCGTCGGAGCCTGCGGGGGCGAGGGAGGTGGCGTCGACCGTCCAGCCGGGCCAGTCGGTGCGTCCGACCAGGGCGGGGGCGGCGGGCGAGCCGCCGGTGAGGGTCAGTCGGGCCGCGGTGCTGGTGGTGCCGGATGTCCCGGTGGCGACCGCGGCCAGCCCGCTGAGGTGCAGTCGGGGATTGCGGACCGGCCGGGAGAAACTCAGCCGGAGCGTTCCGACGGTGCGCCAGGAACCGTCCGTCTGCGGACGGTCGGGGGTGAGGGTGAAGGTCTGGGCGGCGTCCCCGGGACGCTTTCCGTCCGCGTACAGCGCGGTGGAGCGCCCCCCTCCGGAACGGTCGGCCAGTCGGCCCGCCTCGGCGGCGAGGGAGTTGCCGGGTTCGGCCGTGGCGTCGAACTGGACGGAGAGCCCGGACGGCAGCACCGCCCGGTGCTCGCCCGACCAGGCGTCAGGGGACTGCCGGGCCACCGAGAGCGGGGCGTTCCAACCGGCCAGCGCCCCGGCCGCGAGGACGGCCAGGACGACGGCTGTGCGGGGAAACCGTCGGCTCATCCGGCTCTCCTTCACGGTCGGCTGCCGGGGTGGCGGGCCGTCTGGGCACACGATCGGACAAAACGGAATCACGGCCCCAGACCGGTCATACTGCGACACCTGCGCTTTTGGCCGCCTCCCACCCGATTGGCGGTCATCCGGGCGGCAGGACGGGATGTACCCGAATCGGCTGCATTTCATCCATTAGGCGGTAATGGATCCCACCCGAACGGCCGAACCCACCCGAATGGCCGAGAGGGGGGAATTCCGGCTGATTCGACGGACACCAGTGTCCGGTACCTGACCATTCATCGGGGAAGCCTGTTCGAATTACCCACCCGCTCAGTAGAGTCGGGCCCCGTGACCCTGGACCCCGTACTCGTCAAGCGCAGCTTCGCCGCCGTGGCGCCCCACGGCCCGGTCGTCGCCGAATACTTCTACCGGCATCTGTTCGAGCACGATCCCGCTCTCCGCGGCCTCTTCGCCGAGCACCTGGACGAGCAGCAGGACCGGTTGTTCGCCGCCCTCGGCGCGCTGGTCACCCACCTGGAGGACACCGACACCGTGCTCGGGCTGCTCCGCGACCTCGGCACCCGGCACGCCGCCCACGGCGCGCTGGTGGAGCACTTCCCCGCCGTCGGCGCGAGCCTGCTGGCCACCCTGGCCCACTACGCCGGCGACGAGTGGACCCCGGAGACCGAGGCCGCCTGGACCGCCGTCTACGCGGTGGTCAGCGACACCATGGGCGCGGCACTCACCGAAGCCCGGTCGGCCTAGCCGGGGGCGGTGCGGTGGCCTTCGACCCCGCGGTCGTCCGCGCCAGCTTCGCCGTCGTCGAGCGCCGGGCCGACCATCTGACCACCTTCTTCTACGCCCACCTCTTCAACCACAACCCGGGGCTGCGCCCGCTCTTCCCGGCCCGGATGCACGAGCAGCGGGACCGGCTGTTCGCCGCGCTCACCCGGATCGTGCTGCGGCTGGACGAGCCCGAGCGGCTCGTCGAGTACCTGCGGGCGCTCGGCCGCGACCACCGCAAGTTCCAGGTCGCGCCCGAGCACTACCCGGCCGTCGGGGCCAGCCTGATCGCCGCGCTGCGGCAGTGCTCCGGCCACTCCTGGACGCCGGAGACCGAGCGGGCCTGGACCGAGGCGTACGCCATGATCGCCCGGATCATGACCGGGGCCGCCGACGACCCGCTGGACGACCACCCGGCCTGGTGGGAGGCCGAGGTGGCCGGCCGCCGCCGGGCCGCGCCCGACCTGGTGGTGCTCACCCTGGCCCCGACCCGCCCGTACCCCTTCACCGCCGGCCAGTACCTCACCCTCACCAGCCCGCGGACGCCCCGGGTCTGGCGGCCGTACTCGCTCGCCAACGCGCCGCGCCCGGACGGCAGCCTGGAACTGCACGTGCGGCGGGTGCCCGGCGGACTGCTGAGCCCCGTCCTGGTGGAGGACGTGATGCCCGGCGAGCTGCTGCGGCTAGGGCCGCCGCTCGGCGAGGCCGTGCTCGCCCCCGCCTCGGACCGGCCGCTGCTGCTGGTCGCCGCGGGCAGCGGCTGGGGACAGGCCAAGGCCCTGCTGGAGCAGCTCACCGCCGAGCAGCCGGAACGGGAGGCCACCGTCCTGCTGGCGGCCCGCTCGGCCGCCGGGCAGTACGACCTGGACACGGTGCGGCGACTGCTCACCCGCAACCCCCGGCTGCGGGTGCTGACCGCCACCCCCGACCGCTCCGCGGGCCCGGACGGGAGCACCGCGCTGCTGCGGCGGACCCTGCTCGGGCACGGCGACTTCCGCGGCTGGGAGGTCCACCTCTCCGGCCCGCCGGGGCTGGTCGGCGAGCTCGCGGAACTGCTGCTCACCCTGGGCGCCGCCGCCGGGCTGGTCCGGCACGACCCGGTGCCGGCGACCTTCAACCGGAACCGCCCGCTGACCAGCTCGGACTGGTTCCTGGACCGCCGGGACGTGCCGTGGATCAACCGGACCGACCTGGGGTGACCGACGACACGGCGGTGGCGGACGGCGGAAAACGGAGAAGCCCCCGGCCGGTGGCCGGGGGCTTCTCGCTGGTGCGCTCAGCAGGATTCGAACCTGCAACCTCTTGATCCGTAGTCAAGTGCTCTATCCGTTGAGCTATGAGCGCAAGGAACGGGCGGACCCGATCTTGCGAAGGTTGGTGCGCTCAGCAGGATTCGAACCTGCAACCTCTTGATCCGTAGTCAAGTGCTCTATCCGTTGAGCTATGAGCGCTCGCCCCGGTGAACCGTGCCGCCGGGGCGTTGCGGGGACAACATTACATGACCTGCGACGTGGGGCGAAATCGATTGATCCGACCGCCGCCGGCCCCCCTGCGGACCCCCGCCGGGCAGGCCGGCGATCACGCCCCCGACATGCGAAGAGCCCCGCCGACGTGATCGTCGACGGGGCTCCCGGTACTGCGGAGGCTGAGGGATTTGAACCCTCGATCAGGAATAACCCCGAAACCGCATTAGCAGTGCGGCGCCATAGACCGGACTAGGCGAAGCCTCCCCACATGGACCACATCCGCGTGAGCGGACCCGTTCCGTGTGTCAGTGATGATGCCACAACCGTGGGGCCCGGCACCAACCACCGCCAACGTTACTAGGCGGGTCGTCCCCGCCGCAAAGAAGAATGAGATACTGCCGACTCCGGAGGAGCTGCCCTGAGCCGAGGAGACCTGTCGACGTGAGCAGCAGGCCGATCCGAGGCGCTGCTCGCCTCGACGCCATACTCGACGCCCTGCCCGAGGCGCTGTTGCTGGTGAACAGCAACGGCACGGTGGTGGACGCCAACAGCGCGGCGGTGCAGGCGCTGCAGGCGCCGGGCACCTCGCTGGTCGGCATGGGCGTGCTCGGCCTGCTGCCCGAGTTCGACCCCAGCCGGATCCCCGGCTCGATGCGCCCGGCCACCCGCGACGGCGACGACCTGGACCGTCCGGTCCGGATGACCGCCCACCGCACCGACGGCACGACCTTCCCGGTCGAGGTGTCCGGCAACGACTTCGCCACCGAGGGCGGCGACGGCTACGGGCGCTCCCCGTACGACTCGTACCGCGAGGGCCCGCGCGCCTCCTCGTCCTCCGACCTGCTCCTGCTGCTGGTCCGCGACCTCACCAGCCGGCTCGGCGTCGAGGCCGAACTGCGCCGCCAGCACAAGCAGACCGAGATGATCCTGCGGGCCGCCGCCGAGGGCGTGCTCGGGGTGGACCTCGAAGGCCGCTGCGTGCTGGTCAACCCGGCCGCCGCGCACATCCTGGAGTACCGGGCGAGCGAGCTGGGCGGGCGCGAGCTGCACCCGCTGATCCAGCACTCCCGGGCCGACGGCACCCCGCTGACGCTGGAGGAGTCCGCGCTGCTGGACACCCTGACCTCCGGACGCAAGCACCGGGTGCGCGGGACCGTGCTGTGGCGCAAGGACGGCCGCCCGGTCACCGTCGACCTCACCACCGCCCCGGTCCGGGACGGCGACCAACTGGTCGGCGCGGTGATGACCTTCACCGACCGCAGCCGCGAACTCGCCCTGGTCGCCCGCAACGAGCACCTCGTCGCCGTCCTGGAGAGCGAGCTCGGCGGCGCGCTGAGCGCGCTGAACCAGCGACTGGACACCCTCGCCGCCGACCCGGCCGGGCAGCTCTGGCCGGAGGCCAACTGGACCCTGCGCCGGCTCGCCGACGAGTGCCGCCGGTTCGGCAAGCTGATCGACGGCGTGCTCGAACACCAGCGCTCCGAGGCCGGCGAGGGCGCAGCGGCCGAAGCCAAGGACGGCAAGGACGCCAAGGGCAGCAAGGACGGCAAGGACGGACGCAAGGCCGCCCAGCGGGTGCCGGTCGGCCTGGACAAGGTGGTCCGCCGGGCCGTCGAGGAGGCCGGCGAGCTGGTCGGCCCCGGCCGGGTGCGCTTCTCGGTGCACGCCGCCGCGGTCGAGGTGATCGCCGACGAGCGGCGGCTCGCCCAGGCGCTGGCCCACCTGGTCGCCGACGTCAGCGGCACCGGCCTCGCCCTGGACGCCCCCACCGCCCCCTCCCCCGGGCTGGCCGTCCCGGGGCTGTCCGTCCCCGGGCTGGGCGGCCAGCCCGCCCCGGCCGCGCCCGCCGAACCGCCGACCGTGGTGCTGGCCGCCGCCCAGCGCGGCGAGGTGGCCCGGGTCGAGATCCGCGGCCCCGGCGTCGGCGGCAGCCCCGTCCACCTGCCGATAGCCCGCGCGGTGGTCGAGCGCCACGGTGGCGTGCTCCAGCCGCACGAGCTGCCCGGCAAGGCCGGGACCACCTACGTGGTCGAGCTGCCGCTGGACCCGGCCGCCGCGAAGGCCGCCGCCGAGCGCGCCGCCGCCGAGGGCCGCTCCGACCGGCCCAAGGAGGGCGACAGTGCCGTCCTGCCCGAACTGCCCGGCATCCCGCAGCTGCCCAGCAGCGGTGACACCGACGGGGACACCGGGTCCACGGCCGCCACCGCGACCGGCGCGGACGACGCCCGGCCCCGCCGCGAGGCCCCCGAGCCGGAGCAGGCGCCCGCCGAGGAGCCCCCGGCCGAGCGCCGCGGCCGCCGCGGCCGGCCCTCCGCCGACCAGCAGGAATCGACCGGCCAGGCCCCCGGGACCGCTGCCCCGGCCGCCACCGCCGCCCCCGCTGCCCCGGCCGACCAGTGGCCGAACGCCCCCGCCCGGGTCGAGCGGGCCGTCCCCGAGCAGTGGAACGGCACCGGCAACGACCCCGCGTACGGCCGTCGGGGCCCGGCCGCCCCCGAGGCGGCGCAGAGCGACCCGTGGGGCAAGGACGACGGCCGCTCCGGCCCCGCCTACGCCGTGCCCGTCGACGGCGGACGCCCGCAGCAGCACCGGCCCGGCGGCCGCGAGCCGCTCGCGCTCGGCCCCGCGCCCACACCGGCGCCCGCGCCCGCACCCGCACCCGCTCCGGTCGCGGAGCCCACCGTCGGCGCCGCCGAGGACGGCGGCGAGGCCAAGCCGCGCAGACGGCGGGCGCTGCCCTCCGCCGAGGACTCCTCGGGCGGCTTCGCGCTGCCCGGGGTGGGCGACGCCCCGGCGTACCCCGGCCTGGAACACGCGCTGCCCGCCGGTGGTCCGGCGCCCGCCCCGACCGAGCCCGCCACCGCGCCGACCGGCCGCCGCCGTCGGCTCTCGGTACCGCCCGGGCCCGCGGCGGACACCCCGGCCGCCACCCCCGCCCCGCAGGCCGGTGGCGCCGCGCTGGAGCCCGCCCGGCCCGCGCTGCCCGCCGCCGCCTCCGCCGAGGAGCCGGAGGGCCCGCGCCCGGTCGGCAGCGGCCTGGCCGAGCTCGCCCCGCCGCGACCGGTGGGCACCCCGATCGGTGCCCCGGTGCCCGCCGTCCCGGCCCAGCCGGCGACGCCCGCCGCGCCACGGGCGCTGGCCGAACTGCCCGCCGCCGCGGCCGACCGCCCCGAGGCCGAGCCGCCGCAGAGCGGCTCCGGCGAGCTGGCCAACACCCGCCGACTGCTGGTCTGGCCCGAGCCCGACCCGGCCACCGGTCGGGCCCTCCAGTCGCGCGGCTACCTCCCGGTGATCGTCCGCTCCCGCGAGGAGGTGGACGCCCAGGTGCCCGGCTTCCCGGCGGCGCTCTTCGTCGACCCGCTGACCAGCCCGATCACCCGCACCGCGCTGCAGTCGCTGCGCACCGCGGCGCTCAACAGCCGGATCCCGGTGCTGGTCACGGCCGGCCTCGGCCAGGCCACCCGGGACGCCGCGTACGGCGCCGACCCGGCCGTGCTGCTGCGCGCCCTGGCCCCGCGGGACGGCGAGCACCACGCCCCGCGGGTGCTGCTGGTCGAGGGCGACCCGGACATCGCCGCCGCCATGATCAGCAGCCTGGAGCGGCGCGGCATGCACGTCGAGCACGCGGTGGACGAGAACGACGCGGTCGCCCGGGCCAGCAGCGTGCAGCCCAACCTGGTGGTGATGGACCTGTTCCAGATCCGCCGCCGCCGGGTCGGTCTGCTGGACTGGCTGCGCGCCAACGACCGGCTGCACCGCACCCCGCTGGTGGTCTACACCTCGGTCGACCTCGACCCGCGCGAGCTGCCCCGGCTGCGCACCGGCGAGACGGTGCTCTTCCTGGCCGAGCGCTCGACCAGCGAGGACGTCCAGTCCCGGATCGTCGACCTGCTGGGGCGGATCGGCGCGATGGGCGAGGCGGGCGTCGCCGCCGCGGGCTGAGCACGACGGAGGGCCGGCCGCCCCGATCGGGGTGGCCGGCCCTCGTGCCGTCCGCTGCTCCTCGCCTACTCCTTGCCGAGCACCGTGACGTCCAGCTCACCGGCCGCGTACTCGGCCCGGATCACCTTCTTGTCGAACTTGCCGACCGAGGTCTTCGGGACGGACTCGACGATCACCCAGCGCTCCGGCAGCTGCCAGGAGGCGATCCGCTCGGCCAGGTAGGCGCGCAGTTCGACCAGCCCGGCGGTCGCGCCCGGGCGGAGCACCACGGTGGCCAGCGGGCGCTCGCCCCACTTCTCGTCCGGCACCGCGACCACGGCGGCCTCGGCCACCTCGGGGTGGCCCATCAGGACGTTCTCCAGGTCGACCGAGGAGATCCACTCCCCGCCCGACTTGATGACGTCCTTGGCCCGGTCGGTGATGGTCAGGTAGCCGTCGGCGGTGATGGTGCCCACGTCGCCGGTGCGCAGCCAGCCGTCCTCGGAGAACTTGTCCTCCGGGCGGACCGGGTCCTGCCCGGCGCCGCCGTAGTAGGCCCCGGCGATCCACGGGCCGCGCACCTCCAGCTCGCCGGCGGCGATGCCGTCGTTCGGCATCCGCTCGCCGCCCGGGCCGATCAGCCGGGCCTCGACCGAGGCCGGGAAGATGCCCTGGGTGATCCGGTAGGGCCACTCCTCCTCGGGGGTGAGGCCGCCCGGCGGCTGGGCGAAGGTGCCGAGCGGGGAGGTCTCGGTCATGCCCCAGGCGTGCAGCACCCGGATGCCGTGGCGCTCCTCGTAGCCCTGCATCAGCGAGGGCGGGCAGGCGCTGCCGCCGATGACCACCATGCGCAGGCTGGAGGTGTCGTAGTCGCCGGCGTCCAGCTCATCCAGCAGGCCGCTCCAGATGGTCGGGACGGCGGCGCTGACGGTGGGGCGGACCGCGGCGATCATCTCGGCCATCGGCTTGGGCTGGAGGAAACGATCCGGCATGAGCAGGTTGGCGCCGGACATGAAGGCGGCGTGCGGGATGCCCCAGGCGTTCACGTGGAACATCGGGACCACCGGCAGGGCGGTGTCGCGCGGGGTGAAGGCGAAGTTGTCACCGGTGTTGACCTGCATGCAGTGCAGGTAGATCGAACGGTGGCTGTAGAGCACGCCCTTGGGGTCGCCGGTGGTGCCGGAGGTGTAGCAGAGCACGGCGGCCCGGCGCTCGTCGAGGTCGCGCTCCCACGGGAAGTCGGTGGGCCGGCCCGCGATCAGCTCCTCGTAGTCGTGCACGCCGCCCGCGAAGCCGGCCAGCAGCGAACGGTCGCCGGGGCCGGCCACCACGATGTGCTTCAGGGTGGGCGCGAGCTGCGGCAGCACGGCGGCGAGCAGCGGCAGGACGCTGCCGTTGACGACGATCACGCGGTCGGCGGCGTGGTCGATGATGAAGGACAGCTGCTGGGCGGGCAGCCGCAGGTTGAGGGTGTGCAGCACGGCGCCCATGGCCGGGACGGCGAGGTACGCCTCCAGGTGGACGTCGTTGTTCCACAGCAGCGTCGCCACCCGGTCGTCCCCGGTCACCCCGAGCTCGTCGCGCAGCGCGTGGGCGAACTGCGCGGCGCGGGCGCCCACCTCGGCGTAGGTCCGGACGACGGGACCGGTGACGTCCCAGGTGGTGACGGTCGAACGGGCGTGCACCGTGGAGCCGTGCTCCAGGATCCGGGTGACGGTGAGCGGTACGTCCTGCATCGTGCTGAACACGCGGGTCCTCCTCGACCTGGCGGCACTGGTCACGCCCGCGGCGCGGCTACCGGACGGTAATGCCCGCGGACGTGCCCGATTGTGCCGTTCCGTCCCGCCCGCTGTCAGCAGGCCGAACCCGTTGCACGGATCACGGACCGGCCTCGGTTCGCCGACGGACGGTCGTTCAGCGGCCCGTCAGCCCGCGGTCGGGCCGTCGACCTGGTCGCGGTCGACGGTGAGGGTCTGGCCGGCGTAGCTCTCCTGGACGTTGCCGCGGTACTGGTGGACGCGCTGGTGGGAGCGCCAGAGGTCCGGGGTGAGCGGGCCGGAGCCGGCCGTGTCGGCGTGGTCGTCCCAGCGGGCGTACCAGACCGCGTCGGGGAGCGGGGAGCTGCCGGCCCGGGCGGCGGCGGCCAGGTCGGCGACGCCGGAGTCGAGGCTGGAGTAGAAGCCGGAGCGGTAACCCGCCGCGTGCAGGGCCTGGGTCCAGCCGAGGGTGAAGTCGACCACCGCCTGGCCGCAGGCGGGGTCGTGCATCGGGTAGGACTCGATGTCCAGGTAGACCGGGCCGCCCTTGCCGAGCCCGAGCGTGCGCATCGCGTGCAGCGCCTCGTCGGCCTCCTCCCGGCCCTGCTCGGCGGCCCTGGCCGGGTCGATCCGCTTGGGCTTGCGGCTCGGGTCGGCGCACGGCGCCTGCAGTCCGACGTGCACCGGCAGGAAGCGCCAGCCGATCGCGCGGGCCTGGCGGATCCAGTCCGCGGTGAGCCGGGGCTGGGCGCAGCCGCGCTGGGAGCCGCTGACGTAGATCCCGACCGCGCCGTACGGGGAGGCGACGCGCCAGGCCCGCAGGGCCTCGGCCGGGGGCGCGGTGCAGGCCTCGAAGGCGGGGCCGCTCCAGTTGTCGCGGAGCCGGGGCGGGCCGAACCGGTCCGGGAGGGTGACGGCGCGGATGCGCGGGACGGCGGCGGCGGTCGGCGCGGAGGCCTCGGCGCTCACGCCCGTCCCGTCGGTGGCCAGCAGGAGCACGAGGGAGGCGGCGAGGAGGGCCGCCGGGCGGAGATAGCGCACCCGGCCTTGATACTGACGGACCATCGGACGAACGCGGCAACCACGCCGCAGACCCCTCGCGAGTCCACCCTTTCGGGCGCACCCGTCCGCATCCGTCCACATTCTTGTAACGAGCTTGCCCCTTGGTCACTCCTTACGGCAAACTCGTCCGCATGCCCAGCTCCCATACCGGCGAAACCACCGCCCCCACCTCGGCCGCCGCGGTCGCCGAGGCCCTTGCCATGCCACCCGCCCCCAAGGGCGAGCCGGCCGGCGAGCGGGGCGGCTGGCGACGAGGCGGGGAGCCCGGCTCCGCGGCGCCCCCGGGGCCACACCCCGACCGGTCCACCGGCCGGTTCGGCAAGGTCCTGCGGCGCCCGGAGAGGATCCCGGCGCCGCTTCTGTGTGTGGTCGCGATGTTCCTGGTGCAGACCGGCATCGCGCTGTCCAAGCCGCTGTTCGGCCCGCTCGGGGTCAGCGGCACGACCTTCCTGCGACTGGGCTTCGCCGCACTCATCCTGCTCGCCGTCACCCGGCCCCGGCTGCGCGGCAAGCGCCCGCGGGACCTCGCCGCGGCCGCCGCGCTCGGCGTGGCCTCGGCCTTCATGACCTTCCTGTTCGCCGGGGCGATCGACCGGCTGCCGATGGGCACCGCCGCGACCATCGAGTTCCTCGGCCCGCTCGCGGTCGCCCTGGTCTTCGCCCGGCGCGCCAGCCATCTGCTCTGGGCGCTGCTCGCGGCGGCCGGCGTCATCCTGCTGACCCTGCTCGGCGAGGGGGACGGCGGCGGCTCGCTCGACCCTGTCGGCCTGCTGTACGCCTTCGGCGCGGCCGGCTGCTACGCGGTGTACATCCTGTTCACCGACAAGGTCGGCGCCACCTTCCAGGGCTTCCAGGGCCTGGCGGTGTCGATGACGGTCGGGGCGCTGGCCCTCGCGCCGTTCGGGCTCGGCGAGGCCTGGGACGGGCTGACCGCGCCCGGCGCCTCGCCGCTGGTGCTGCTCGCCTCGGTCGCCGGGGTCGCGGTGCTGCTGCCGGTGCTCCCGTACGCACTGGAGATGACGGCGCTGCGACGGATGCCGCAGCGGGTGTTCAGCGTGCTGGTCAGCCTGGAGCCGGCGGTCAGCGCGCTGGTCGGACTGGTGGTGCTCGGCCAGCTGCTGGGCGCGCCGCAGCTGGCCGGGATCGGCTGCGTGGTCGCGGCCAGCGTGGGGGCCACGCTGACCGGACGGCGCTGACCGTCCCGGCGCCCCGCGGGGGCCACGGCACCTACGGGGGCTGCGGCCCTTACGGCTCTTACGGCTCCTACGGCCAGAGCAGGGTGCGGGACCACTCCGGGGTGCGCACCGGGCCGGTGCGGGTGTAGCGCAGCCGGACGTGCCGACGCTGGGCGTCGCCCTGCCAGAACTCCACCTCGTGCGCCCACAGGGTGTAGACCGCGTGGCCGGGCGCGACCGCGTCCGGGGTCGCCTCCAGCCGGCGCCGGGCGACCGCCACCGCCTCGTCGTACTCGGCCAGCCCGCCCAGCTGCTCGCTCTGCCGGCCGACCAGCGCGCCGACCCGGGCGGCGGGCGAGCGGGTGGCGAACTCGGCGGCGGCGACCAGGTCGGCGGCCCGCTCGACGGTGCCGCGGACCCGCACCTGACGGCCCAGCTGCGGCCAGTAAACGGTCAGCGCGGCAGCCGGGTGCTGGGCCAGCTGACGGCCCTTGGGGCTGTCGGCGGCGGCCGAGAAGTTCCAGCCGGTGCCGGCCGCGTCCACGTCGCGCAGCACCAGCACCCGGGCGTCCGGCATGCCGTCGGCGTCGACCGTGGAGAGGGTGAAGGCCTGCGGGTCCAGCACCCCGGCGTCCAGCGCGGTGGCGAGCCAGTCCACGAACAGCGGTCCGGGCTCGGCCGGGGCGGCCTCGTGGTCGAAGGAGGGCAGCGGTCGGGCCATCGGCGGGCGGCCGAGCAGCAGTTCGGGGACCGACTTCGGCCCGGGCCGGTGCTCGTCCAGGGGCGCCGGGCCCGGCTGCGGCTGCGCTTCCGGTGCAGGCCTGGCCCCGTCCGGGCCGGTCAGGCCCTCGTCCTCCGCCGCCATCGCGCGCCTTCCTTCCGATTGCCGCGGTCGTCGCCCCGGCCGGGCCGTCCGTTCCGGGCCCGGGCGCGTGGAGCGCTGTCGGAGCGCAACCGTACCGCCGTGGACCGACGGCACCGGGCGCGGGCCCTCGCTGGACGGATCCGGGCCGCTCGCGCGGGTGGTGCACGCGCCGTACAGAGCCCGGGGCCGACCCGGCGCCCGCCCGGGGCCGGACGCACTCGTGGGCGGTGCCGATGGCGGCACCGCCCACGAGGCCGGCTTCACGGTGACCCATTCCGCTGGCCGGTTGAAGCGCTTGTCCGATCTCCCCGGTCCGTACCCGGACGGTCCTGCCGCCCGGCGACCGTTGCGAACCCCTCCGCGGATGTTCAGCCCACCCGCGTCCGACCACCTCCGGCGCCCCCGCCGGTGATGGTGCCGGGAGGGGTCAGCTGAAGATCGGGGCGAAGATGACGTTGATGTTCTTGTTGCCCTGGCCGGCCAGGATGTTGCCCGCGTTGTCCTTCGACGCGAGGGTGTTGCTCTGGTTCGAGGCGCCGGAGCCGGTGGCCGTCTGCTGGGTGGAGACGTAGTTGCCGTCGACCCCGCCGAACACGTTGCCGGAGCCGGTGTTGGACACCACGCCGGCGTTGGAACCGGCCGCGGCACCCGCGCCGGAGTCGGCGGCGGCGGCACCGGCGCCCGCCAGCAGCAGACCCGCCGCCAGCGGAGCGGCGAGCAGGAACCCGGTCACCCGACGGGTGTTGATGCGAGCCATCTGAGCCTCCAAGAAGCTGTTAATCGTGCATTGGTCGAGCATGGATGCGGGGGTTCGCCGGCCAGACGAACTCCTGCGGGCTGCGACGCCGGGAGACAGACTTCCGCAACAAATCGACAAAGCACTAGCCAGCGGAGCAGTTTTCGCCCGTTCGCGTGATATCCACCGAGGCCGCGCATAACGGGAGGCGATCCGGAAAGTGCGCCGACACACCGCCACTGACCTGGGATTTCGCCCGAACGGTGGCTCTTTCACGGCCGCCGGGAAGCGGCGCGACGACGCCGAGGCGAACCACCGGGCGCACCACCCCGGCGCAGGGCCTCGTGGAACACGCCCCCGAAAAGTTCGACCACCCTTCCATGTCGACTTTCCAGCCATTCCCGGACCATCGGACAGTCATACCGAAAAGGCGGGCGCCATCGGGCGCGGAAATCCAGTTCCCCTGGAAATCTGCTTGCTCTGAAAATCAGACCATCTTGCCCGGATTGAGGATTCCCAGCGGGTCGAAGACCGCCTTCACCTGCCGCTGCAGCTCCAGTCCGACCGGACCCAGCTCCCGGGCCAGCCAGTCCCGCTTGAGCAGCCCCACCCCGTGCTCCCCGGTGATCGTGCCGCCCAGCTCCAGCCCGAGCGCCATGATCTCGTCGAAGGACCGCTGGGCCCGGGCCGTCTGCTCCGGATCCGCCGCATCGAAGATCACGATCGGGTGGGTGTTGCCGTCCCCGGCGTGGCTGACCACCCCGATGGTCAGCCCGTGCCGCTCGGCGATCACCGCGACGCCGTCGAGCATGTCGGCCAGCCGGGAACGCGGCACCGCCACGTCGTCGATCATCGTGGTGCCCAGCCGGTCCAATGCGGGCAGCGCCGACCGCCGGGCCGCCAGCAGCAGATCGGACTCCGCCTGGTCCTCGGCCGGCACCACCTCGGTCGCCCCCGCCACCCGGCACAGCTCCGCGACCCGTGCCAACTCGGCCACCCGGTCCGGCCCGTCGAAGGCCACCAGCAGCAGCGCCTGGGTCGACTCCGGCAGGCCCATCTGTCCCAGTTCGTTGACGGCCCGGACCGAGACCGCGTCCATCAGCTCCATCAGCGAAGGGGTCAGCCCGTGCTCCATCACCGCGCAGACCGCCGCACCGGCCGTGGCCGCGCTCGGGAACTCCGCCGCCAGCGCCAGCTGCGGAGCCGGCGCGGGCCGCAGCGACAGCACCGCCCGGACCACCACCCCGAGCGTCCCCTCCGAGCCGACCAGCAGCCGGGTCAGGTCGTACCCGGCGACCCCCTTGGCCGTCCGACGCCCGGTGGACAGCAGCCGCCCGTCCGCCAGCACCACGTCCAGCCCGAGCACGTACTCGCTGGTGACGCCGTACTTCACGCAGCAGAGCCCGCCAGCGCCGGTGCCGATGTTGCCGCCGATCGTGCAGGACTCCCAACTGGACGGGTCCGGCGGGTAGTGCAGCCCCACCTCCTCGACCGCACGCGACAGTTCGGCGTTCACCACGCCCGGCTCGACCACCGCGACGCGATTCACCGGGTCGATCTCCAGGATCCGGTCCAGCTTCACCAGCGACAGCACGATGCAGCCGTCGATCGCGTTCGCCGCCCCCGACAACCCGGTCCGCGCCCCCTGCGGCACCACCGGCACCCGCAGCTCGGTGGCGGTGCGCAGCACGTGCTGCACCTGCTCGACGGTCTCCGGGAACACCACCACGGCGGGCACCCCGGCGGCGCAGAAGCCCGCCATGTCATGGCTGTAGGCGGCGGTCACGTCCGGATCCACCACCACCGCGTCCGCCGGGAGGCCCTGCGCCAGCCGGTCCGTCAGATCACTCATCGCCGCCTCCACTCGCCGCCCGCCCCGCCACCTCCGCACTCTGCCCGGCGGGCAGGGGGCGGGCAAGTGGGCCTCGGGGCGGAACGGTCGCCGCGGGGAGCGGGCGGCGCCCCGCCGCGGGGTCACGGTGGGGCGCCGCCGAGGAGCTACCTCCGGGTGACCGGCTCCTGGAGCTCGACGACCCAGCCGGACACGTCGTCCGGGCACTCCAGGTAGCGCTCGCGCGCGTACCCGGCCGTGCGGTAGCCGTTCTCCTCGATGAAGCGGGCCAGCGCCTGGAAGCTGCCGAGCGCGTCCTCCATCGAACCGCGGTGGACGATGGTCACCGCCTCCTCGATCGGCGCCAGGTCCACCACCTCGAAGTCGTCCCGGCCGCCGCGCACCGAGGGCGCGACCTGGACGGCGGCCACGACCACCACCGAGCCGTCCCGCTCCGGCGAGTCCTCGTACCGGGCGACGGACGGGCCGACCTCCTCGATCCCGGCCTCCGCCAGCCGCCGGCACAGCTCGTCGAACAGCGGGCCGACCACCGGCGTGATGTCCTCGGGCGCGTAACCGGCCGCCACACCGGACAGTTGGGCCACCCTGACGGACGGCACGGGCTTCACCACGACATCGTGCTGGGACATGTTCCCCTCGCTCTCGATCGTTCGGAGCCTCGCCTCCACCCGGGCCAACCGCCGCTCGTCCGCGGCGATCGCCTCGGCGAGTTGGGCCCGTCGCAGCCGCAGCATCCCGCGCAGTTCGACGGCCTCCGGCCGCTCGTCCAGAACGGTCCGGACCTGCTGCAGCGTGAAGCCGAGCTCCTTGAGCGCGATCACCCGGTTCAGCCGGGCGAGTTGACCCGCCTCGTAGAAGCGGTACCCGGTGGCCGGGTCGACCCGGGCGGGCCTGAGCAGCCCGATCGCGTCGTAGTGGTGCAGCATCCGCACCGACACCCGGCCGTGGCTGGCGAAGTCTCCGATGTTCAACATGGTGCTCCCACTCCACTGCCTCCCACGGTGTCAGGGTCAACCCCGCCCGGGAACCGCCCCGGGAAACACCGAAGGCGGGTGCCGAGTGGTCTCGGCACCCGCCTTGAGCAGGTGGTTCTCCTACCAGCGGAGAGCGTGGGATTCGAACCCACGGTGACGGGTCACGCCACGACAGTTTTCAAGACTGTTCCCTTAGGCCGCTCGGGCAGCTCTCCAGGCGGAGGTCAGCCTAACGGGTCCGGCGGGCTTCGGTGCACACGATTGCGTGCACCCGGGGGTCACCCGCGGGTCACTGGTCGCCGTCCCGCTGGCCGAGCGTGACCTTGGTGTTCATGGTCTGGCCGTTGCGGGTGTACTCGACGTCGACGGTCTCGCCCGGCTTGTGCGTCCAGATCCGGCTGACCAGGGCCGGGCCGTTCTCGATCGGGGCACCGCCGAGCTTGGTGATGACGTCGCCCGGCTTGAGGCCGGCCTTGTCGGCCGCGCCGCCGGGGGTGACGGCCGGCTGGCCCTGGACGTCCTTGGTCTGGATCTGCGCGCCGTCGCCCTTGTAGTCGTCGTTGCGCAGCACGTCGAGCTTGGCGTAGACCGGCTTGCCGGTCTTGATCAGGGTGTCGGCGACCCACTTGGCCTGGTTGATCGGGATGGCGAAGCCCAGGCCGATGCTGCCGGCCCGGCCGTTGGCGGAGGCGTTGGACTGGATCGCCGAGTTGATGCCGATCACCGCGCCGCTGGAGTCCAGCAGCGGGCCGCCGGAGTTGCCGGGGTTGATCGAGGCGTCGGTCTGCAGGGCGTTCATGTACGACGCCTGCGAGCCGGTGTCGTCGCCGGAGGCCACCGGACGGTCCTTGGCGCTGACGATGCCGCTGGTGACGGTGGACTCCAGGCCGTACGGGGCACCGATCGCCACGGTGGCGTCACCGACGTTGACCTTGTCGGAGTCGGCCAGCGGCAGCGGCGCCAGCTTGGCCTTCGGCGGGTTGTCGATCTTGACCACGGCGACGTCGTAGCCCTCGGCGTGGCCCAGCACCGAGGCGCTGTAGGAGGTGCCGTCGGCGAACTTGACGGTCAGTTTGCCGCCGCTGCCGGTCAGGGTCGGCGCGACCACGTGGTTGTTGGTGAGGATGTGGCCCTCGGTGTCGAAGACGAAGCCGGTGCCGGTGCCGGACTCGCCGTTGCCCTGCGCCTTGATGGTGACGACGCTGGGCAGCGCCTTCTGCGCGATGCTGGCGATCGAACCGGGGACGGGCTCGTTCTTCTGGGTGTTGCTGGCCTGGACGGTGGTGCTGCGGTGGTCGTCCGCCAGGCTGGGGCTGCCGGTGCGGTCGGTGGCGACCACGCCGATCGCGCCGCCCGCGACACCGGCGACCAGGGCGACGGCGGCGAGCAGGGCCACCAGGCCACCGCGCTTCTTGCGCGGGCCGCCGGGGCCGGTCGGACCGCCGGGGTACTCGGCCGGGTAGCCGAGCGGGCCGCCGGGACCGCCGGGGTAGCCCGCGCCGCCGGAGCCGGTCTCCTGGCCGCCCCAGCCGCCGAGCGGCTGGCCGGCGCCGAAGGGGTGGTGGGCGGGGCCGGCGGGCGCGCCGGGGGCCGGGGCGCCGTACGGCTCCTGCCCGTGGGCGGCCGGGGCGCCGTAGCCGTCCTGGGCACCGGCGGCGGGGACGCCGTGGGCCGGGGTCGCGTACGGGTTGGTGCCCGGGACGCCCGGCGCCAGGGCGGGCGCGGCCGGGGCGGCCGGAGCCGCGACCGGGGCGGGCGCGACCGGCGGCGCGGGCGGCAGCACCGGCGGCGGGGCGTCGATGTAACCGGTGACCGGGTCGACGGCGGGCTCCTCGACGGCCGGCGCGGCCGGGGCCTCCGGCGCGGGGACCTTGGTGAAGGCCATCGTGGGCTGGTGCCCGCCCTCGGCCGGAGCGGCCTCGACCTCGACGGGCTCGGCCACGACGGGCTCGGCGGCCGGCTCGGGCACCCGGCTGAACGCCATGGTCGGCTGGTGACCACCGTCGACGACGGGCTCCGCGTCCGCCGTCGGCCCGGCCACCGGCTCGGCGACGACGGGCTCCGCGGCCGGCTCCGGGACCCGGCTGAACGCCATGGTCGGCTTGTGACCGCCCTGAGCGGTGCCCTCGGACGCGGTAACGGCCGCCTCCGGCGCCCCCGCGGGCTGCTCCCCCTGCGGCCCGGCGGGCCCAACCTCGCGCTCGGTGCTCACGGACGACCTCCATAGCTGACAGAACCAAGGACCATAGTTTTTCGCACTGCCGATTCGATTGCCGTAAGGACCCCTCTGAAGAACTCATAAGAATCCTTAGGCGGCACCGACGACCGGGGCTCCCCACCCCCGCCCGGCGTCCCGCGATGCGGACCGCGCACCTGGTGGCCTTTGGCGTTCGTACCCGTGCCGGTTAGCCTGTCGCTCCAAACTGACACGCGGGAGCTTGGACCGACCAGGCTGAGAGTGCGCATGTCGACCGTACGCCAGGCGAGTGACCGGCGGACCGTCGAGGGGGCGCTGACCGCCGGAACCTGTCCGGGTAATGCCGGCGTAGGGAGTATCGGCCATGCCGCCTGCTTCGTCATCCTCTTCTCCGGGCGCGCCCGCGTCCAAGGATTTCCCGCCGGCCTCCGGCGCGACCGCGGTACTCGACTATCGGGTCGAGGCGCCGCTGGTGCTGGACACCGAGCCGCCGCGCACCCTGCGCTTCCGGGACCACTTCGCGCTCTGGATGAACCTCGGCGTCAGCCTGATCGGCTTCTCCACCGCGGCCACCGTGCTCGGCACGAAGGGCAGCGAGCTGTCGCTGGCCGCCGCGGTGACGGCGATCGTGACCGGTACCGCGGTCGGCACCGCGATGCTCGGCGTCGCCGCACTGATCGGCGCCCGGACCGGCGCCCCGGCGATGGCCAACCTGCGTGGCCTGTTCGGCACCCGGCTGTCCTACCTGCCGACGGTGCTGAACATCGTCCAGTGCATCGGCTGGGGCGTGTTCGAGCTGCTGACCATCGCGGCGGGCGCCCAGACCGTCGCCCACACCACCGGCTACCGCTGGCTGTTCGTGCTGCTCGCGGGCGCGCTCACCACCGCGCTGACGATCTGGCCGCTGGGCTCGATCGCAGTGCTGCGCCGCTTCGTGGCCGGGGCGGTCGCGGTCGCGATGGTGTACTTCACCGTCCAGCTGGGCCGACAGGGCGTGCCGGACCCGGGCGCGGGCAACTGGCACGGCTTCCTGGGCGCCACCGACGCGATGATCGCGGTGTCGATCTCCTTCGTCCCGATGGCCGCCGACTACACCCGGCACTCGCGCACCCCGCGCTCGGCGTTCTGGGGGAGCTTCTCCGGCTACACCGTCGCCCAGGTCTGGTGCTACGTGCTGGGCCTGATGGCGCTGCTGCAGTCCGACGGCGACCCGAGCCGGATCTTCGACTCCTTCCTGGGCGTCTGGGCCGGCTGGCTGTTCCTGCTGGTGCTGGTGCTGCGCGAGACCGACCAGTCCTTCGCCAACGTCTACTCGACCGCGATGTCGCTGCAGAACCTGCTGCCGCGGGTGGACCGCCGGGTGCTGAGCGGCGGCATCGGCGTGCTGACCACCGTGCTGGCCCTGCGGATCGACCGGTTCACCGACACCTACAGCAACTTCCTCGGCCTGATCGGCTCGGTGTTCGTGCCGCTGCTCGCCGTACTGGCGGTGGACTACTTCTTCGGCGCCGGCCGGCTCGGCTGGGACCTCTCCGAGCGGGCGCCGTCCCGCTGGCCGATGCTGCTGCCGTGGGTGCTGGGCTTCGCCGTCTACCAGTTCATCGCGCCGACCGCGGTGGCCGACTGGTGGGTGGACTTCTGGACCTCCGCCCAGCAGGCACTGCACTTCACCCCGCAGGAGTGGACCTCGGCCTCGCTGTTCGCCTTCCTGGTGCCGGCCCTGGCCACCTGGGCGCTCACCCCGCTGACCCGGCGCGCCGCCCGGGGCTGAGGCCCGGTGGGCCACGGGGCCGGGCCCTCCCGTCCGGGAGTCGGCCCGGCCCCGCAGGTTGGCGCCGTCTTCGCCCCCGCTTCACCTGCGCCCCCTATCGTTATGGCCGTGACCAGCCAAGACCCGTCCAAGCCGCGCACCGTGCCGTCCGTCCAGGTGATCGCCCACCGCGGTTCCTCCCACGCCCTGCCCGAGCACACCCTCGCGGCCTACCGGCGCGCGCTCGACGAGGGCGCGGACGCCGTCGAGTGCGACGTCCGGGTGACCGCCGACGGCCACCTGGTCTGCGTGCACGACCGCCGGATCGGCCGGGTCTCGAACGGTCGGGGCACCGTCTCCGCGATGACCCTGGCCGAGCTGGAGGCGTACGACTTCGGCGCGTGGAAGACCGGCCGGCCCAGCACCGACCCCGAGCTGCGCGGCGTGCTGCGACTGGAGCGGCTGCTGGAACTGGTGGTGGACTGCGGGCGCCCGGTCGACCTCGCGATCGAGACCAAGCACCCGGTGCGCTTCCGCGGCCGGGTCGAGGCCGAGCTGCTGCGGACGCTGGAGCGGTACAAGATCGGCACCGCCCCGGACGGCGAGCGCCCGTCCGCCCGGATCATGAGCTTCTCCTCGATCGCGCTGGACCGGGTGGCCGCCGCCGCGCCCGACTACCGCCGGGTGTTCCTGATCGAGCGGATGCTGCCGCTGCTCGGCCGGCTCCGTCCGGGCCGACCGCTGCCGGGCGGGGCGCGGATCGCCGGTCCGGGCATCGAGCTGATCAAGGCCAAGCCGCAGCTGGTGCCCCGGCTGCGCGAGCTGGGCCACGAGGTGCACGTGTGGACGGTGGACGAACCGGCCGACGTCGAACTCTGTCTGGAGCTCGGGGTGTCCGCGATCATCACCAACAAGCCGGCCGAGGTGCTGGCCCAGCTCGGTCGGTGACCCGGAACGGGGTCCACTCCCGTACCGGTGGAACCTGATCGCTCCGGTCGGCAATCAAACCTTCCGCGCACGGTATTGCCGGAATTCTTGCGTTCGGGCGACGGAGGGTGAGCACGGAATGACCTCTTGTCGACCCTGAGTCGCGCCGCTCGAAATGGGCTCGCGGGATCCCCCGATGGTCGTTTCCGATGCATTACCAAGGGGCATCCATCCCTCGGCATACGCTGAAGGAGGTCCGGGGGTGGCGTTGATGGTGGCGCGTGAAGTGCCGACTTCATCGACCATGGCAGTGCCGCACGGCCCAGCGAGTGTCGGGGTCGCACGGCGCCGACTGCGTCGAGATCTGGGTGACCGGCAGATACCGGAACCGGTCATCGATGATGCTGTTCTGATCCTTTCCGAACTGTTGAGCAACGCCTGTCGATATGCCCGTCCGCTCGGCCCGCTGCCCGCCCTGGGCCGCTCGGCCCGGGCCGAGGTGGTGGACCAGCTGCTGGTCGGCGTACCCGCCGGGACGCACCCGGCGCCGGGCGGCCGGGAGCGCGAGGACGGCGCGACCGAGCCGGACGGCGGCGTGCTGGTCCGCTGGCAGATGCACGCCGACGGCCTGCTCACCCTGGAGGTCACCGACGGCGGCGCGGCCACCCGGCCGCTGCCCGCCAGTCCCTCGCTGACCTCCGGCGGCGGCCGCGGCCTGAGCATCGTCGACCAGCTGGCCAGCGACTGGGGCGTCCGCGACGCGCCGGGCGAGGTCACGGTCTGGGCGGCGCTGCCCGCGCGCGCCCGGCACGCCCGGCGCACCGGGGGCGACACCGCCCGCAGCGCGTAGGGCGCGTCCCGCCCCGCCCGACGAGCCGATCCGGAGGCGCGTCGGGCCCGGCCGGGCGCGGTCGGGCACGCGCGGGCCCGACCGGTCCCAGCTGGGCGCAGTCGGGCGCGGAGAACTGTCAGTAGGCTTCCCGGTGAAAAGGACCACCGTCCCCGGGAGAGCCGCAGCATGGGCAAGAAGGCCGCCAAGAAGGCGCCGCAGCGCCAGTCCACCACCGCCGTCACGGGCGAGATCCCCGTGGTCGGGGCCCGCGAGGACTGCCCCTGCGGCTCGGGCCGCCGCTACAAGGCGTGCCACGGCCGGGAGGCCTCGCACGCGGTGCAGGAGCTGGTGCACCGCCCGTTCGAGGGCCTGCCGGGCGAGGCCGACTGGGTCGCGCTGCGCGAGCTGGTGCCGGCCGCCACGGTGCCGCTGACGCTGGCCGCCGGCGTGGCCGCGACCGCCGAGGGTGACGTCCCGTCGGTGACCCTGGCCACCGTGCTGCCGCTGGCCTGGCCGGCCCTGCGCCGCCAGGACGGCTCGATCCTGCTCGGCCTGCAGACCCAGTCCTCCTCCGGCGACCTCAGCCGGGACCTCGCGGACGCCCTGGAGCTGGCCCTGGCCACCGAGCCGGGCAGCCCGGTCCCGGCCCGCCGGACCGTCCCGGGCGGCCGCCGCCTGCAGGACCTGCTGGACGCCACCGCCGCGTTCGCGCCCGCCGTGCACACCGGCTTCGAGTTCTGGCTGGAGGACGCCGAGACCGCCACCGGCGAGGTCGCCGCCTCCCTGGAGCGCGCCAACGCCTCCGCCATCCCGACCGAGAAGCTCGCGAGCGTCGACGCCGCCTACTGGTGCGGCACCCCGGACAAGAACCACCTGCGCTGGGTGATGACCGTGCCCGAGGAGCAGCTGCTGGACGCGCTGGCCCGGCTGAACGCGGCCGGCGAGGCCTCGCTCGGCCAGGACACCCGTCTGGTCGGCTCGTTCCGCGCGCACGGCCTGACCGTCCCGGTCTGGGACCTCCCGCTCGGCATGACCGCCGCCGACTGCGAGAAGCCGGCCGCCGAGTTCGGCGAGCGGCTCGCCGCCGTCCTCTCCGACGGCACCCCGCTGACCGCCGAGGAGCGGCGCGCCCGCGCGAACCTGGTGAACCGTCAGGTCACCTTGAACTAAAGCGCACCGGATCCGGGTGATACGCGTCACATTGTCGCCGCGAAGCCGCAATTTCCGGGCCTGGAGGGCGTCTTGGAAATTGGCGCCGGCGCGGATCCTTGTTACTGTCTAAAGAGTCCGGCCGCTGGTGCATCCCCCGTCGCCAGCGGCCGGATCTTTTGTTTTCCGGAACGCCCCGCACCGCGGGGCCCGGAGTCCGGCTCCGGCCCGGCGGTCCGTCAGTACGCCGAGCGGCCACTGTCCAGCCGGACCGTCGCCTCCACCAACTCGCCCAGCAGCGGCCCGACCTGCGGCAGCCGGACCCCACCGTCCGCGGCCGGCCGCGGTGCCAGCACCCAGCGCACCCTCCCGGCCCCGCCGCCGGGCGGCAGCGGCAGGAAACCGCCCGGCCCGTGATAGCGCAACGAGCCCGGCACCCAAGGGAGTTGGGCGAGCATCTCGCCCAGGGCGTCCAGCGAGTACGGGGCCACCAGCAGCGCGTAGCGCCCCGGCATCGCGAGCACCGGACCGAGCGGCAGCCGCAGCGCGCCCAGGTAGACCAGCGCCCGGGCACCGGCCGCCGCGGGCAGGCTGACCGCGGAGACCGCGGTGCCGGTGGCCGCCAGCACCGGCGCGTCCGGGTTCTGCCGCTCCCACCACCAGCGCACCATCCGGGCGTCCGTGGTCGCGGCCAGCAGCGAGGGGTCGTGCGGATGGGCGCCGGGGGCCGGACAGTCCGGCTCCCCGCAGGAACAGCGGCCGCCGCACAGCACCGTGCCCGGCACCACCGGCCAGCGGTGTTCCACGGCGGCCGTCAGGGCCGCGGCCAACCGGGCGGACGACTCCTGCGACTCCCGGGACTCCTGCACCTCGTGCGACCGGCTCTTCGGGCTCTTCGGGTTCTCACGCATGGCGCTCGTTCCTTTCCCTGACCGCTCGGTTCGCTCCGCCCCACCGACGTCCGTCGGGACTCGCCACGCGGGCCCGCGGCGGCACGGCCCCGGGAGGACGCGAAGCGGGGCGGGCGGCATGGCGGACGGCGCGGCTACGACGTGGAGCACGGTGTGGAGCACGACATGAGAAGGGCCGCGCACTGGAACAGCCCTTGGAACGAGAATCCCGTATGCGACCGGATGGACGCCGCCCGGGCGCGCTTGGTTCCACCGTACGAGTGAGAGACTTCCGGCCAGCCGGGAGCGCGGGCGGCGCGGACATACGATCCGGACGGCCGCCCGGTCCGTTCCCTCCGTTCTGCCCGCTCCCGGCTCCCTCCATGCCTCCGGCCCCGACCGGCGCGCGCACGAACCGTGCACGCCCTCCGACCGGGTCGCGCCGATGTGGAACCGGCCACCGCGTCGTCCTGGATCTGGACATGCCCCGAATGGCCTGTGTAGAAGTGGTGGCATTGCTGTCGATCAATGACGAGTAGTAGCGAATCGAGGCGAAACACGCCCTTCGGCCGTACTCGCTCCACATTGGGCCGTTATCTGGGGGTTCCGCATGGCACGTAGCACCGCGTCAGGAGTGGCGGCATGACCAAGTCCCACCCGTCGGCGTCCCAGCCGTCGACGCCGACCGCAGAGCCGGGTGAGACCGGCTGCGCGGGCGGGCTCACCGTCCTCGACCCGGTCCTCGACCCGCCGCCGGGCCTGCCCGGCCCCGCCGACGCGCCGGAGGCCGGCGCCGACGACCCCACGGCACCCTCCACCGCGGTGCAGGACCGTTTGGCCGGACGCCTGTCCGATATCACCAGCCTGCACGAGCACACCGAGCGGCTCGCCCACGCCCGCGGCCTCACCGCCACCCTGGACGCCGTGCTCGCCTCCGGCGCCGCCCTGCTCGGCGCCGGCCGCGGCGTCCTGGTCACCCTGCTGCCCGGCGGCGGGCCCGGCCAGCCCGTCGGCCTCGGCCTCGACCGGGCCAGCCTCGGCGCCCTGGAGACCGTCCCGACCGAGCAGAGCCTGCTCGCCCGGCTGCTGCGCGACCAGGACCGGCCCGAACAGCTGCACTCCGTCGACCTCGCCGAGGACCCGGCGGTCGGCAACCGGCTGCGCGAACTCGCCGTCCACCTCGGCCTCGGCGGCGCCTACGGCCTCCCGCTCGCCACCGCCGAGGAGGGCCCGCTCGCGGCCGCCGTCTGGTTCTACGACCGGCCCGCCGAACCCACCGAGTGCCAGCGCGAACTCGCCCGCCACTACTGCGGGATCGCCGCCCCGCTGCTCGCCAAGCAGCTGGAGGCCGACCGCACCCGGCGCACCACCGAGGCGCTGCGCCGCGGCCTGCTGCCGGACCACCTGCCGCAGACCGCCGGGCTGCGGCTGGCCGCCCGGCTCCTCCCGGCCGGCCTGGACCGCTCCAGCGGCAGCGACTGGTACGACGCCATCCCGCTGCCGGACGGCACCGTCGGCCTCACCGTCGGCTCGGTCTCCGGCGACGGCCTGGGCGCCGGACCCGGTTCCGCCCCCGGCGCGGCCGCCGCGATGGGCCGGATCCGGGCCGCGCTGCGGGCCTACGCGGTGCTGGAGGGCGAGGACCCGGTCTCCGTCCTGGGCGACCTGGAGCTGCTGCTCAAGACCACCGAGCCGACCCGCACCGCCACCGCCGTCTACGCCTGGGTCGAGCCCGAGGAGCGCCGGGTCACCCTCGCCGGCGCCGGGCACTGCCCGCCGGTCCTGGTCGGCCGGCACGGAGCCGAGTTCGTCGAGACCTCGCTCTCCGCGCCGCTCGGCATGCTCGCCTGCTGGGAGGCCCCCGGGGTCGAGTTCACCGCCGGGCGCGGCGACACCCTGCTGCTCTACACCGAGGGCCTGGCCCGCCGCTGCGGCCCCACCCTGCACGCCGGCCAGGCCAACCTGCGCCGGGCCGCCGCCGACGCCCCGCGCGACGTGCGGATCGACCCGGACCGGCTCTGCGCCCACCTGCTGGCCGTCTGCCCCGCCCCGAACGCCGCCCCCGCCACCGACGACCTGCTGTTGCTGGCCGCGCGCTTCGAGTGACCGTTCGAGCAACGGTTCGAACCCGGAACGAACGGGCGGCCGGGCGTCCGTACCATGGACGCACGGCCGCCCACGGGTGTCGCGACCCGACACCTCCCCGAGGGCGGCGGTACCACCCCCAAGGAGGCGTTGCACGTGACCGAGGACCGGACCCCCGCGGTGGCCGAGAACCCCGAGGCCGAGGGCGGCGAGGAGTCGCCGCAGTTCAAGGGCCGCAAGAACGGTCTCTACGGCGAGATCTCGGACGAGCTGGCCGCCTCGATGAAGTCCGGCTGGGCCGACACCGAGCTGCACGGCCTCGCTCCGCTCGCCCAGGCCCGGTACGCCGCCGCCCGCCGCGCCGCGCTGTCCGCCGCCCACCCCGGCGTGCGGCTGGTCGTCCCGGCCGGCAACCTGCGGGTGCGCTCCAACGACACCGACTACAACTTCCGCGCCTCCAGCGAGTACGTGCACCTCACCGGTGACCGGACCGAGGACGCGGTGCTGGTCGGCGAGCCCACCGGCGACACCGGCCACGAGTTCACCCTCTACCTGCTGCCCCGCTCGGACCGCGAGAACGGCGAGTTCTGGCTGGACGGCTACGGCGAGCTGTGGGTCGGCCGCCGGCACAGCCTGAGCGAGCAGGAGCAGCTGCTCGGCCTGCCCGCCCGCGACGTCCGCAAGGCCGCCGAGGAGCTGGCCGAGCGCGCCCGGGACACCGCCGTGCCGACCCGGATCGTCCGCGGCTACGACGCCGGCCTGGAGGCCGCGCTCGCCGACGTGCTGGACGCCGACCGGGACGCCGAACTCAAGGAGTTCCTGAGCGGCCTGCGGCTGGTCAAGGACGAGTGGGAGATCGGCGAGCTGCGCGCCGCCTGCGACGCCACCGTCAACGGCTTCACCGACGTGGTCCGCGAGCTCGGCCAGGCCGTCGCCACCTCGGAGCGCTGGATCGAGGGCACCTTCTGGCGCCGCGCCCGGGTCGAGGGCAACGACGTCGGCTACGGCACCATCGCCGCCGCCGGCCCGCACGCCACCACCCTGCACTGGGTCCGCAACGACGGCGACGTGCGCCCCGGCGAGCTGCTGCTGCTGGACGCCGGCGTGGAGACCCACACCCTCTACACCGCCGACGTCACCCGCACCCTGCCGATCAACGGCTCCTTCACCGAGCTGCAGCGGAAGATCTACGACGCGGTGTACGACGCCCAGGAGGCCGGCATCGCCGCGGTCAAGCCGGGCGCCCGCTTCCGCGACTTCCACGAGGCCTCGCAGCGCGTCCTCGCCGAGCGGCTGCTCGCCTGGGGCCTGCTGGACGCGTCGGTGTACGACGTCGAGAAGGTCCTGGAGCTCGGCCTCCAGCGCCGCTGGACGCTGCACGGCACCGGCCACATGCTCGGCCTGGACGTCCACGACTGCGCCCACTCCCGCACCGAGGAGCACGTCGACGCCCTGCTGGTGCCCGGCATGGTGCTCACCGTCGAGCCCGGCCTGTACTTCCAGCAGGACGACCTGACCGTGCCGGAGGAGTACCGCGGCATCGGCGTCCGGATCGAGGACGACATCCTGGTCACCGCCGACGGCAACGAGAACCTCTCGGCCGGCCTGCCGCGCCGCTCCGACGAGGTCGAGGCCTGGATGGCCTCGCTCGCCTGAGCCGGCCGCGAACCCCGGGCGAAGGGCCCGGCCTCCCCGTGCGGGGAGGCCGGGCCCTTCGGCGCTACCAGACCAGCTTGAGCGAGATGTCCTGGTGGCCGAGCGCGGTCAGGTCACCGCCGTGGTACGGCAGCACGGCCTGCGCCCGCAGCGGCATGTCCCCCGGCCCGCTCTTGGGCCCCATGGTCAGCCGGTAGGTCAGCGTCCTCCGCTGCCCCGGAGCGAGCGCGAACAGGTCCTGGTCCGAGGCCTGCGCGTAGGCCATGCCGGCGTCCGGCGACATCGGCTTGGTCGTCCAGCCGCTGTCGGTCTGCCGCTCCAGCTTGCCGTCGTTGGGCAGCTGCGTACCGGGCAGGGTCGGCGTGCCCGCGTAGCGGTCCGTGAAGACCAGGGGTTCCACCTGGGCGTACGCGTGCTGGCTGGTGTTCTGGAAGGTCACCGTGAAGGTGGCGACCGCGCTTCCCACCCGCAGCGACTGACCGGTCGTGAGGCCGTCGATGCTGACCGCGATGTCGTTCGCGGTCGGGGCCGCGCTGTCGTTCGCCGCGGGGGTCGCCGACAGCGTGGACTCGCGATCGCCCACGTCCAGGCTGTCGACGATCGACGCCAGCCCGGCCTGGTAGTCGTCCTTGAGACCGACCGCCGAGACGAACACCTGGTCCTGGGGCACGGCCCAGACCTGCGCGGTGAAGGCGTCCTGGCCACAGGTCACCTGCCACTGCGACCTGACCCCGGGGCGGCCGGCGACCGTGGGGGTGCTCTTCGTCGGCCCGACGGCCTTGACCGACTCGCCCGCGGCCGGCGGGTGCGGGTTGCCCCAGACCGGACAGTCGGGCTGGTGGCCCCAGCCGCTCTGCGCGTCGAGGTCCTCGACCGCCGGCCATCCCGGCGACCCCGGGTCGAAGACCGCCAGGTCCACCCCGTACGGCCGGCAGTCCTGGGCGGTGGCCGTCTGCGGGGCGCCCGGGCTCAGCACGCACAGGTGGAGGTCCGCCTTGCCGTAGGGCTGGACCCGCCAGCCCGCCGGCACCTTCAGCTTGACGCCGCGGAACTCGACCGGCGTGCTCGGCCCGGTCGGCGCGCCACCGGTCGACCGGGACGCCGTCGAGGGGGAGCCGGCGGCCGGCGTGTCCGTCCCCGCCGCGGCGCTCCCGGTGGCGCTCGGCGTGGCCGTCGGGGAGGCGGTGGCCGTCGGGCTGGGGGAAACCGTCAGGCTGGCGGCCGGGGGCGGGGGGACGTCCCGCTTGGCGACCGGGTCGCCGTGGAAGGCCAGCAGGCCGATCGCCGCGGAGGCGGCCAGGGCGAAGATCGGCACGGCGGTCAGGTACACCGGGCGCAGTCGCCGCACCCGGCCCTTCGGGGGCGCGGCCGGGCGCAGGCTGTGCGGGGTGATCACGGACGTCCGTGCGGCCATCGCCTCACGGAGCAGCCGTTCCATCGGGGTCTCGGCCGGGCCGTCGCGGTCAGCGCCGCCCGAGCGGGGGAACTCGTCGGTCATCGAACCTTCTCCAGATGCTTTTCCAGGGCGTCCAGGGCCCGGCTGGCGGTGGACTTCACGGCGCCCCGGGACAACCCCAGGGCCTCGGCTATCTGCGCCTCCGACATGTCGGACCAGTAGCGCAGCACCAGCACCTCGCGCTGGCGGGGGGTCAACTCCTGCAGCGCGACGAGCACCCTCCGGTGCTCGTCGTTGAGCACGGCGTGGTCCTCGGCGGAGGGCGCGTCCGCCTCGTGCGGGGGCACGTACTCCCGGGCGGTCCTGCGGCGGCGCAACATCGAGCGGGCGCCGTTGACCACCGCGGTGCGGAGGTAGCCGAGCGCGTTGTCGAGGTCGTCCAGGTTCTCGCCGTAGCGCTGGTAGAGCTGGGTGAAGGCCTCCTGCACGACGTCCTCGGCCAGGTCCTGGTGGTCGACCAGCAGAACGGCCATCCGGACCAGGCCCAGCCGGTGGGCGTGGTACAGGTCGGTCAGGGTGGGCCGCTCCTCCGCGGGCTTGCGGCCGCCGCGCAGCAGCCGGAAACCGGAACGGCGCTGCGCCACCTGCTGTTCGGCGGCGGGCACGGTGCCCGGCTCGTCGACCTCCTGGGCGCCGAACAGTGCGACGACCACGCCGCGGACGGCACGGAGCCCGCTCGCTCCACGGAATCCGCGGACGGAGGGGCCGCGTCCCGGCCGTGGCGCGGCGAACGGCCCGATGGCCATGGACATGTGCGGTTCTGCTTTCCCCCGGGACGGTGACGGCGCCTTCGCCGGACCGTCGATTCACCTGATCAAGATCGTGATCGGGGAGATCCTCGCAGCCGCCCTCGGCCCGGTTCCCTCCACCCCCGTACTGATGGACGTGTGACGGGGGTGGAGGTTGCAGGCGGGTTCGAAGAACTTTCCGGGATGGCCGCGACGGCTACACTCACCGGGATTCCGCCACCCGTGAGCAGGGGGTTCGCATGGCCGAGCAGACCACCGAGCAGATCGCCGGACCGGCCACCGGCCGGATCGCCGAGCAGACCGCCGAGGACCGGATCGCCCGTCCCCGCCCGGTGCCGGTCACCATCGGCCGCCGCCCGGAGCCGGTGCACGACGTCGCGGTGTACGCCTTCGAGGGCATGGCGCCGTTCGAACTCGGCGTGGTGGTCGAGGTGTTCGGGCTCGCCCGGCCCGAGCTGGGCGGGCTGCTGGCGGCGCCCTGGTACGGGCTGCGGGTGTGCGCCGACCGGCCGGGGACCCCGCTGGACACGGTGGGCGGCTTCGCGCTGACCGCCCGGCACGGCCTGGACGACCTCGCGGCGGCCGACACCGTCGTCGTCCCCGGGGTGCGCAACGCCTTCAGCGGCGAGGTCTCCCCCGGACTGGTCGAGGCACTGCGGACCGCGCATGAGCGCGGCGCCCGGATCGTGTCGATCTGCTCGGGCGCCTTCGCCCTGGCCGCCGCCGGACTGCTGGACGGCAAGGAGGCGACCACCCACTGGCGGTACGCCGAACTGCTCCAGCAGCGTCACCCGCGGGTGCGGGTCAACCCGGACGTGCTGTACGTGGACAACGGCGACGTGCTGACCAGCGCGGGCAGCGCCGCCGGGATCGACCTGTGCCTGCACCTGGTCCGCCGGGACCACGGCGCCAAGGTGGCCAACAGCGTGGCCCGGCGCTTCGTGGTGGCGCCGCACCGGGACGGCGGGCAGGCGCAGTTCATCGAGGCGGCGGTCCGCCCGGTCGAGGAGGACGAGGACGGGGTCGCCCGCAGCATGCAGTGGGCGCTGGACCACCTGGCCGACCCGCTGACCGTCTCGGTGCTGGCCCGGAGCGCCCGGATGTCGGACCGGTCGTACCTGCGGCACTTCACCGCCCGCAACGGCACCAGCCCGATGCGCTGGGTCGTCACCCAGCGCATCGCGGCCAGTCTGGCGCTGCTGGAGTCGCCGGAGGGGTCGGTGGAGGAGATCGCCGCGGCGGTCGGCTTCGAGAGCGCGGCGACCTTCCGGCACCACTTCGGCCGGGTGATGCGGACCTCGCCGACCGCGTACCGGCGTTCCTTCGGGCGCGGGGTCGCGTAGGCCCTCCCCTCCGAGGGCCTTCCCTCCGGGGGCCTTCGCCGTTACGCGTTCTCGCGCCGGTCGGCGTTGGCGACGATGGCGTCGTGCAGCCACTGCGCCAGGCCGGGGGCGAGCTCCTCGTAGGTGTTGGTCCAGCGCGGGTCCTGGACGTACAGGCTGCCCAGGCCGCGGTGGATGGTGAACGTGCAGTCGTAGAAGTTCCGGCTGATGTGCTGCCGGTGCTCCTCGGCGAGGTCCGTGGCCACGGTGCCGTCGGCGGGCTCGCCGGCGGTGAGGGCCTCGACCAGGCGGGTGTTGAGCGCGGTCATCTCGCCCTGGATCCGCTGCCAGTCCTCCTTGCCGTAGGCGCCGGTGCGGCGCTGGGACTCCGCCCAGGCCTCGGTCCGGCCCCAGCGCTGTTCGGCCTCCTGCTCCCACTCCTCCCGGTAGCCCTCACCGAAGATCTCGAACTTCTCCTCCGGGGTCAGCTGAACGCCCATCCTGCGTGCCTCCATGGCGTGTTCGACGGCGGTGGCGAGTTCCTGGAGGTGCCTGATCCGGTCGGTCAGCAGCGCGTGCTGCCGCCGGAGGTGCTCGCTCGGGCTGACCGAGTCGTCGTCCAGGATCGCCGCGATCTCCTCCAGGGCGAATCCGAGCTCGCGGTAGAACAGGATCTGCTGCAACCGGTCGAGGTCGGCGTCCACGTACCGGCGGTAGCCGGACCTGGTGCGGCCCGCGGGGGACAGCAGCCCGATCTCGTCGTAGTGGTGCAGGGTGCGGACGGTCACCTTGGCGATCTTCGCCACGGCGCCGACCGGGTAGCCCTCGTCCCCGTTCATCCGGAACTCCTCCCTGGTGGTGACCACCACCCTCCGCTCTCACGTCGCGTGAGGGTCAAGCCGTGGCCCCGGGAGGTCGGCTCAGGCGCCGACCAGCTCCCGCTCGCGCCGCCGGGCGGACCGCCGGCGGCCGTCCCCGCCGCGCTGGGCCGGTGGCCGGGGCCGACGGGTCTGCTGGGTGGGCCAGAGCAGCACGTAGGCGGCGGAGACCACCACGAAGGCGAGCCGGACGAAGCCGCGGGCCGCGTCGGAGGGCAGCAGCAGCGTGCCACCGTACAGTGCGACCAGCGCGATCCAGCTCCACCACGGCACCAGCCGCTTCTGCCCGACCGCGTCCCAGAGCAGGGTGCCGAGCAGGATCGAGGCCGTGTAGTACGTGTAGACGCTCGGGTCGAGCAGGATCCGGGCGTCCGCGCCGAGCAGCACCACGGCGGGCCAGCGGCCGCGCCAGACCGCGATGCAGCCCAGGCCGATGCCGAGCGCGAACTGGGTCGGGCGGTCCCACCAGGGGGTGGACGGATCGGTCACCCCGAACCAGCGCAGCGCCGAGGCGGGCTGGTTCGGGATGGTGAACTTGGCCGCCGCCATGGTGTCCAGGTTGCCCAGGTAGAACGGCAGCCAGGCGATCGCGACCAGGAAGCAGAACCAGAGCACGGTGCGCAGCCAGGCCGGCCGGGGCAGCGCCAGGATCAGCGGCGCGAAGGCCAGCGCCCAGGGCTTGGAGTCCACCGCCAGGGCCAGGAAGATCGCGACCTGGACGGGCTTGCCGCGGGCCAGCGCGTGTGCGGCGAGGGTGGTGAAGAACAGCGCGAGGACGTCGTCCAGGTGCGCGAAGCGGACCGACACCTCGACCCACATCGGGATGAACGCCAGGCCGGCGATCAGCAGCCGCTGCTGGAGCCGGCGGTGGTTGGTGCCGGTGCCGAGGTAGTACAGCGCGGCGGTGCGGCCGACCAGCACCAGCATCACCAGGCCGAGCCCGGCGCTCACCGCCTCGGCGATCAGCTGGCCGATGTGCGGCGGGAACGGGGCGGTGAGCCGGGCCGCGGCCAGGCTGACCGGGCCGATCTGCAGCTCCGGGTGGTGGGCGTAGAGCGAGAGGCCACCGTCGGACTGGTGGCTGAAGAGCAGTTGTTCACCCTGGCGCAGGTAGTGCCAGGAGAAGCCGCCGCTGGGCTCCACCAGGAAGAACCAGAGCACGGTCCATGCCGTCAGCAGCACATGGTGCCTGCGGAGTGGCAGGCCCGCGATCCGACCGGTCGCGGACTCGTAGTCGGTGGTGGTCTGTGCCGTGCGCAGTCCCCGCACTTGTCCCTCTCCCCGCCGTTCCGCCCCCTCCGGCCGGACATCCTATGTGACGGAGGAGAACGGCCCGCGCCGCCCGAAGGTTCGACCTCGTGGACGGCACGGGCGGCGTGGCCGGGCCCTGGTCAGCCAGGGCACGGCCGCGCCGATCGGGCTCCGGTCAGCCCTGCTGGGCCGACTTGCGACGACGCAGCACCACGAGGGTGCCGACACCGGCGAGCAGGACGGCGCCGCCGGCGGCCGCGATCGCGGTGGTGTCGTCACCGCCACCGGTGGTGGCGAGGGCCTTGTCCGCGCTGTCGGCGGCGGTCTTGGCCTTGGTGACGACGGCCGGGGTGATCTTCGGCGGGGTGACCTTCGGCACGTCCACCGGGAAGTCGATCGGCTGCTGGGCGCCGTCGGTGCTGCTGCCGGACGGGGCCGGGGTGGTGGTCGTGCCGGAGCCGGAGTCGGTCGGGGAGGCGGACGGCGAGGCGGTGCCGGTGGCCGGGGTGGTCGGGGTCCCGGTGGTCGGGGCCGCGCTGGTGGGCGCGGTGGTCGGGGTCCCGGTGGTGGGCGCGGTGGTGGGGGTCCCGGTGGTGGGCGCGGTGGTGGGGGTCCCCGTGGTGGTCGGGGTCGGGGTCGGCTTGCCGGTCTTGGTCGGGGTGGGGGTCGGGCTGGGCTTGCCGCCGCCACCGGCCTTGATGGTGAAGCCGGCGCCCTTGATCCCGTCGCAGCTGAAGTGGCCGTTGTCGGACTCGTCGTCGGCGTTGGCCTCGTAGACCACCGGCACGACGCCGGCCTTGCCCAGCGGGGTGTCCTGGGTGAAGGAGACCCGGATGTCGATGTCGATCCGCTTGCCGGGGGCGACGTACAGCAGCGCGTCGTCGGCGGCGTCACCGGCCTCGTTCACGCCGCCGAGCAGGATCAGCACCGCGCGGTCGTCACCGTCACCGCCACCGGGCGCTATGGAGCCGGTCTTCCAGGTGCCGCCACCGGGCAGCCCGGACGGCAGCTGGTACTCGACCTTGAGGTCCTTGGCCTTGAGCGTGCCGGCCTTGTTCTTGAACTTCAGCAGCGGGAAGGCGACGAAGTCGTTCTTGGTGGAGTTCTGGATCCGGTAGGAGAAGACGCGGGCGTTGCCGCCGGCGACGAAGGTGTCCGGAACACCGCGCACCGAGAGGTCCAGGCTCTGGTGCTTCGCCTGCGCGGCCTGAACGGCGGCGGACGGGGCGGCGGCAGACGGGGCCGCGGCGGACGGGGTACCGGCGACGCCGACGGCCATGGCGCCCTGGGCGCCGGCCAGTACGAACGAGGACGCGAGCGCGGCGGCGCCGGCAAGGGCAAGACTGCGACGAATCGACAAGGAGACCTCACGGAAGTGTCCGGGCGAGGCCCGGGCGCGAGGGACGGGCGCAGACGCCGCATGCCCCCCGCGAAGCTGAAATTCCGACGGAGAGTACCGAACGTTTCAGCCACTTCGGAAGGCAGGTGCCCTGTTGTGGGTCGTTATCCGACCGGGGACGTCCGAATCGCCCAACTCCGTCCTGCGGTAGGGCTTTTGCGCTGGCCCGAAGATGGCCGCAAGGTGACGGGTACACGTCCGGAGGACGGTACCGCACGGGCGGGGATGGCGTGAATCCATCGGTCCGCCCGTGCGGTCGGCCCGCGAGGGTCGGTTCGTGGCGGTCAGTTCGCGGAGGTCAGCTCGCGGAGGGCAGTTCGCGGAGGTCGGTTCGCGGCGGTCAGCTCGCGAAGAAGGACTTGGCCGCGATCAGCGCCTGCTCGTCGTTCAGCACGTCGCCCGGGCGGGTGCCGTTGCCGATCAGCGCGCCGCCCCAGCGCATCTCCATGTAGTCGGCGATCAGCTTCAGCGTGCCGATCATCGGCTCGGCCTTGTCCTCCGTGCCGGCCAGGACGGTGACGTCCCACAACGTGCCCCCGCGCAGGGCCGCACGGAGGTCCACCCCGGGCACCCGGAACCAGGCCGACCAGTAGTCGAGGTAGAGCTTCACGCTGGTCGGCAGGGTGTACCAGTACACCGGCGCGACGAAGACCAGGTCGGTGGCCGCCTGGGTGGCCTCCAGCAGGGTCCGCTCGTGGCCGACCGGCTCCGGGTAGCTGCCGTCGCCGGTGTGCCGCAGGTCCTGGAAGGGCGGCAGCGGGTGGTCCGCGAGCCGCAGCCACTGCTGCTCGGCGCCCTCGGGCAGGCTCGACTCGGCTGCCAGCCGGGCGAGTTGCTCGGTGTTGCCGCCGACGCGCGAACTGGCGTCGAGGAACAGGAAACGGCGCGGCGCCTCGGCGCCGGACGACTGCTCGGTCATCGGGTACTCCCCCTCGTCAGGTACTGCGGACAGAGGGGCGAGCGTCCGTGGCGCGCCGGGTATTCCGCGCGCCCTGACCGGGTCCGGTCAGGGCGTCCGACCATGATCCGGACCGGGCGTCCGGTCGGGATCCGGCCAGGGCGTCCGGTCGGGATCCGGCCAGGGCGTCCGGTCGGGATCCGGTCCGCGGCTCAGTCCGGCAGGCCGGCCCGACGGCGGGCGACCTCGGCGACGGCAGCCCAGTCCTTCTCTCCGTCGCCGTGCGCCAGCGCGTCCAGGAAGGCGTCCCGCAGGATGCCGCCGAACGGCAGCGGGACGTTGCGCGCGGCCCCGGCCTCCAGGGCCAGGCCGACGTCCTTGAGGCCGAGCGGCAACCGGAACCCGGCCGGTTCGTAACGGCGTTCGGCCACCATCGAGCCGTAGCCGGAGTAGACCGGGCCGGGGAAGAGCGTGCTGCTGAGCATCTCGACCAGGTCCGTGGGCCGCACGCCCTGGGCCTCGGCCAGCGCGCACGCCTCGGCCATCGACTCGATCGCGCAGGCCAGCAGGAAGTTGGTGCTGATCTTGGCGGTGTTGGCCTGCCGGGGGTGGTCACCGAAGTGCCAGACGCGCTCGCCCATCGCCGCGAACAGCGGCCCGGCCCGGTCCAGCAGTTCGGGCGCGCCCGCGACCAGGATGTTGAGCTTCCCCGCCGCCGCGACCGGGGGCCGGCCGAGGACGGGCGCGGCGACGTACCCGATGCCGTGCTCGGCGTGCAGCTCCTCGGCGCGCTCGGCCAGCGCGAGCGAAATGGTGGCCATGTTGACGTGCAGCGTGGCCTTGGCGCCCGCGAGCAGCGCGGGGTCGAGCAGCAGCCCTTCCACCGCCTGGTCGTTGGCCAGCATGGAGACCACCGTGTCGGCCGCGAACACCTCGGCGAGCGAGCCGGCCGCCTCGGCGCCCTGGGCCACCAGGGCGGCCACCGGCTCGGGTGAGCGGTTCCAGACCCGTACGGCGTGACCGGCCCGCAGCAGGCTGCCCGCCATGCCCTGGCCCATCGCGCCCAACCCCACGAAACCGACCGTCGCCCCGCTCATCCGCGCACTCCCGTCGCCGCAGCCATCCGTACGTTGGTCCGTCCGGAGCCGACTGTACGTCAGGTGAGCGAGCGGATCTGGGCCCGGCGAGCGGCCGGGGTCCGGCACGCGGGGCGGGTACCGCGCGCCGGTACCGCTAGGCGACCCGGACCGGGCGGCGGAGGCGGCCCGCGGCGGCCCCGCGCTCCAGCTCGGTGACCACCCGGTGGCGCAGCAGCTCGTACTGGGCCTGGAGCCGACCGGGGCGGGCCGGGCGGGCGACCGGGCGGCCGGGGCCGACCAGCTCCCCCGGGCCGAACTGCTCACGGGTGAGGTCGATCTCGAAGCCGGTGGCGAAGCGGTTCCACCAGTGGAGGTCCGTCCGGACCCCGTCGACGTGCACTTCGCCCATCATCAGCTCGCCGCCGAGCAGGTCGTGCACCACCATGGCCGTCACCCCGCACTGGCCGCGGGCGGGATTGTCGGGACGCCAGTGGGCCAAGTCCTCGGGCGCACAAGTGTCGACACCCCAGGAGGAGCGGATCGCACGTTCGATGTCGTTGAGGGTCCACGCCGTCATACCGGGAAGCCTGCCACGCGGCACTGACAACGACACCGGCTTTTCAAAGGGTCATCGCCTGTTCTGCGGCGACCCTCCCCTTGTTCACCCGATCGAGGACGGCGCGCGGCGCCGACCGCGGGCCGGTACGGGGGCGGGAACGCGGCCGGCCGGTCGGCCGCGGGGGCGGTCCGACCGGCCGGGGCGGGTCACTTCGCCAGTGCGGCGACGCCGGCCTGCGCGAACTGCTCGTCCAGGTCGCCGCTGGGCGCGCCCGCGACGCCGATCGCCGCGACCGGGGCGCCCTTGGACTGCACCGGGGCACCGCCGGCCAGGAACAGCGTGCCCGGGATGTCCTTGAGGTTCGGGGCCTGGGCGAGGCGCTTGGCCAGCTCCGAGGTCGGGGCGTTCCAGGAGACCGCCGTGTAGGCCTTGCGCTCGGCCGACTCGGGCGCCTGCGGGCCGGCACCGTCGCCCTTGAGCAGGACCCGGGTGACGCCGTCCCGGTCGACCACGGCGACCGAGACGTGCTGGCCGGCCTTGGTCGCCGCGTCCAGGGCGGCCTGGGCGGCGCGGGTGGCGGCGTCGATGGTCAGACCGGTGTTCTGGGCGAGGTTCTTGTTCTGCGCGTCGACCTTGGCGGCGGCCGGCACGGCCGGGGTCTCGGTGGTCTCGGCGTTGGCCGAGACGGCGCCCACGCCGGCGGCGGCGAGCGCGGCGACGGCGACGGTGCCGGTCAGCACCCGGGCGCGCACGGAGGTCTTCTTCATGGTCCAGCTCCTCAACTCAACGGGACCGCGCGGTCCGTGACGGGGTTCGCGGGGTCCGTGACGGGTTCGCAACGGGGGTTCGCGGGCCGGGCGGCGGGGGGACCGCCCGGCTCTGCTTCGATCCTCCGGCCGGACCCGGGCGCGCGGCATCGACGGTCCGGTGCGACCGTCCGGGCATGATGGAGGACGGCGCCGTCAACCGATCGGCTGATGCGGGACCGGGCCGGACGGGCCACCATCGAGGGATCGGCGCAGGTCGACGCAGGTCGGCGCAGGTCGGCGCAGGTCGGCGCAGGTCGGCGCACCGGCATCGGACCGGGCCGAACCGGGGCCCCCGCGGGGAGACCGGTGGCGAGCAGCCGTAGCGAGAGCCGTAGCACCAGGAGTCCCCCGTGCAGCAGACCCGCCCGTCCACCGGACGCCCGCCCCGCGGGCGCGACGCCGGGGACCCGGACGCCGGCCGGCTGGCCCTGCTGCTGGACTCCGCCTTCCTGCTGCTGCTCGCCGCCTCGCTCAGCCGCTACCTCACCCATCACGCCGGGAGCCCGCGGATCCCCTGGGTGGTCGGGCTGAGCGCCGCGCTGGCCGTCGCCAAGCCGGCCGCGTCCTGGCTGGACCACCGCCGTCCGGTGGCGCCGGACCGGCCGCGCCGGTGGCCGCTGGCCCCGGTGGTCGCGCTCTGGGTGGTGCTGGTGCTGCTCGCGCCGAGCTTCGCCTGGTGCGCCGTCCCGCTGATCTACACCGCGCTGCGCGCCCTGCCCGCGCGGGCGGCGATCCCGCTGGTGGCGGCCCTGACCCTGCTGGTGGTGATCGCCGAGCTCCGGCTGCCCGCCACGGCCGACGCCACGCTCGTCCTGCTGCCGCCGGCGGTGGCCGCGCTGGCCACCGGGGTGTTCCTGTTCATGGCCCGGCAGGCCGCCCGGCAGCGGGTGCTGATCGCCGACCTGGTCCGCACCCGGCGCGAACTCGCCGCCACCGAACGGCGGGAGGGCACGCTCGCCGAGCGCGAGCGGCTGGCGATGGAGATCCACGACACCCTGGCACAGGGCCTGTCCAGCCAGCAGATGCTGCTGCAGGCCGCCGACCGCACCTGGGAGGCCGACCCGGCCACCGCCCGCGGTCACGTCCGCACCGCCGCCGAGGTCGCCGCCCGCAACCTGGCGGAGGCCCGCCGCTTCGTCCACGACCTCGCCCCGGTCGAACTCGCCGACGGCGGCACCCTCGACCGGGCGCTGCGGGCCCTGGCCGAGCGGGAGTCCGCCGAGAGCGGGCTGCCGGTCCGCTTCCACCTGGACGGCACGCCCGTCCCGCTGCCGACGGCCGTGCAGGCCGCGCTGCTGCGGATCGCCCAGGGTGCGCTGGCCAACGTCCGGGAGCACGCCGGGGCCTCGACGGCCGCGATCACGCTGTCCTTCCTGGGCGACCAGGCCGTGCTGGACATCGCCGACGACGGGCAGGGCTTCGACCCCTCGGCGGACCGTCCCCGCACCGCCGCCGGCGCCCGCGGGTACGGACTGTCGGCCATGCGCGCCCGGCTGCGGCAGCTGGGTGGCACGCTGACCGTGGAGAGCACCCCCGGCGAGGGCACCGTCGTCTCCGCCGCGATCCCCCTGGAGCACCGATGAACGCGATCCCCGTCCGACTGCTGGTCTGCGACGACCACGCGGTGGTCCGGGCCGGCCTGCTGGCGCTGCTCGCCAGCGCGGGCGACATCGAGGTGGTCGGCGAGGCCAGCACCGGCGAGGAGGCCGTCGCGCTGGCCGCCGAGCTGGCGCCGCAGGTCGTCCTGATGGACCTCCAACTCGGCGACGGCATCGACGGCGTGGAGGCCACCCGGCGGATCACCGCCGCCCCGGGCGGGCCGCACGTCCTGGTGCTCACCACCTACGACACCGACGCCGACATCACCCGGGCCATCGCCGCGGGCGCCACCGGCTACCTGCTGAAGGCCGAGCGACCGGAGGAGCTGTTCGCCGCCGTCCACGCGGCCGCCCTGGGCCGGACGGTACTCTCGCCGCCGGTCGCCTCCCGGGTGATGGCGCAGATGCGGGCTCCCGCGCCCCAACTCACCGAGCGCGAGCAGGACATCCTCGAACAGCTGGCGCAGGGGCTGGGCAACCGGGAGATCGCCCGGGCGCTGTTCATCAGCGAGGCGACGGTGAAGACCCATCTGGGGCGGATCTACGACAAGTTGGGTGTGGACACCCGGGCGGGCGCGGTGGCGGTGGCCAAGGAACGCCGGCTGCTGCGCTGAGGGGTCCGCGCCGCCGCGCGACCACTGGACGTACATCACTGCGCTGGGCACTCGCGCGGTGTCACTCCGTGCTGCCATGATGCTCGGAATGTCGGATTCCAGGTGCGCGCCCTCCGCGTCCGAGGGTGGCCAGGAACGTCCGGGAGTGTGCACGCACCACCGCACACCACCCTGATGTGCCCACAACTGCCTGGTGGGACGGCCGTCACACCATCCCGACCGGGCCGTCACGATTGTGGATTTTCCGTGGATCCCACTATTGACAAACCAACCACGCGGTTTGTTAGCGTGAGATCACGACGTCCCCGGGGGTGGGGGCTCGCCGGGGTCTGTGCGAACGCTCTCGCCGGAGGGTGATGCCAGGGGGGAACGGCGGGGCTGCCGGGGTGTCGGGGGGAGCGGCAGCGCCGAAGCCGCTCGCGGAGGCGGCGTGGAGCGGGTCCGGGGGGACTCGCTCCACGCCTCCCCCAACCCGCTCACCGCTCACCGCTCACCGCTCGATCACACCAGCGCACTCCAGTACGCGCAGTGCACATGGGGCAGCGGCGCCGGGTCGGGCTCGCCCGCCCCCGGCAGCGCGGGCACCCGCTCCGAGCAGGCCACCCCGTACAGGCTCGCGGTCAGCCGGATGTCACCGAACTCCCCGAAGCACAGCACAAGTTGGGAGCCCGCATGGGTGGTGGCGGCCACCCCGGGCCGGTCCCGCCCGGCGTTCAACGAGGTGATCGTCCACCCGCGCCGCCGCCACTGCCGCTCCACCGCCGCCGCCAACTCCGGCCGCCGGCCCGGCGATACGACGGTGAGCAGATCCCGTCCCCGGGTGACGTACCAGCGGACCCCGGGCCCGCGCCGCCCCGGCCCCAACAGCCGCAGCCCCGCCCGCGGCACCGCCTCCTGCCAGGCCGGCAGCGGCCGGATGGCGTCCACGGTGTCCCGGAGCAGCGCCTCGCAGTGCTCCCCCGCGTCGAGTTGATCGGCCGTCACATCCGGCGCCAACTCCGGCCACCAGTCCGGAGCGGCCGGCGCGGCACGGCGGAAGCCGTCCGGGCAACCGAGGTTCAGTTCCGCACCACCTGACTGCACTGGGCTCTCCGTACTCCTCCCGGCGTTCAACCCGGGCAGGCATTCCGTCACTCCTTGGACGGTGGCCGGGCACGGACAGTTCCGCCTTTGCCCGACCTCGAATTGCACTACACGGTGCAGTTGAACCACTGATCTGCACCGTGTAGTTTACTTCTCGTCGCCACCGAGGCCCGGAACACCCGGGCCTCCACCGCCCACCAGGGCCCCGGACCAGGAGGAACCCATGCCCACCATCACCGTCGGCACCGCCCGCATCCCCTACCGCGTCGTCGGCGACGGCCCCGACACCCTCGTCCTGGTGCACGGCACCGGTCCCGGCTCCGGCATGTGGGACTACCTGCTGGACTCCTTCACCGGGCGCTACACCGTGCTGCTGCCCGACCTCTCCGGCAGCGAGGCCGCCGAGGACGACGGCGCCCCGCTCACCCTGGAGACCCTCGCCGAGCAGGTCAACGCCGTGATCGACGACGCCGGCCGCGGCCCGGTCGACCTGCTCGGCTTCTCACTCGGCGCCGTCGTCGCCACCGCAGCCGCCGGCCGGCGGCCCGACCAGGTCCGCCGCCTGATCGCCACGGCCGGCTGGATCGGCGCCGAACAGGACGAGTACCTGCGACTCTCGATGGCCACCTGGCTCTCGCTCGCCGACGACCCCACCGCCTTCGGCCGCTACGCCACCCTGACCGCCTTCAGCCGCGGCTTCCTCAACCGCATTGGCCGCGAAGCCGTCGAGAGCAACACCGCCTACATGCAGCCGACCCCCGGCACCCTGCGCCACATCGCCCTCGACCTCGACCTGGACCTCACCCCGTACCTCCCCCGCGTCCAGGCCCCCACCCTGGTCATCGGCTGCACCCAGGACGCCACCGTCCCGGTCGAGAACACCCGCCGCCTCCACGCCGCCCTCCCCGGCAGCGGCTACGCCGAGTTCGACACCGGCCACATCGTCCTCGCCGAGGAGCCGACCGCCTACACCCGGACCGTCCTCGACTTCCTCGCCGCCGCCTGACCCGCCGCCCCCGCGCCGCGCCGCCCGTGCCGCGCCGCGAAAACACGAAAGCCGCAGGTCATGTGACCTGCGGCTTTCGGTACAGAGCGGGCGACGAGAATCGAACTCGCGCTCTAAGCTTGGGAAGCTCATGTTCTACCATTAAACTACGCCCGCCTGATGAGCCGTCAGAGACCGCTCAATCCAGTGTCACTGTACCCCATTCGCGACAGTGGTTGCACGGCCGCTCGGGGGCCGTGGCGGAGCCGGGTGGGGGCGGGGTGGAGGCGTACTGTTTGGGCCGCGTGCGAGTGCCCCCGGTGGGTGTGGGGTCGGGGCGGCGAGCCATGGTGTGGAATGTCCGGAACATCCCCTAATGTGACGCTGTCCCGGGGCCTGGCCGCCGGGGCGCGATGAGTACGGGTGAGTACTGGGTTAGGGATGGGAAGGGGATCGATGGAGCAGCGCACCGTCGTTCGTTGTGCCGAGGGGCACCTGTTCAGCACCACCACGTTCCCGATGCAGAACCTCGGTCCCGGGCGGCTCGGGCCCGGACGGTTGATCCGCTGTCCGCAGTGCGGACGGCTCCGGAGCTCGGTGCAGGCCGACGTGCGGGAGTTGTCGACGGCCCAACTGGCGCAGGCGCTGCGGTTGGAGGCCGCGGAGTTCCTGGCCTGACGGCCGACGGGAGGACACCGGGGCCCCGGACGATTCGTCCGGGGCCCCGTCGTGCACGTAACCTCGAAGCGTGCTGCTCTCTGACAAGGACATCCGGACCGAAATCGACCTGGGCCGGGTCGGCATCGACCCGTTCGACCCGGCGATGATCCAGCCGTCGAGCATCGACGTGCGTCTCGACCGCTTCTTCCGCGTGTTCGAGAACCACAAGTACCCGCACATCGACCCCTCCGAGGAGCAGCCGGACCTGACCCGGCTGGTCGAGCCGGACGGCGACGAGGCGTTCATCCTGCACCCCGGTGAGTTCGTGCTGGCCTCGACGTACGAGGTCATCACGCTGCCCGAGGACGTGGCCTCCCGGCTGGAGGGCAAGTCGAGCCTGGGCCGGCTGGGCCTGCTCACCCACTCCACGGCGGGCTTCATCGACCCCGGCTTCAGCGGTCACGTGACGCTGGAGCTGTCGAACGTCGCGACGCTGCCGATCAAGCTCTACCCGGGGATGAAGATCGGGCAGCTGTGCCTGTTCCGGCTGTCCTCGCCGTCGGAGCACCCGTACGGCTCCGCGCGCTACGGCTCGCGGTACCAGGGCCAGCGCGGTCCGACGCCGTCCCGCTCGTACCTGAACTTCCACCGCAGCAACGTCTGAGCACGGCACGACGGAGCGCACGCACGGCGGGCGGCCACCCCTCATCGCGAGGGGTGGCCGCCCGCGGCGTCGTTCAGGCCCGCTCGGGGCTGGTGACGGCGACCAGCTCGGCGCCGTCCTCGGACAGCCGCAGCTCGGTGCGCAGCGCGGCGAGCTCGCCGAGGTGGTGCAGGTGGGTGCCGCCGCAGAAGATCTGCGCGCCGCCCTCGGGCAGCTCGCAGTGCCACTGACGGCGGGCGGTCAGCTCGGGGCCGGGGACGTCGATCCGGACCGGGGCGTCGGCCGCGACCCAGGCGGCGAGCCGGGCGTTGACGGCCTCGGTGAGGGCGGGCAGGGCGTCGGCGAGGGCCGGGAAGTCCTCGGTGGCGTCGACGGTGAAGCCCTTCTTCTTCAGTGACTTGCCGAGCCGGTAGGTGTCCGTGCTGGCCTGGGTGTCCATCACCGAGGAAGCCATGGCGAGGCTGTCGAAGTCGGGGTTGCCGAAGGCGTCCGAGCGGCCCGGGTCCTTGCGCCAGCGCGGGGCGAGCGCGGCGTTCAGGGCGAGGGCGAGCAGGTGGCAGCCGCTGTGCGAGGCGCTCAGGGCGGCCCGGCGGCCGGTGTCCACGGCGAGCACGGCGGTGCGGCCGGTGAGGTCGCCGGGGTCGGTGGCGAGGACGTGCAGGACCAGCCAGGACCACTCCTCGTCCCCGCGCTTGACCGGGATCTCGGCGCCGACCAGCGGGGCGCCGCCGTCCGGGCCGACCGCACCGGTGAGGCAGTCGACGACGGCCAGCTCGGTGCCGTCGACGGTGAGGGTGCCGTGGTCGGCCGGCTGGTCGGGCCAGGTGTGGTCGAGCGGGTGGAACGGGGTGGCCGCGGTCACCACCGCGTAGCGGCCGTCCGCCAGCGGGTGCACCGCCAGCACCGGGGACTCTCCGGTCACCGCCCCGGCCGGGAAGCTGACGTGGGTGGTGGGGAGGGTCATGGCTGGCTCCGGTGGAGGTGGACGAACGAGGGCGGGCGGGCCCGGGGCCTCGCGGCCGGACCCGCCCACCATTCTGCCTGTCGCCCCTCGGCCGGGGGCCGGGAGGTTGATCATCGACGGGAGGCCGGTCACCGCTCCGGCGCCACCGGGTCGCGGCGCCCCCGGCCCGGTCAGCCCAGGGTCGGCAGCTTGATCAGCACCAGCAGCGCGAGCAGCTGCACCGCCGCGGCGCCGGCCGCCTTGCCCCAGGGCAGGTCGTGCACCCGCCGGACCATGCTGGTCAGCAGGTACGCGCAGAGCATCCAGGTGAGCCAGCCGACCACCTGGACCACCGCGCTGCCGGAGGGCAGCACCAGGTCCAGCACCAGCCGGGGCGCGTCGGTCAGCCAGCCGATCAGCACGGCCAGGCCGACCGTCGACTTCCACGGGCCGTCGCCGCCGAGCTGGCGGGCCAGCGCGTAGGTGACCCCGCCGAAGACCGCGCCGGCCACGGTGAAGCCGATGGCGGCGGCGACCAGGCCGGTCAGCGCCACCGAGAAGGTCGAGTTGACGATGTCGTCGTGGGTCAGCCCGATGCCGAGCACCGCGAGCACGCCGTAGAGCAGCGAGACGGTGAGGGCGGGCAGCCAGACCTGGTGGTCACGGGTGCGGTCGAAGGTCGCGGTCGGGTCGCGGAAGATCCCGACGAACAGCTCGCGCCACTGCGGCCGGGGGCCGGTGGCGTGCGGGGCGGACTGGCCGCCGGCCCGGTAGACGGTGACGTTGTCCTGGCCGTACGGCGGTTGGGGCTGCCGGCCGTGGTCCTGGCCGTACGGCGGCGGCTGCTGCCCGTAGTCGTCGCCGTAGTGCCCCGGGCCCTGGCCGTAGTGGCCGTGGTCCTGGCCGTGGTCCTGGCCATACGGCGGTTGCTGCTGCCCGTACGGGGCACCGCCCGGGTACTGGCCCTGGCCGCCGACCGGGAAGGCCCGGGTGTTGCCGGGCCGGTCGGCCGCGTACGGGTCGTACCCGTCGCCGACCGTGCCGCCCGGGCCGTTCGACGGACCGCCCGGGTTGCCCGGACCGCCCGGACCGCCGGCCGAGGCCGTCGGGTGCGCGGTCGTGAAGTACTCGGGCCCGTCCACGGACCCGTCCGTCCGCCCGTACCCCCCGGGCGCCCCCGCCGGCGGCGGCGGAGGGCCCGGCCACCCGCCGTGCGGACGGTCGGCGCCCTGACCGCTGTCGTATCGATTACCAGCCACGCTCCGAAGGTACCCGTCCGGCCCAGCGCGCGTCGGCCCCGGACAGAGCCGGGGCCGGTTTGCAGCGAGCCTGAGACGAACGGGGCCGAAAGCCGTCCGCCGGAGCGGTCGGCGGACCGCCGGCAGGCGGTCCGGAGGGCCCGCCGCTACCGCTGGGCGGAGACCGACGGCCCGTGCACCGCGGCGGCCGCCGTGGTGCCGGCCGGGCAGCCGCCCGGGCCGGCCGTGGTGCGGACCGCGCCGACCGGCAGCAGGGTGCCGCAGGCGATCCGGATGCCGTTCGGGAGCTCGTTGTCGGACTCCACGATGGCGCCGTCGCCGATCACCGCGCCGTCCAGCGCGGAGCGGTCGCCGACGCTGGCGAAGGCGCCCACGATCGAGTCCTTGACCAGGCTGTCCGGGCCGATCACCGCGCCGGGCAGGATCACGCTGCCCTCGACGATCGCGCCGGCCTCGACCACCGCGTCCGCGGAGACCACGGTGCCGCCGCTGAGCACCGCGCCGGGGTGGACGGTGGCGCCGGGCAGCAGCAGGGCATCGCCGGTCGGGCCGGGGACGGCCGGGGAGTCGACCTTGCCGAGCACCAGGTCGGCCGAGCCGCGGACGAACGCGGCCGGGGTGCCGAGGTCCAGCCAGTACGAGGAGTCGACGACGCCGCGCAGCAGGGCACCGGTGGCCAGCAGCTCGGGGAAGGTCTCGCGCTCGACGGACACCTCCCGGCCGGCCGGGATGCGGTCGATCACGGACCGGGTGAAGACGTAGCAGCCGGCGTTGATCTGGTCGGTGACGATCTGCTCCGGGGTCTCCGGCTTCTCCAGGAACTCCAGCACCCGCCCGTCGGCGTCGGTCGGGACCAGGCCGAAGGCCCGCGGGTCCTCCACCCGGGTCAGGTGCAGGGTGACGTCGGCCCCGGCGGCCACGTGGCCGTCGCGCAGGGCGGCGATGTCCAGGCCGGAGAGGATGTCGCCGTTGAAGACCAGGACCGGCTCGTCCGGGCCGCAGGTCAGCCCGGAGGCGGCGTTGCGGATGGCCCCGCCGGTGCCCAGCGGCTCGCGCTCGGTCAGGTAGACCAGCTCGATGCCGTACGGGGTGCCGTCCTGGAAGTGGTCCTCGAACACCTCGGCCAGGTAGGAGGTGGCGAGCACCACCCGGGTGACCCCGGCGGCGGCCGCGCGGGCCAGCTGGTGCGCGATGAACGGGACACCGGCCACCGGCAGCATCGGCTTGGGGGTGTGGGTGGTCAGCGGACGCAGTCGCGTGCCCTTACCACCGACGAGCATGATCGCCTCGGTCATGGTCTGCGCTGTTCCCCTTGTGCTCTGTGCGGCCCGGCCCGGCGGGCCGATACCTCCGTCGGTGGTCTGGTCCCGTCCGAAACGGGTCGACCGGCTCGTAGCCGGTCCGGCGCCTACTGTATTTCCTTCCGACCGGATACCCGTCCGGCAGCCGTGCGATCAGCGTCACTCGCCGTCCGCCCGCCGTATCGCCGTTCGTCGCCCGGGGCACCGAAAAGCCCGGCCCGGCGGGCGCGTTGGCGGCGTCCACCGGGCCGGGCGGTTGTAGCAGAACTGTCGAACAGCGGGTGCCGCTACGCGTCCACCGTCGCGGGCTCCTCGGTCTCGGCGGGCGGGGCCGCCTTCACCGAGTCGAGCAGCAGCTGGGCCACGTCGACCACCTTCAGGTGCTCCTTGGCCGCGCCCTCGTTCTTCTTGCCGTTGACCGAGTCGGAGAGCATCACCAGGCAGAACGGGCAGGCGGTGGAGACGATGTCCGGGTTGAGCGACAGCGCCTCGTCCACGCGCTCGGTGTTGATCCGCTTGCCGATGCGCTCCTCCATCCACATCCGGGCACCGCCGGCGCCGCAGCAGAAGCCGCGCTCCTTGTGGCGGTGCATCTCCTGCTGGCGCAGACCGGGGACCTTGTCCATGATCTCGCGCGGCGGGCTGTAGACCTTGTTGTGGCGGCCCAGGTAGCAGGGGTCGTGGTAGGTGATCAGGCCCTCGACCGGGTTGACCGGGACGAGCTTGCCCTCGTCGATCAGGTGCTGCAGCAGCTGGGTGTGGTGGATCACCTCGAAGTGCCCGCCGAGCTGCGGGTACTCGTTGGCGATGGTGTTGAAGCAGTGCGGGCAGGTGGCCACGATCCGCTTGGTCGGGGCGTCCTCCAGCGCGGCGTTCAGGGTCTCGACGTTCTGCGCGCCGAGCATCTGGAAGAGGAACTCGTTGCCCAGGCGGCGCGGGGAGTCACCGGTGCAGGTCTCCTCCTTGCCGAGGATCGCGAACTTCACGCCCGCGGTGTGCAGCAGCTCGGCGAAGGCCTTGGTGGTCTTCTTGGCGCGGTCCTCCAGGGCGCCGGCGCAACCGACCCAGTAGAGGTACTCGACCTCGGCGGGGTCGATGGACTCACCGATCACCGGCACCTCGATGCCGGTCTCCTTCTTGAGCTCCTTGACCCAGTCCAGGCGGGCCTTGGTGGCCATGCCCCACGGGTTGCCCTTGTTCTCCAGGTTCTTGAGCATCGTCCCGGCCTCGGTCGGGAAGTTGCTCTCGATCATCACCTGGTAGCGGCGCATGTCGACGATGTGGTCGATGTGCTCGATGTCCACCGGGCACTGCTCGACGCAGGCGCCGCAGGTGGTGCAGGACCACAGCACGTCCGGGTCGATGACACCGTTCTCCTCGGCGGTGCCGATCAGCGGGCGCTCGGCCTCGGCCAGGGCGGCCGCCGGAACGTCCTTGAGCTGCTCGGCGGTGGCCTGCTCGGTGCCCTCCATGTCCTTGCCGCCGCCGGCCAGCAGGTACGGCGCCTTGCCGTAGGCGTGCTCGCGCAGGCTCATGATCAGCAGCTTGGGCGAGAGCGGCTTGCCGGTGTTCCAGGCCGGGCACTGCGACTGGCAGCGGCCGCACTCGGTGCAGGTGGAGAAGTCGAGGATGCCCTTCCAGGAGAAGTGCTCGACCTGGGAGACGCCGAAGACGGCGTCGTCGGCCGGGTCCTCGAAGTCGATCGGCTGGCCCTTGCTGGTCATCGGACGGAGGGCGCCGAGGGCGGTACCGCCGTCCTCCTCGCGCTTGAAGTAGATGTTGAAGAAGCCGAGGAAGCGGTGCCAGGCCACGCCCATCGAGGGGTTGAGGCCGATGGTGATCGCCCACGCGAAGGAGATGCAGATCTTCGCGGTAGCGAAGATCCAGATCAGGTTCTCCAGGGTGCCGTGCGACAGCCCGCTCAGCGCGGTGACGATCGGGTACGAGACCAGGTGCGCCGGGCCGTAGGAGTCGACGCCGTTGATGGCGCCCTCCAGGGCGCGCAGCATCAGGATGCAGAGGCCGATGCCGAGGATCGTGTACTCGACGTAGAAGGCCTGCCAGGCGATCGAGCCGGCGAACCGGGACTTGCGACCGGACCGGGACGGCAGGCTCATCAGCCGGATCACCATCAGGGTGGCGATGCCCAGCGTGGTCAGGGTGCCGACCAGCTCGACGAAGAGCTGCCAGACCACCCAGTGGCCGATGATCGGCAGCTCGAACTCGGCGTCGAAGAGCTGCCCCATCGCGTTGACGATGGTGAGCACCAGGCTGAAGAAGCCGACGGCGACGAACCAGTGGGCGATGCCGACGATCCCCCAACGGTTCATCCTGGTGTGGCCGAAGAACTCGGTCGCGACGGTCTTCACGCGCTGGGCGGGCTGCCCGAAGCGGGTGGAGTCCGGCGCGCCGGTCAGCACGACCCTGAAGATGTGCCACGCCGCACGGAGGGCGAGCGCGGTGCCGATCACGAAGGTGACCAGCGAGATGACGATCGCTGCTAGTTGCATCGCTCTCCGTCTCCTGCGGCTTGCGGTTGAGCAGTGTCTGCGGTTCTGGGGTTTTCCGAAGTGATTGTACTGGTCGGTAACTTGCCGGGCCGACGGCCCGGACATTACCGGTGGGCAACAGTTCTCCAGAAGGTTCCCAAGGTATGGCGGCAGTCACGTGACGGCGCGCCCGCCAGCGGGGGCCTCAGCAAAGTTGAGCGATGAACACTCATAGCTGTTGACGCCCACCGTCGGGTCGTGCATCCTTGAGCCTGTAAAGCTCAACTCTTCCGTGGAGGTATCTACGATGGCACGCGCGGTCGGCATCGACCTCGGTACGACGAACTCGGTCGTCAGCGTTCTGGAGGGTGGCGAGCCCACCGTCATCACGAACGCCGAGGGTGCGCGGACCACGCCGTCCGTCGTCGCCTTCGCGAAGAACGGCGAGGTTCTGGTCGGCGAGGTGGCCAAGCGCCAGGCGGTCACCAACGTCGACCGCACCATCCGCTCGGTGAAGCGCCACATGGGCACCGGGTGGAAGATCAACATCGACGGCAAGGACTTCAACCCCCAGCAGATCTCGGCCTTCGTGCTGCAGAAGCTGAAGCGCGACGCCGAGGCCTACCTGGGCGAGACCGTCACCGACGCCGTCATCACCGTCCCGGCGTACTTCAACGACTCCGAGCGCCAGGCCACCAAGGAGGCCGGTGAGATCGCGGGCCTCAACGTCCTGCGCATCGTCAACGAGCCGACCGCGGCCGCCCTCGCGTACGGCCTGGACAAGGACGACCAGACCATCCTGGTCTTCGACCTCGGCGGCGGCACCTTCGACGTCTCGCTGCTGGAGATCGGCGACGGGGTCGTCGAGGTGAAGGCCACCAACGGTGACAACCACCTCGGCGGCGACGACTGGGACCAGCGCGTCGTCGACCACCTGGTCAAGGTCTTCCAGGCCGGCCACGGCGTCGACCTGTCCAAGGACAAGATGGCCCTGCAGCGTCTGCGCGAGGCCGCCGAGAAGGCCAAGATCGAGCTGTCCTCGTCCTCCGAGACCTCGATCAACCTGCCCTACATCACGGCCTCCGCCGAGGGCCCGCTGCACCTGGACGAGAAGCTCACCCGGGCCCAGTTCCAGCAGCTGACCGCGGACCTGCTGGAGCGCTGCAAGGTCCCGTTCCACAACGTGATCAAGGACGCCGGCATCTCGCTCGCCGAGATCGACCACGTCGTCCTGGTCGGTGGCTCGACCCGCATGCCCGCCGTCGCGGAGCTCGTCAAGGAGCTGACCGGCGGCCAGGACGCCAACAAGGGCGTCAACCCGGACGAGGTCGTCGCCATCGGCGCCGCGCTCCAGGCCGGTGTCCTCAAGGGCGAGGTCAAGGACGTCCTGCTGCTCGACGTCACCCCGCTGTCCCTCGGCATCGAGACCAAGGGCGGCATCATGACCAAGCTGATCGAGCGCAACACCACGATCCCGACCAAGCGCTCCGAGATCTTCACCACGGCCGAGGACAACCAGCCGTCCGTGCAGATCCAGGTCTACCAGGGCGAGCGCGAGATCGCCGCGTACAACAAGAAGCTCGGGATGTTCGAGCTGACCGGCCTGCCGCCGGCGCCGCGCGGCCTGCCGCAGATCGAGGTCACCTTCGACATCGACGCCAACGGCATCATGCACGTCGGCGCGAAGGACCTCGGCACCGGCAAGGAGCAGAAGATGACCGTCACCGGCGGCTCCTCGCTGCCGAAGGACGAGGTCGACCGCATGCGCCGCGAGGCCGAGCAGTACGCCGAGGACGACCACAAGCGCCGCGAGTCCGTCGAGACCCGCAACTCCGCCGAGCAGCTCGTCTACTCGACCGAGAAGTTCATCGCCGACAACTCCGACAAGCTGCCGGCCGACGTCAAGACCGAGGTCGAGACCGCCATCGGCGAGCTCAAGGAAGCCCTCAAGGGCGAGGACATCGCGAAGATCCGCGAGGCCTCCGAGAAGGTCTCCACCACCGCCCAGAAGCTCGGCCAGGCGCTCTACGCCAACGCCGACGCCGCCGGTGCCGGTGCCGCCGCGGCCGGCGAGTCCACCCACGCCAAGGAGGACGACGTCGTCGACGCCGAGATCGTGGACGACGAGAAGCCCAAGGGCGGTGCGTCGGCATGACGGACAAGCCGCAGGGCGGCAAGCCCGGCGACGACTCCGCCGAGGAAGCCGTGATCAAGGCTGCCGAGGAGGCCGCGGCCGGCGGTGCCGGCGAGGGCTCCGAGGACGCCGCCTCGGCCAAGCGCGAGCTGGCCGAGCGCACCGCGGACCTGCAGCGACTGCAGGCCGAGTACCAGAACTACCGCAAGCGGGTCGAGCGCGACCGGCTGACCGTCCGCGAGATCGCGGTCTCCAACATCCTGGAGTCCCTGATCCCGGTCCTGGACGACATCGGCCGCGCCCGCGAGCACGGCGAGGTCACGGGTGGCTTCAAGTCCGTCGCCGAGTCCCTGGAGACGGTCGTCGCCAAGCTGGGCCTGCAGCAGTTCGGCAAGGAGGGCGAGCCCTTCGACCCGACGCAGCACGAGGCGCTGATGCACAGCTACTCCTCGGACGTCACCGAGGACACCTGCGTGCAGGTGCTCCAGCCCGGCTACCGCATCGGCGAGCGGATCATCCGCCCGGCGATGGTCGCCGTCGCCGAGCCCCAGCCGGGCACCCAGACGACGCCCGGCCCGGACGCCGAGGCCAAGTCCACCGACAAGGACAAGTCCGACGGTGGCTCGGACAGCTGACAACCTGTGACAGCTGACAACCAGTGCGCTGCGGAGTCACACGCCGGCCGGTACGGCGGCCGACTCCGCAGCGCGCTGTCAACAGCGCTTCCTGCAACCGCTGTTGACAGCGCAGTGACGATGGACATCAGGAGGTGGCGGAAGCCGTGAGCGAGCGCAGCGAGCGAGCCATCAAGGGGCGCGTGAACCGCTCAGCGGCTGCCGAGCGGAACGAGGTGGGCGCATGAGCGGCAAGGACTTCGTCGAGAAGGACTACTACAAGGTCCTCGGCGTGCCCAAGGACGCCACCGCCACCGAGATCAAGAAGACCTACCGCAAGCTGGCGCGCGAGTTCCACCCGGACGCGAACAAGGGCGACGCCAAGGCCGAGGAGCGCTTCAAGGACATCTCCGAGGCGTACGACGTCCTCTCCGACGAGAAGCGCCGCAAGGAGTACGACGAGGCCCGCAGCCTCTTCGCCAACGGCGGCTTCCGCACCGGCGGCCCGGGCACCGGCAACTACGGCTTCGACTTCGGCGACCTCTTCAACGGCAGCCAGGGCGGCGGCGGCAGTGGCGGCGGCCTCGGCGACGTCTTCGGCGGCCTCTTCAACCGCGGCGGCGCCCGGCAGGCCCAGCCCCGGCGCGGCGCCGACGTCGAGACCGAGGTGACGCTCTCCTTCGAGGAGGCCGTCGACGGCGCGACCGTCCCGCTGCGGATGACCAGCCAGGCCCCCTGCCGGCTCTGCAACGGCACCGGCGCCAAGACCGGCACCACCCCGCGGGTCTGCCCGACCTGCGTCGGCGCCGGCACCGTCAGCCGCGGCCAGGGCGCCTTCGCGCTCTCCGAGCCGTGCAAGGACTGCCGCGGCCGCGGGATGATCGTCGACGACCCGTGCCCCGACTGCCACGGCAGCGGCCGGGCCAGCTCGGCCCGCACCATGCAGGTCCGCATCCCGGCCGGCGTCCAGGCCGACCAGCGGATCCGGCTCAAGGGCAAGGGCGCCCAGGGCGAACGCGGCGGCCAGCCCGGCGACCTCTACGTCACCGTGCACGTCGACCCGCACCCGGTCTTCGGCCGCAAGGGCGACAACCTCACCGTCACCGTGCCGGTCACCTTCCCCGAGGCCACCCTCGGCGCCACCATCGAGGTGCCCACGCTGAACGGCCCCGCCGTGAAGCTCAAGCTCCCCCCGGGCAGCGCCAACGGCCTCACCATGCGCGCCCGCGGCAAGGGTGCCACCCGCAAGGACGGCACCCGCGGCGACCTCCTCGTCACCATCGAGGTCGTGGTGCCGCAGCACGTCACCGGCGACGCGCTGGACGCACTGGAGCAGTACCGCGAGGCCACCGCCTCCGACGACCCGCGAGCCGCTCTCTTCCGGGCGGCGAAGGGAGCGTGACGACCAGATGTCCCCGACTCCGATGAACCCGATGCAGCCGATGGACCCCGACGGCCCCATCGGCCCCGGCCTCGGCGAGGGCCTGCCCGGCAACGGCCCCCGCCGCCCCCGGCGCGCCACCGCCCCGCCGCAGTACGTGCTCACCGAGGACACCCCGGTGTACGTCATCTCGGTCGCCGCCGAACTCTCCGGCCTGCACCCGCAGACCCTCCGCCAGTACGACCGCCTCGGCCTGGTCAGCCCCGACCGCACGGCCGGCCGCGGGCGCCGCTACTCCGCCCGCGACATCCAGCAGCTGCGCGACGTCCAGCGGCTCTCCCAGGACGAGGGCATCAACCTGGCCGGCATCAAGCGGATCATCGAGCTGGAGAACCAGGTCACCGCCCTCCAGGCGCGCATCACCGAACTGGCCGACTCCCTCGAAGGCGCCGCCTCCGCCCTCCAGCAGCGCGAGGCCGCCGTCCACGCCTCCTACCGCCGCGACCTCGTCCCGTACCAGCCGCCCACCCCGCAGTCCAGCGCCCTCGTCGTCTGGCGCCCCAAGCGCTGACCGGGGACCCGCACCGCACCACCAGCCGCCGGCTCCCTCCTGTTCGGGGGGTGCCGGCGGCTGGGGTGTTGGTGAGAGAGTGCTGCGACGGGGAACATCGATCGCCCGATGCCCAGGACGACTCGCAGCCGGATCCCACGGGCCGCTTAAGATCCTTGCTGCAGTAGCCATCCGTCGCGTTGACTAACTGGTCCGGTCAACACTAGGAGAACGAGAATGAGTGGGCGAGAAGGAGCAGGTGCGGCGCCAGGCGGACTCCGCGTCCTGTCGGAGGATGCCCGCACGCTCTATCTGAAAGCCGTGAGCGAGAGCGGCCGGCTGAACCGTAATGGCTGTGCATCGGGCGAGGGTTCCGCCCTCCAGGAGTTGCTGGACCTCGGACTGCTAATCGTCGACAACGAAGAGCCGGACGCCTATTTCGCCGTCGATCCGACCCAGCTCTCCGCGAGCCTGAGTTCGGCATGGCAACGCCAAGCTCTGGATCTCCTCGCCCGTGCGGTGTCACTCCCGACGGAACTCGGAGAACTTGCCGAGGCTTTCCACGCCCCGAACCAAGCCGGGGGCGCCATCGAATATGTCAGAGGCCGCGCCCTGATCAATCAGCGGCTCCAACAATCCGCGGCCGGCGGATGGACCGAAGGCCTCGCCATGCAGCCGGGCGGCCCGCGCCCGGCCGAGCTGCTGACCGCTTTCCTGGACCGTGACCTCGACATGCTCCGCCACGGTGCGTCGATGCGCACGATCTACCACGCGAGCACGCGCTACCACCAGCCGACCCGGGATTACGTCGGACAACTGGCCAAGGCGGGGTGGCAGTTCCGGACCCTCGACGAGCCGTACACCCGGCTCATCGTGGTCGACCGGAAACTGGCGGTGATTCCCGTCGCGGGCGACAGCATCGCCGCCTTCATCTACGACCCCGCGGTCATCAACTTCGTGGCCGAAGAGGTATTCGAACGAAGTTGGAACCGGGCACTCGATTTCGACGGGGACCGCACCGTCCCACGCCAGGTCGTGTCGCAGCTCCGACAGACCATCGTCGAGCTCCTGCTCTCCGGAACGAACCATCGCGTCATCGCGCGACGGCTCGGCATCAGCGAGCGGACGCTCGCCCGGCACATCGCCGAGATGAGGGAGGAGTACAACGTCGACTCCCTCTTCCAACTTGGTTATGTGCTAGGCCGCTCCCCGCGAGAAGAAAACGAATAGGAAACCCCCTTCAAAGGAGCGGCTTCCCCAGCACCACGTCAGCCGTCGGACCGGCTGACGTTCAGCTCGGTCGTCGGCCGCACCGGACCGATCGACCTCGCCTCACCAGTGGATGTCGTCGCTCACGGCCACTGCCGCCGTCGTCGAGACCCCGGTGTGCGCGCTGCCGACAGCGGCCTGAACCCCAGCCAGTACAGCCGCGCCGAGGACAACCGAAAACGCAACTGTGCGGACGAGTCGGTACATACGGGACACGGACCCACCCCTCCTTCTCCCTAGAGCTCTATTGAGCTGAATCTAATAGCACTAGCGTCCACATGATGCCGCAGACGGCACATCGGTGTCACCTCCCCCGCATCGCTTGGAGCGTCATCTCTCTGCCAGTCATCCAGATGACAGGGCAGGACGCTGGACGGGGCTACGACCGCTGATAGACGATCATTTCGCCCCCCGAGGGTGCAGCGAGAAACCCACACTTGCCGCTGTACCGTCAAATATTCGCCTGATGCCTTCGGCTATTCGAAGCAGCAACCAACCGCAGCGCCCGCCGGCATCGCACCCCTAACCGGTCGGCCTTTCCCCGGAGTCGACATGACCGAGCCCTACCTGCGTCACAACGACAGCCAGGCCCCTGAGGGTCGGCGTGCACGTGTCTTCCTGGCCGCGCCCCTGATGCGGCTCACCGGCCCCGCGGACAGCGTGGTGACGCTCGCCAGCCGGACGCGGCTGACGACGCTCCGCACCACCCTGCTCCGCAGCGGTGCCGCCGTGTACAGCGCGCACCACAGCGACGCCTGGACCGTCGCCGGTCGTGCCCCCGAGCCCCGGGTGCCCTCCGACTTCCGGGCGCTGCAGTCCGCGGACCTGGTCTTCGCCTACGTCGGAGCCCCGCTCTCGGCCGGGGTCAGTCTCGAACTCGGTTGGGCGTCGGCGCTGCGGAAGCCGATCGTCCTGCTCGTCGACGAGGCCATCACCCACAACCCGCTGATCGCCACCATCGAGCAGGTCGCCCCCGTCCTGCCGCTGGTCTTCGACGACACCTGGTCCCAGGAGGCCCTCCACCACACCGTGGAGACCGCACTCGACTGGGCCGGCATGGCGCTCTCCCTCCGCGAGGGCTTCTGGACCGCCCCCGGCGACCGCTTCAACGTCCCCCGGCAGCAGACCGCGGTCACCGGCTACTGGCCGACCGGCGCCGCCACCGGCTGAGCGGGGCTCACCCACCGGACTCCCCCGTCCGGGCTCCCCGCATCTGCCAGCCGAGTTGGAACAGCGTCTCGGCGTCGTACACCTCACGCAGCCGGGCGATGTGACCGGCCACGGTCCGCTCGCTCAGCCCCATCCGGCTGGCGATCGCCCGCTGCGTGAGCCCCCTGGCGAGCAGGCGCCCCACCTGCTCGTGGGCCACCGGCGTCGCGGCCGCCGCCAGCGACTCCCAGTCCACCACCTGCGCCTGACGCCACTGCTGCTCGAACACCCCGACCAGATAGCCGACCACCGCCGGGTCCTCGACCACGGCGGCGACCGTGTGGTCGGCGGCGGCCGGGATCAGGGCCGCGGTGCGGTCGAAGATCAGGGTCTTGGTGAAGGGCCCCTCCAGCAGCCGGATCGGGGCCCCCGCCCGGGTCGATCGCAGCGCGTACTCGACCGTCCGTGGATCGGAACAGGCCGCCGGCTCGAAGACGGTGTGCATCACCCCGCCCGCTTCGAGGTAGCGGTGGGTGTGGTCGAGCGTGTCCCGCATGTGCCCGTGCGGGCGGGGCCCGCCCGGCTGGGCGGCGAGCACCTCGTGCGGGTGGTCCTTGAGCAGCTGGGAGATCAGGTGCCGGATCTCCACCATGCCGACCACCCGCCGCACCCCGCCGACCGGCTCGGCCCGACGGGGCGTGGTGTCGTACGCCTGGGTCAGGTCCTCCAACAGGTCGGGGACCGCGGCGGCCCGGGCCAGCAGCCGGGCGCTCTCCTCCCGCAGCCCCGCACCGATCCGCTCACCGACGGCGCGCGGGTTCACCGCGCTGTAGGTGCTGTCGGCGCTCCGGAGGACGAGCAGGCCCAGACCGGCGAGCTGCCCGACGGCAGCCTCGTCCTCGGGACGGATGTCGGCGAGGCGGATCCGGCCGCCCTCGGCCAGGATCGCGCGGTAGAGCTCGCGGGCGGCGGCATCGGGCAGCTCGGGGTCAGCCATCGCGGGATCCCCTCATCTGCCAGCCGAGTTGGAACAGTGTCTCGGCGTCGTACAGCTCCCGGAGGCGGGCGATGTGCCCGGCGACGGTGCGCTCGCTGAGGTTCAGCCGGGCCGCGATCGACCGCTGGGTCAGACCCTTGGCGAGCAGCCGGCCGACCTGCTCGTGCACCGCGGACACGGGAGGACCGTCCGCCAGGGATGCCCAGTCGACGACCTCGGACCGGCACCAGAGCTGCTCGAACGCGTCGACGATGAACGCCACCGTCGCCGGATCGTCGACGACGGCGGCGCTGTTGAGGCCCGGATCGGCGGGGATGACGGCGACGGCCCGGTCGAAGACCAGGAAGCGCTTGAACGGTCCGTCCAGGGCCCGGATCGCACAGCCGAGCCGGCTCGCCGCTGCGGCGTAGGAGACCGACGGAGCGTCGGCCCGGGCATCACGCTCGAACAGGCACCGTATGGTGCCGCCGCGTTCGAGGAAGCGACGCGTGCGGACGAGGGACTCGGCCAGCTGACCGGCATCACGGGCGGCACCGGGTTGGGCGGCCAGGTTCTCGCCGGGGAACTCCTGGGTGAGCTGCTCCACTTGGTGCCGGATCTCGGCCTTGCCGGTGATGATCCGGGTGCCACCGTGACCGGGCTCCCGGCGGGGGGCGGTGTCGTAGGCGAGGGTGAGGTCGCGGAGTTGATCGGGGATCCGGTCCGCCTCGGCCAGCAGCCGGGCACCGGTGCGGCGGATGTCGGCACGGATCCGTTCGGCGACCGATCGCGGGTCGACGGCGCTGTACGAGTCGTCCACCGATTGCTGCACCAGCAGCCCGAGTTCGACCAGTCGATCGAGGGCCGCCCGGTCCGCCGGGAGGACCTCGGCGGCGCGGATCCGGCCGCCCCCGGCCAGGATCGCGCGGTAGAGGTCGCGGGCGGCGGCATCGGGCAGCTCGGGGTCAGCCATGGTGTTCTCCGCGGAGGTGCCAGCCGAGGTGGAAGAGGGTCCGGGCGCCGTAGCGGTCGCGCAGGCGGGAGATGTGGGCGGCGACGGTGCGTTCGCTGAGGCCGAGCCGGAGGGCGACGGCGCGTTGGGTGAGGCCGCGGGCGAGCAGCCGGCCGATCCGGACGGTGGTGGGGTGGGGTGCGTCGGGGTCGGGGTCGGCGGGGGTGGCGCGGGCCCAGTCCCGTTCGAAGTGGGCGACCAGGTAGCCGACGGTGGTGGGGTCGGTGACGACGGCGCCGCGGTCGGGGTCCTCGGCGGCGGGGATGACGGCGACGGCGCGGTCGAAGACCAGGACCTGTTCGTACGGTTCGTCGAGGACCCGGAGGTGCGCGCCCTGCCGGCTGCGGAGGGCGAGTTGGAGCCGTGCGTCGGGGTCGTCGAGGGTGGCCGGCCGGTGCAGGGTGCGCAGGGCGCAGCCCCGCCGGAGCAGGGTGAGGTCCTGGCCGAGGGTCCTGCGGAGCACCTCGGCGGGGTGGGGGTCGGAGTGGGTGGCGAGGAGTTCCTCCCGGCAGCCGGCGAGGAGTTCGGAGATGCAGGGCGGGACGGCGGCGGCGTCCTCGGGCGCGGTGGCGGGACCGGACGGCCGGTGGAGTTCCTCGTAGGCGTGGGCGAGCGGCCGGAGGGCCCCGGGGAGCCGCTCGGCGTGCACCAGCAGGCGGGTGGCGCGGTGGCGCAGTTCGGCGCCGATGCGGTCACCGAGGGCGCTCGGGTTGGCCGCGGTGTAGCCGGTGGGGGCGGGGGTGAGCAGACCGCGGGCGACGAGGGCGGCGACGGTGGGGCGGTCGTCGGGGGCGAGGTCCTCGGGGAGCAGTCGGCCGCCGCCGCGGACGGCCGCGAGGTAGAGGGCGCGCTCGGCCGGGCCGGGTTCATCGGTCATCGCGGGCGCCTCGCATCAGCCAGCCGAGCTGGAAGAGGGTCTGGGCGCCGTAGCGGTCGCGCAGGCGGGAGATGTGGGCGGCGACGGTGCGTTCGCTGAGCCCCAGGCGGGTGGCGACGGCGCGTTGGGTGAGGCCGCGGGCGAGCAGCCGGCCGACCCGGTCGGGGACGGTGCGGGCGGGGCCCTGGCCGAGGGCGGCGGCGGCTTCGGCGGTGTCGGCGCGGGCCCAGTCGCGTTCGAAGCCGCCGATCAGGAACGTGAGGGCGGCCGGGTCGCTGATGAACGCGGCGGTGCTGTTGTCGTCGTTGGCGGAGATGACGGCGACGCTGCGGTCGAAGACGATCAGCCGCTGGAAGGGTTCGTCGAGGACCCGGATCTGCGAGCCGTGCTGGGTGACCTGCTCGGCGTAGGCGATCGCGGCCGGTTCGGCGAGCGCGACCGGCTGGTAGATGGTGCGCAACGAGCAGCCGCGCTGGAGGAGTTGGACGTCCTGGGCGAGGGCGACCTGGAGGGTGTCGGCGGGGCGCTGGCCGGGTTGGGCGGTGAGCACCTCGGACCGGCAGTCGGAGACCAGTTGGGAGATCCGCTGGCGGATGTGGACGTGGCCCTCGACGTAGACCGCGCCGCCGGGGCGGCCGGACGGGCGGGGCATCGCGTCGTAGGCGCGGGTGAGCCCGTCGAGCGCGCCGGGGAGGTTCTCGGCGCGGACCAGCAACCGGGTGGCCTCGCTGCGGAGTTCGGCGCCGAGCCGGTCGCTGACGGAGCGCGGGCTGACCGCGGTGTAGCAGCGGTCCATCCGGTTGACCAGGAGCAGGCCGATGTCGAGGAGTTGCCGCAGGGCGGGCCGGTCGGCGTCGGTGGTGTCGGCGAACGGGATGCGGCCGCCCTCGGCGATGATCGCCAGGTAGAGCTGGCGGGCGGCATCGCCCGGTTCCTCGCCCTCCAGCGCCCCATGGTGCGGCGTGACCGCCGGTTCCGCCGCCACGTCGCTCTCTCCCTGCCGGACGCCTCTCCGCTGCCGTCTTCGCCACCGTCTTCCGACCGTGCGCGCGCCGTGCGGTGCGCGGGTACCGGTGACGGGCGTCTCACGGTACCGGTCGGACAGCGGACCCCCGGGTCCGGGTGCCGTCGCACCCTTGGTCCCGGGGGCCGCCATCGGTACGCCATGCCCTGGCGCTTCCGTCGAGGCGGAGCAGCAACGCCTCGCCGGCTCCGACCTGAGTCCATCACCACACATGGACCCCGGTCGGGGCTCTTCCCCCCCGTTCGACTGGCGCGGGATGTTGCACCCGTGGTCAGTTCCTGAAGAGCAAGTCGCCGCCGTCGGGCTGCGGTGCCCGGGCGGCTTGGCGTACCTCCACCCTCACAGCGTGACGGCCGGGGGACAAGGGCCGCCCGAGTGCAGGTTCGCGCAATTGCACTTATCTGCACGGCGGTGCGGCTGCGGGGCCGTGAGCGGCGGCCGGGATTCCGGTAAAGCCCGAGGCCAGCGGGGGGTGGGGGCGGTGGCGATCGGTTGGCTGTGCACCGTCACCCGGCGGGTGCGCACTCCTGCAACGCCGACGTGCTCGTGAGCGGGCGCACCGACAGCGGGCGGGCGCCCCGGTTCAGCCCGCCAGCAGCCGGCCGCGGAGCAGCCCGGTGGCGGTGCCGCCCGCCGCCAGCACCCAGGCGGTGCAGAGCAGCAGGTAGAGCCCGACGGCCAGTCCGGTGAAGCCGCCGAAGCCGGTGTGCCGGGCGAGCGCGGCGGCGCCGGTGACGCAGGTGCCGACCGGGAAGGTGAACGCCCACCAGGTCATCGCGAACGGCATCCCGGCCCGCCGGGCGCGCAGATTGGCGGTGAGCGCGACGGCCAGCCAGAGCATCGCGACGCCGATCACCGCGACGCCGTACAGCTCGGCCAGCGGCAGCAGGACGGGCGCCAGCGAGGGCAGCACCGGGCGGCTGGCGTCGGCGAGTTGGTGGATCGCGGTGACGGACTGGCCGAGCGGGCCGAGCACCAGGAACAGCGCGGGGGTGAGCACCAGGGTGGGCAGCTTGGTGTGGAACAGCCCGGTGAAGACCACCGGCAGCAGCACCAGGGTGGCCAGCAGGCCGACCCCGAACAGCGCCCAGCAGCCGTACAGCATCGCCTGCTGCGGCGTTCCGGCGGGCAGGTGCGGGACCAGGGCCGGGCCGCAGGCGGAGGCGACCAGCGGGGCGACCACGGGCAGCAGCCAGGTCGGGTTGGCCTCCAGGGCGGACACCGGGTGCCGGGTGATCATCAGGTACGGGATGCCGGCCGCGACGGTCAGCGCGTACAGCGTGCCGACGCCCCACAGCACGGCGTCCACGGCGACGGCGGGGCCGGTTCCGATCACCCGGGAGCCGAGCAGCAGGGTGCCGAGCCCGACCGAGAGCAGCGCCATCGGCGGGCAGCCGTAGAAGACGGCGGTGGCGGGGTTGTCCAGCAGCTGGGTGCGGGCCGCCTCGCGGTGCCGGGTGAGGTGCACCAGCCGGGCCCCGGCCAGCACCACCAGGGCGGTCGCGCCGAGCGCCCACATCAGCTCGCCGAAGCCGATCAGTCCGGGCACCCGCACCGGCAGGGCGGCGGCGCCGTTGGCCACGATCGCGGTGCCCATCACGGCGGCGTACCAGTTGGGGCCGAGCTGGGCGAGGTCGAGGCGGGAGCGGGCACCGGTGGTGGCGGGGGCCGCGGGGCGGGTGCGCAAGGGGACATCGGCCGAGGTGGACATGGTTCCACCGTCGCCCGCCGACCCGGGTTCCGGTAGCGCCGCGGCTTCTATGAGGACATAGCCTGAACCTATGGCCCTCTCCCCGCACGTCCCCGAACTCGGCGCCCTGGAACTGCTGCTCGCGGTGGCCCGCCTGGGCAGCGTCGGCCGGGCGGCGGCCGAGCTGGGCGTCAGCCAGCCGACCGCGAGCGCCCGGATCAAGGGCATGGAGCGGCAGATCGGGGTCCCGCTGCTGGACCGCTCGCCCCGGGGCAGCCGGCCGACCGAGGCGGGCCGGCTGGTGGTCGAGTGGGCCCGGCAGGTGGTGGAGGCGGCCCAGGCCCTGGACGCCGGGATCGACGCGCTGCGCGGGCGGCGGGACGCCAAGCTGCGGGTGGTCGCCAGTCTGACCGTAGCCGAGTACCTGATGCCGGGCTGGCTGCTGGCGCTCGCCGAGGCCAGCCCGGGGACGGCCGTGACGCTGCGGACGGCGAACTCGGCGGAGGTCGCCGGGCACGTGCTGGCCGGGGACGCCGACCTCGGCTTCGTCGAGGGCCCGACCACCCCGCCCGGACTGGCCGGCGCGGTGGTGGCGGCGGACCGGCTGGTGGTCGTGGTCGCACCCGGCCACCGCTGGGCGCGCCGCCGCACCCCGCTGACCGGGCCGGAGCTGGCGGGCACCCCACTGGTGCTGCGCGAGCCGGGCTCGGGCACCCGGGAGGTGCTGGAGATGGCCCTGACGCCGTACGGGGGCGCGACCCAGCCCCGGATGGAACTGGCCTCGTCGACGGCGCTGAAGGCGGCGGCAATGACCGGGGCGGGGCCGGTCTGCCTGAGCGAGCTGGCGGTGGTGGAGGAGCTGGCCACCCGGCGGCTGGTCGAGGTGCCGCTGGCGGAGGAACTGGACCTGCGACGGCCGCTGCGCGCGGTGTGGCCGGCCGGGCAGCGGCCGGGCGGGCCGGCCCGGGAGCTGCTCGGGCTGACCCGGCAGACCGGGCGCGGCGCGCGCACCGGGCGGACCGGACGTACCGGGCGCAGCGGGCGCACCGGGCAGGGCTCCTCGGAAGGCCCCGGGAAGGACTCCGGAAGAGGCTCTGGAAGGGCCCCTGAAAGGGCTCCGGGAAAAAGTTGAGCGGAATACGCTCAACTTAGTGCATGCTGTAGGTAGCAGCAGTGGAACACGACGAGGGAGGACCCCCCAGCAGTGGACGCGAGCAAGTTCACCACCAAGACGCAGGACGCCCTGTCCGCCGCGATCCGGCAGGCGGGCTCGGTCGGCAACCCGGACGTCAAGCCGGTGCACATCCTGATCGCCCTGCTGGAGCAGCCCGAGGGCATCGCCCGGCCCCTGCTGGAGGCGGTCGGGGCGAACACGGCCCGGATCGACGCCGAGGCCCGCCGCCAGCTGGCGGCACTGCCGAGCGCGATGGGTTCGACGGTCGCCGCCCCGCAGCTCGCCCGGGACACCATCGCCGTGCTCACCGAGGCCGGCAAGCGCGCCGACGACCTGGACGACCAGTACGTCTCGACCGAGCACCTGATGGTCGGCCTGGCCGCCGAGGGCGGGGCGGTCGCCGAGCTGCTGGTGCAGCAGGGCGCGACGCCCAAGGCCCTGCTCGCCGCCTTCAAGGACGTCCGGGGCAGCGGCAAGGTCACCTCGCCCGATCCCGAGGGCACCTACAAGGCCCTGGAGAAGTACGGCACCGACCTCACCCAGGCCGCCCGGGACGGCAAGCTCGACCCGGTGATCGGCCGGGACGTCGAGATCCGCCGGGTGGTCCAGGTGCTCTCCCGCCGGACGAAGAACAACCCGGTGCTGATCGGCGAGCCCGGCGTCGGCAAGACGGCCGTGGTCGAGGGCCTGGCCCAGCGCATCGTGGCCGGTGACGTGCCGGAGTCGCTGCGCGGCAAGCGGCTGGTCGCGCTGGACCTCGGCGCGATGGTCGCGGGCGCCAAGTTCCGCGGCGAGTTCGAGGAGCGGCTGAAGGCCGTCCTGAACGACATCAAGGCCTCCGACGGCCAGGTCGTCACGTTCATCGACGAGTTGCACACCATGGTCGGCGCGGGCGCCGGCGGTGACTCCGCGATGGACGCCGGCAACATGCTCAAACCGATGCTGGCCCGCGGTGAGCTGCGGATGGTCGGCGCCACCACGCTGGACGAGTACCGCGAGCGGATCGAGAAGGACCCGGCCCTGGAGCGCCGCTTCCAGCAGGTGCTGGTCGGCGAGCCCAGCGTGGAGGACTCGATCGCCATCCTGCGCGGTCTCAAGGGCCGGTACGAGGCGCACCACAAGGTGCAGATCTCGGACGCCGCCCTGGTCGCCGCGGCCACCCTGTCCAACCGCTACATCACCTCCCGCTTCCTGCCCGACAAGGCGATCGACCTGGTCGACGAGGCGGCCTCCCGGCTCCGGATGGAGATCGACTCCTCCCCGGTCGAGATCGACGAACTCCAGCGTTCCGTCGACCGGTTGCGGATGGAGGAGCTCGCCCTGGAGAAGGAGTCGGACCCGGCCTCGGTCGACCGGCTGGCCCGGCTGCGGCGCGATCTCGCCGACAAGAACGAGCAGTTGAGCGTGCTGACGGCGCGCTGGGAGCAGGAGAAGAAGAGCCTCAACCGGGTCGGCGAGCTCAAGGAGCGGCTGGACGACCTGCACGGCGCGCTCGAACGCGCCCAGCGCGACGGGGACTTCGAGCGGGCGTCCAAGCTGATGTACGCCGAGATCCCGGCCGCCGAGACGGAGCTCACCGAGGCCCAGGAGCGCGCCGCGGACCAGGACGCCTCCGCCTCGATGGTCAAGGAGGAGGTCGGCCCGGACGACGTGGCCGATGTGGTCGGCTCCTGGACGGGCATCCCGGCCGGCCGGCTGCTGGAGGGCGAGAGCGCCAAACTCCTGCGCATGGAGGAGGAGTTGGGCCAGCGCCTGATCGGCCAGGCGGAGGCCGTGCAGGCCGTCTCGGACGCGGTGCGACGCACCCGTTCGGGCATCGCCGACCCGGACCGCCCGACCGGCTCCTTCCTGTTCCTCGGCCCGACGGGCGTCGGCAAGACCGAACTCGCCAAGGCCCTGGCCGACTTCCTGTTCGACGACGAGCGGGCGATGGTCCGGATCGACATGAGCGAGTACGGCGAGAAGCACTCGGTCTCCCGGCTGGTCGGCGCCCCGCCCGGGTACGTCGGCTACGAGGAGGGCGGCCAGCTCACCGAGGCGGTCCGCCGCCGCCCGTACAGCGTGGTGCTGCTGGACGAGGTGGAGAAGGCCCACCCGGAGGTCTTCGACGTCCTGCTCCAGGTGCTGGACGACGGCCGGCTCACCGACGGCCAGGGCCGCACGGTGGACTTCCGCAACGCCATCCTGATCCTCACCTCCAACCTGGGCAGCCAGTTCCTGGTCGACCCGACCACCCCGGAGGACAAGAAGAAGCAGCTGGTGCTGGACACCGTCCGGGCCGCGTTCAAGCCGGAGTTCCTCAACCGGCTGGACGACATCGTGGTCTTCGAACCGCTGGGCACCACCGAGCTCAGCCGGATCGTCGACCTCCAGGTGGCCCGTCTGGGCGAGCGGCTGCGCGAGCGGCGGCTCACCCTGGAGGTCTCCGCAGCCGCCCGCGACTGGCTGGCGCTCACCGGGTACGACCCGGCGTACGGCGCCCGCCCGCTGCGCCGGCTGGTGCAGTCCGCGATCGGCGACCAGCTGGCCCGGGCGATCCTGTCCGGCCAGGTGCACGACGGGGACACCGTCCTGGTCGAGCGGGACGAGGAGAACGACCGGCTGACCGTCCGCGGCCGGGGCCCGCTGGAGAAGTGACGTAGCGGCGGCACTCCGGTCCGCCGGCCGGCCTGTTCGACGGGCCGCCCCTTCGCTTCGGCGCAGGGGCGGCCCGTCGCCGCGTCCGCACCCAGGCCTAGGGCCTGTCCGGCGGATCTTGGCGGATCAGCGCGCGGCTCCCCCAGCCTTCGGCCGGGAGGTACCCCCACTTCGCGCCCGGCTGGGCGTGCGCCCGAGTCGGCCTCGTACTGGACGTACTTGGGCGATTCGGGCGTGCGTCCAGGCGGGATGCCCGGCGTCGCGCGCCCGGCAAGATCCGCCGGACAGGCCCTACTCCCCCGCCCCCCGCTGCCGCCGCGAGCGGTCCCGCCAGGCGCGCGCCAGCCGGTACAGCTCCGCCCCCTGCGACTCCGGCAGGTTCCAGGTCTGGGTGAGCAGCCGCAGGGTGGACACCCGCGGGCAGGACACCCCCCGCTCCAGGTCGCGGATCGACCGCACGCTCAGCCCCGACGCCTCCCCCAACTGCTCCTGCGTCATCCCCCGGTCCAGTCGGATGTTCCGCAGCAACGTCCCGAGCGGGCCGCCCTCCCCGGTCACCGTAGGTGCCATCCCTACTCCCCCCTTCGGTTCACAACACCTCAACTCGCCTCGAACGCAAGGACTTTGTGTCAGGCCAGTTCCGTCGCACGCTAACCGCATCCGGCCCGCACGGCAGCCGAACCCGGGCTCCGGGCGCGTGACTTGGCTCACGCGGGCGCCCGGTCCGCGGAAGGGCGGCCGGACCCGGCCACCGTGCGTGACGACGGGCCCCGGGTGGCCTTCGCACACCGCTCGCACACCCCTCCGGACTCCCCGCCGCACACCCCTCCGGGCGCCCCGCAACCGCCCCTCCGGGTACCCCGGGACGAAGATCGACGCGCCCCCCGCCGCCCCTGTGAGCGGAGCCCCGAATGAGGCAGGATGGGAGGTGGAAAGGGCGGCCTCTCATTGCCGGCCACCACGTGCACTGAGGAAGAGGACCCCCATGAGCATCGACCCGTCGTCCATCCCGTCGTTCGGCGCGCCCCAGGGCGGCCAGCCCGGCGGCCAGGGCGGCCGGCCGGCCGGCCCTCCGCCGATCATCGTCCCGGACCAGGCCCTGGTGACCCAGCTGCTCGACCAGATGCAGCTCAAGCACGTCGTGGACGAGGAGGGCGACCTCACCGCCCCCTGGGAGGGCTTCCGCGTCTACTACATGTTCCGCGGCGAGCAGAAGGAGCTCTTCGCGGTGCGCGCGTTCTACGACCGCGCGTACCCGCTGGAGAAGAAGGGCGAGATCCTCGACCTGATCGACGAGTGGAACCGCGAGACCCTCTGGCCCAAGGTGTACACCCACACCCACGAGGACGGCGTGGTCCGCCTGATCGGCGAGGCCCAGATGATCGTCGGCACCGGCGTCAACCTGGACTACTTCGTCACCACCACCGCGAACTGGACCCAGGCCGCGGTCGGCTTCGAGCAGTGGATCGTCGAGCGCCTCGGCCTGCAGAACGAGATCGAGGGCGAGGACGGCGAGGGCGAGGACAAGGGCGGCGAGGAGGCCTGATCCAGGCCCCGGCCCCGCACCCACCCCCGCGGCCCCGGCCGCCCGGCACCCGCCGGGCGGCCGGGGCCGCGGCGTCCCCCGGGCCGCTCCCCGGCCGTCCTCGTCCCCGACCGCCCTTGCCCCCAGCCGTCCTTGTCCTCAGCCGTCCTTGTCCCCGGACCCCGGCTGCCGCAGGATGGCCCTGACGACGAGCCGTGACCGTGAGGAGCCACCGATGGGTACCAGGCCGCTGCTGAACCGCCGACTGGCCGGGATGGGCACGACGATCTTCGCCGAGATGTCCGCCCTGGCCACCGCCACCGGCTCGATCAACCTCGGCCAGGGCTTCCCGGACACCGACGGGCCCGAGGAGGTCCGCGAGGCGGCCGTACGGGCCCTGCGCGAGGGCCACGGCAACCAGTACCCGCCCGGCCCCGGCATCCCCGAGCTGCGCACCGCCGTCGCCGACCACCAGCAGCGCTTCCACGGCCTGACGTACGACCCGGACACCGAGGTGCTGGTCACCGCCGGTGCCACCGAGGCCATCGCCGCCGCCCTGCTCGCCCTGCTGGAGCCCGGCGACGAGGTGATCGCCCTCGAACCCTTCTACGACTCCTACGCCGCCTGCATCGCGATGGCCGGCGCCACCCGCCGCCCGCTCACCCTCCGGGCCCCGCACTTCCGCCCCGACCTGGACGAGCTGCGCGCCCTGATCACCCCGCGCACCCGGCTGCTGCTGATCAACACCCCGCACAACCCCACCGGCACCGTCCTCACCGCCGAGGAGCTGGCCGGCATCGCCGCCCTCGCCGTCGAGCACGACCTGCTGGTGATCACCGACGAGGTCTACGAACACCTCGTCTTCGGCGTCACCCACCACCCGCTCGCCGCCCTCCCCGGCATGCGCGAGCGCACCGTCACCATCTCCTCGGCCGGCAAGACCTTCTCCTTCACCGGCTGGAAGGTCGGCTGGGTCACCGCCGCCCCCGCGCTGGTCGCCGCCGTCCGCACCGCCAAGCAGTACCTCACCTACGTCAGCGCCGGCCCCTTCCAGTACGCCGTCGCCGAGGCGCTGCGCCTCCCGGACAGCTACTTCGACACCTTCCGGGCCGATCTGCTCCGCAAGCGCGACCTGCTGCTCGACGGTCTCGGCACGGCCGGCTTCCGCGCCTTCACCCCCGAGGGCACCTACTTCATCACCACCGACATCACCCCGCTCGGCGAGAAGGACGGCATCGACTTCTGCCGCTCCCTCCCCGAACGCTGCGGCGTCGTCGCCATCCCCAACGCCGTCTTCTACGACGACCCCGACGCGGGCCGCAGCCTGGTCCGCTTCACCTTCTGCAAGAAGGACGAAGTCCTCCAGGAGGCCGTCGACCGTCTCCAGCGGCTCTGACGAGGAGCCCATCGGCGCATCGTCGGCACTGTTCTCAACTAACGTTCCGACAGCGGAAGTTCACGTCCAATCAGCCCGGAACCGGTCGTCGGCGATCGACGACGGGCGGTCCGGGCCCGACGGCGCGGGGGGGGGGGGGGCCCCCCCCCCCCCCGGCGGGCCCCCCCCCCCCCCGGCCCCCCCCCCCCCCCCCCCCCCCCCCCCCCCCCCCCCCCCGGCCCCCCCGC
>NZ_JBIVHS010000004.1:200929-477924 GCF_044749365.1 Kitasatospora sp. NPDC089509 | reverse complement strand
TTTTTCAAAACCTTCGGCCCCGCCGGGTGTTTTCCCCCCCCCCCCCCCCGCCCGCGGGGGGGGGGGGGGGGCGGGGGGGGGGGCGGCCCCCCCGGGGGGGGGGGGGGGGGGCCCCCCCCCCGCGCCGTCGTCGCACCCGCCCCTCAGGACCCCCACCGCACCCCCGCCCCACCGGTCACGGCCGCCCCGTAGCCCGCGGCGGGGCTGTTTGTGCAACAGGAGCACCGCCGTCCGGGGGTACGGTGTGTGATTGCGGCGCGCGCAGTGGTTTCGCGCGCCCCCTTGGGCGGGACCAATTCTGGCCCGGTACGGCCGGTGATTCGCCCTCAACTCCCCTGGATGGCATGCTCTTTTGCTGCCCAGGAGGCAATTCCGGTGACCTGTCCGGCACGCCCGGACGGCCGCCGTGGCCGGTGCGCGGAGGGCAGCGGCGCGTGATGCGCGCAAAGAGCGCACTACCGGCGCACACGGCGCACAGGCCGGTTGCAGGGGCGCGCGCTGTGCAAAGTCGCACACCGGGTCGATCAGAGCTGGGAAGCAGGTGTGCTCGAAACGGTGAATGCTTGACAAAGTTGGGTAAATCACCGACGGACCCGGCGTATTCGTGCTTCTCTGCTGCTGAATCTCCAGCCGGAATCCTTCCTTCCACGGTCGGCCGCGCCCAGGGCCGCACAGCCACGAACAGCCTCGCCATCGCCTAGGCCTAGTCGCTGCTGCTCGGCGGGCGCGCACGGAGCTGAAACGCGGAGCCGAGCATGCTCACCACACTGCAGACCTCCTACACGGACACCCGCGCCGGTGACCTGGCCTGGTGCCTCGGCGGCGAACCGCTGCCCGCTCTCGCCGTCCGCGACCTCAGACTCGACGGCGGCCGCCCCGACGCCTCCGGCACCCTCCAGCTGCGGCTGCTGGGCGCCTCGCACCAGGTGGTGATCTCGGCCGGTCCCGGCGAGTGCCTGGAGACCGTCGCCTGTCTGCCCGGCCGCCGCACCCCGCTGCCGGCCCGGGTGGCCAAGCAGGTCGGCGGCTGGGAGTACGAGTTCGCCGCCCGGATCGAGGCGCTGCCCCCGCACGTCTTCGCGGCCCGCGCCCAGGAGCTGCTGGCGCTGGTCGAGGGGCACCCGCGCGGCCTCGCCGGGGTCTTCCCGGGCGATCCGAGCGCGTTCACCGCGCTGGTCACCCAGGGCGGCACCGACCGACTGCTCTGGCGGACCTGGCACGCCTACCCGCAGGAGGGCCGGCTGGTCTGCACCCGCTCCTCGCTGGTGGTGTCGGGAGCGTGACGGCCGACGACCCGGACCGCCGGGGCCCGGGCGCCCAGGAGCCGGACGGCAGCGCCGATCCGGTCATACGACACCCGGCACAAGCCTACGAATCGTACGCAGGAACGATTCGTCAATCCGGCGGTTCCCGCTGTCCGTCGGATGGGCGCAGCCATCCGTCCCGCACGTCCCCTAGCGTTTGTTCGTGATCAACCATCCGGCCGGTCCGCCCGCACGCCCGCGAGTGGACCTCGACGACGGCGCCCCACCCCGGCCCGGGCGAAGCCTGATCCCCCTGCCCGCCCGCCGTCGCTCCCGGTTGCGCGACCGCCCCCGACTCGCCCGACTGACCGTGCTGCTGGCCGCCTTCGTCTGCGCGGCCTGCGGACTCGTCTACGAACTCGAACTCGTGGCACTCGGCGACTACCTGATCGGCGACACCGTCACCCAGACCTCGGTCGTGCTCTCCGTCATGGTGTTCGCGATGGGCCTCGGCTCGCTGCTCGCCAAACGCCTCACCCGCCGGCCGGCGACCGCCTTCGCCCTGGTCGAGTGCGCCCTCGCGCTCACCGGCGGGCTCTCCGTCCTCGCCCTGTACTCCTGCTGGGCCTGGATCGGCCGCTACCAGGCCGCGATGGTCGGCCTCACCTGCCTGATCGGCATCCTGATCGGTGCCGAGATCCCCCTGCTGATGACCCTCATCCAACGGATCCGGCGCGAGGACGCCGGCCGCGCGGTCGCCGACCTGTTCGCCGCCGACTACGTGGGCGCGCTGATCGGCGGCCTCGCCTTCCCGTTCCTGATCCTCCCCCTGCTCGGCCCCGGCGACGGCGCGCTGCTCACCGGGGCGGTCAACGCCGTCGCCGGAGCCGCCGTCGTGCTCTGGCTCTTCCGCGAGGAACCCGCCGCCCGGATACGACGGCTGCTCTGGGCCGGCTGCACGCTCGTCCTCGCCCTGCTGGCGGCCGCCGCCCTCGGCTCCGACTCCATCGAACGCGCCGCCCGACACGCCCTCTACGGCGACCAGGTCCGCTACGCCACCCGCAGCCGGTACCAGGAGATCGTGCTGACCGGCCCCGCCGAGGGCCCGCTGCGGCTCTACCTCGACGGACGGCTCGCGGTCTGCGGGCCGGACGAGTACCGGGGCGACGAGGCCCTGGTCCACCCCGCGCTGGCCGCCGGGCCGGACGCCCGGGTGCTGCTGCTCGGCGGCGGCGACGGCCTCGCCCTGCGGGAGGTGCTGCGGCACCGGGGCGTCCGCTCCGTCCGGGTGGTCGACGCCGACCCGGCCCTCCCCCGGCTCGCCCGCACCGACCCCGGGCTCGCCGCCCTCGGCGAGCACTCCCTGGACGACCCCCGGGTCCGCACCACCGCGGCCGACCCGATGGCCTGGCTGCGCGTCGCCCCCGACGAGGAGTACGACGTGGTGCTCGCCGCCCTGCCGGCGCCCTCGGACGGCGGACCGGTCAAGTTCCACTCCCAGGAGTTCTACGGCCTCGCCGCCCGGCTGCTGGCCCCCGGCGGCCGGATCGCCGTCCGGGCCGGCGGGGAGCGCGGGGACGACGGCGGGCGGGCCGGCGGGGACGGGGACGGCCTCTGGCGGATCGAGTCGGGGCTGCGCGCGGTCGGGCTGCAGACCACCCCGTACGCGGTCGAGGGCGGCGACACCACCACCTGCCGCCCCGACCGGTCGGACACCGCCCAGGACTTCCTGCTCGCCGCCGCCACCCCGCCCCCGCTCACCCTCGCCCCCGACGCCCCGCCCCCGCGTGCCCTCACCCCGGACGCCCTCCGCGGCTCGGCCGCCCGCCTCACCGCCCGCCGCCCCCCGCGGCCCCCGGCCCCGCTCACCCTCCTGGGGCGTGTCTGACGGCGGGGACGGGCAGCGGAGCGGAGCAGCCGCCGGGGGAAGCGGGGCGAAGTCGGGCGGTGGTGGGTAGGGACCCGGCCGGGCCCAGTCGGTAGGCTCCGTGGCATGGAGCATGAGGTTGTCGTCCCGATGTCCGCAGCGCTGGTGCGGCAGGCCTTGCAGGATCCGGCGCTGCTGGCGCGGAGCGTGCCCGGGCTGAGCACCGAGCCGGCGGCGGTCGGGGCCGGGCCGGCCGAGGAGATCGGCGGGCGGCTGAAGGTGCGGATCGGCGGCTCCACGATCACCTACAAGGGCGTGCTGTCGCTGATCGAGGGCCGCGGCGGGGTGCTGACGGTGCTCGCCGAGGGGCAGGAGGCCCGGGGCGACGGTGAGGCGACCGCCACCGTTCGGGTCAGCGTCGCGGAGGGCGCCGAGGACGGCACCGCGACGGTCCGCTTCACCGGCGACCTGAGCGCCACCGGCCGGCTGACCGAGTTCGACGCCGAGACCCTCGACGCCACCGGGCGCCGGCTGCTGGAGCGCTTCGCCACCGCGCTGACCTCCCCGGACGCCCCCGCGGAGGGCGACGAGGAGAACGCGGACGGGATCGACGCCGACGCCGACACCGATGCCGGGAACGCCGTCGAGGCCGAGACCGAGACCGAGAACGCCGCCGGGAGCACGGACGAGGACGGACCCGGCGCCGAGGTCGTCTTCATCGAGGACCACCAGGACCAGCCCGGCGACGACCTCGACGACGACCTCTCCGACCTGATCGCCTTCTCCGACGCCGACGCCGAGCGCTTCGGCCTCCCCACCGGCTCCGCCGCCGACGACGCCGACTCCACCGACGACACGGATGACGACGACGTCGACGACCACGACGTCGCCGACCCCCGGGAGGGCGTCGCCGAGGAGCTCCCGGTCGAGCCGCTGTTCGCCTACGAGGACGAGCCGGAGCTCAGCGGCCCGGTCCGCCGCAGCATCGTCGGCCGCTCGGCCGAGGAGGTGGACCACGCCCCGCCGCGCGGCCGGTACGCGCCGGCGCTGCCGGCCCGCAGCGCCCGGGCCCGGGCGGCGTCCCGCTGGGGTGGCGAGGCCGGCGGCATCGTGGTGCCGGGGACCGGCGGCCGCAGCGCGGTGCCGTGGGTGATCGGCGGCTCGGTGGCCCTGCTGGGCGGCGCCGTGGTCCTGGTCAGGGCACTGCGCCGACGCTAGGGCCTGTCCGGGTCCCGAGCGCCGGGTGGGCGTGCAGGCCCTAGACTGAACGCTCATGAGCAACGACCGCGACGCCCTGCTGGCACAGATCAAGGACAAGGCCGTCGTGCACGGCAAGGTCACCCTCTCCTCCGGCAAGGAGGCCGACTACTACGTCGACCTGCGCCGGATCACGCTGGACGGCGAGGCCGCCCCGCTGGTCGGCCGGGTGATGCTGGACGCGACCTCCCACCTGGACTACGACGCCGTCGGCGGCCTGACCCTGGGCGCCGACCCGGTGGCGGCCTCGATGCTGCACGCCGCCGCCGCGCGCGGGCAGAAACTGGACGCCTTCGTGGTCCGCAAGACGGGCAAGGCGCACGGCCTGCAGCGCCGGATCGAGGGCCCCGAGGTGAAGGGCCGCCGGGTGCTGGCGGTCGAGGACACCTCCACCACCGGCGGCTCGGTGCTGACCGCCGTCGAGGCGCTGCGCGAGGCGGGCGCCGAGGTGGTCGGCGTCGCGGTGATCGTCGAGCGCGGTGGCGCGGGCGCCGTCGAGGCGCAGGGCCTGGAGTACGTGACCGCGTACGACCTCGCCGACCTGGGCCTCTGACCGGTACGGACACCCCGAGCAGCACGAAGGGCCGGGTCCTGTTTCACGTGAAACAGGACCCGGCCCTTCGCCGTACGCGCCGTGAACGAAGGCGTGGCCGCGGACCTCAGCCGCGCCGGTGCCGCCCGCCGGCACTCTGCACGGTGTCGGCGGCCGGGGCCTCGACGAGGCCGGCCTTCTTCTTCCGGCGCTCCCGCAGGACCTCGATCAGGATCGGCGAGACCGACAGCAGCACGATCAGCAGCACCGCCGGGATCAGGTACTTGTCGATCACCGGGGCGAGCGCGTCACCGAAGAAGTAGCCGATCAGCAGCATGGACTCGGTCCAGAGCACGCCGCCGATGACGTTCCACACGAAGAAGGTCCTGGCCGGCATCTCCAGGGTGCCGGCGACCGGGTTGAGGAAGGTCCGGACGATCGGCATGAAGCGGGCCAGCACCACGGCCTTGCCCGAGCCGAACTTGTTGAAGTACTCCTCCGCCTTCAGCACGTACTCGCGGCGGAAGATCTTCGAGTCCGGCTTGTCGAACATCCTCGGTCCGACCTTGGCCCCGAGCAGGTGCCCGAGCTGGGCGCCGGCGACCGCGGCGATCGGGCAGCCGATCAGCAGCACGGCGATCGGCAGCTTGGCGCCGTCGCCGAGCACCGAGGAGGCGGCGTTCGAGGCGGCGACACCCCCGATGATCAGCAGCGAGTCGCCCGGGAAGAAGAAGCCGACCAGCAGGCCGGTCTCCGCGAAGATGATCGCGATCAGCCCGATGGCGCCGAGGGACGAGATCAGGGATTTGGCGTCGAGAAGATTGACGGCCAGCTGGTTGTAGTCCACGGGCGCAGGATAGCGGTCGTACCTTTCCGGCGACGTCCGGCCGAGGCCCGTCGGCGCCCCTCGGCCCGGTCCCGGGGCCACCGGCGGGTTCCGGCCGTGCCCTCCACCGCGACGTCCCGACAGGCGGGCTCCTGCTGACCTGCGGGCACGAGTCTGGGAAGATGGCACAGGCGTCCGGTCCGCGGCGGCCACCACCCTCATGGCCGTACCGCGGAGGTCGCCTCGAACCTTGGTGCCGGAGAGCCACACCGCAGCGCCGCGCGTCGGCGGGCCGGCACGGAGTCGTCACGAAGGCGTACACAGCGTCGGACAGCACCGTCCGTACGCCGCAACCCGACAGGAGCGGATCGCATGCCCATCGCAACTCCCGAGGTCTACACCGAGATGCTGGACCGGGCCAAGGCGGGCAAGTTCGCCTACCCGGCCATCAACGTCACCTCGTCGCAGACCCTGCACGCCGCGCTGCGTGGTTTCGCCGAGGCCGAGAGCGACGGGATCATCCAGATCTCGACCGGTGGCGCGGAGTTCCTGGGCGGCCAGCACAACAAGGACATGGTGACCGGCGCGGTCGCGCTCGCCGAGTTCGCGCACATCGTCGCCGCCAAGTACGACATCACCGTCGCGCTGCACACCGACCACTGCCCGAAGGACAAGCTGGACGGCTACGTCCGCCCGCTGCTGGCGGTCTCCGCCGAGCGCGTGGCCCGGGGCGAGAACCCGCTGTTCCAGTCGCACATGTGGGACGGCTCGGCCGAGACCCTCTCGGACAACCTGTCGATCGCCCAGGAGCTGCTGGCCCAGGCCGCCGCCGCCAGGATCATCCTGGAGGTCGAGATCACCCCGACCGGTGGCGAGGAGGACGGCGTCACCCACGAGATCAACGACGAGCTGTACACCACCGTCAACGACGCCGTGCGCACCGCCGAGGCGCTGGGCCTGGGCGAGAAGGGCCGCTACCTGCTGGCCGCCTCCTTCGGCAACGTGCACGGCGTGTACAAGCCGGGCAACGTCGTGCTGAAGCCGGAGCTGCTGCGCGAGCTGCAGGACGCGATCGGCAAGCAGTACGGCAAGACCGACCCGTTCGACTTCGTCTTCCACGGCGGCTCGGGCTCCACCGCCGAGGAGATCGCCACCGCGCTGGAGAACGGCGTCGTGAAGATGAACCTGGACACCGACACCCAGTACGCGTTCACCCGCCCGGTGGCCGGCCACATGTTCGCCAACTACGACGGCGTGCTGAAGGTCGACGGCGAGGTCGGCAAGAAGAACACCTACGACCCGCGCACCTGGGGCAAGCTGGCCGAGGCCGGCATGGCCGCCCGCGTCCGCGAGGCCGCCGAGCAGCTGCGCTCGGCCGGCAAGCGCCTGAAGTGACGAAGGCCTGAGGTGACGGGCGCCTGAAGCTCCAGGCACCCGAACAGAGCGGTGCCCCCGGTGGACGATCCACCGGGGGCACCGTCACGTCCTGGTCCCTAGAGCTCGGTGGACGGCTTGAGCTCCGCATACGCCTCCGCGCTGCTGTCCTTCAGGAACTGCCAGCAGCGGTTCTCCTCCTCGGTCTCCTTGATCGCGCCGGCCGCCCGGGCGAGCGCCGCCAGGCAGCGCAGGAAGCCGCGGTTGCCGCGGTGCTCCCACGGCACCGGCCCGTGGCCCTTCCAGCCGGCCCGGCGCAGCGAGTCCAGGCCGCGGTGGTAGCCGGTGCGGGCGTAGGCGTAGGACTCGACGTGGCGGCCGGCCACGAAGGCGTCGTCGGCGAGCATGGCCCAGCCGAGGCAGAAGGCCGGGAATTCGGCGACCACCTGGGTCGGTGAGGCCGACTCCTCCGCCAGCATCCGGTAGGGCTGCTCGTCCTCCGGCAGGAGAGTGGGTTCGGGGCCGTCGAGAAGGTTCCTGTGAAGCGCCATGCAGTGCAGTCTGCCATCCGGGGCGCAGGGGTCAACCGCCCCCGTCGTGATCGACGGGCTCCGCCGGGGCGGTCGAACCGGCGTCTGCATACCACGTATGTAGACATTCACCCGTTCGCATGCCAAGGTGTCGCTCGTGCCCGCAGCCAGACCCGCCCGCAGGCGAGCCGCCCCGTCCGGGAAGGCTTCCGGCGGCCGCCGACGCCGCCGGTCACGCCGCCGGATCGGCCCTGGCATGCTCACGGCACTACTGGCCGCATTCGCGGTGCTGGGCGCCGCGGTCCTGGTCCTGACCCGCACCCCGGACCGGCCCGCCCCCGCCCCGGCCGCCCAGGCCCGGCTGGCGCCGCCCGCCGAGCAGCCGCCCAGCACGCCCCCGACGCCCACGCCGACCCCCACAGCCACCCCCACCCCCACCCCGACGGCGACCACCACACCCACCGGGCCCGACCCCGGACCCGGCAAGGGCGCGGGCACCTTCACCATCGCCCCCGCCAGCGCCAAGGCGGTCGGCCGCGGCACCGTGCGCCGCTACCGGGTGGAGGTCGAGGACGGCATCGGCATCGACGCCGCGGCGGCCGCGGCCCAGATCCACGGCATCCTCGGCGACCGCCGGGGCTGGACCAACGACCGCCGGAACGGCTTCCAGCTGGTCGCCGGCGGCTCCTACGACTTCACCGTGAAGATCGCCTCCCCGGCGACCGTGGACAGGATCTGCGGCGCCTCCGGCCTGGACACCCACGGCGAGGTGAACTGCAACGTCGGCAACCAGGTGCTCGTCAACTCCAAGCGCTGGAACACCGGTTCCCCCCAGTTCAGCGGCCCGCTGGACGACTACCGGGCGCTGATCGTCAACCACGAGGTCGGCCACCGGATCGGCCACGGCCACGAGACCTGTCCCGGCCCGGGCAAGCCCGCGCCCGCGATGATGCAGCAGATCTACGGCCTCAAGGGCTGCGCCCCGAACGCCTGGCCGTACTCGGCGGACGGCACCTACCTGAGCGGCCCGGCCGTCCCGTAGCAGTGGACCGCAACGGTGGACCGCAACGGAGTTGAGACCTGATCGGCGAACCCCCGGGACAACGACGGCCTACCCTGCGAGCATGACCGCCGCCCAACGCCGAAGGCTCACCGCCGTGTTCGCCGCCGCCGGGATCTCCCTCGGCGCCGCCGCCTGCTCGTCCGCACCCTCCATCGGCACCACCACCGGCACCGGACTCAGCTACGACCGCGTCCGATCGACCGCCCTGGACCTGGTCAAGAACAAGTCCACCGACTGCCCGTTCGGCCTCGACTTCGCGAAGGCCGCGGCCGCCGCCGGGATCGGCGGCACCGTCGCCCCGGCCGTGACGGACGGACACTCCGTCACGGGCAACGCGGGCGACGGCGTCCCGGCCGCGCCCTGGCCGTCCGGGGTCACCCACCCGCCGACGATGACCGAGATGCCCGCCACTCCCCCAAGCGCCGACATCACCTGCTCCTACCGCCTCGGCGGATCCACCGTCGAGATCGACCTGCTGGCCACGTCGAGGAACGACGCCGCGGTCAGCCTGGCGCTGCCGATGATCCAGCGCAACGGGCGGCTCAGCGTGGACCAGCTGACCCGGTTCGCCCAGAACCGGCCCGCCGTCGGTCGGACCACGCTCGCCTCGGACGGGGGCACCGTCGCGGTCGCCCGGATCGCGCTCAAGGGCGAGGGCGACCTGATGCTGCTGCTCTCCGAGGCCCCCGACAGCCAGGTCGTGAACGGGGAACTCGCCGGCGAACCGCTGCGCAAGGCCGCCGAGTCCCTGGCCGGGCAGGTCCACTGAGGCACTCAGCCCGGGACCGGCAGGCACTCAGCCCAGAACCGGCAGGTACTCCCCCAGGTCGCTGCGCTCCCCCGAGGCGGACACCCCGTGGTCCGCCACCGCCGCCGCCCAGGGGAGCCGGCCGGTGGCCAGCCGGATCCAGGTCAGCGGGTCGGTCTCGACCACGTTCGGCGGGGTGCCCCGGGTGTGCCTGGGCCCGGGGACGGCCTGGACCACCGCGTACGGCGGGATCCGCAGCTCGACCGCGCCGCCGGGCACCTGCTCGGCGAAGGCGTCCGCCAGCAGCCGGGTGACGGCGGCGACGGCCTGCCGGTCGTGCGGGAAGGCCTCCGCGCCGAGGGCGGCGGCCAGGTCGTCGGCGTGCACGACGGTCTCCACCAACCTGGTGACCAGCAGGTCGGCGAGCGTCATCGAGCCGAGCCGGATCTCGAACCGCCGCACCGGGTCGGCGGCTTCGGGCCGCTCCAGCAGCCCGGTCAGCGCGTCGGCGGCCCGGCCGAAGGCCGCCGCCACCGCGGCCGCGTCCCCGGCGAAGTCCGCCGCGGACCGCTCCCGGGCCTGCTCGTCCAACAGCGGCGCCACCGTGCCGACCGCGGCCACCCAGCCCGGCAGGCCGAGCGGCGGACGCCCCTGCAGCGGATCGTCCAGGTGCGCGGGGACGAAGTCCAACTGGACGGCCAGGTGCGCCAGCAGCTCCCGGACGGTCCACTCCCCCAGCCTGGTCGGCAGGTCCAGCTGCGCGTCGGTGAGGCCCGCCACGGCGGCGCGCAGCGCCCCGGTCTGGGCGGCCAGCGCGGCGCGGACCTTCTGCGGCTGGTACGTACGGGACTTGGCAGGCATGGGGGCCAAGATACGCCGAGGGGCGGACGGTTCAGCACGAACCGTCCGCCCCTCGGGTAGCGGGATCAGGCGAGCAGGGCCTCGATGACGCCGGTGTGGGCGTCCTTCAGCTCGGCCAGCGTGACGCTGAACTGGCCCTGGACGTCCAGGCTGTCGCCGTCCACGACACCGATCCGGGCGGCCGGCAGGCCACGCGCGGTGCACATGTCGTTGAAGCGGAGCTCCTCGCTGCGCGGCACCGCCACGACGGCGCGGCCGGCCGACTCCGAGAACAGCAGGACGAACGGGTCGATGCCCTCGGGCACCACGATCCGCGCGCCGTGGCCGCCCTTGAGGCAGCTCTCCACGAGCGCCTGGCCGAGACCGCCGTCGGAGAGGTCGTGCGCGGCGTCGATCATGCCGTCGCGCGAGGCGGCGATCAGGATGTCGCCGAGCAGCCGCTCGCGCTCCAGGTCCACCACGGGCGGCAGACCGCCGAGGTGGTCGTGGACGACCTGCGACCAGGCCGAGCCGCCGAGCTCGTCCGCGGTGTCGCCGAGCAGGTAGAGCAGCTGCCCCTCCTCGGCGAAGGCGACCGGGGTGCGCCGGGTGACGTCGTCGATGACGCCGAGCACCGCGACCACCGGGGTCGGGTGGATGGCGACCTCGCCGGTCTGGTTGTACAGCGAGACGTTGCCGCCGGTGACCGGGGTGCCGAGCACCAGGCAGGCGTCGGCCAGGCCGCGGGTCGCCTCGGCGAACTGCCACATCACGTCCGGGTCCTCGGGGGAACCGAAGTTGAGGCAGTCGGAGACGGCGAGCGGCTTGGCGCCGCCGGCCGCGACGTTGCGGTAGGCCTCGACCAGGGCCAGCTGGGCACCGGTGTACGGGTCCAGCTTGGCGTAGCGGCCGTTGCCGTCGGTGGCGACCGAGACACCGAGGTTGGTCTCGTCGTCGATCCGGATCATGCCCGAGTCCTCGCCGTGCGAGAGCACGGTGTTGCCGAGCACGTAACGGTCGTACTGGTCCGTGATCCAGGACTTGGAGGCCTGGTTCGGGTGGCTCGCGACCTTCAGCAGGTCGGCCTTGAGGCCCTCGCCGGTGGTCGGGCGGGCCAGCCGCTCGGCGGTGGGGGCGTCGGCCTGGAGCGCGTCCTGCCAGCTGGGGCGGGCGTACGGGCGCTGGTAGACCGGGCCGTCGTGGGCGACGGTGCGCGGGGGCACGTCCACCACGAGCTCGCCGTGCCAGAAGATCTCCAGGCGCTCGCCGTCGGTCACCTCACCGATGACGTTGGCGATGACGTCCCACTTCTCGCAGATCTCCAGGAAGCGGGCGACCTTGTCGGGCTCGACGATCGCGCACATCCGCTCCTGCGACTCGCTCATGAGGATCTCCTCCGGCGAGAGCGTGTGGTCGCGCAGGTGCACGGTGTCGAGGTCGATCCGCATGCCGCCGGAGCCGGCCGAGGCCAGCTCGCTGGTGGCGCAGGACAGACCGGCGCCGCCGAGGTCCTGGATGCCCTTGACGAGCTTCTCCCGGAAGATCTCCAGGGTGCACTCGATCAGGAGCTTCTCCTGGAACGGGTCACCGACCTGGACGGCCGGGCGCTTGGCCGGCTTGGTGTCGTCGAAGGTCTCGGAGGCCAGCACCGAGACGCCGCCGATGCCGTCGCCACCGGTGCGGGCGCCGTACAGGATGACCTTGTTGCCGGCCCCGGAGGCCTGCGCGAGGTGGATGTCCTCGTGCTTCATGACGCCCACGCACAGCGCGTTGACCAGCGGGTTGCCCTGGTAGCAGGAGTCGAAGACGACCTCGCCGCCGATGTTCGGCAGGCCCAGGCAGTTGCCGTAGCCGCCGATGCCGGCGACGATCCCGGGCAGCACCCGGCGGGTGTCCGGGTGGTCGGCCGCGCCGAAGCGCAGCGGGTCCATCACGGCGACCGGGCGGGCGCCCATCGCCAGGATGTCGCGCACGATGCCGCCGATGCCGGTGGCCGCGCCCTGGTAGGGCTCGATGTACGACGGGTGGTTGTGCGACTCGACCTTGAAGGTCACCGCGTAGCCCTGGCCGACGTCGACGACACCGGCGTTCTCGCCGATGCCGACGAGCATCGCGTCCGAATCGGGCTTCTTCTCGCCGAACTGCTTCAGGTGGACCTTGCTGCTCTTGTACGAACAGTGCTCGGACCACATGACCGAGTACATCGCGAGTTCGGCGCCGGTCGGGCGGCGGCCGAGAATCTCCCGGATGCGCGCGTACTCGTCCTGCTTGAGGCCGAGTTCGGCCCAGGGCTGGGCGGCGTCCGGGGTCTGCTCGGCGTTCTTGACGGTGTCGAGGCTCATCAGGCGTTCACCAGCTGCTTCAGGACGGAAGTGAAGAAGCCCAGGCCCTCGGTGGTCGGACCGGTGAGCGGCTCCACGGCGTGCTCCGGGTGCGGCATCAGGCCGACGACATTGCCGGCGGCGTTGGTGATGCCGGCGATGTCGCGGTACGAACCGTTCGGGTTGACGTCGACGTAACGGGCCACGACCCGGCCCTCCGCCTCCAGTTCGTCCAGGACGTGCGCGTCGGCGACGAAGCGGCCCTCGCCGTTCTTCAGCGGGACGACGATTTCCTGGCCGACCGAGTAATCCCGGGTCCAGGCGGTGTCCGCGTTCTCGATCCGCAGCTTCTGGTCGCGGCAGATGAAGTGCAGCGAGTCGTTCCGGGTCAGCGCGCCCGGCAGCAGGTGCGATTCGCACAGCACCTGGAAGCCGTTGCAGATACCCAGGACGGGCATTCCGAGCCTGGCCTGCTCGATGACGGTCTCCATCACCGGCGAGAAGCGCGAGATCGCGCCGCACCGCAGATAGTCGCCGTAACTGAATCCGCCGGGCAGGACGACGGCGTCGACCTGGTGGAGATCCTTGTCACGGTGCCAGAGCGCGACCGGCTCCGCGCCGGCCAGGCGGACCGCGCGCTGGGCGTCGCGGTCGTCGAGGGATCCGGGGAAAGTGACGACGCCTACGCGGGTGGTCACTTCGCCGCCTCCTCGACCCGGACGGTGAAGTCCTCGATCACGGTGTTGGCGAGAAAGGTCTCGGCGGCTTCGCGGATACGGGCGAGCGCGGCGTCGTCGACCGGACCCTCCAGCTCCAGCTCGAAACGCTTGCCCTGGCGGACGTCGGCGATCCCGGTGAATCCGAGACGGGGCAGTGCACGCTGCACCGCCTGGCCCTGGGGGTCGAGGATCTCCGGCTTGAGCATGACGTCGACTACGACGCGTGCCACTGGCACTCCCGGTGGTGTCTTCGGTGAGGCGGGGGAACTCCAGACTACCGGCCGTTCGAGGCACTTCTGCTGGCCGGGGAGGGTGACGCGCGTAGACCCAGGACCCTTACGCCACAAGGGATCCGGCACCCCCGCCCCCCGCCCGGCCCGGCCGGTTTCCCGGGATTCGGAGCCCCGAACGGAGACGCCCGAAGAACACCCGAATACGGCACTTGGGGACAGATCCTCCCGTCCCGCACTCGGTATCCCGCGGCGACGCGAAGACTCGTGAATATCCGGAAAAGAATGCCGAACTCTTCGATTTCGACCCCCTTCGGGTGCAGAATAGGGCCACCTGTCGCGGCAAGTGCTGCGTATCCGGCGGGCCACCAGGCCTGCCCGTGTGCGCTTGCGCGAGTTGGTGCACATCAGGCCACCCTTCGCACTCCGCGAACCGGCGGCCGAATTGCCCGAGAGGATTGACACCCATGGCTCAGCGTGTAGTTGTCACGCTCTCCGACGACCTGGACGGCGGCGCCGCCGCAGAAACCGTCCACTTCGGCGTCGACGGGAAGTCGTACGAGATCGACCTGTCCGTGGACAACGCGGAAAAGCTGCGGGAGGCCCTCGCTCCGTTCGTCGCCGCCGGCCGTCGCCAGAGCCGCACCGGAAAGTCCTTCCGCCGCACCGCGCTCACTCCGGACCCGGCCGCCGTGCGCGCCTGGGCCCTGTCCCGCGGCATGGAACTGCCGGCCCGCGGCCGCATCCCCAAGCACGTGTACGAGGCGTTCGCCGAGGCGAACTGACCGCGTCGGGGCACCGCCCCGGTCGCCCCGCCCGCCTGGACCGAAAGGGTGGGGCGACCACCCCGAACGATGCTGTAGAGTATTCCTCGTCGCCGCAACGGAAAGATCCAAAGCGGCGGCGGGTGCCCCACCAGGCACCATGCGGACGTAGCTCAGTTGGTAGAGCATCACCTTGCCAAGGTGAGGGTCGCGAGTTCGAATCTCGTCGTCCGCTCGCAGTGCGCGAGCACCGTACAAATCAATAGTCTGACCATGCGGACGTAGCTCAGTTGGTAGAGCATCACCTTGCCAAGGTGAGGGTCGCGAGTTCGAATCTCGTCGTCCGCTCCAGTACGAAGGCCCCCTCGGTCGAGGGGGCCTTCGACGTATTCCGGCGACTTCTCCGCCCGGTCCCCCGATCCCGCCCCGCCCGCCATTCGCCCGGTCCGCCATTCGCCCATGACATTTGTCATCGCCGACCCGTGGATCCGCACCGCCGGTCCATGACGGCGCGCACTGCCCGCGCGGCCCCGGCGGCGGAAGGCTTAGGGACATGGAAACGAGCCAGCCAGCCCGCCCCGGCGACCACGTGATCGAGGTCACCGACCTGCGCCGCCACTACGGCACCGGCGCCACCGAGTACCAGGCCGTCCGCGGCGTCGACCTGACCGTCGGCCGCGGCGAGCTGTTCGCCCTGCTCGGGACCAACGGCGCCGGCAAGACCTCCACCATGGAGGTCATCGAGGGCCTGGCCGCGCCCAGCGGCGGCACCGTCCGGGTGCTCGGCCACGACCCCTTCACCGAGCGCGCCGCCGTCCGCCCGCGGATCGGCGTCATGCTCCAGGAGGGCGGCTTCCCCGGCGAGCTCACCGTCGCCGAGACCGGACGCAGCTGGGCCGGGATGACCAGCGGCGCCCGCCCGGTCGCCGAGGCCCTGGAGCTGGTCGGCCTCGGTCACCGGGCCGGCGTCCGGGTCAAGCAGCTGTCCGGCGGCGAACGGCGCCGGCTGGACCTCGCGATGGCCCTGCTCGGCCGCCCGGAGGTGCTGTTCCTGGACGAGCCCAGCACCGGCCTCGACCCGGAGGCGCGCGCCGCCGTCTGGCAGCTGGTCCGCGAACTGCGCACCCAGGGCACCACGGTGCTGCTCACCACCCACTACCTGGAGGAGGCCGAGGAACTCGCCGACCGGCTCGCCATCATGCACGGCGGACAGGTCGTCACCACCGGCACCGTCGCCGAGGTGATCGCCGGCCGGCCGTCCCGGATCACCTTCGAACTCCCCGAGTTCACCGGGACCCCGCTGCCCGTCCTGGCCGGGGCCGAGTTCACCGTCGACGGCCGCAAGGTCACCGCGCACAGCACCGCCCTCCAGGACACCCTCACCGACCTGCTCGGCTGGGCCCGGCAGCACGGGATCGCGCTCGGCGCCCTGGACGCCCGCAGCGCCTCGCTGGAGGAGGCCTTCCTCGCCATCGCCTCCGAGGCCGCCCACCAGGCCCCGCCCGAGGCCCCCGCCCGTCCCGCCCGCCGCCGCCTGATCGGATCCGCCCGATGACCACCGCCGTCCCCGTCAAGGGTTCCACCGCCGCCGGCCCGCAGAGCACCACCGCCGGCCGCCTGCTCGCCCTCGGCCGCGCCGAGGCCACCCTGCTGCTGCGCAACCGCACCGCGCTGTTCACCGCCCTGGTACTGCCGGTGGTGCTGATCGGCACCCTCCACAGCATGCTCAAGAAGCAGGCCGAGACCACCCCCGGGCTGGACGTCGACTCGATGCTGATCTACGGGTCGGTCGGGATGATCCTGGCCTTCGTCGTCTACTACAACCTGACCGCCGCGTACGTCGGACGGCGCGGCGAACTGGTGCTCAAGCGGCTGCGCACCGGCGAGGCCCGGGACCTGGAGATCCTGCTCGGCACCGCCGTCCCCTCGCTCGCCCTCGGACTGTCCATGGCCGCCCTGATCGGGGTCGGCGGCAGCCTCGGCCTGCACCTGACGATGCCGGTCAACCCGCTGCTGATGCTGCTCGGCCTGGTGCTGCTGCTGGGCACCATGATCGCCCTGGCCGCGCTGTCCAGCGCCTTCACCAAGACCGTCGAGAGCGCGGGCATCACCACCCTGCCGGTCATGCTGGTCATGCAGTTCGGCTCCGGCCTGTTCTTCCCGCTGGAGGTCATGCCCACGCAGCTGGCCGACATCTGCCGCCTGCTGCCGACCACCCCGGCCTTCCAGCTGATCCGGGTCGGCTGGTTCGGCACCGACGGCTCGGCCGCCCCGACCGACTTCCTGGGCAGCTGGGGCACCGCCGCCCCGCACCTGGTCACCGGTGCCATCTGGTGCGCCCTCGCGGTCTGGGGCGCGGTGCGGTACTTCCGCTGGGAGCCGCGGCGCTGAGCATTCATCGGAAGGTGATCGGCAATCCGAAGGCACACCCCCGGAACGGCCTCTGATATGAAGGCACCACGCAGGATCGTGGTCGAACCGGGGTCAGGGGAATTGAGCATGCGGTCACCGCTTCGCAACTGGCGGCGCCTGAGCAAACCGCAGCGCACCGAGTTCTACCTCCGCTGGTGCCTCTACCTGATGGCGCTGTTCCTGCCGCCCGGCGTGCTCTTCGCCGCCGGCACGGGCGCCGGGGAGACCGGGAACGACTCCGCCGTCCGGGCCTCCCTCCTGATCGGCCTCGCCCTCACCCTGGTGCTGCTGCGGACCTACCGGCTGGCCCTCGACCACTACCTGCGCCGGCCCACCGACCACCGCCGCTGGATCGCCCTCACCGTCGGCCTGATCGTGGCCGGCAGCTGGGCGGTCCTGCTGCTGGGACCGTCCGCCGACATGACGACGACGCCGGTGCGCTTCCCGTTCACCGTCCTCGTCACCGGCTACCTGCTGTGCTTCGGCTTCAGCCCGGTGTGTGTGGGACTCAAGCCGGGCTGGTCCGCCCTCATCGGTCTGGGCGTCGTGCTCGCGGTCAGCCCGGCCATGGTGCTGACCGGGGTCGACGGCGCCACGACCACCGGGTTCCTGCTGGTCATGGCGCTCGCCATGGCCTTCCTCGGGGCCAGCTGCCGCAGCTTCGCCTGGCTCACCTCCATCGTCTGGGAGCTGGACACCGCCCGGGAGGCGCAGTCCCGGCTGGCCGTCGCGGAGGAGCGGCTGCGGTTCTCCCGTGACCTGCACGATGTGATGGGCCGCAACCTCACCACCATCGCGCTGAAGAGCGAGCTCGCCGTCCAACTCGCCAAGCGTGGACGCCCGGAGGCCGCCGAGCAGATGGCCGAGGTGCAGAAGATCGCCCAGGAGTCCCAGCGCGAGGTCCGGGACGTCATCCGCGGCTACCGCACCGCCGACCTGCACGCCGAGGCGATCGGCGCCCGGGCGGTGCTGCGCTCCGCCGACATCGCCTGCGAGATCGACCTGGGCGAGGAGGCCGACGGGCTGCCGCAGCCGGTGCAGTCGGTGCTCGGCTGGGTGATCCGGGAGGCCACCACCAACGTGCTGCGGCACAGCGAGGCCGCCCACTGCCTGATCCGGCTGCGCCGGGAGGACGGCCGGGCGGTGCTGGAACTGGAGAACGACGGGGTGCCCACCGTGCCGCTCCCCTCCCAGGGCGGCGGCACCGGGCTGCGCGGCCTGCGCGAGCGGCTGGCCGCCCACGACGGTGAGCTGAGCGTCCCGACCGCCGCACCCGGTACCTTCCGGATGCTCGCCACCGTCCCGCTGCCGGGCTGAGAAGAGGACTCCCGATGACCGAGAACACCGCGCCCGTGCGCGTCCTGCTCGCCGACGACGAGCACCTGATCCGCGGTGCGCTGGCCGCGCTGCTCTCGCTGGAGGACGACATCGAGGTGGTCGCCCAGGCCGGTTCCGGCCCGGAGGCGCTGGCGATGGCCCGGACGCACCGGCCGGACATCGCGGTGCTGGACCTCCAGATGCCCGGCAAGGACGGCATCGAGGTGGCCACCGAGCTGCGCCGGCTGCTGCCGGACTGCCGCTGCATGATCGTCACCGGCCACGGCCGCCCCGGCTACCTGAAGCGGGCGCTGGAGGTCGGGGTGCGGGGCTTCCTGCCGAAGACCGTCTCGGCGGCCGACCTGGCCGGCATCATCCGCACCGTGCGGTCCGGCGGCCGGTACGTGGACCCGGAGCTGGCGGCGGACGCGATCAGCGCCGGGGAGACCCCGCTGACCCCGCGCGAGACGGACGTCCTGGAGCTGGCCGCGGACGGCACCCCGATCGCGGAGATCGCCGAGCGGGCCGCGCTGTCCCAGGGCACCGTGCGCAACTACCTGTCCTCGGCGGCCACCAAGCTGGGCGCGGAGAACCGGCACGCGGCGGTGCGGATCGCCCGCGAGCACGGCTGGATCTGAGCCGCGCCCGCGGGCGTCCGCGAGCGGATCAGGCCCAGCTGGTGCCGGTCAGCCGCTCGTAGACCTCGATGTACTTGGCCCGGGTGCGCTCGACCAGCTCGGCGGGCAGCTCCGGCGGCGGCTGCTCGCTGTAGCGGTCCCAGCCGGAGTCCGGGGAGACCAGCCAGTCGCGGATCAGCTGCTTGTCGAAGGAGGCCTGCGAGCGGCCCGGCTCGTACTCGTCGGCCGGCCAGTAGCGGGAGGAGTCCGGGGTGAGCACCTCGTCGCCGATGATCAACTCGCCGTCCAGCAGCCCGAACTCGAACTTGGTGTCGGCCAGGATGATGCCGCGGTCGCGGGCGATGTCCCGGGCCCGGGCGTAGACGTCCAGGGTGGTGCGGCGGACCTGGTTGGCCAGCTCGGCGCCGATCCGGCGGGCGGTCTCCTCGTACGGGACGTTCTCGTCGTGCTCGCCGACCTCGGCCTTGAGGGCCGGGGTGTAGATCGGGGCGGGCAGCTCGGAGCTGTTCACCAGGCCCTCCGGCAGGGCGATGCCGCAGACCGTCCGGCTCTCCTGGTACTCGGAGAGGCCGGAGCCGGCCAGGTAGCCGCGGGCGACCGCCTCGACCGGGATCATGTCCAGGCTCTTGCAGATGAGCGTGCGGCCCTTCCAGTCGGCCGGGGCGCCGGCCGGGACCTCGGTGGAGATCACGTGGTTGGGGACGATGTCGGCGATCCGCTCGAACCACCACAGCGAGAGCTGGGTGAGCACCCGGCCCTTGTCCGGGATCTCGTTCGGCAGCACCCAGTCGTGGGCCGACATCCGGTCGCTGGCCACCATCACCAGCTCGCCCGATCCGGTGCGGTACAGGTCGCGCACCTTGCCGGTGTGCAGGTGGACCAGGCCGGGTACCTGGACCGGCTCGGGCTTGGTGACAAATCCGCTCAAGGTGTTCAGTCCTCAGGGGTCGTTCGGGGCGTGGGGCACCGCGAAAGGGGAGGTCACTGCCCCCGCAGTCTTTCACGGCCGCCCCGGACCGCTTCCCGGGGAGCCCGGGCCCGGTCCTTGCGCGGCCCGGGTCCGGCTCCCGCGCCGCCCGGGCTCAGTTCTTGCAGAGGCGGTCCAGCAGGTTGGCGGTGGCCCGCTGGACCCGTTCGTCGGTGAGCCCGGGGCGGCCGAGGGCGGGCGACCAGGCGAAGGTGCCGGCCGCGAAGACGTACGCGCCGCTGGGCGCCCGGTACAGCGAGGTCTCCTGGTAGCGGGTGCGGCCCGCGAGGTCCCGGTACGGCGAGTGGGCCAGCAGCACCCGCTCGGTGTGCTCCGGCAGCGCCACCTTCGGGTAGTACCGGTCGGCCTCCCCCGCGACCAGCCCGGGCAGCTCGTCCCCCTCCTGCAGTCCGGTGCCGTCCCAGAGCCAGTGCGCGGTGTGCCGGGCGACCAGCGGGACGGGCGCGGCGACCCGGCCCGAGTACTGCACGCCGAGCAGGTGCTGCTCGGGCTCGCCGGCGTCCCGCCAGAGCGCGCTGGCCGCGCCCGGCACCCCGGCGGCCGGGCTGCCCGGCCCGACCTTCTGCCGCTTGCGGCAGTTCAGCAGCCGGTTGGGCTCGCCGGAGGCGGCGGCGGTCAACTCGACCCGCCAGTACATGGTGTTGGCGGACAGGAAGACCAGCGAGGTGCCGCCGTCCCGGGCCCGCTCGGCGGCCCGTCTCATCGGCTCGGACCAGTACTCGTCGTGGCCGGGGAAGACCAGCGCGCGGTGCTCGGACGGGTCCACCAGGCCGGCGTGCAGATCGGTGGCGGTGGCGTAGGAGAGGTCGTAGCCGTAGCGCTCGGCCCAGCGGATGAAGTCGTAGGCGTGGCCGACGTGCAGCGGCAGTCCGGCGGTGGCGTGCGGGCGGTCGAAGGAGACCGTGACGGCCGCCTCGGACTCGCCGACCAGACCGCCCCGGCCGTCCCAGGCGTGGTAGAGGCTGGCGCCGGTGCGGCCGTCCTCGGGGAACAGGTTGTACGCCTGCCAGGTCACGTCCGGGAGCACCAGGAGCAGTTCGGCCTTGCGCCCCTGGTCGGCGAAGTCCCGTACGGTGAACGGGATGTGGGTGCGATGCAGCATGTCCGCGGTGGTCAGCACGGCGACGTACGCGCCCGGCTTCCAGTGCGGCGGGACCTGCAACCGCCAGGAGTGCCACCAGTGGTGGCAGGAGACCGTCCGCTCGACCACCAGCGGGGCGGGCTGGGCCAGACCGGCGATCAGCGGACTGTCCGTCATGTGGCGGGCGCCGTCGCCGCCGTAGTGGCCGATCCGGTAGACGCCCACGGTGAACTCGCGGGGCGGGTTGACGGTGACCCGGAAGTCCACCGAACCGCCGGGGCGGATCACCCCGGCCGAGGCGAAGCCCTTGATCTGCTGGTCCACGTCGTTGGAGCTCTGCGGGGTGCCGACCGGCGGCTTGCGCCGCGCGCCGGCCCCCAGCGGCTGCTGGCCGGGCGCGTCCACCGAGACGTACCAGGGCACGGCGCCCTCGGCCCCGGCCAGGTACTGGTCGGGGCTGCGCAGCCAGGGCAGCGGGCCCTGACCGAAGGGGTCGGAGACGCTGTAGGCGTGCGTGCCCGACTCCCAGCGGCGGTTGAGTTCGGTCCCCACGCGCCCCTCCCAGGTGCACTTCCGTCCGGTTGGCACGTGCCCCCCGGATGTGCGTGCGGTCTAATACACCACACAGTGCTGGCGCTCCGTCACCCCACGGTAGCAATTGGTGGCGGGAATCTCGGGCGCTGTCGGCCCGGGGCCTCCGGCCTGCGGAGACGGCCGGCGGCCCGGGGCCCCGGGGGCGCGTGCGGGGCGCCGAGCGCCGCCCGGGACGGGAGCTGCTGGTGGGCCGGGAGGGCAGTGCCGGGACGTCAACCGGGACGTCAGAGCCGGACGGGTTTCTCCAGCCGGACCTCGGCCGCGTCCAGCCAGGCCCGCAGCGGACCGTCCTGGCCCTGCTCCACGGCCTGGGCGACCGGGGCGGCCAGGTCGGTGCGGCGGACGCCGCCGAGCAGCAGCACCGGGCCGTCCAGCCAGTCCAGCCCGGGGGCGCCGCCGGCGGTGTCCACGGCGGCGCAGCAGACCATCGCGGTGACGTGGTCGACCAGCAGGTCGCGGCCGGTGCGGTCGGGCTCCAGCAGCGGGGCCGGGGTGGTGGTGCGGGCCAGCTGGGCGGCCAGCGCGGCGGCCAGCTGCTCGCCGTCGCCCTCGGCGAGCCGGAGCAGCAGCCGGGTCAGGGTCGGGGCGCCGGGGCGGGACTGCGGGGCCAGCCGGTCCAGGGCGGCCTGCAGGGCGGCGGCCCGGGCCCGCCAGCCGGCGTCCACCACCTCGGCCGGGTAGTCGGCCCACTCCAGTTCGTGCCAGGCGCCGGCGGCCGGGCGGCCGAAGAACAGCTCGGCGGCCAGCCGGGAGACCGCCCGGTCCACCGCGCCGGGCTCCTCCAGCAGGTCGCAGGCGGGGCGGTCGCCGAGCCGGGTGCCGTAGCCGTCGGCCAGCCGGTCCCGGCGGGACAGCTCGGTCAGCGCGGAGACCACCCCGGCGTTCAGGTGCGCGGGGTGGCGGCCGAGCCGCCAAGCGGGCAGCGCGACCCGGGTGAGCAGCCGGTCCCAGCCGGCGTAGGCCAGGCCGACCTGCTCCTGGGCGGCGATCCGCAGGCCGTAGTCGACCGTCCGGGCCTGCTCGGAGGCCCAGCCCGCGACGGACCGCTCCAGCTCGGCGGCGTGGCCGCGGCAGGCGCCCAGCAGCCGGCGGGTGATCCGCCGGGCGATCCGGTCGGCGAGCCCGGCCGGGCCGCGCCGGGGCGGCGCGGGCGGGGCCGCCAGCGTGCCGCCGCCGAGGCCGGGGGCGGCGCCCGCGCCGGAGTCCAGGCAGGCGTCCAGGCCGCGCAGGAAGCGGCGGGCGGCGGCGATCTCCGGGTCCGCGGAGGCGGCGGTGCCGGCCACCACGGGGGCGAGCAGGGCGCGCAGTTCGCCGGCCCGCATCCACCAGAGGAAGGGCGAGCCGATCACCAGGACCGGCGCGGTCGGCGGGTGCTGCGGCCGCCGCGGGCCGGGGCGCCGGGTCGGCGGGACGTCCTCCAACCAGCTGTCGCAGTCCGGGGTGAGGGCCACCGCGGAGGGCGCCGGGACGTCCAGCCGGTCGGCGAGTTCGTCGATCAGCCGGTACAGCTCGGGGGCCCCGGCCCGCTCGACCGGGACGGCCGGGGTCTGCGGCGGGACGGCCCGGCGCAGGGCGCGGACGGTCAGTCCGGCCACCAGCAGGGTCAGCGCGGCGACCGCGCAGACCACCCAGCGGACGGCGTCCCACCCGGCCGCGTCGGAGGAGCCGGGCGCCCCGATCCGGCCGGTGAACCGGCCCGCGAGCAGGACCACCGCGACGGCGGCGGGCAGGACGGCGGCGGCCAGAGCGAGGCCCCGGATCCGCAGGACCGCTTGGGCGTGAGCGCGCGCGGTGTCGACGGCCATACGGTGCGGCACCCCCTTCGGAGCCCTCGGGCACCCGCTACGGGCCCTGAGCCGACTCGAAACGATCAGTTCCGACCGGGAAGCGGAGGCGTCCGATCCCCGGCAGTGCATGCTGTGTGGCGCTACTGACATTTTCGACGCCCCGGTCCGGGCGGGTGTTCCGGATCGGCCCGGTTTCCACTCGTCCCGGTGACGTCGCCCGGTTGTTCCGGTGACGCCGCGGTCCGTTCGACGACGCCGCCGAGGCGCCCGCGACCGGTCCGGTGCGAAGCACCGGGCGGCCGCCCGGCCGATCGCCGTCCAGCATCCCCCCGCGGGCGCGCCGCTACCCGGCGGCGACCCCGGCGCACGGCACCGTCACACGGCGATCCAGCGCACCATAAGGCCGGGCGCCCGGTTACGTCAGCCGGATGCGGGTGCTGTCACCCGATGTGCTGGATTCCGCCCGCCGAACGGTGTGGCGGCCCGGGAACCGCTCCCGGCCCGGAAACGCCGGTGGGCGCTGCGCCCTGCGGGTTGTCGGGCACCCCGTTCGGGCCCGGCGCGGCTAGCGGCGCGGCTCGCGGCAGCGCTCGCGACAGGGCTCGCGACAGGGCTCGCGACAGGGCTCGCGGCGGGGCTCGCGGCGGGGCGCCGGCCCGTCGGCCCTGCGGCCCCCGGGCACGGCGCGGCCCCCGGGCGAGGGTCCGCCCGGGGGCCGCGAGGGGCTCGGGTGCCTCAGGCGGTGGCCGCCTTCAGCGCGATGTCGGTGCGGTGCTGGCCGCCCTTGAGGGAGATCCGGTCCACGGCCGCGTACGCGCGGTCGCGCGCCTCGGCCAGGTCGGTGCCGGTCGCGGTGACCGACAGGACGCGGCCCCCGGCGCTGAGCACCCGGCCGTCCTGGTCCGCCGCCGTCCCGGCGTGCAGCACGTACGCGGTGCCGTCCGCCTCGGCCTCGGCCAGGCCCTCGATCGGGTCGCCGGTGCGCGGCGCGGCCGGGTAGCCCTCGGAGGCGACGACCACGGTGACGGCCGCCCCCTCGTCCCAGCGCAGCGGCTCCAGCTGGCCCAGGGTGCCGGTGGCGGACGCGAGCAGCACGCCGGCCAGCGGGGTGCGCAGCCGGGCCAGCACGACCTGGGTCTCCGGGTCGCCGAAGCGGGCGTTGAACTCGATCACCCGGGTGCCGCGCGAGGTGAGCGCCAGGCCCGCGTACAGCAGGCCGGAGAACTCGGTGCCGCGGCGGCGCAGCTCGTCCACGGTCGGCTGCAGGACGGTGTCCAGCACCTCCTGGACCAGCCCGTCCGGGGCCCACGGCAGCGGCGAGTAGGCGCCCATGCCACCGGTGTTGGGGCCCTCGTCGCCGTCCAGCGCGCGCTTGAAGTCCTGCGCGGGCTGCAAGGGCAGCACGGTGGTGCCGTCGGTGATCGCGAACAGCGAGACCTCGGGGCCGTCCAGGTACTCCTCGATCACCACGCGCTCGCAGGAGGCGGCGTGCGCCAGCGCGGCCGCGCGGTCGGAGGTGACCACGACGCCCTTGCCGGCCGCCAGGCCGTCGTCCTTGACCACGTACGGGGCGCCGAAGGCGTCCAGCGCCTCGGCGGCCTCCTCGGCGGTGGTGCAGACGTAGGAGCGGGCGGTGGGCACCCCGGCCCCGGCCATCACGTCCTTGGCGAAGGCCTTCGAGCCCTCCAGCTGCGCGGCCGCGCCGGAGGGGCCGAAGACCGGGATGCCGGCCGCGCGCACGGCGTCGGCGACGCCGGCCACCAGCGGGGCCTCGGGGCCGACCACGACCAGGTCGGCGCCGAGCTTCGCGGCCAGCGCGACGACCTGGCCGCCGTCCAGCTGGTCGACCGGGTGGACCGTCGCCACCTGGGCGATCCCGGCGTTGCCCGGGGCACAGTGCAACTCGGTCACGGAGGGATCTTGGGACAAGGAGCGGCACAGGGCGTGTTCGCGGGCGCCGCCGCCGATGACGAGGACCTTCACGCCTGGCAGCGTAGTCGGTGGCCTGTTCCGGTCGCTCCCCGGTCCCGTCCGATCCTCCAGTCGGAGCGCTCCGTACACCGACGACGTCGGAGGTTCCTCCAAGCCGGACCGGGTCGGATGAGCGGCGGGTGGCCGGGTCAGGACGGCGGGTCACCGGGGCCTCGCTCGGACGGGTGAAATCTCGCCGACCGCCGCAACCGTCCCGCCTGGGCTTCCGGTGGCCGAAACCGGTAACGATCACCGGGGAAGCGCCCCGCGGTAAGCCATTTGGCGGTAAGAAGTGCTGTTGGACAACGACCGGCGGACGTCGGGTCAGCGGACGTCGGGTCAGCCGATGCGCCGACAGACCGAGCCGCCCGCCCGCCACAGGGAGCCCCACAGGTGAGCCAGCCGGAAATGCAGCCCGAGGAGAGTGCCTGGGGCAAGGAGATCGGTGAGGAGGACCAGCCCGCCGCAGCCGTGGCCCGGCGGGCCTCCACCCGTCGCCGGACCGATCTGAGCGCCCGCCAGTTCCCGCTCGGGGACTGGGGCGAGCCCGCCGAGCGGCTGGAGGAGCTCTACCGCTGGTCCGAGGAGCGGGCGGTCGAGGCCATCGAGTGGTACCGCCGGGACCGGGTCTGGAAGCGCCGCTGGGCGCGCGTGCTGCGCTTCGGGTCGGCCGGCTTCGCGGTCGGCGGGGTGACCGCGCCGCTGGTGGACCTCACCGGCGCCGTCGCCCACGGCGCCGCCTGGGGCTACGTCGGCCTGGCGCTCTCCGCCGCCTGCTACGGCGCCGACCGGGCCTTCGGGTGCACCTCCGGCTGGATGCGGGACGTCTCCACCGCGCAGGCGCTGCAACGCCGCCTGGAGGCCTTCCAGTTCGACTGGGCGTCGGAGTGCGTGCGCGAGGTGCTCGGCCCCACCGAGGGCACCGCGGGCGAGGCCGCCGAGCGCTGCCTGGGGGTGCTGCGCCGGTTCTGCGAGGACGTCTCGGACATGGTCCGCACCGAGACCTCGGAGTGGATGCTGGAGTTCCGCGCGTCGATGACCCAGCTGCCCACCCAGTCCGCGGGGACCTGGGGCGGGCGCACCGAGCCCGGGGTAGGCGCCCAGGTGCGGGTGCTGCCGCCGCCCGGGACCAGGCCGACCATGCCGCGCCAGCGGCCGCCGGAGGGGCCGCTGCGGTAGGGCGCGCTCCGGGATCGCTCCGGGCCCCCGCCGGGCGCTACGCGAAGACAATCATCGAGCCCTGCTCCAGGCTCCGGACCGCCGCCGCGTACAGGCCCGACCAGGCGTGCCGCTCACGGGCGAAGGGGTGCAGGTCGTCGATCGGCGGGCCGAACGGCTGCTCCAGGCCGGTCGGGCCGAGCGGCCGGGTCGGGGCCGGCGGGTTGGCCGGGTCGATGCCCAACGCCGGTGCCACGGCCTGGAGTTCGCGCAGCAGCCCGTGGCTGGAGCCGAGCGGACCGCCGGAGGCGAGCAGCGTGTCGTCCACCAGCGGGGCCGGGAACTCGATCGGCACGTACGCCCCGGCGTGGTCGAAGTGCCACACCAGGTGGGACTGTTCGGCGCTGCTCTCGAACATCTCCAGCAGCTGCTCGTAGTCGCCGCCGAGCGCGTCGACCGGGGTGATGTCCAGGCCGGTGAGGCCCAACAGGTAGGCGCGGCGCAGGAAGTGCAGCGAGTCGTAGTCGAAGGCGGCTATCGGCTCGACCGCCCCGCTCAGCCCGGGGACGAACCGGTAGACCGGCACCTCGGGCAGTCCGCGCGAGGTCAGCACCGCGTTGTAGTGCGCGAGGTCGTCCCGGAAGGGGTTGTCGGGGCTGTGGCTCAGCACGTCCACCAGCGGGACGAGCCAGAGGTCGCAGGCCATGGCCGGCAGTTCCTCTCCGGACGGCGGGATCGCCCGCGGGGCGGGACGACGACGGGGGCGGGGTCGGTACCCGGACGGCCCGTACGGGTACCGAGGTTCGACGCCCGCCACCCTACCGGCCCGGAGCGGGGTGCGGATCGGGCCGTCCCTGCGGGGCCTCGGGGGGCGGTTCGGACAGCCGGGGTTGGGACAGTCGGCGGCCGAACCTGGTGTGCGGCCCCAAGCGCGGTTGCGGCACCAGGCCGAGGCCCAGGCCCAGTTCACGGCCCAGCTCCCGGCCGACCTCGTCGCCCTGCCGGGACCGTGCCGACCACGGCGTCCCGGACTCCGCCGGGGCCCCGGACGAGGCACCGGCACCGGACGCGTCCACGGGCGGGATCGCGGACCCGGCGGACGGCCGGGCCGGGGACGGCGCGGCCGGCGGCGGCTCGACCGGGACCGGCAGCGGCTCCCCGGCGGCGGCCTCGGTGAGCAGCCCGAGCACCGTCACCGACTCCAGCGGCCGTCCGGCCAGCCCGGCCAGCAGTCGGGCGGTGAACAGGTTGCACTCGCAGATGATCCGGTGCGCGCCGACCAGGTCCCGGTCCCCGATCGCCTCGACCAGCTCGGGGTGGCGGTCCCAGCAGACCCCGGCCAGGGTGGGCAGCGCGCGCAGGTAGGGCGCGGCGTACATCCAGGACTGCACCCGCAGCCAGTCCAGGTACTCCTCGATCCGGCGGTTGCCGAGCAGGGCGGAGACCTCCTGCCAGAACCGGCGGTCGCAGCCCACCATCACGTCCAGGTTCCCGGCCCGGGCGGCCCGCACCGCCGCGTCGGCCCGGCGCCGCAGCGAGGGCAGCCGGGTGAGGTCGGGCAGCGCCCGGCGGGTGGCGAACTGGCGGTAGAAGCTGTCGGTGATCAGCACCCGGGACTCGAAGATCTCCAGGAAGTCGTCCCAGCACAGCTCCGGCACGGTGAAGCCGCGGTGATGCTCGGCCCGCAGCAACCCCTGCGCGCCGAGGTCGACCAGCGCCTCCCGGGCCGGGGTCGCGGAGACGCCGTAGAGCTCGGCGATCTCCTTGACGGTGAAGTTGCGGCCGGCCTCCAACCGGCCGGCCATCATCTCCTCGCGGAGCGCACCGGCGATCTGCTCGCGCAGGCTGTTGCGGTGGATGACCGGGCGGGGGGTGTCGCCGGCGCCGGTGCCGGACATGCGCGCGACCTCCTCGGGCGGGCCGCCGAACCGACCCGCGACGGACCGGCCGACCGGCGGCAGGGAACACGACGAGTGCTCATCTTCTCAAACCGGCCCGGGGTAGGTACGAACCAACCCTCCGAAAAGGGACGCGCCAGGTCCAGGGCCTAGGGCGTGTCTGACAATTCGCGTCGGATCAGCGCGCGGCGTCGGGGTGCGTGCATCGCAAGGCGGAGGAGGGAGTCCATGCGGTGGGGGCACCTCCCGGCCGAAGGCTGGGGGCCATCGGCGACCGACGACAACGCGGCGAGGTGCGTGCCCCGGCGTCGCGCGCCCGGCGGGAATTGTCAGACACGCCCTAGCGCTGGACGGGCGCCGGGATGCCCAGCAGCCGGTCCCGCAGCACCGGGAACTCCTCCCGCGCCCGGCCCACCTCGGCCGGGTCGAACTCGACGGTCAGCACCTCCTCGCCCGCCCCCGCCTCGGCCAGCACCCGGCCCCACGGGTCCACCACGACGCTGTACCCGGCCTGCTCGACCCCGGCGTGCGTCCCGGCGGTGTTGCAGGCCAGCACGAAGGCCTGCTCCTCCAGCGCCCGAGCCCGGGCCAGCAGCGTCCAGTGGTCACGCCGCTTGGCCGGCCAGGCCGCCGGGACCACCAGCAGCTGGGCCCCGGCGTCCAGCAGCGCCCGGAACAGCTCCGGGAACCGCAGGTCGTAACAGGTGGCCAGGCCCAGGGTGCCGAAGTCGGTGGGCGCGGTGACGATCTCCTGCCCGGCGCCCATCACCACCGCCTCGCCGCTGTCGAAGCCGAAGCGGTGGATCTTGCGGTAGGTGTGCACCAGCTCGCCGTCCGGCGCGAACACCAGCGAGGTGTTGTAGATCGGCCCGTCCGGGTCGCGTTCGACGATCGAACCGGCGTGCAGCCAGACCCCGGCGGCCCGGGCGGCCGCCGCCATCGCGTCCGAGGTCGGCCCGTCCAGCGTCTCGGCGCCGTCCGACCAGAGGTCGTGGGCGAAGCCGCCCAGCGGCCAGAGCTCCGGCAGCACCACCAGGTCGGCGCCCTGCTGCGCCCGCACCAACGACGCGGCCCTGGCCCGTCGCTCGGCGGGCGGCTCGGCGTCCGAGACCGCGAGTTGGATCAATGAAGCGCGCACAGTACCACCGTCCACGGCAAGAGACCTACGATCGTCACCCGAAAGCGCTGCCCAGCTGTCTCCCGGCAGCGTAACGTGCGGTTAGCGTGCGCGCCCGGAAGCCGGACCATCCCGGCCGACCGCGACGGCCGGGCGCGGAGCATAGGAAAGCTGACGGAGGGCCGGAGATTCCCGTGACGGACAACCAGACCGTGCAGGCTTACACGGAGGCGTGGACGCAGAGCATCGAGTCCATATCGGAGCTGGTCGCCCCCCTCCCCGAAGGCTCCTGGAACCGGGCCACCGAGTGCCCCGGCTGGTCGGTCCGGGACGTCGTCTCGCACGTGATCGCGGTGGAGTCCGAGCTGCTCGGGGACCCGCGCCCGATCCACTCGCTGCCGCGTGATCTTCGCCACGTGACCACCGAGTTCGCCCGCTACGTCGAACTGCCGGTCGACAAGCGCCGCTGCCACACCGCGCTGGAGATGACCAGCGAGCTGGAGTACACCGTCATCCGGCGCTCCCGGGCGCTGCGGAACGCCAAGCAGACGCCGCAGGAGCCGGTCCGCTGGCCGGCCGGTCCACTGGCCACGGACGTCCCGTACCACGAGCTGCTGCGGGTGCGGGCCTTCGACGTCTGGGTGCACGAGCAGGACCTGCGCCGGGCCCTGGAGGTCCCGGGCAACCTGGACTCGCCGGGCGCCCTGGTCACCCGGGACTACCTGCTGCAGTTCCTGCCCAAGGCCGTCGCCCACGGCGCCGGCGCCCCGGCCGGGACGGCCCTGGTGGTGGACGTGACCGGCCCGGTGGAGTTCCTGCGCACCGTCCGGGTGGACGCGGCCGGCCGCGGCACCGTGGACGAGTCGATCAGCCTGGCCCCCGACGTCCAGCTGACCATGGACTGGGAGACGTACGTCCGCCTCGCCTGCGGCCGCGGCCGCCCCGGCCCGGTCGGCGTCGAGGGCGACAAGGAACTGGCCGAACGGGTGCTGGCCAACTTCGCCGTCACCATCTGAGGCCCACCAGCACCGCACTGTCGACCAGCGCTCGGTATCAACCCGCCAGGCAGGGCCATTCGACGTTTCCGCAGGTCAGAAACCCTACGCATCGGCCGCGATGACCTTACGGCGGAGCCGGAGGATCATCGCGGTGCCCACCGCCAGCGGGATGTACTGCCAGCAGAACGCCCAGCGGAAGGCGGTGGCCGAGTAGGACTCGGCGCCGGCCGGGGAGAGGGCGTCCAGCAGCACGCCGATGCCGAAGAGGGTGATCATCGTGCCGATGAAGCCGCCCATGTTGACGATCCCGGAGGCGGTGCCCAGTCGCTCGGCCGGGTTGCGGGAGCGGGCGTAGTCGAGGCCGACCAGCGAGGCCGGGCCGTTGCTGCCCATCACCAGGATGATCCCGATCAGCAGCCACATCGGCGGGTGCCCGCCGGGCCAGGCCAGGACCAGGGCCCAGCCGAGCCCGGTGGTGGTGATGACGGTGACCACGATCGGCATCCGGGCCCGGGCGGTGCGGGACAGCAGCCGGCCGAAGAGGAAGCCGCAGCTCATGTTGGAGAGCACCAGCAGGGTCAGCAGCCCGCCCGCCTCGCCCCGGGACATCCCCTGGGCCTCGACCAGGTAGGGCATGCCCCAGAGCAGGCCGAAGGCGTTGCCGGGGAACTGGGTGGTGAAGTGCACCCACAGGCCCAGCCGGGTGCCCGGCTCCCGCCAGCAGTCGAGGACCTGCCGCCGGATCCCCGGGCGGGCGACGGGCGCGACGACGGGCGCGACGACGGGCACGGCTGCCGCCGGGGCCTCCTTGAGGAACAGCGCGACCAGGGCGAACACCGCGACGCCGAGCAGCGCGATCGCGGTGAAGGTCGGCGTCCAGCCCTCGCTGTGCAGCGCCTGGGCGAGCACCACGGTGGTGACCAGGTTGCCGCCCATCCCGGCCAGGCCGGTCAGCTGGGCGACGAAGGGGTTCTGCGCGGCCGGGAACCACCGGGCGGCAATGCGCAGCACGCTGATGAAGGTCATCGCGTCGCCGCAGCCGAGCACCGCCCGGGAGGCCAGCGCCGGGGCGAAGGAGGAGCTGAAGGCGAAGGCCAGCTGACCGGTGCTCAGCAGCAGGACGCCGAGCAGCAGCACCCGGCGCGGCCCGAACCGGTCGACCAGCAGGCCGACCGGCACCTGCATGGCCGCGTAGACCAGCACCTGGAGGATCGAGAAGGTGGACAGCGCCGAGGCGCCGATGCCGAAGCGCTCGGCGGCGTCCAGCCCGGCCACGCCGAGGCTGGTGCGGTGGATGACGGCCAGGACGTAGACGCTGACGCCGACGGACCAGGCCAGCCAGGCCGCCCGACCGCCGGGCGGCACGGCAACACCGGCCGGCGCGGGAACACCGGTTCCTGCCGGGGCGGCGGGCTCGGCGGCGGGCTCGGCGGTGGCTCGGGGAGCGGGAACGGACAGGGGCGGGGCTGAACGGGCGGGCTCCACGGTCATAGTCCGTCCAGGTTAGTCATCCCATGATGGGAGGCCCAGATCCGGGGGGTGTGACCTCGCGGACCCCCGGCCCCGGGGGACGCGACCTCGCGGACCCGCCGCTCACCGGCCTCAGCCGGTGACCGTCCAGGACACCGACCGGGTCATGTAGCGGTCCCGGAAGGCCTCGTCCCGCACCCAGTCGGTGGTGTCCCGGACGGTCGCGGTCACCGTCGCCGTCCGGCCCGGGGCGAGGTCCAGCTGCGCGGTGTCCAGCCAGCCGCCGTCCGGGGCCGGCGGGGTGACCGGGACGCCGTCCACCTTCCAGTCCACCGCGAGCTGCCGGGTGCCGGTCAGCGGCAGCGGCCGGACGTCCAGCCGGGGACGGCCGGTGACCTCGCCGGGCGGCGGCGAAGGGGCGTCGGTGGGCCGGACCTTGCGGTACAGCGCCTCGATGATCGCCTCGCGGGAGGGCAGGTTGTAGGCGCTGCCCAGGGTGCGCATCACCGAGTCGGGGGTGGGCCGGTAGAGGCCGTTGGCGCTGCGGTACGCCCCGACGGTGCCGGCGCCGTCCGGCGAGACCGCGCCCAGCCAGCGCCACCACTTGGTCTGCTTCCTGCGCATGTCGTCGGCGTCGAGGGTGGAGAGGTTGGGGTAGTCGGCGTCGTCCGGGGCGCTGTCGTACTCGTCGCCGAGGTCCCCCACGGTGTGCCCGATCTCGTGCTGGATGATCCGCCCGGCGTCCGGGCTGCCCCCGGCCAGGGTGGTCACCCCGGTGCCCCCGGCGCCGCCGTACTCGACCGAGTTGGCCAGCGCGATCAGGTACTGCGGCCCGGCGCCGTCCCCGGCGTAGCGGGCGGTGGCGCCCTCGTCGGCGCAGAGCAGCCGGGCGGTGCCCTCGCACCAGAAGTGCATCCCCAGCGGGGTGGCGGGGTGGCGGCCGCGGCCCTCGCTCTCGGCTATCCCGGAGGCCGGGGAGACCACCTCGACCCGCCTTATGTTGAAGAACCCCTGGTAGGTGCGGAACGGCTCGATGTCCATCAGCGAGTGCCAGGCCTTGTCGGCCTGCTGCCGGAACACCTCCTGTTCGTCCGCGGTGTAGCCGTCGCCGAGCAGGACCAGGGTGATCCGGTTGGCCGGGTCCCCGGTCCGACGTATGTCGAAGGTCGGCGCGGCCGCGGGTATCCGCTGGTCGGCGCGGAGCGCGGTGTGCGGCGGCAGCGCCAGGTCGATGGGGACGTCGGTGCCGATCGCGCCGAACGGCGAGGGGCCGACCAGTTCCAGGGCGGCGGGGAGTCCGGCGGCGGACACCAGTACGAGGGCGGCCAGACTCCGGACGAGACGGCCAGGGTTGCCAGCAGGCATTCGGGTGCGTCCTCGGGGTTCCGGTCACCCGGTGTCGCCCAGGTGGTGGAGCGGAGACGTACCCGGACCGGCGTGTCGCCCCCACCGGCGGACGAAAATGTCACCGGCCTGGCCGAACGATCCACATCGTCCAGGTCATACCAATCAATTCCGAGGGCTTCGGAGTGCCGACGGGGGCTCAAGCCCGCGGCCGCCGCCCGACGTCCAGCAGCAGGTGCGTACCGAGCCCGAACAGCAGCCCCCAGAACGCCGAGCCGATGCCGAACAGGCTCATCCCGGAGGCGCTCGCCAGGAAGGTCACCACCGCCGCGTCCCGGCCGCGCTCCTCGGCGACCGCCGCCGCCAGGCTGCCCTGCAGCGAGGCCAGCAGCGCGACCCCGGCGATCACCGCGATCAGCTCCTTGGGCAACCCGGTGAACAGGCTCACCAGCACTCCGCCGAAGCTGCCCACCAGCACGTACCCCGCGCCCGAGGACATCCCCGCGACGTAGCGGCGGCGCGGGTCCGGGTGGGCCTCCGGGCCCGAGCAGATCGCCGCGGTGATCGCCGCCAGGTTCACCCCGGGCGAGCCGAGCGGCGCCATCAGCAGCGACATCGCGCCGGTGGCTCCGATCAGCAGCCGGTCGTCCGCCCGGTAGCCGAAGGCCCGCATCACCCCGAGGCCGGGCGCGTTCTGCGAGGCCAGCACCACGATCGTCAGCGGCAGCGCCAGTCCCACCACGGCGGACCAGGAGAACGCCGGCACCGTGAGCACCGGCACGGTCGGCCCGCCCGGGCCCGGGTGCAGCGGCAGCCCGACGGTGACCGCCGCCAGCACCCCGCCGACCAGCAGCGCGACCGGCACGGCGTACCGCGGTGCGAACCGCTTGGCCAGCAGGAAGGCCGCGAAGCTGCCCACCACCAGCACCGGCGCGCCGTGCACGGCGCCGAAGATCCCGGCGCCGAAGGAGAACAGGATGCCCGCCAGCATCGCGTTCACGATCCCGACCGGCACCGCCGCGATCAGCCGGCCGAACCAGCCGGTCACCCCGAACAGCGTCACCACCACCGCGCTCACCAGGAACGCCCCGACCGCCTCGCGGTACGGGTAGTCGCCCAGGCTGGTCACCAGCAGCGCGGCCCCCGGGGTGGACCAGGCGGTGATCACCGGCGTCCGGGTCCACCAGCTGAGCGCGAAGCCGCTCACCCCGCTGCCGATCGCCACCGCCCAGATCCAGGACGCCGTGTGCGCCGGGTCCAGCCGCCCGGCGGCCGCCGCGGCGAGGACCACCACCAGCGGGCCGGAGAACGACACCACGACGCAGATCAGCCCCGCCAGCAACGCCGGCGCCGAAGCGTCCCGCCGCAGCGACCGACGTTCCCCACCCTCGTCCGGCCGCGCTTCCGGCCGGATCGTCAGCTCATCCGTCATTCCGGCAGTATCCCGAAGCCCGGTCGAAGACTCCCGAAAAAACTTTTCGATCCACCTGCAACCCCCGGCGGGGATGGACGTCTATCAGGGTGAAGGCACGGAGAGCGAGACCGGCAGAGCCGGGGGGCGCTTCCGCTCAGCAGGAGCGGGGCCGGTCGTCTTCACCCACACACCGTCAGACCCATGACCTTGGGGAGTCACGTCATGCGCACGTCCGTTATCACCCGTATTGCGAAGAACGACCGCGCCTTCTCCGGCCGCCGCCGCATCGCCGTACTCGCCGCCACCACCGTCCTCGCGGGCGGCGTCCAGTTCATCGCCGCCGACACCGGCTGGGCCTGCGGCGACCAGCGGTACGACGGCCCCCACCTGGCCGCCAAGCCGACCGAGCCGTTCTCGAACTTCCTGTCCTTCGGCCACGACAAGAGCGTCGCCACCGACGGCAGCTGGACCGAGTTCGGCCTCTCGATGGAGAACAGCACCGGAGCCGACGTCGCCAGGACGGCCCCGGCCCTGGGCATCGCCCCCGCCTCCGGCGCCCCCCTGCGCACCGGGGACGTGCGGATCGAGGTCAAGCAGAACGGTGCCTGGAAGCCGCTGAAGCTCGCCGCGGACTGCATCGGGATCGACGTCCGGACCGACTCGCTGGCGCAGCCGCTGGCCGACAAGACCAACTCCGACTTCTGGTTCCGGATCTCCCTCGCCCCGGGCACGGCCAAGGATCTGACCGCGCTGAACCTGGTGACCAACGCCACCAACGACAAGTCCACGCTGGAGTCCTGGGACCTCCACACCATGAAGGTCACCCACCCCCGGACCGCGCCCGCCGCCGGCCAGCAGGCCCCGGCCGGCAAGCCCGCCCCGGCCAAGGCCGTCCAGCCCGCCGCCGAGAAGACCACCGCCGCCCCCGCCGCCGGGGCCGTCCCCACCGCCGCCCCGGCGACCACCGCCCCGGCCGGCACCCCGGAGCTCGCCCACACCGGCGCCTCCGCCACCAACGCCTTCCTGGCCACCTCCTCCGCCGTGCTGCTCGCGCTCGGGGGCGGCGTCCTGCTCGCCGTCCGGCGCCTGCGCCGCCAGCGGTAGTCGACAGGCGGGTACGACGAAGGGCCCTGCTCCGTACGGCGGTACGGAACAGGGCCCCTTCGTCATGCCCGGCGGGCCGTCAGCCCCAGGTGATCAGGCGCTTCGGGAACTCCAGCAGCCCGGCCACGTCGGCCAGCACCCGGGAGCCCAACTCCCCGTCCACCAGCCGGTGGTCGAAGGAGAGCGCGAGTGTGGTGACCTGGCGCGGGACGACCTTGCCCTTGTGCACCCACGGCAGCTCCCGGACCGCGCCGAAGGCCAGGATGGCCGCCTCGCCCGGGTTGAGGATCGGGGTGCCGGTGTCGACGCCGAAGACGCCGACGTTGGTGATGGTGACCGTGCCGCCCTGCATGTCGGCCGGCGAGGTCTTGCCCTGGCGGGCGGTCTCGACCAGCTCGCCGAGCGAAGTGGCCAGGCCCGCAAGGGTCTTGGCACCGGCGTCCTTGATGTTCGGGACGATCAGACCGCGCGGGGTGGCCGCGGCGATGCCGAGGTTCACCTGACCCTTGATCACGATCTCCTGGGCCGCCTCGTCCCACTGGGCGTTGATCTCGGGGTGCCGCTTGATCGCCACCAGCAGCGCCTTGGCGACCAGCAGCAGCGGGCTGACCCGGACGTCCCGGCCCAGTTCGCCGCTCTCCTTGAGCTTGCGGACGAACTTCATGGTGCGGGTCACGTCGACCTGGACGAACTCGGTGACGTGCGGGGCGGTGAAGGCCGAGGCCACCATCGCCTGCGCGGTCGCCTTGCGGACGCCCTTGATCGGCACCCGGACGTCGCCCGCGGTGGACACCGGCAGCGGCGTCGGCACGGCCTCGGCCGGCTCGACCGCGACCGGCTGCCCGACGGCCGGCGCCGTCGGCGCGGCCAGGGCCGCCGCGTGGGCGTGCACGTCCTCGCGGGTGATCACGCCGTCCCGACCGGTCGGGGTGACGGCCCGCAGGTCGATGCCCAGGTCCTTGGCCAGCTTGCGCACCGGCGGCTTGGCCAACGGCCGGTCGCCGGACGGAAGTTCGACCACGGACGGGACGACCGCCGGGGCGGCCGCGACCGGCGCCGGGGCGGCGACAGCCGCGACCGGGGCCGGCTGGGACGCGGTGACGGTCGTGGTGGTCGTCCGCCGGGCCCGGCGCTGGGTGGCGCCGGTGCGCGGGCCGTACCCGACCAGCACCTCCCGCCGCTCCGGCTCCGGCTCGGCGGCCGGTGCCTGGGCGGCGGCGACGGGCGCGGCAGCGGCAGCCGGGGCGGCCCCCGCCCCACCGGCGACCGCCACCGTGATGATCACGGTGCCGACGTCGACCGTGGTGCCTGCCGGGAAGAAGAGCTGCTCGACGACCCCGGTGAACGGGATCGGCAGCTCCACCGCCGCCTTGGCGGTCTCCACCTCGCAGACGACCTGCCCGTCGGTGACGGTGTCACCGGGCTTGACGTACCAGCTGAGGATCTCGGCCTCGGTCAGGCCCTCGCCCACGTCGGGCATCTTGAACTCGCGGAGCGAGCGAACTTCGGTGGTCATCTTCGCTCCCCCGGATCAGTACGCGAGCGCGCGGTCGACGGCGTCGAGCACGCGGTCCAGGTCGGGCAGGAAGGCTTCCTCGACCCGGGACGGCGGGTAGGGCGCGTGGTAGCCGCCGACCCGCAACACCGGTGCCTCCAGGTGGTAGAAGCACTTCTCGGTGAGCCGGGCGGCCAGTTCCGCACCCATGCCCATGAAGACCGGCGCCTCGTGCACCACGACGGCCCGTCCGGTGCGCTTGACCGACTCCTCCAGCGCGGTGAAGTCGATCGGGGAGAGCGAGCGCAGGTCGACGACCTCCACCCGGCGGCCCTCCTCCTCGGCGGTCGCGGCGGCCTCCAGGCAGACCTTGACCATCGGGCCGTAGGCGATCAGCGTCAGGTCCGCGCCGGGACGGACGATCCGGGCGTCGTGCAGCCCGAGGTCCGCGGCGGCCCCGACCTCGCCCTTGTCCCAGTAACGCCGCTTGGGCTCCAGGAAGATGACCGGATCGTCCGACTCGATGGCCTGCCGCAGCATCCAGTGCGCGTCGTGCGCGTTGGACGGGCTGACCACCCGCAGACCGGCGGTGTGCGCGAAGTACGCCTCGTGCGACTCGCTGTGGTGCTCGACCGCGCCGATTCCACCCGCGTAGGGGATGCGGACGGTGACCGGCATCTTGACGTGCCCGAGCGCGCGGGCGTGCATCTTGGCCAGCTGGGAGACGATCTGGTCGAACGCCGGGTAGACGAAACCGTCGAACTGGATCTCCACCACCGGGCGGTAGCCGCGCAGCGCGAGGCCGATCGCGGTGCCCATGATGCCGGACTCGGCCAGCGGGGTGTCGATCACCCGGTCCTCGCCGAAGTCCTTCTGCAGGCCGTCGGTGATCCGGAAGACGCCGCCGAGCTTCCCGATGTCCTCGCCCATCAGCAGGGTCTTCGGGTCGTTCTCCAGCGACTTGCGCAACGCCTCGTTGAGCGCCTTGGCGATGCTCAGCTGCCCGGCCATCAGTGCTTCTCCCCCGCCTCGAAGGAGGCCGCGTACTCGACGTACCCGGCCCGTTCCTCATCGACCAACGCGTGCGGCTCGCTGTACACGTGGTCGAAGATCAGCGTCGGGTCCGGGTCCGGCATCCCGCGCACCCCCTCGCGCACCCGCAGCCCCAGCTGCTCGCTCTCGGCGTCGACGGCGGCGAAGAACTCCTCGTCCGCCAGGCCCTCCTTCTCCAGGAGGGTGCGCAGCCGCAGGATCGGGTCCTTGGCCTTCCAGGCCTCGGTCTCCTCGGTGGGCCGGTAGCGGGTCGGGTCGTCGTTGGTGGTGTGCGCGCCCATCCGGTAGGTGAAGGCCTCGATCAGCACCGGGCCGTTGCCGCTGCGGGCGTGGTCGAGCGCCCAGCGGGTGACCGCGAGGCAGGCCAGCACGTCGTTGCCGTCGACCCGGACGCCGGGGAAGCCGAAGCCGGAGGCGCGGCGGTACAGCGGGATCTTGGTCTGGGTGGTGGTGGGCTCGGAGATCGCCCACTGGTTGTTCTGGCAGAAGAACACCACGGGCGCGTTGTAGACCGAGGCGAAGGTGAAGGCCTCGTTGACGTCGCCCTGGCTGGAGGCGCCGTCGCCGAAGTACGCGATCACCGCGTCGTCGGCGCCGTCCTTGGTGATGCCCATCGCGTAGCCGGTGGCGTGCAGGGCCTGCGCGCCGATCACGATGGTGTACAGGTGGAAGTTCTTCTCGTTCGGGTCCCAGCCGCCGTGGTTCACGCCGCGGAACATGCCGAGCAGGTTCAGCGGGTCGACGTCGCGGCACCAGGCCACGCCGTGCTCGCGGTAGGTGGGGAAGGCGTAGTCGCCGGGGCGCATGGCCCGGCCGGAGCCCACCTGGGCGGCCTCCTGCCCGAGCAGCGAGGCCCACAGGCCCAGCTCGCCCTGGCGCTGGAGCGTGGTGGCCTCCGCGTCGAACCGGCGCACCAGCACCAGGTCGCGGTAGAAGGCTCGCAGCTCCTCGGGAGTGGTGGTGAGGGGGTAGTCCGGGTGCTCGACCCGCTCGCCTTCCGGCGTGAGCAGTTGGACGAGCTCCGGCTGGGCGTCCGTCCCCGTGGCGCGGAGGGTGTCAGGGACAGCGGGGGCCGCCTTCTTGCGGGTCCTCGCCGTGCTTTTGACGGTCACGTTCACTCCTCGGTCTGTCCGGCCGCCCGGGGTCGCCGGTGACCGGTCCGGTCACCGCCTCGCGGGGCGCGCGTGGGTGTGCGCACCCATGGCGTGGCAGGTGGTGATCCTGTTCCGACGGCGGCCCTCACGAGAACGTTACCCAGCGTCCGCCCTTGGCGCGCTTGCGCTAGGACGTCCTACTTGTTCAGGGCCTACGACCCCGAGGGTGCCGCGCCCGGCTCGCCGTCGGAAGGGTGGGGGTGACGGTCGGCGTGACGCAGCTCTCAATTCGAGCGCCTTCAGGACACCAGCGCACGTTATCCGGGCGGACGCCCGTACGTAAGGGGGTTCTCGGTATCGGTTTCGGTCGGTTGTGGCCTGATCCCGCCTTCGCGAAGCTGGACACGATAGGCCTTGAGTACGGTGATATGGGAGGCTTTGCACGTGACTGATAACGGACAAATCAGGGTGTTCCTGCTCGATGACCACGAGGTCGTCCGGCGGGGCGTGCACGATCTGCTCTCCGTCGAGGACGACATCGAGATCGTCGGCGAGGCCGGCACGGCCGCCGAGGCACTCACCCGGATCCCGGCGGTCCACCCCGACGTCGCGGTGCTCGACGTCCGGCTGCCGGACGGCAACGGGGTCGAGGTCTGCCGCGAGATCCGCTCCCGGCTGCCCGAGATCAAGTGCCTGATGCTGACCTCGTTCTCGGACGACGAGGCGCTGTTCGACTCGATCATGGCGGGCGCCTCCGGCTACGTCCTGAAGGCGATCCGCGGCACCGACCTGATCACCGCTGTCCGGGACGTCGCGGCCGGCCGCTCCCTGCTCGACCCGGTCGCCACCAGCCGGGTGCTCGCCCGACTGCGCGACGGCGGCGAGAAGGAGGACGAGCGGCTGGCCCAACTCACCAAGCAGGAGCGGCGGATCCTCGATCTGATCGGCGAGGGGATGACCAATCGTCAGATCGGCAACGAGTTGCACCTGGCCGAGAAGACGGTCAAGAACTACGTCTCCAGTCTGCTCGCCAAGATGGGCATGGAGCGACGCACCCAGGCGGCCGCCTACGTGGCGCGGCACCAGGCCGATCATCAGTACTGATACGGCACTTCACACATGTGATGGTTTGTCAAGGGCCCCCACCAGGGGGCCATAACCTCTGCACGTGACTTTCAGCCAGACCCTCGCCTGCGCCCCGGCCCGCCCCGACCTCGCCGCACCGCCGATAGGGACCCTCAGTCCACCCGTCCCGCGCAGCGCACTCACCGAGGTCCTGGCCCGCTTCCGGGTGGGGCGGCTGCTGACCGCCGAACCGGTCGCCGAAGGCCTGCTGAACCGGGGCTACCGGGTCACCGCCGAGGCCGGGACGTACTTCCTGAAGTGCTACGTCGACGCCGCCACCGCCAACCGTCCGAAGATCCTCGCCCACCACCGCGCGATGACCGACCTGCACGCCCTGGGACTGCCCGTGGCACCCCCGTTGAGCTGCTCCGGCCGCGGCGGGACGGTGGCCGGCCTGGACGGCCGGCTGTTCGCGCTGTTCCCCTGGACCGATGGCCGACACCGGCACGGCACCGAGCTCGAACCGTCGCAGTGCGACGCGCTCGGCGCGCTGCTCGGCCGACTGCACGGCGCACTCGACGAGGTCTGCACCCCCCTCGACCAACCCGCCGGCTACCGCAGCGCCGACCCCCTCGACAGCGCCGAACTCGCCCGCGACCTGCGGGACCGCGCCCGCGCCCACCGCCCGTACGGCGACCTGGACGCCCTGGTCGTCCAACGGCTCGACGAACGGCTGGAACTGCTCGCCGAGAACGCCCACCGCCGCCCCGACCCGCTCGCCACCCCGCCCACCGGCTGGACCCACGGCGACTTCCACGGGCTCAACCTGCTGTACGACGGCGACCGGGTCGCGGCCGTCCTGGACTGGGACAAGCTGGGCCCGCAGCCGCGCGCCGAGGAGGCCGTCCGGGCCGCCACCCTGCTGTTCAACGACCGCACCGGCGGCGCCCTGGACCTGGTCCGGGTCCGCCGCTACTCACAGGCCTACCGGGCCTCCGGAGCCGCCACCGCCGAGCAGTTGGCCGCCGCCGCGCACCGGGTCTGGTGGGAGCGGCTGAACGACTTCTGGATGCTGCAGTGGCGCTACCAGCGGGCCGACCACCGGGCCGACCCGCTCTACCCCGCCTCGGCGGGCCAGTTGGCGTGGTGGTGCCAGGAGTACGAGCAGGTCCTGGACGCCTTCGCCAACTGATCCCGTCAGGGGTTGGTGGCCGGCAGCGTGGGCCCGCCGCCGGAACCGCCGGCGGCACCCGCGCCACCGGCGCCACCGGCACCACCGTTGCCGCCGGGCGGCTTCGTCGACGGCTGCGGCGGCTTCGGGGCGGTCGAACCGCTGCCCTCGCCCGTTCCCGAGGTCGGCGCGGTGCTCGCCCCGCCGGTCGGCGTCGTGCTGGCGGAGGCCGAGTGGCTCGGCGTCGGGGACGGCGAGGTCGAGTGCTTGCCCGAACCCGGCGACGGCGACATGTTGTTGCCGCCGGTACCGCCGCCGCTGCCGTACGTCCCGGTGTCGGCCGGCTGGTTCGGCCGCCGGCTGCCGGAGGTCGACGGCGGCTGGGTCGGCTGGCCGTTCTGGTTCGGCGTGGTCGACTCGACGGTGCTGACCGCCGGTGCGGGCGTACTGGGCTGGACCGGCAGGTTGCCGCCGCCGCCCCCGCTGAGCGCGAAGGCGATCCCGGCCCCGGCCGCGACCAGCACCGCGATCCCGCCGGCCACCCAGGCCCACGGCCCGCGCCGCCGACGGCCGTGGTCGTCGTGGTCGTCGTACTCGTCGTCGCCGCCTTGCGCCCCCTGGTAGGGCGCAGGGGTGTGCGGGCCGCCCGGCGAGTACGGCAGCACCGAGGTCTGGTCGCCCGGGCCGACCGCGCCGAAGGCCTGGGTGGCCGCCGCCTGGTCCGGCCGGAGCACCTGGGTGGCCCCGGTGTCGCCGGGCATCCCGGCGGCCGTGCCGACCCAGCCGGCCCCGGCCGCGCCGTGCATCTCGCGCAGCGCGTGCTGCAGGTGGGCGCGGAACTCGTCGGCGTCCTGGAAGCGGTCGTCCGGGTTCTTGGCGAGCGAGCGCAGCACCAGCGGGTCCAGGCCGAGCGGCACCCGGCTGTTGGCCTGCGAGGGCGGCACCGGCATGTCCTGGACGTGCTGGTAGACCACCGACAGCGGGGTGTCGCCGGTGAACGGCGGGCGCAGCGTGAGCAGCTCGTAGAGCATGCAGCCGGCCGCGTACAGGTCGGAGCGGTGGTCGACCGCCTTGCCGAGCGCCTGCTCGGGCGACAGGTACTGCGGGGTGCCCATGACCATGCCGGTCTGGGTCATCGTGGTGGCCCCACCGGTCAGCGCCCGGGCGATGCCGAAGTCCATCACCTTGACCGCGCCGGCGTGGGTGATGATCACGTTGGCGGGCTTGATGTCGCGGTGCACGATGCCGTTGCGGTGGCTGTACGCCAGCGCCTCCAGCACCCCGGCGATGATGATCAGCGCCTGGTCGACCGGCGGCGCCTCCTCGTCCACCAGCAGCTCGCGGACGGTCCGGCCCTCGACCAGCTCCATCACGATGTACGGCGTGGACTCGTCCCCGACGTACTCCTCGCCGGTGTCGTAGACCGCGACGATCGAGTGGTGGTTCAGCGCGGCGACGGCATGTGCCTCGCGGGTGAAACGCACCCGGGCGACCTCGTCCTGCGCCAGCTCGCCGCGCAGCAGCTTGACCGCGACGGTGCGTCCCAGCCGGATGTCCTCGGCGGCGAACACCTCGGCCATGCCACCGCGGCCGAGCCGGTGGGTCAGCCGGTAGCGGCCGTCGCCGACCGTGCCCATCGGGACCCCGCGGCCCGGGGTGTGCAGCCCGCCGGCCCCGCCGAACGGCGGCAGCGCGGAGGTCGCGGCTTCACTGCCCGGCTCGGGGATCCGCGGCATTCCGCCGGTCGCTCCGTTCGCGCGGGCACCCGCCTCGTCGTCCGGCTGCTGCGTCTGTGCCATCGCTCCTCGCCCCGGGCGTTCGCTCGGAATCGCGGTGCCCTGTCGCTTACGTATCCCCGAACGCTACCGCTTCCGGCACGCAGCCGTGACACGTGCGAAGCGGCTGGAAACGGTCAGACCAGCCCGTTCCGGTCGGCCTCCGGGCCCACCAGCACGACCGCGGCCGGACGCTCGGAATGGAACTTGCCGTTGGTGGTGGTCTGCGCCTTGTTGACCACGATCGCGATGATGATGCCGGCCAGCACCAGCACGCCGACGATGATCGCGATCACCACGAAGGCCGTCGAGCAGCCGCCGCCGCTGGGCTTCGGCTGCTGGTACGGCGGCATCGGCTGCGGGCCCGGGGCGTGCATCGGCGGGCGGAAGGGCTGCGGCGTCTGCGGGGCCTGCGGCCGCGGCGTCTGGTACGCGGGCGGCGGGGTCTGGTACTGCGGGCGCTGCTGCTGGTAGGCCGGCGGTGGCGTCTGGTACGCGGGCGGCGGCGTCCGGTACTGCTGCTGCGGGTGCTGCGGCTGGGGGTGCTGCGGGTGCTGGGGCGGCTGCTGCTGGAACGGGTGCGGGGTCTGCGGCGCCTGCGGGGCCTGCGGCGTCGCGGACACCGAGCGCGGGCCCTCCTTGATCACCAGCGGGGAGCTGGCCTGCAGCGCGTGCCCGGCGCCGCCGCCCTTCAGCTCCGCGATCAGCCGCTCCGCCTCGTCCCGCATCGCGGCCGCGCTCTGGAACCGGTGCGCCGGATCCTTGCGCAGCGCCTGGGCCACGAACGCGTCCACCGCCGGGGTGATCGAGCGGTTCAGGGCGGACGGGGCCGGGGGCTCCTCCTGGACGTGCTTGTAGGCGATCGAGAAGGCCGAGTCGCCGTCGAAGACCAGCTGGCCGGTGAGCATCTCGAAGAGCATCACGCCGACCGAGTACAGGTCGGAACGGGCGTCCACCGGCTTGCCGAGCGCCTGCTCGGGCGACAGGTACTGCGGGGTGCCGACCACCATGCCGGTCTGGGTCATCGAGGTGACCCCCGACTCCAGCGCCCGGGCGATGCCGAAGTCCATGACCTTGACATTGCCCTTGCGGTCGAACATGACGTTCCCGGGCTTGATGTCGCGGTGCACCAGGCCCATGTCGTGCGAGGCCTCCAGCGCGTTCAGCACCCCGACGACGACCCGCAGGGCCTGCTCGGTCGGCATCGCGCCGTACTGGACCACCGCCTCGTTGATCGCCTCGCGCAGGCCCTGGCCGTCGATCAGCTGCATGACGATGTACGGCGTGCTGGAGCCGTCCGCGGCGACGTCCTCACCGCTGTCGTACACCGTGACGATGTTCGGGTGCTCCAGCCGGGCCACGGCCTGCGCCTCGCGGCGGAACCGCTCCTTGAACGAGTCGTCCCGGCCCAGCTCGCTGTGCATGCTCTTCAGCGCGACCTGCCGGTCCAGCACGCTGTCGTAGGCGAGGTGCACGGAGGCCATGCCGCCCTCGCCCAGCAGCCGCTGCAGCACATAGCGGCCGTGGCCCAGCGCGGAGCCCTCGACCGCCGCGTTGCCGTGCTCGCTCATGGTCCTCTGCTCCCCCTCGGCGCGGTGGTGCTGCCGCAACCGTGACGTTAGGTCTCGTCCGTGCGTGGTGGGCCCGGCCCGCGGGCCCGGCGAACCCCCTGCCGCGGCGGCTCGACCGGCCAGCGACAGGGGTCAGGGTATCGGCTTCCGCCGACGGTGATCGGTCCAGGGCCGATCCTGCCCCCGGACCGCCGGCGCCGGGTCGCGGCGCCGTGGTCCGGGGGCGGATCGTCGCGGTACGTCCCGTCCCCCGACGGGCCCGCCGGACCCGGCGACAGTGGACCTACAGGTAGGGACCGGAACGGATGCCGCGGCCCTGGCCCGGGTCCTCCTCGTCCGGCTCCCCGTTGTGCAGACCGGGCGGCAGCGCGCGCCGCATCTGCTCCAGCTGCGCCCGCGCGGCCATCTGCTGGGCGAACAGGGCGGTCTGGATGCCGTGGAACAGGCCCTCCAGCCAGCCCACCAGCTGGGCCTGGGCGATCCGCAGCTCGGCCTCGGTGGGGATGGTGTCGTCGGTGAACGGCAGCGAGAGCCGCTCCAGCTCGGCCACCAGCTCCGGGGCCAGCCCGAGCTCCAGCTCCTTGATCGAACTGGCGTGGATGTCCTTCAACCGGACCCGGCTGGCCTCGTCGAGCGGCGCCGCCCGGACCTCCTCCAGCAACTGCTTGATCATGCTGCCGATCCGCATGACCTTGGCGGGCTGCTCGACCATCTCGGTCACCGGGAGCTCGCGCGGCGTGTCCGCCTCGTCGTCCCCCTCCAGCGGCACCGTGGCGAACCCCTGGCCCACGGGCAGCCCGTCCGGTCCGACGATCAGCACCTTCTGGCCGTCCTGCGACTGCCCGCCGGCGGCCCGGAAGGGCTCCTGCGACGAGCGCTCGTTCATCGGATTCGTCATGAACAACATTCTCTCTCACTGGGGTTGGTCGGGCGGAAGCCCCCGTGCGTTCCGCCGTCCTGCGCCACCCGTGACGACGGTACGCCCCGACGGCCCGCGCGGGAATCCGTACGGATACTCAGTTCCCACCGACCGTCCCCGCCCCGGGCGCACACAGCACCTCCCCCGACACCCCGCGAAACCCGCCCCGCTCCTCGGACACACCCGCCGGGAACCCGCACCGAATCTCCACGCCCGGGACGCACACCCCGCGCCCCGGCCGCACGCCTCAGCCCTTCCGCAGCCGCAGCCCCACCAGCCCCAGGCCGCAGCCGATCAACCCCAGCCCCACCCCCAGCGGCAGCTGGAGCGTGGAGGGGTCCTGCCAGCGGGCCGGGAGCAGGACGGGGGCGACCGCGACCGCCTCGGACCGACCGGCGGCCACCGTGGCGGTGTCCGACCCGGCGGTGTCCGGCCCGGCGGCGGGGGCGGACGCCTCCGGGGTGTCCGCGTCCGGCTGGTCGGCCGTGGCGCCCTGCTCCTGGACCTGCTCGGGCAGCTGCCCGCCGGCCTGGTCCGGCGCCTGCTCGGACGCCTGGTCGGGTGCCTGCTCCGGCACCTGGTCGGGCACGAGGGCGGGGCGGTGGCGGTGCGCCCGGAGCGCGGCGAAGTCCGGGCGGGACCGGTCGGGCAGCACGTACTGCGGCGGCGCGGCCCTGGGCGACGCCACGGCCGGCCCGGACGACACGGCCGGCCCGGACGACACGGCCGGCCCGTCGGCACCCTGGCTCTCGTCGTCGGCCCGGGTCCCGTCATCGCCCTGGGCCTGGTCGTCCCCCTGGGCCTGGTCGTCGCCCTGGGCCTCATCACCGCCCCAGACCGGGAAGCCCGCCACCGGGAAGCCCGCCGCCTGAGCCGAGGCACTCGGCGGGGACTCCGCCACCGCCCCGGTCGCGGCGGCCAGCGGGAGCGTCAGCCCCAGCACGGCCGCCGCGAGCAGCCGCCGGGCCCGGCCGGTCGGACGGACGGCACGGGTCCGGCGGTCACGGCGATCACAGCAGTCACAGCGGTCACGACAGCGGTACGGCGCGGCGGGCAGCGGCCCGAGGACGGCGTGCGGAGTTGCGGCCACGGTCGGAGTCCTTCCGACGGCCGATCGCGCCCGGGGGCGGCATCGGCGGCGGGACAGCTCCGGACCAGCGTCACACAAACTGATAAACGCGGCATTTCGGACAGTCGCCGGAAGCCGTCCGGCCCCGCTCAGACCGTCAGCACGACCTTCCCGACCTGCTCGCCCGCCTCCAGCACCCGGTGCGCGTCGCCCACCGAGGTCAGCGGCAGCACCCGGTCCACCACCGGCTTCACCACCCCGGACTCGACCAGCGGCCAGACGTGCTCCCGCACCGCCGCCACGATCGCCGCCTTCTCCGCCAGCGGCCGCCCGCGCAGATTGGTGGCGATCACCGCCGCCCGCTTGCGCAGCAGCGCGTTGAGGTCGAGCTCGCCCTTCACCCCGCCCTGCAGCCCGATGATCACCAGTCGCCCGTTGACCGCCAGCGCGTCCACGTTCCGCTGCAGGTACTTGGCGCCCATGATGTCCAGGATCACGTCCGCCCCGGCCCCGTCGGTGGCCTCCCGGAGCACCTCGACGAAGTCCTGCTCGTGGTAGTCGATCACGATGTCCGCGCCCAGCTCGGTGCACCGGGCCAGCTTCGCCGGGCTGCCGGCCGTCACCGCGACCCGCGCGCCGACGGCCTTGGCCAGCTGGATCGCCATCGTCCCGATCCCGCTGGCGCCGCCGTGCAGCAGCACCGTCTCGCCCGGCCGCAGGTGGGCGGTGAGGAAGACGTTGGACCACACCGTGCAGGCCACCTCCGGCAGCGCCGCGGCCTGCTCCGGGCTCAGCCCCTTCGGCAGCGGCAGCAGCTGCCCGCTCGGCACCGCGACCTTCTGCGCGTAGCCGCCACCGGCCAGCAGCGCGCACACCTCGTCGCCGACCGCCCAGCCGGCCACGCCCGGACCGAGCGCGACGATCCGCCCGGCGCACTCCAGCCCCGGGTACGGCGAGGCACCGGGCGGCGGATTGTAGGAGCCCTGCCGCTGGAGCAGGTCGGCGCGGTTGACGGCGGTGGCCGCCACCTCGACCAGGACCTCGCCCTCGCCGGGCACCGGATCGGGGACCTCGGACCACACCAGCGCCTCGGGGCCGCCGGGTACGGGAATCGTCATCGCATGCATGCCCCGAACCTACTGCGCCGCACGGCGGTTCGGAGTTCAGGCCCCGCCCGGACCGGAGGACTTGATGACGATCACCCGGTCGGTGAGCTGGAGCACGGCGGCCTCCGGCTCGGTGTAGTTGAGCACCCGCCGGCCGCGCACCACCGCGACCACCAACTCCTCGCACTCACGCGGACTGTGCCCGGCCTCGGCCCGGGTGACCGGCCGTTCCACCACGTCCAGCCCGTTCCCGTAGGTCAGCAGGTCCTCCATCACCGCCCCGGCGTGCGGGCTGAGCATCGACAGCCCGAGCAACCGCCCGGCCGAACTGGAGCTGGTGACCACCACGTCGGCCCCGCTCTGCCGCAGCAGCGGCGCGTTCTCGTCCTCCCGGACCGCCGCGACCACGGTGGCGGCCTTGTTCAACTGGCGTGCCGTCAGGGTGATCAGCACCGCCGTGTCGTCCCGCTCCGGGGCGACCACGATCCGGGCCGCGTTGGGGACGGCGGCCCGCACCAGGGTGTCGGTCCTGGTCGCGTCGCCGACCACCCCGACCAGGCCGTGCTGCGAGGCGCTCTCGATCACCTTGCGCTGCGGGTCGACGACCACGATCTCCTCCGCCTTCACCCCCTGCCCGAGCAGGGTGTCGACGGCGCTGCGCCCCTTCGTCCCGAACCCGATGACGACGGTGTGCTCGCGCACGGTGGACCTCCAGCGGTTCAACCGCCATTGCAGGCGGGTGCGTTCGGTGAGCACCTCCAGGGTGGTGCCGACCAGGATGATCAGGAACAGCACGCGCAACGGGGTGATCACCAGGATGTTGGTGAGCCGGGCGCCGTCGCTGTACGGGGTGATGTCCCCGTAGCCGGTGGTGGAGAGCGTCACGGTGGCGTAGTACGCCGCGTCCAGGAAGCTCAGTTCGCCGCCCGCGTTGTCGTGGTAGCCGCCCCGGTCGAGGTAGACGATCACCGAGGTGGCGACCAGCACGGCGAGCGCGAGCAGCAGCCGCGAGCCGACCTGCGCCATCGCGGGCGCGGTGCGCCGGGCGGGCAGCACGATCCCGGCGTCCGCCCACGGCTCCGTGCCCGGCGCCGCGATCCGCCGCAGCCGGCTCACGGCGCCTCCACCAGCTCGACGACCTGCCCCGCGTCCGCCCCGCCGGGCGGCACGACGGCCAGCGCCTCGGCCCGGGCCAGCCCGCGCAGCATGGCCGGCCCGTCGAAGGCGAGCGGCACGACACCCTCGGCGGTGCGCCGCACCGGCTGCAGCCGGGTGTCCACCGGATGCCCGGGCAGCAGCACCGCCGTCCGGGCGAGCACGGGAGCGGCGGCGGCCCGTCCGGCCCGCGCGTGCAGCAGCGGCAGCGCGAGCGTGACCATCCCGGCGACGGCGGCCAGCGGATTGCCGGGCAGGCCCACCAGGTGCCGCCCGCCGGGCAGTTCGGCCAGCAGCATCGGATGCCCGGGCCGCACGGCCACACCGTCCACCAGCAGCTGGGCACCGACCTCGACGAGCGCCCGGTGTAGGAAGTCCACCGGCCCGGCGGCGGTCCCCCCGGTGGTCACCACCACATCGGCGGTGGAGTGCCGCAGCGCGTCCCGCAACAGCCCGAAGTCATCGCGCACGCACCGCACTTCGGCCACCTCGACACCTGCCGCCCGCAACCAGGGCGGCAGCAGCGGACCGAGCGCATCCCGCACCAGCCCCGGCCCGGGAACCCCGGAATCGAGCAACTCATCGCCCAACACCAACAGTTCGACCACCGGGCGACGGCGCACCGCCAGCCGGTCATGACCGCAGGCGGCCGCCAGGCCCAGCACCGCCGGCCCCACCACCGTCCCGGCGGGCAGCAACTCCTCACCCCGACGGCACTCCTGGCCACGCGGACGCACGTCCTGCCCCGTGGTCAGCCGCCCCGCACCGCACTCACGCAGCAGCCCGCCGTCCACCCGCCCGTGCTCACGCCGCAGCACGGCCGTCGCCCCGGGCGGCAGTTGAGCACCCGTGGCGATCTCCACCGCACCACCGTCGGCCAACGGAGCGACCTCACCGCACCCGGCCAGCACCCGCCCGGCGACCCGCCAGGGCCCGGGCCCGGCGACCGCCCACCCGTCCATCGCCGAGGTGTCGAAGGCGGGCAGATCGGTCAGCGCGCCCAGCGGCTCGGCCAGCACGTGCCCGAGCGCCTCGGCCAACGCCAGCCCCACCACCGGCAGCGGCCGCAGCCCCGCCCACCGCGCCGCCTCCCGGGCCCGCGACCAACTCAGCACACCCAGCTCCACACCGGCGGCGGCTACCGCGCTCACGCGTCCCCCGGCCCGTCATCGGTCGGAGCCCACCGCTCCGCGAGCGCCGCCGTCCGCCGACTCGCCTCGGCAACAGCCGCCGGCCCGCCCCCCTGCTGCGCGGCCGCATAACCGATCAGAAAAGCGGTCAACGGCGCGGCCGGCCGGGCCACCCCGTGCGCGACCACCCGGGCCAGGTCGAGCAGTCCCCGGACATCCACATCCAGGTCGATGCCCAGGTCGGCCTTGACCTCGGCGATCCAGTCTTCCAGCGTGCGCTCCATGCGCCCATGCTGCCTGATCGGCGGTTTCCCCGAGGTGTTCCCCCCGTGTGCGGCGCGCGTCGTTTCCCTCACGCCTCACCACCACCCCCAGTGAGGCCCGCACGCGGGCGTGCCGGGCGAAAGCCCGCGCGCCCGCACCCCCACCCCACGAACCACTCCAGGCGAGAGGGACGCGCTGCGGGAGGGGGCGGTGGAGGGGGTGGGTGCGGAGAGGGGCGTGACGGGTGATTTTCAGACTGCCAACGGCGGCCGGGCATACGCAGACAGGGTCGGCAGTCCGAAAATCACCCAGCCCCCGGAGCACCCACCCCCGGAACCGCCCCCGCACCCCACTCTCCCGAGAGCCCACCCCAAACGACAGACCCCCCACCCCTCACAACACCGGAGGAGAAGCCGCCCCCGCCACCGCCACCGCCACCAAGGCCCTCATCGCACAAGCAACCTGCCCCAGCGGCAAAGTGGCATCATCCGCAAAGAGCTCCACCAGCCACCCACCCGCCGGATTCTGCCCACCCGCCGCGACCATCCCCCGGTACCCGGACACCACGAGCATCGCCTCCTCCGCCGGATCGTTCCCCGCCGCCCCCGCCCGCAGGGAGAAGGCGCCGCCACGGACGGCCCGGCGGGTCATCGGGTAGTGGCGGAGGTCGAAGACGGCGTCCGGGGCCTCGATCTGGGCACGCTGGGTCTCGGCGCGGGTGCTGCTGGGGCCGCTGGTCATCCGGTAGACGGCGTGCTGGGCGGTGCGCATCCGCTGGGAGCCGGGCGGGACGTACGAGACCCACCAGCCGACCGCGTCGAGCAGTCGGGCGGAGGTCTCCGCGACGACCACCAGCTTGCCGAGGGTGTCGGCCGGGTGGACGGCGCGGGCCGCCGCGGCCTGGTCGAGGGAGGCGAGCACGGCGGTGAGCAGCTGCCCCGGGTCGGCGCTGTGGGCGGCGCCACGGAAGCGCCGCCGGTCGGCGGTGCCCGGTCGGCCGCCCGGTCCGCGCCGCCCGTCGGCCCGGTGGTGCGGGTCGGCGGCGTCGGCCAGTAGCACGGTGGGGTCGGGCGAGAAGCCGGGGCCGTGGCTGCGCCCGGCGACCACGGGATGGGCGGCGCGGGCGGCCTTGGCCCGGTACTGGGCGGCGTCGGCGAGCCGGAAGAGCCGGTCGGGGGTGGTGACCGGCCCGATCGAGTCGCCGGTGGAGGCGACCCCGCAGGCGACTCCCTCGCCCTCGGCGAGGGCGAGCGCCCGCGCGCACAGCTCCTCGGCGACGGCGACCACCTCGTCGGCCTTCTGGCCCTCGGCGAGCAGGCAGAACTCGTCGCCGCCGAGCCGGGCGGCCAGGCTGCCGGGCAGTTTGGCGGCGGCCAGCGAGAGCTGGTGGGCGAAGCGTTCCAGCAGCCGGTCGCCCATCTCGTGGCCGAGCTGGTCGTTGACCCGCTTGAGCCCGTTGACGTCGCAGACCACCAGCGAGACCACGGTGTTGTCCCGGTTGTGCGCCTCCAGCGCGCTGTCCAGCCGGGCGTCGACGGCACGTCGGTTGGCGAGGCCGGTCAGCGGGTCGGAGAAGGCGAGCCTGCGCAGGTCGGCGAGGCGTTCGGTCTGGGCGAGCCCGGCCGAGATCTGGGCGGCGAGCAGGGTCGCGTAGTCGGCGTCGGCGTCGGTGAAGGCGGGCATGCCGGCCGCCCGGGCGAGGTAGAGCTCGCCCCAGGCCTGTCCGTGCAGCACGATCGGCGCGACCACGCAGCACGCACGCCCGCGCCGGCGCAGTGCGGCGGCGCGTTCCTGGCAGTACGCGCCGGCGGTCGGATGCGTGTGTCCGGCGTGCGGCTCGATGTTCTCCGCCGTCTGCAGCCAGGCCCGCGGCAGCCGCCCGGTGGTCCAGCGTTCCTCCAGATAGGTGACGATCTCCGGGAAGTCCGCGACCGGGTACGACTCGTCCTCCGGCAGCTCCTCCTCGCCGGGGGCGAGGTCACCGTGGTTGACCAGCACCCGCAGCCGGCCGGACTCGCGGTCCCAGACCGAGACGGCGGCCATGGTGGCGCCCAGTGCCTCGGTGGCCCGGGTGGCGGCGGCCCGGACGGCCTCCAGCGGGGTGAGCGCCCCGGCCATGTCCTGGGCGAGTTCGACCACCGACTGCAGCCGCAGGTCGGGCAACGGGTCGGGGTGGTGCGGGCCGTCGCAGTCGCAGCCGCGGTCCGTCATGATCGCCTCACTGCTCACCGGCTCGCCTCGCTCCCTGTGCTCGGTCCTGCCGGACCCCCGCCCGCGGACCCCCACCGGTCGACCGCACCCGCGTCCGGCCGCTTGCACCAAGACTATGGCGATTTCGTTCGGTTATGCCCCGTTTGCCCGGATGGACCCGCACCGGACCGTACGACCTTCAACCGTTCGGCCACCCGAAGAAGCCCGGCCGAGCCCGCAAAACCACCCCATGAAGCCGACCCGGCGAAGAGACCTACCCCGGCGACGCCCGGCCAAGCCCGGCGAACGCGACCGCCCCGCTACTCGGCCTTCACCCGCCGCGACAGCAGCCACGGCTCCACCAGCCCCAGCCCCCGCACCGGCCGCCGCCACATCGGCTGCAGATGGAACCGCGCCCCCGCGTCCGGCCCCGGCATCGGCAGCCCGGAGGCGGGCATCCCGGCCGCCACCGAGAGCGCCTCGGCCAGGCCCGGCCCCTCCGAGTCGGCCGGGGCGACGCTGCCGTTCTGCTCCAGCGCGGCGGCGAACTCCCCGTCGATCAGCACCGCGTCCTTGGGCGCGATCGAGGTGAGCCGGCTGGCCAGGTTGACCGTGGTGCCGAAGACGTCGCCCATCCGCTGGGTGACCGTCCCGAAGGCCATGCCGACCCGCAGCGCCGGGATGGTCTCGTCCTCGGCCAGCGCGTCGATCAGGCTGAGCGCGATCTCGGCGGCGGTGGCCGGGTCCTCGGAGACGTAGAGGATCTCGTCGCCGAGGGTCTTGATCACCCGGCCGCCCTGGCCGGCGATCAGGTCGGAGCAGGTGTTCTCGAAGGTCTCGACCAGCTCGCCGAGCTCCTCCTCCTCCAGCCGGCGGGACAGCCGGGTGAAGCCGACCAGGTCCGCGAAGCCGACCGCGAGCCGACCGCTGGTGATCTCGTGGTCCTCGGCCGCCTGCACCACCCGGCCGGTGACGGCGGCCAGCTGGCGCCGCCAGACGTACACCAGGAACTGCTCCAGCTCCGGCAGCAGCAGCTCGACCAGCGGGTACGCCACGTCGGCGCGGGTCAGCCCGGGCTCGACGGCCTGGGTGAGGTTCTCCAGGAAGGTGTCCATCTGCCAGCCGGCCAGCCGGGCCGTGGTCTGGCCGGTGGACCGGGCCACCTGGATCGCCATCGACTCGCTGAGCAGCCCGGACTCGACCAGGCCGGCGAGGCGCCGCAGCGCGATCACGTCGCCGTCGGTGAGCGCCCGGGACTGCCCGATGTCGGGGAAGCCCATCGCCCGCCAGAACCGGGTGGCCAGCTCCATCGGGACGTCGGCGGCCCGCGCGGCCTGGTACGGGGTGTAGCGGCGTGGTGCGTCCAGGATCAGGCGTTCCAGTTCGAGCGCGACCGTGGGGTCGTGGCCGCCCGCCGTCCCGCTGCTGCCTTCCTCTGCCACCGGTCCGTCCCCGTGCGGTCGCCGCACTTGCCTCGTGTCCTACCGGTCCGGGCGCACCGCCCGCCACCCGGACGGACAGTGGCGCGCCTCACACCGCTGCCAGGTGGAATGTTCGCACGGAATCACGTGATCCGGAGCATCCGCCCGGGTCAAGGAGAGGTGAAGACTGCCGTTCAGCGCGGCTCGGGGCGGACGTGGACCACGTCCCCCGCGCCGACCGCCCGGCGTGCGCCGTCCTCGGTGCGGACCACCAGCCGGCCGTCCCCGTCGATCGCCACCGCCTCGCCGACCAGTTCGCGGTCGCCGGGCAGGTGCACCTTCACCCGGCGGCCGAGCGTGCTGCAGCGGTCCACGTACGCGCGCAGCAGGTCGCTCGCGTGCGGGTCCCCGGCGGCGGCCGTCCACTCCCGGTACAGCCCGGCGAACTCGCGCAGCAGGGCGCGCAGCAGCACGGAGCGGTCGGTGGTGGTGGCGCCGGCCAGGGCGAGCGAGGCCGCGGTGGGGACGGGCAGTTCGGCGGCGCGCAGCGAGACGTTCAGGCCCATCCCGACCACCACCGCGCCGCCGCTCAGCTCGGTGAGGATGCCGCCGAGCTTGCGCTCCGCGCCGTCGATCTCGGCCTGGAGGTCGTTGGGCCACTTCAGCCCGACCTCCACCCCGGCCACCCGGTCCAGGGTGCTGGCGGCGGCCACCCCGACCAGGATCGGCAGCCAGCCGTACCGCTCGACCGGCACCTCCTCGGGGCGCAGCAGGAAGGACAGGAACAGCCCGGAGCGGTCCGGGGCGGTCCACTGCCGGTCCAGCCGGCCGCGCGCGGCGCGCTGGGCCTCGGCGACCAGCACGGCGCCCTGGGGGGCGCCGGCCCGGGCCCGCTCGGCGAGGTCGCTGTTGGTGGAGCCGGTCTCGGCGACGACCTCCAGGGAGGTCCACAACCCGCCCGGGACGACCAGCTCACGGCGCAGCGCCTCCTGGTCCAGCGGCGGCCGGTCCAGGTCGGTCCAGGGGGACGGCCCGGTGCGGCCGAAGCCGCGCAGTCCGCTGCGGCGGGGGGTCTCGGATGCGGTCATGGGGGCAACCCTAGAACGCGGCCCGCGCACCGGCAGGACGGGCCGACGGCGCACCGCAGAGGCGCAGTCCGCCCCATCGTCCCGCAGAACGCTCGTTAACACACTGTGTCGATGGCCATAACGCCAGGACGTGCCGGATCGCCCTTCGCGCTGGCTACGCTACGCAGCGGTAGTTCGCAGCGCCGCCCTGCCTCCTGCGCGAGCCCCCGATCCCGGCCCGCGCGCACCCGAACAGGTCGCGGCCGATGATCAGGGAGAGCCACCGGATGACCGAGGCGCCGTACGACCCCCACACCACCGCCGGCAAGCTCGCCGACCTGCGGCGCAGGCTGGACGAGGCGGTGCACTCCGGCTCGTCCAAGGCCGTGGAGAAGCAGCACGCCAAGGGCAAGCAGACCGCCCGCGAGCGGGTCGTGGAGCTGCTGGACGAGGACTCCTTCGTCGAGTTCGACGAGTTCGCCCGGCACCGCTCGACCAACTTCGGCCAGGAGAAGAACCGCCCGTACGGCGACGGCGTGGTGACCGGCTACGGCACCGTCGACGGCCGCCAGGTCGCCGTCTTCGCCCAGGACTTCACCGTCTTCGGCGGCTCGCTCGGCGAGGTCTTCGGCGAGAAGATCGTCAAGGTGATGGACTTCGCGCTGAAGACCGGCTGCCCGGTCATCGGAATCAACGACTCCGGCGGCGCCCGGATCCAGGAGGGCGTGGTCTCGCTCGGCCTGTACGGCGAGATCTTCCGCCGCAACGTGCACGCCTCGGGCGTCATCCCGCAGATCTCGCTGATCATGGGCCCCTGCGCGGGCGGCGCGGTCTACTCCCCCGCGATCACCGACTTCGTGGTGATGGCGGACCGGACCTCGCACATGTTCATCACCGGCCCGGACGTGATCAAGACCGTGACCGGCGAGGACGTCGGCATGGAGGAGCTGGGCGGCGCCCGCACCCACAACACCAAGTCCGGCAACGCCCACTACCTGGCCTCGGACGAGAAGGAGGCGATCGAGTACGTCAAGAGCCTGCTCTCGTACCTGCCCTCCAACAACCTGAGCGACCCGCCGTCCTACCCGGAGCAGGCCGACCTCACGGTCACCGAGGAGGACCTCGAACTCGACGCCATCGTGCCGGACTCGGCGAACCAGCCGTACGACATGCGCAAGGTGATCGAGCACATCGTCGACGACGGCGAGTTCCTGGAGACCCAGCCGCTGTACGCGGGCAACATCATCACCGGTTTCGGCCGGGTCGAGGGCCACGCGGTCGGCATCGTCGGCAACCAGCCGATGGACCTGGCCGGTTGCCTGGACATCAACGCCAGCGAGAAGGCCGCGCGCTTCATCCGCACCTGCGACTCCTTCAACATCCCGGTGCTGACCTTCGTGGACGTGCCCGGCTTCCTGCCCGGCACCGAGCAGGAGTGGGACGGCATCATCCGGCGCGGCGCCAAGCTGATCTACGCCTACGCCGAGGCGACCGTCCCGCTGATCACCGTGATCACCCGCAAGGCCTTCGGCGGCGCGTACGACGTGATGGGCTCCAAGCACCTGGGCGCCGACCTCAACCTGGCCTGGCCGACCGCGCAGATCGCGGTGATGGGCGCGCAGGGCGCGGTCAACATCCTGCACCGCCGGGAGATCGCCGAGGCCGAGGAGGCCGGCACCGTCGAGGAGAAGCGGGCCGAGCTGATCGCCTCGTACGAGGACACCCTGCTGAACCCGTACCTGGCCGCCGAGCGCGGCTACGTGGACGCGGTGATCGCCCCGAGCGAGACCCGCCGGCACATCGTCCGGGGCCTGCGGGCGCTGCGCGGCAAGCGCGAGGTGCTGCCGCCCAAGAAGCACGGCAACATCCCCCTGTAGGCACCATCCCTCTCGGGAGAGAACCAGCCATGTCCCCGATCCACGTGCTGCACGGGCAGCCGACCCCCGAGGAGCTCGCCACCGTCCTGGCGGTGGTCCAGGCCCGGGCCGCCGCCGCGCAGGCCGCCGCCGAGGCGGCGCGTCTGGCGGGCGCCGGCCCGGCCTCCCCCTGGAACGACCGTTCCCGGCTGCTCCGCCCCGCCCTCCACCCGGGCGTCAACGCCTGGCGGACCTCGGGCTGGGCGCGCTAGCAACTCCTCGTCCGGAGCAGGAAGTCGGCCGGTCCGACTTCCTGCTCCGCACGCTCTCCGGCACCCGCGCCACGGCCCGGACCGCCGCCCGCTTTGCCCGAAACCTGAGTACGGATACTCAGGCGCCCCGGCCCGGCCGCGGCGCACTCTGGACGGGTGCTCTGGTCAGATCCCGAGGACGAGCCCTCGCCCGAGGCCCGTCGCATGCAGGAGCGGATGCAGCGGGCCGGCAAGGTGCTGGCCGCCATGGTCCTGGTGGGCTCCGTGCTGATCATGCTGACCCGGTACTTCACCTGACCGGTCACTCGACCGTTCACCCGAACGGCGGACACGGGCACCCCCTACCCTGGTGGGCATGACCGACCAGCGCGCCCTCGTCCTCGCCTCCGCCTCCCCCGCCCGCCTCGGACTGCTGCGCCAGGCGGGGCTCGACCCCCGCGTGGTGGTCAGCGGCGTCGACGAGGACGCGATCACCGCCGCCACCCCCGGCGAGCTGGCCCTCGTCCTGGCCGAGGCCAAGGCGAAGGCCGTCGCCGCCGAACTGACCGGCGGCGAGCTGGTGATCGGCTGCGACTCCGTCCTGGAACTGGACGGCCTGGCCCTCGGCAAGCCCGCCGACGCCGCCGAGGCGCTGGCCCGCTGGCAGTCCATGCGCGGCCGCGCCGGGGTGTTGCGCACCGGCCACTGCGTGATCGACACCGCGACCGGCCGGCAGTCCTCCGCGACCGCCTCCACCACCGTCCGCTTCGGCACCCCGGACGACGAGGAGGTGGCCGCCTACGTCGCCTCCGGCGAACCGCTGTACGTGGCCGGGGCGTTCACCCTGGACGGCCGCTCGGCGCCGTTCATCGAGGGCATCGACGGCGACCCGGGCAACGTGATCGGCCTGTCCCTGCCGCTGCTGCGCCGGCTGCTCGCCGACCTCGACCTGCGGATCACCGACCTGTGGACCAAGTGACCTGCCGCATCCGGCCGTTGTACCCCTAAGCTGACCGGCGTTCGAACGGGGAGGGAACGCGGGCGATGACCGACAACGTGCTCAACGTGGTGCTCGGCCTGGTGGCCAGCGCCATCAGCGCCGGGCTCGGCTGGCTGGCCCAGGCCCTGCGGCGGCGCCGGAAGGTCGAGCGGGTCCGGGAGTTCTTCGGGCTGCCGGCCGGCAGCGAGTGCCTGATCGTGGTGCCGCGCAGCATCGGGGCGGGCTCGCACGCCAACACCGTGACCCGCCGGGACGCCTACGCGCTGATGTGGCTGGCCGGTCTGGTCGAGGAGTGCGGCGCCCGGCCCGAACTGGTCGCCCACGACGCCGCGCACCGCGGCCTGGGCGCCAAGACCGAACTGTGCCTGGGCGGTCCGGTCAGCAACGAGCGGATGGCCGCCCACATCGCCTGGGGCCTGCCCGGCGTGCTGGTCACCTCCGGTCCCGGCCCGGGCAGCAACGTCCTCGTGGTCGGCGACCGGGACTTCACCGCCGACCGCGAGCAGGCCCACACCCTGCTGGCCCGGATCGCCACCCCGGACGGCGGCCGCCCGGTCTTCCTGATCGCCGGCCAGACCGGCACCGCCAACCAGGCCGGCGTCCGCTACCTGGTGGCGCACCACCGCGAACTCGCCCGCCGGCACGGCCGGAACGGCACCTTCGCGCTCGTCCTGCGGGTGGTCAACCCGGAGGCGTACGGACCGGACATGGTCGAACTGGCCGCCGACGTGACGACCGAGGCCCTGCGCCACCCCTCGGCCACCCCGGCCCCGCCACCGGCACCGGCGCCCGCCGCCGGCCCGGTTTGACCGGACCGCGGGAAGGTGTGTTCCATGCCACCGTCCCGCCGCGCCGCGGCACGGTCACCCACCGTCCACCACGGGCGTCCGACCGGACCGGTCACGACCTGCGAAGTCGTCGTCCACCCGGTCCAGACGGCCCGAAATCCCATCACGGTGCGTGTGGGATAGTTCACAACCTGGGGCTACTCGCCGGTACCGCCCAGGAATCCATAAACTCAACGAGGTTCAAGAAGGGAGCCACAGTGCGCAAGGTGCTCATCGCCAACCGCGGGGAAATCGCCGTCCGCGTCGCCCGGGCCTGCTCGGACGCCGGTATCGCCAGCGTCGCCGTCTACGCCGAGCCGGACCGGGATGCGCTGCACGTCCGCGCGGCCGACGAGGCTTACGCGCTGGGCGGTGACACCCCCGGCACCAGTTACCTGGACATCGCCAAGGTCCTCAAGGCCGCCGAGGACTCCGGCGCCGACGCCGTCCACCCCGGTTACGGCTTCCTGTCGGAGAACGCCGAGTTCGCCCAGGCCGTCCTCGACGCGGGTCTGACCTGGATCGGCCCGCCGCCGCAGGCCATCCGCGACCTCGGTGACAAGGTCACCGCCCGGCACGTCGCCCAGCGCGCCGGCGCCCCGCTGGTGGCCGGCACCCCGGACCCGGTCTCGGGTGCCGACGAGGTCGTGGTGTTCGCCCGCGAGCACGGCCTGCCGGTCGCCATCAAGGCGGCGTTCGGCGGCGGCGGCCGCGGCCTGAAGGTCGCCCGCACGCTGGAGGAGATCCCGGAGCTGTACGAGTCCGCGGTGCGCGAGGCGGTCGCCGCCTTCGGTCGCGGCGAGTGCTTCGTCGAGCGCTACCTGGACAACCCGCGGCACGTGGAGACCCAGTGCCTCGCGGACAAGCACGGCAACGTGGTGGTCGTCTCCACCCGTGACTGCTCGCTGCAGCGCCGGCACCAGAAGCTGGTCGAGGAGGCGCCCGCGCCGTTCCTGACCGAGGCGCAGAACGCCGAGCTGTACCGCGCCTCCAAGGCCATCCTCAAGGAGGCCGGCTACGAGGGCGCCGGGACCTGCGAGTTCCTGGTCGCGCTGGACGGCACGATCTCCTTCCTGGAGGTCAACACCCGTCTGCAGGTGGAGCACCCGGTCACCGAGGAGGTCACCGGGATCGACCTGGTCCGCGAGATGTTCCGGATCGCCGACGGCGAGGAGCTCGGCTACGGCGACCCCGAAGTCCGCGGTCACTCCTTCGAGTTCCGCATCAACGGCGAGGACCCGGGCCGCAACTTCCTGCCCGCGCCCGGCACCGTGACGCTGTTCGCCCCGCCGTCCGGCCCGGGCGTGCGGCTGGACTCCGGCGTCGAGAGCGGCTCGGTCATCGGCCCGGCCTGGGACTCCCTGCTGGCCAAGCTGATCGTCTCCGGCCGCGACCGCAAGCAGGCCCTGGAGCGGGCCAGGCGGGCGCTGAACGAGTTCAAGGTCGAGGGCATGGCCACCGCCATCCCGTTCCACCAGGCGGTCGTCACCGACCCGGCGTTCGCGCCCGAGGTGCACGGCGGCGACGGGCCGTTCACGATCTACACCCGTTGGATCGAGACCGACTTCGACAACACCATCCCGCCGTTCGCGGGCTCGGCCGGCGAGGCCGAGGAGGCGGAGACCCGGGAGACCGTGGTCGTCGAGGTCGGCGGCAAGCGGATCGAGGTCTCGCTGCCGTCCTCGCTGGGCGTCGCGGCGGCCCCGGCGGCCGGCCCGGCGGGCGGTGCCAAGGCCAAGCGCCGGGTGGGCGCCAAGAAGGCCGGCTCGGCCATCAGCGGTGACACCCTGGCCTCGCCGATGCAGGGCACCATCGTCAAGGTCGCCGTCGAGGAGGGCCAGGTCGTCGCCGAGGGCGAGCTGATCGTGGTCCTGGAGGCGATGAAGATGGAGCAGCCGCTGAACGCCCACAAGGCGGGCACCGTCGTCGGCCTCAAGGCCGAGGTGGGCGCGAGCGTCAGCAGCGGCGCCGCGCTGTGCGAGATCAAGGACTGACCCGATCGAGGGCTGACCTGATCGGGCACCGACCCGGTCGAGGACCGACGTAGGCGCGGTCCGTCAATCGACCGACCGGTCCGTACTCCCTTCGGGGGGTGCGGACCGGTCGTGTTTCCACCACCGGCCCGGGCGCTCGGCGCGCCGCGGCGGCCCCGGACTCAGCGCCCGCGCGGCAGGCCCATCTCGGCCAGCCGGACCGGCATCCCGCCCGGGCCCAGCGGCCCGCCGTGGGCGCCGGGGCGGCGCTGGCCGGGCAGCGGGGCGGCGCCGGGCGGCGGGACCGGACGGCGGCCCAGCGGGCCGGGCTGGGTCTGGTGCACCGGGCCGCTGCCGGTGCCGTGCACCGGGGCGTCACCGCCCGCCCCGCCGAGCGGGGCGAGGTCGATCTGCACCCCGCAGTCGGCCAGTGCGTCCAGCTCCCGGGCGGTGGCGTCGTCCGAGGTGGCCTGCTCGTCGGTGACCAGCCGGGTGATGGTCTCGGTGGCGACGGTCTGGAACATGCCGGCCGCGCCGAGCTTGGTGTGGTCGGCGAGGACGATGACCTCGGCGGCCGCCAGCACCATTGCCCGGTCCACGCTCGCGGACAGCATGTTCGCGGTCGACAGCCCCCGCTCGGCGGTCAGCCCGCTGCCGGAGATGAAGGCCTTGGTGACCCGCAACCCCTGCAGGGACTGCTCGGCCCCACTGCCCACCAGGGCGTAGTTGGAGCCGCGCAGGGTGCCGCCGGTCATCACCACCTCGACCCGGTTGGCGTGTGCCAGCGCCTGGGCGACCAGCAGCGAGTTGGTGACCACCGTCAGCCCGGGCACCCGGGCCAGTCTGCGGGCCAGCTCCTGGGTGGTGGTGCCGGCGCCGACCACCACCGCGTCGCCCTCCTCCACCAGCCCGGCGGCGAGGTCCGCGATGGCGCTCTTCTCCGCCGCGGACAGGTGGGTCTTCTGCGGGTAGCCGGGTTCGCGGCTGAAGCCGCCGGGGAGCACCGCGCCACCGTGCCGGCGGTCGAGGAGCCCTTCTGCCTCCAGCGCCCGCACGTCCCGGCGCACGGTCACTTCGGAGGTCTGGACGACGCGGGCCAACTCCCGGAGCGAGACGGCTCCGTTGGCGCGCACCATTTCGAGGATCAACTGGCGACGTTCTGCTGCAAACACAGAACCGACGGTAACCTGCGTGACCGTCTGCTTTCAGGCGTTTGCAGCTGGTAGCGGGAATTGCTCACGCAAGAGCGGCGCGTGACCGTACAATACGCGCCGTCAACAACCCGGAACTGCGCCCGCCGTCCGGGTGACGATCATGCCCGCGCGAAGGGCGGCCGCCGATCGGCAGCCGCCCTCAACTGTGCGCCTTGAGCTCAGGATTCGCCCGCGGCCCGCTTGCGGACGTGCAGCTGCCGGGCGGCCTCGGCGGTCGAGCCGGAGACGGACGGGTAGACGGTGAAGGCGCTGGCCACCTGTTCGACCGTCAGATTGGCGTCCACCGCGAGCGCGATCGGGTGGATCAGTTCACTGGCCCGCGGGGCGACCACCACGCCGCCGACCACGATGCCGGTGCCCGGGCGGCAGAACAGCTTCACGAAGCCGTCCCGGATGCCCTGCATCTTCGCCCGCGGGTTGCCGCGCAGCGGCAGCTTGACCACGACGGCGTCCATCTTGCCGCACTCCACGTCGGCGGCGGTGTAGCCGACGGTGGCGATCTCCGGGTCGGTGAAGACGTTGGAGGCCACGGTCTTCAGGTTCAGCGGCTGCACCGCGTCGCCGAGCGCGTGGTACATCGCGATCCGGCCCTGCATGGCCGCCACCGAGGCGAGCATGAAGACGCCGGTGCAGTCGCCGGCCGCGTAGACGCCCGGGGCGCTGGTGCGGGAGACCCGGTCGACCTGGATCTGGCCCCAGTCGTTGAGCTTGACCCCGGCCTCCTCCAGGCCCATCTCCGCGGTGTTGGGGATCGAGCCGACCGCCATCAGGCAGTGGCTGCCCTCGATCACCTTGCCGTCCGAGAGGGTCACCTCGACCCGGTCGCCGATCCGCTTGGCGCTCTCCGCGCGGGAGCGGCTCATCACGTTCATGCCGCGGCGGCGGAAGACGTCCTCCAGCACCTCGGCGGCGTCCGGGTCCTCGCCCGGCAGCACCCGGTCGCGGCTGGACACCAGGGTGACCTTGGAGCCGAGCGCCTGGTAGGCGCCGGCGAACTCGGCGCCGGTGACGCCTGAGCCGACCACGATCAGCTCGCGGGGCAGCTCCTCCAGGTCGTACACCTGGGTCCAGGTCAGGATCCGCTCGCCGTCCGGCTGGGCGTCCGGCAGCTCGCGCGGGTGGGCGCCGGTGGCGATCAGCACCGCGTCGGCGCGCAGCGACTGCACGTTGCCGTCGGGGCCGTCCACCAGCACCTCGCGGGAGCCGTCCACGGCCTGCCCGCCGGCGCCGAGCCGGCCGCGGCCGCGCAGCACGGTGACCCCGGCGCGGGTGACGGACTGGGTGATGTCGTGGGACTGCGCGATCGCCAGGCGCTTGACACGGCGGTTGACCTTGCCCAGGTCCACCCCGATGACCTTCCGGTCCTCGTCGGTGCCGTCCCGGTCGACCGTGATGCCCAACTCCTCGTACGAGCTGTCGAAGGTGGTCATCACCTCCGCGGTCGCGATCAGGGTCTTCGACGGCACGCAGTCCGTGAGCACCGCCGATCCGCCCAGGCCGTCGCTGTCGACGACGGTCACCTCCGCGCCGAGCTGGGCCGCCACCAGGGCCGCCTCGTAGCCGCCGGGTCCGCCACCGATGATCACGATCCGAGTCACGTACCCCATTGTCCCGCACGCCGGGAGCGGCGCCACAAGGGGGTCCGGGCTCAGAACGTCCGTCCACTCGCCCCCGTCCCGTGCGCCACCCGGGCTACGCTGACGTCCATGCCCCTTTACGCCGCGTATGCCACCAACCTCGATGCCCGGCAGATGACCCGCCGAGCCCCGCACTCGCCGCTCCGCGGCACGGGGTGGCTGGACGGCTGGCGGCTCACCTTCGGCGGCGAACAGCTCGGCTGGGAGGGCTCGCTGGCCACCGTCGTCGAGGACGGCAAGGACCAGGTGTTCGTCTCCCTCTACGACATCGCGCCGATGGACGAGGAGGGCCTGGACCGCTGGGAGGGCGTCCAGCTCGGCATCTACCGCAAGATCAAGCTGCGGGCGCAGACCCTGGACGGCGACATCCCGGTCTGGACGTACGTGCTCAACGACTACGAGGGCGGCCTGCCCGCGGCCCGCTACCTCGGCCTGATCGCCGACGCCGCCGAGAGCGCCGGCGCCCCGCACGACTACGTACTGGACCTCCGCCGCCGGCCCTGCTGACCGACCGGCCCGATGTCCGTACGTATCGACAACCCGGTCATCCCAAAAGCACCTCCGAGCTGTGTTTTCAGGTCAACCGGGTAACGATCCGGCATGCCGCGGCGGAATTTCTACGCGCGTAGCCGAAAGCCGTCTATCCTCTGACCCGTGAACGCTTCTCCTCAGTCGGTCGTCTCCGCCGACCCCTACGCCGCCGCCCAGGCCGCCGCCGAGCGCCTGCGCGAGCTGACCGGTGCCGAGCGGCACGACGTCGCCCTGGTGATGGGCTCCGGCTGGGTGCCGGCCGCCGACGCCCTGGGCGAGACCGTGGCCGAGTTCCCGGTCACCGAGCTCCCGGGCTTCCCCGCCCCCGCCGTGGCCGGCCACGCCGGCAAGATCCGCTCGGTGAAGATCGGCGACAAGCGCGCCCTGATCTTCCTCGGCCGCAACCACTACTACGAGGGCCACGGCGTGGCCACCGTCGTCCACGGCGTGCGCACCGCCGCCGCGGCCGGCTGCGGCATCATCGTCCTGACCAACGGCTGCGGCGGCCTGCGCCAGGGCTGGACCCCGGGTCAGCCGGTCCTGATCAGCGACCACATCAACCTGACCGCGGACTCCCCGATCGTCGGCGCCAACTTCGTCGACCTCACCGACCTCTACTCCAAGCGCCTGCGCGCGCTGTGCCACGAGGTCGACCCGAGCCTGGACGAGGCCGTCTACGTCCAGTTCCGCGGCCCGCACTACGAGACCCCGGCCGAGGTCAACATGGCCCGGGTGATCGGTGGCGAGCTGGTCGGCATGTCCACCACCCTGGAGGCCATCGCCGCCCGCGAGGCCGGCGCCGAGGTGCTCGGCATCTCCCTGGTCACCAACCTGGCCGCCGGCATGACCGGCGAGCCGCTCAACCACGAAGAGGTGCTGGAGGCCGGCAAGGCCTCCGCCGAGCGCATGGGCGAGCTGCTGGCGAAGGTCCTGGAGCGGATCTGACCCCTGCCGGGCGCAGAATCATGAACGACGGGGCCCACGGGCGCGTGATCCGCTGATCACGCCTTCCCGCGGGCCCCGTCCGCATGTGCACACCTCTTCTCACCTTTGCGCGGAACCCTCCGGTCGACCCCCGACGCACTCCCCGATGGAGCAGGCAACATGACGCAGGCACTTAACCCCGACCTCCTCGCCCGGGCCCGGACCTGGCTGGCCGAGGACCCCGACCCGCAGACCCGCGAGGAGCTGGCCGCCCTGCTGGCCCGCGCCGAGGGCGCGGAGGCCGACGAACCCTGCACGATCGCCTGGGCCGAACTCGCCGAGCGCTTCGCCGACCGCCTCCAGTTCGGGACGGCCGGCCTGCGCGGCGAGCTCGGCGCCGGCCCGATGCGGATGAACCGCGCCGTGGTGATCCGGGCCGCCGCCGGCCTGGTCGCGTACGTGAAGAAGCAGGGCCTGGGCGACCTGGTCGTGATCGGCTACGACGCCCGCCACAAGTCCTACGACTTCGCCCGGGACACCGCCGCCGTGGTGGTCGGGGCCGGCCTGCGCGCCGCGCTGCTGCCCCGCCCGCTGCCGACCCCGGTGCTCGCCTTCGCCGTCCGCCACCTGGGCGCGGCCGCCGGAGTGACCGTCACCGCCAGCCACAACCCGCCGCAGGACAACGGCTACAAGGTCTACCTGGGCGACGGCTCGCAGATCGTCCCGCCGGCCGACGCCGGGATCGCCGCCGAGATCGACGCGATCGGCTCGCTGGACGACGTCCCGCGCGCCGCGGAGGGCTGGGAGGTGCTCGGCGAGGACGTCATCGAGGCCTACCTGACCCGGGCCGTCTCCATCGTCGACGCGCACAGCCCGCGCGAGCTGGCCGTGGTCTACACCCCGATGCACGGCGTCGGCCGCGACACCCTGGTCGCCGCCTTCCGCCGGGCCGGCTTCGCCGAGCCGACCGTGGTCGCCGAGCAGGCCGAGCCCGACCCGGACTTCCCGACCGTGGCCTTCCCCAACCCGGAGGAGCCGGGGGCGATGGACCTCGCCTTCCGCACCGCCGCCGAGGCCGGCCCCGACATCGTGATCGCCAACGACCCGGACGCCGACCGCTGCGCGGTGGCCGTCCCGGTCCACACCAACGCGGCGGGCAGCGGCAACGGCACCTCCGGCTGGCGGATGCTGCGCGGCGACGAGGTCGGCGCGCTGCTCGGCTCGGCGCTGGTCGCCAAGAAGGCCGAGGGCACCTTCGCCACCACCATCGTCTCCGCCACCCTGCTCGGCCGGATCGCCGAGGCCGCGGGCCTGGGCTACGCCGAGACGCTGACCGGCTTCAAGTGGATCTCCCGCGCCGAGGGCCTGCGCTACGGCTACGAGGAGGCGCTCGGCTACTGCGTCGACCCGCAGGGCGTCCGGGACAAGGACGGCATCACCGCCGCCCTGCTGGTCGCCGAGCTCGCCGCCACCCTCAAGCAGTCCGGCCGGACGCTGAACGACCTGCTGGACGACCTGGCGCTGGAGCACGGCCTGCACGCCACCGACCAGCTGTCCGTCCGGGTGCAGGACCTCTCGCTGATCGCGGACGCCATGCGCCGGCTGCGCGAGCAGCCGCCGACGGTGCTGGCCGGACTGGCCGTCGCCCGCGCGGACGACTTGGCGGCCGGCTCCGCCGAGCTGCCGCCCACCGACGGCCTGCGCTACTACCTGGCCGGTGACGACGTCCGCTCCGCCCGGATCGTGGTCCGCCCCTCCGGCACCGAGCCCAAGCTGAAGTGCTACCTGGAGGTCGTCCTCCCGGTCGCCGCCGCGGCCGACCTGGCCGCCGCCCGGGAGCGCGCCGCCGCCCTGCTGGCGACCATCAAGCAGGACCTCGCCGAGGCCGCGGGCATCTGACCCGGAGCACGGAGAAGGGCCCGCCGGTTCCGACCGGCGGGCCCTTCCGTGCGTGCGGGGTCAGACCGCGATCACCGTGATCAGGGCGACCAGGCCCGCCAGGGCCGGGGCGATCACCCACCAGCACCAGCGGACGACCAGCGGGCCGGCCGCGTCGGGACGGCGCCCGTTGCTCTCGGCCATCTCGGTGAGCACGTCGGTCACCTGGTCGGACCAGGCGCGGGTGGGGTCGGGCGAGCCCTGGACGACCGGGTTGGTCCGGGCCGCGAGCCCCATCCCCAGGCCGGTCCGGGAGGCGTGCTCGGCGTTGCCGCGGCTCTGCGCCCGGGTGGCCCGCTTGCGCTGGCGCAGCGACACCGGAACGGCCCACACCTGGTACTTCTTCTCGCCGGCGAGCAGTTCGACCGAGTAGCCCGCGCGCAGCGCGTCGACCGAGGCCCAGGGGGCGGTGATGGTGCGCCAGGGGTTGCGGACGACCAGGCGGCTGCGGTTCGCGAACACCGCCGGGCGCAGCGTGTAGGCGAACACCGGGAGGGCGAACACCGGGAGCGCCGCGAGCGCGACGTACGGGGTCTTCCCGTCGCCGGTCACCACCGCGTCGCCGATCAGCCAGGCGGCGACGGCCAGCAGGAACACTCCGGAGATCACGCCGGGGACGGAGCGGTACACGCGGTCCGCGTACTCGGGTTCCCCGCCGGGGGCGGCCTGGCCCGGGTGGGGCTTGCCGTCGGATTCGGTCATGGCGTCGATTCTGCCCCATGCACCCCTCACCAGCGGGTCTCGGTCCGGCCACGAATGCCGGGCCCGGGCGCCCGGGGCGGCGGGCCGGGGCGCGGGGCCGGGGACCGGTCGGCCGGGGGCGCGGGGCGCGGGGCCTTCGAGGTCTCGGTCCGGCCACGAATGGTGGCCGAAAGGTGGCCGCCCTAGCGGTCGGCTACGCGCGTAGATATGCTGCTCTGGTGACTATGTCCACTGTTGCAGCCAATGCCCCCGGCGTTGCGGGCAGCGGCCTCGCGGACGTTGCGGCGTCCGAGGCCTCCCTCCGCCGCTTCCTGCACGGCCTGCCCGGCGTCGACCAGGTCGGCCTTGAGGCGCGAGCCGCCACCCTCGGTACCCGCTCGATCAAGACCACGGCGAAGGCCTATGCCATCGACCTGGCGATCTCCATGATCGACCTGACCACGCTGGAAGGCGCGGACACGGTCGGCAAGGTGCGCGCCCTGTGCGCCAAGGGCAGGACCCCCGACCCGACCGACCCGACCACCCCGCGCGTCGCCGCCATCTGTGTCTACCCGGACATGGTCGCCACCGCGAAGGACGCCCTGCGCGGCACCGACATCCAGGTCGCCTCGGTCGCCACCGCCTTCCCGGCCGGCCGCGCCGCCCTCCCGGTCAAGCTCGCCGACACCGCCGACGCGGTGGCCGCGGGCGCCGACGAGATCGACATGGTGATCGACCGCGGCGCCTTCCTCTCCGGCCGCTACTTCGACGTCTACAACGAGATCGTCGCCGTCAAGGAGGCGTGCAAGCGCGCCGACGGCAGCTACGCCCACCTCAAGGTGATCTTCGAGACCGGCGAGCTGAAGACCTACGACAACGTCCGCCGGGTCTCCTGGCTGGCGATGCTGGCCGGCGCCGACTTCATCAAGACCTCCACCGGCAAGGTCGCCGTCAACGCGACCCCGCCGGTCACCCTGCTGATGCTGGAGGCGGTCCGCGACTTCCGCGCCGCCACCGGCGTCCAGGTCGGTGTGAAGCCCGCCGGTGGCATCAAGACCACCAAGGACGCCATGAAGTACCTGGTCATGGTCAACGAGACGCTCGGCGACGACTGGCTGACCCCGCACTGGTTCCGCTTCGGCGCCTCCAGCCTGCTCAACGACCTGCTGATGCAGCGCCAGAAGCTGGCCACCGGCCGCTACTCCGGCCCCGACTACGTGACGGTGGACTGATCACCATGGCCAAGAAGAAGAACATCGAGGAGCCCGCGGCCAAGCCGGCCGGCGGTCTGTTCAGCTACGCCCCGGCCCCGGAGTCCCCGGCCGCCGCCGGCGACATCGCCACCTCCTACGGCCACTTCATCGGCGGCGAGTTCGTCGACTCCTCCGGCAGCGAGGCCCTGAAGACGGTCAACCCGGCCACCGAGCAGGTGCTCGCCGAGTTCGCCCGGGGCACCGACGAGGACGTGGACCGCGCCGTCGCCGCCGCCCGCAAGGCCTTCGGCGACTGGTCGGCGCTGCCCGGCAGCGAGCGCGCCAAGTACCTGTTCCGGATCGCCCGGATCATCCAGGAGCGCGCCCGCGAGCTGGCCGTGCTGGAGTCGATCGACAACGGCAAGCCGATCCGCGAGACCCGCGACTTCGACATCCCGACCGTCGCCGCGTGGTTCTTCTACTACGCGGGCTGGGCGGACAAGCTCGACTACGCGGGCTTCGGCGCCAACCCGCGCCCGCTGGGCGTGGCCGGCCAGGTCATCCCGTGGAACTTCCCGCTGATGATGCTGGCGTGGAAGATCGCGCCCGCGCTGGCGACCGGCAACACGGTCGTCCTGAAGCCCGCCGAGACCACCCCGCTGACCGCCCTGCGCTTCGCCGAGATCTGCCGCCAGGCCGGTCTGCCCAAGGGCGTCGTCAACATCGTCACCGGCGACGGCCGCACCGGCGCCGCGCTGACCGCGCACCCGGACGTCAACAAGGTCGCCTTCACCGGCTCCACCCCGGTCGGCCGGGCGATCGCCAAGCAGGTCGCCGGCAGCCGCAAGAAGCTGTCGCTGGAGCTGGGCGGCAAGGCCGCCAACATCGTCTTCGACGACGCGCCGATCGACCAGGCGGTCGAGGGCATCGTCAACGGCATCTTCTTCAACCAGGGCCACGTCTGCTGCGCCGGTTCCCGCCTGCTGGTCCAGGAGTCGGTCCAGGACGAGGTGCTGGACGCCCTGAAGCGCCGGATGGCCACCCTGCGGGTCGGCGACCCGCTGGACAAGAACACCGACATCGGCGCGATCAACTCGGCCGCCCAGCTGGCCCGGATCACCGAGCTGACCGCGGCCGGCGAGGCCGAGGGCGCCGAGCGCTGGTCGCCGGAGTGCGAACTCCCGGGCACCGGCTTCTGGTTCAAGCCGACCCTGTTCACCGGCGTCAGCCAGGCCCACCGGATCGCCCAGGAGGAGATCTTCGGCCCGGTGCTGTCGGTGCTGACCTTCCGTACCCCCGACGAGGCGGTCCAGAAGGCCAACAACACCCCGTACGGCCTCTCCGCCGGCATCTGGACGGAGAAGGGCTCGCGCATCCTCTGGATGGCCAACAGGCTCAAGGCCGGCGTGGTCTGGGCCAACACCTTCAACAAGTTCGACCCGACCTCGCCGTTCGGCGGCTTCAAGGAGTCGGGTTACGGCCGCGAGGGTGGCCGCCACGGTCTGGAGGCCTACCTCGATGTCTGATGTCGCAACGCGTCTTGACGTCCTCAAGACCTACAAGCTGTACGTCGGCGGGAAGTTCCCGCGCTCCGAGAGCGGGCGGGTGTACGAGGTGACGGACGCAAAGGGCGAGTGGCTCGCCAACGCCCCGCTGGGCACCCGCAAGGACACCCGCGACGCCGTCCTGGCCGCCCGCGCGGCGGTCAAGGGCTGGGCCGGCACCACCGCGTACAACCGCGGCCAGGTGCTGTACCGGGTGGCCGAGATGCTGCAGGGCCGGCGCGAGCAGTTCGCCGCCGAGGTGTCGCTCTCCGAGGGCATCGGCCCGAAGAAGGCCGCCGCGCTGGTGGACGCCGCGATCGACCGCTGGGTCTGGTACGCGGGCTGGACGGACAAGGTCGCCCAGATCGCGGGCGGCGCCAACCCGGTCGCCGGGCCGTACTTCAACCTCTCCACCCCGGAGCCGACCGGCGTGGTCGGGATCGTCGCCCCGCAGGCCGGGTACGGGCACTCGCTGCTCGGCCTGGTCTCGGTGATCGCCCCGGCGATCGCCACCGGCAACACGGTCGTGGTCGCGGCCGCCGCGGACGCCCCGCTGCCCGCGCTGTCGCTGGGCGAGGTGCTCGCCACCTCGGACGTCCCGGGCGGCGTGGTCAACATCATCTCGGGCCGGACCGCGGACATCGCGCCCACCCTGGCCTCGCACCAGGACGTCAACGCGGTGGACCTCACCGGTGCCATCGCCGCCGACGGTCCCGGCGCGGCGACCGCCCTGGAGGCCGCCGCCGCCGATACCCTGAAGCGGGTGGTGCGTCCGGAGCTGGACCCGTTCGCCCAGGACTGGACCAATGCTCCCGGTACCGACCGGCTACTCTCGTTCCTGGAGACGAAGACGGTCTGGCACCCGATGGGGATCTGACCCCGTCTCCACCGCGTCACAACTCCACAGACTGGCCGTCCCCAGTGCCCTCTCCCCCCCAGGGCCCGGACGGTCATTGGACGGACCCGCACCTCTCCCCCCCTGGTGCGGGTCCGTCGGTTTCCCGGGCTGGCCGGCCCGGCGCAGAAGGTGGCCGCCGACCGGTTTCGGCAACCGGCCGCGATGCGTCAGACTGGTGTCCCGTGAGTGACTCCCCCATGAATCCCGCGCCGACAGCCCACGCCCGGGTGATCCTGCTCTCCGGGCCCTCCGGATCGGGGAAGTCCTCGCTGGCGGAACGCAGCGGACTCCCGGTGCTCCAGCTGGACGACTTCTACAAGGACGGGGACGACCCCACCCTGCCCCGGCTGCCGGACGGCGCCGTGGACTGGGACTCCCCGCTCGCCTGGCACCGCGACCAGGCCGTCGCCACCATCCGCGCGCTGTACGAGCACGGGCGGGCCGAGGTGCCGGTGTACTCGATCCCGGACAACGGCCGGGTCTCCACCCGCGCCCTGGCCCTGGACGGCGCGACCGCGTTCATCGCCGAGGGCATCTTCGCCGCCGAGATCGTCGCCGAGTGCGCGGCCGAGGGCCTGCTCGGCGACGCTCTGTGCCTGCGCAACGGCGCGCTCACCACGGCCTGGCGCCGACTGCGCCGGGACGTCCGGGAGAGCCGCAAGTCGCTGCCGGTGCTGCTGCGCCGGGGGCTGCGGCTGATGCGGGCCGAGCGGGCCATCGTCGGGCGGCAGGTCGAGCTCGGCTCGTACCCGTGCGCCGGGCCGGAGGCCGCGAGGCGGGTCCGCGCGGCGGCCGGGACGCGGGAGCTGTCGGCGGTCTGAGCGGCCGGGCCGCGACCCCCTGGAAACGCCGGAACGACGACGGGCCCGGTGCGTCTCCCCCGCACCGGGCCGTCGCCTCGCCGAACGGCCCCGGCTCCCCACGGACCCCGCTCCCCCGAGCCGGTGTCCCCGAACCGCTACCGTCCGCTTCCCGTCCCCCGACGGGAGTCCTTGTTCCCCTCCGGCGTTCCCCTCCGCCGTTCGCCTCCGGCCCGTTACGCGACCAGCTCGCCGAACGCCCGGACGGTGTCGCCCGACTTGTTCAGGTGCTCGTCGTCGCGCAGCCGGCGCAGCGCGCGCCAGATGCTGCTCTTGACCGTGCCGACGCTGATCCCCAGCACGTCGGCGATCTCCGGGTCGGTCTTGCCCTCGTAGTACCGCAGCACCAGCATGGTCCGCTGGTTCTCCGGCAGCTTCGCCAGCGCCTGCCAGAGCACGGTGCGCAGCTCGGTGCCGCCCATCGCGTCGGTGTCGCCGGCCGTCTCCGGCAGCTCCTCGGTCGGGTACTCGTTGACCTTGCGGCGCCGCCAGGCGGAGATGTGCAGGTTGGTCATGGTGCGGCGGAGGTAGCCCCCGACCGCGGCCTTGTCGGTGATCCGGCCCCAGGCCCGGTAGGTGCTGAAGAGCGCGCTCTGCAGCAGGTCCTCGGCCTCGTAGCGGTCACCGGTGAGGTGGTACGCCGTGGCGTACAGGGAGGCGCGGCGCTCGCGCACGTACGCGGTGAACTCCGTGATGTGGTCCTCCGCGACGGCCGGGTGCTCCCCCTGCGCGTCCCCCTGTCCCGCCTCGGTGGTGCGGGCCGCTGCGGGGTTCAGCCGCAGCAGCGTCGCACCGGCGGCCTCGCGGCCGGCCGACTCCCCCGAGCCGACCGTCCGCAGACCGTTCTTCCCCAGGTCGCCCCCCCGGGCGTCCTTGCCCTCGACGCGGACGGGGAGGATCCCCCGCAGCGTGAGGGTGGTGCCGGAATCGGCCGCACTCCCCAGTCGGCCGATCCCGTACAGCTCCCCAGTCCTGCCGCCGCCGCTCACCCGGCGTGCGGCAGGGTTTCCACCGGTGCTGTGCGCGCACCCCCGTACGGTCACGGCACCGGAGTTCTCGTCGGTCCTGATCTCGTACCGGGTCCGGTGGGTGGTCGCTGACGAACGCGCGGTGCGGACAGCCGGGTTGGTCCGGGTCTGAAGCATGGCGTTCATCGTGCGCCCCCTTGGTTCGGTACGAGCGGTTCCTGTTGCCGCCCTCCAGCCGGCCCTTGCGGCCCGCTGTCCTGCGGCGACATGGAAAATCCTGCCCGCCGGTTGTGATGGCGCTGTCCGCCGACTGTCACAGGGGTGTCACAGGGGCGGGCCCTTCGTCCCGTTCCGCCTCCCTCCGTTCCGGACGCCGGTGGCCGCCCTTCCGGTTCCCATACGGGCGGTGACCGGTCCGGGGGGTGAATCGACGCTTCCGGTGGGCCAAAATGGGGCCGTGCCTTTCCTCCTACTGATCGAGGACGACGACGCCATCCGGACCGGCCTCGAACTCGCCCTCACCCGCCAGGGCCACCGCGTGGCCACCGCCGCCTCCGGTGAGGACGGTCTGAGGCTCTTCAAGGAGCAGCGGCCCGACCTGATCGTGCTGGACGTGATGCTGCCCGGGATCGACGGCTTCGAGGTGTGCCGTCGGATCCGGCGCACCGACCAGCTGCCGATCATCCTGCTCACCGCGCGCTCCGACGACATCGACGTGGTGGTGGGTCTGGAGTCCGGGGCGGACGACTACGTGGTGAAGCCGGTCCAACCGCGGGTGCTGGACGCCCGGATCCGGGCCGTGCTGCGGCGCGGCGAGCGGGAGAGCTCGGACTCCTCCGCGTACGGCAGCGTGGTGATCGACCGGGCCGCGATGACCGTCACCAAGGACGGCCAGGACCTCCAGCTCACCCCGACCGAGCTGCGGCTGCTGCTGGAGCTCAGCCGCCGCCCCGGCCAGGCGCTCTCCCGCCAGCAGCTGCTGCGGCTGGTCTGGGAGCACGACTACCTCGGCGACTCGCGCCTGGTGGACGCCTGTGTGCAGCGGCTGCGGGCCAAGGTCGAGGACGTGCCGTCCGCGCCGACCCTGATCCGCACCGTGCGCGGGGTCGGCTACCGGCTGGACCCGCCCGCCTGAGCCCACTCCTCTCCCGAGCTCCCGCCTCGAACTCCCGCCCCTTCCACTCTGAACTCTCGCCCTGAACTCCCGTACGACGACAGGCTCTTGTGACTGACCATCAGCAGACCGCCCGGCGGTTCTCGTCCGGCCCGTGGCGACGGCTGCGCTCACTGCGGGTGCGGCTGATCGCGGTGTTCGCGGCCGTCGCGCTGCTCGCCGCCGTCTCGGCCTCCGGCATCGCGTACTGGCTCAACCGCGACGCGGTGCTCAAGCGCGCCCAGGACACCGCGCTGAACGACTTCCGGGTCTCGCTCAGCCGCAACGTCTCCGACCTGCCGCTGAACGCCAGTTGCCCGGACCTGGCCACGCTGGCCTCCAACGTGGCCAGCTCCGGACTGAGTTACGACGTGGTCGTGGTCGACTCGGCGCACCCCGAGTGCCCGGCCTCCTCCGACCCGACGAAGTTCACCCTGGCCGACGTCCCGGCGACGCTGCGGACCACCGTCGCCAAGCCGCGCGAGGTCAGCGAGAGCAACCCGTACCCGTACCACCTGTACTGGCAGCGGCAGAACCTGTCGGGCCGCCCGTTCGTCATCGGCGGCACCAAGGTGGTGCCGAACGGGCCGACGGCGTACATGTTCAAGTCGCTGGAGAACGAGCGGGCCGACCTCAACACGCTGGGCTGGTCGCTGGCCATCGCGACCCTGCTGGCGCTGATCGGCTCGGCGCTGCTCGCCCAGGCCGCCTCGTCGACCGTGCTGCGGCCGGTCAAACGGCTCGGCGAGGCCGCCAAGCGGCTCGGCGAGGGACACCTGGACACCCGGCTGGAGGTCGACGGCTCCGACGAACTCGCCGACCTGGCGCGGACGTTCAACCGGGCCGCGGAGTCGCTGCACGAACAGGTCGAGGAGCTGAGCGCGCGCGAGGCGCAGAGCCGCCGGTTCGTCGCCGACATGTCGCACGAACTGCGCACCCCGCTCACCGCGATGACCGCGGTGACCGACATCCTGGAGGACGAGGCCGAGTCGCTGGACCCGATGATCGAGCCCGCCGTCCGGCTGGTGGTCAGCGAGACCCGGCGACTGTCCGACTTGGTGGAGAACCTGATGGAGGTCACCCGCTTCGACGCCGGCACCGCCCGGCTGGTCGCCGACGAGGTGGACGTCGCCGACCTGATCATGTCCTGCATCGACGGCCGGGCCTGGTACGACGCGGTCGAACTGGACGCCCCGCGCGGCATCCTGGCCGTGGTCGACCCGCGCCGGCTCGACGTCGTCTTCGCCAATCTGATCGGCAACGCGCTCAAGCACGGCGGCTCGCCGGTGCGGGTCAAGGTCCGGCAGACCGACGACTCGGTCGTCGTCGAGGTGTCCGACAGCGGCCCCGGCATCCCCGAGGACGTGCTGCCACACGTCTTCGACCGCTTCTACAAGGCCGACCGCGGACGGGCCCGTTCCGAGGGCAGCGGGCTGGGACTGTCCATCGCGATGGCCAACGCCCAGATCCACGGGGGAACGATCACGGCGGCGAACGGGGAGGTCGGCGCGGTGTTCACCCTGACCCTGCCGCTGACCCAACCGCCGCCGCCGTCCGCGGGCGGGACCGACAGCGGCCCCGCCGGCGGCGCCGAGCTCAAGGACGCCACGTGACCTCCCCCACCCGTACCGACCGCACCACCCTGCGCCGGGCCGCCGGCGCGCTGCTCCTGCTCGCCCTGGCCACCGGCTGCGGCATCCGGCCGACCGCGGTACCCGTCGACGCCGGTGCGCCCGCCAGCCGGACGGCCTGCCCGAACACCCCCCACCCACCGACCGCGCTGGCCACCCCGCCCGCCCCGGCCCCGACCGTCACCCCGAGCCGCGGCACGGCCAAGACGGGCGCCAGCCCCTCGCCCACCCCGCTGACGCCCGGCTCGCCGCCGCCGGACAACGTGTTCGGCGCGGTGCCGACCACCTCGGCGTGCCGGTAGCCGTCGGGTAGGCCGGGGCAGGTCCCGGCCCGGCCCGGCGGAAACGGGGGCGCGTCCCGGAATGTTCACGCCCGAGGTGGAACCGCCGCGCCACCGGCCCACGTCCTTCCCCCCGTGCAGCGAGATGGCACCAGGACACGCGACGAGCGTTCCGGCGCACGGACCGAGACCAGGCCGGCGGCGGGCGTCCACCGTCCCTTCCGACTGGCGGGACTGGCGGGCCTGGCCCTCCACCTGACCCTGGCGCTCTGGCTGGTGCTCAGACCCCTGCCGGTCGCCTGGGTGTACGACGCCAACCTGACGCCGCTGGCCTCGCTCCGCTCCTCCACCGGCTGGCAGGTGGTCGGCGAGCTCCTGCTGCTCGCCCCGCTCGGCGTGCTGCTCCCGCTGGCCGGCGGCCGGATCCGGGCCCCCTGGCTGCCGTCCTTCCTGCGCACCACCGGCGTCTCCGCCCTCCTGGCGACCGGCCTGGAGTTCCTCTCCTCCTGGACGCCCGGGCACGTGCTCAACGTCGACCACATACTGTTCGCCGTGCTCGGCGTGATGGCCGCCCACCTCGCCCTCGTCCCCGGCCTGCGCCGCCTGCTGCGGGACCACCGCCCGAAGCCGCGGGCGCCCCGGGCGGTCGTACTGACCGGCCCGCCGGTGGCCGCCACCGTCACCCCGACGAGGACGGTCGTGCCCGCGGCCCGACCGCGCGCCTACGCGGAGCCGACCCCGCCCGCGGGCTGACCCGCGACCCGGACCACCCGGCCGCCGACCTCCACCAGTCCACCCGGGCGCGGGCCCGCCAGCAGCTGCGAACCCCGCCCCTGGGTGACGGTCAGCGCCCGACCGAGCCGGGCGGCCAGCAGCAGGGCGGCCGCGCCGGTCGCCTCGTCCTCGTCGATCCCGTCCCCGCGCCCGGGGAAGGCCCGCGCCCGGACGGTGCCGGCCGCCTCGTCCTGCCAGGCCCAGGCGTACACCCACTCCCCCGGCGGCGGCACCGCCAGCCCGTCCACCTCGGCCGGCGAACCGTACTGCCGCAGCGTCCGGGGCGGGGCCCACTCCGGCCGGGCCGTGATCCGGGTCAGCCCGCCGTCCCGCCGCACCGCCACCACCCCGGCCGCGGTGACCAGCCGCTCCACCCCGAGCAGCCAGGCGGCGCCCACGCACGGATGGCCGGCGAAGGGCAGGCGCACGCTCGGGGCGTAGATGTCGATCTCCCCGCGCTCCGGGTCGTCGACGAACACCGTCTCGCTGAAGCCCAGTTCCCGCGCGAACGCCTGCCGGTCGGCCCGGTCCGGCAGGGCGGCACCGTCCCGCACCACGCCCAGTTCGTTCCCGTGTCGCCCGTCGGGCCCGCAGAAGACCCGCAGCACCTCGTGGTCGGTCATGTCCCACCTCGTCCGTCACCGTTCCGGTGTCACCGGCTGTCGATCGTCGCCGGAGCCCGTGCGCCCACGGCCCGGGCGGCTGCCGCCGTCGCCGTTCCGTCGCACCGGGCCCCTCGCACGGAAGGTCAGTTCCCGCTGCCCCGGGCACGGTTGCGGCGGCGGGCCACCACCAGGGTGCCGAGACCGAGGGCGATCGCGGTGGCGCCGGTGATCGCCATCGGCGCGGCGGAGGGACCGCCGCCGGTGGAGGCCAGCCGGGTGGGGGCCGGGTCGGCCGGGGCCGCGACGGCCTGAGCGGTGACGGCGGCCTGCGCGGCGGTGGCCGGGCCCGGCGTGCCGGTGGTGACCTGGGCGGCCGGGACGGCGGGGTCGGTGGCGACCGGGGCCGGGACGGCGGCGGAGGCGGTCGGAGCCGGGGTGCCGGTGGAACCCGTGGCGGCCTCGATCCGGAAGTCGGCCCGGGGGCTGGAGGTCCCGCGCTCGGTCCCGCCCGGGCCGGCCAGGCTGTAGCCGTTGGCGACCACCGACTCGGCCGCCGCCGGGGCGTCCTTGGTCCAGGCGAGCCGCAGGTTGACCGTGTGGGTCCCGCCGTTCGGCAGGGCGATGACGTCGGCGTCCTTGGCACCGCTGCGCAGCTCCACGCCCAGCTGGGTGCCGGGGAGGTCGTGCCACTCGGGCGTACCGGCGATCCACACCCCCGCCTGGGTCTGGAACTCCAGCCTGACCATGTCCGCGCGGAGCATGCCCTCGCCCTGGAACACGATCGCCGGGACGACCCGGAGGTCGGTGCCGGTGTGGTTGCCGAGGACCACCGTGAAGGGCTTCGCCTCGCCGCCGGCCGTGAAGGAGGCGGGCAGGCCCTCGATCCGCACCTCCGGGAGCCCGACCGGGGCCGGGGTGGTCGGGGTGCCGCTCTCGACGGTGAAGTTCGGGGTGTTGCCCCAGGCCGGGGCGCCGCGCTGCTCCGGCGGCAGGGTCGGGTCCGAGATCACCGCGCGGAGCGCGGCGCCGGCCGGGCCGGGGGCGGCGTCGGCGGCGAAGGTCAGCCGGAGCCGGTAGGTGAACTCGGCACCGGCCGCCAGGTGCAGCTCGGTGGCGAACGGGTCCAGGTCCCACTGGCCGCCGGCATCCGTCCCCAGCGCCTTGGCGTCCTGCCACCGGGTGTCACCGGGGCGCTGGAACTCCAGCTTGAGCTGGCTCGGCCCGGGGCCGCTGCCACGGACCGTCGAGACGACGAATCCGGTCATCACGTCCACCCGGTGGTCGGTGGTGTTCCTGAGGGTCGAGGAGAGTTCGACCGAGGTGCCCGCCTTGACCGTGGTCGGCATGCCGCTGGTGGTGATCGTGACGGCCTGGCCCTGCGGAACGGCGGCGGTCGAGCCGGCGGTCGGGCCAGTGGTCGGACCGGTGGTCGGGCCGACCGTCGGGGCCGCGAGGGCGGCCGGGGCGGAGCTCAGGGCGAGGCCGGAGACCAGCGCGGCAGCGGCGGCCACGGCGAGCAGTCTGCGGGGCTGAGTGCGCAAGGGAACCTCACGGAAGAATTCGGGCGTGACCCGGGAAGAGTGCGAAATCGCAGGCGTGAGGGGCCTGTTGAGGCCAGGCCGAACAAGGCCGTTCCGGCGCCGCTGGAATGCCCCCCACCATCAACGACCGCGGAATCATATCCCCCTCCGCCGACCGTTCCGCGACCGGGTTTTCACCCTCCCGGAAACTCCGGTGGGACGTTCGGCGGGACGTTCGGTGGGACCTTCGTCCTCAGGGTGACCCTGAGCCGGACCCCGACCCGGCCTACGCCTTGCCGGTGAGCCACCCGGTGCGGGAATCGCCTGGCGGGCGGAGGTTTTCGGGCCGACGGCGGCCGAGTATGGAAGTACGCCCGCCGGAGCGACCGGCCCGGGCCGCCAGCCCTAGGAGTTCAGATGAGCGCGCGCCTCGCCCGTCCCCGCCACAACCGCGTCATCGCCGGCGTCTGCGCCGGGATCGCCGAGCGCTTCGGACTGACCCCGTGGACCGTCCGCCTGATCTTCCTGCTCTCCTGTCTGCTGCCCGGCCCGCAGTTCCTGGTCTACCTCGCGCTCTGGGTACTGCTCCCCCAGGAGCCGTGAGGCCGTCCGGGCGGCCCGTCGTGGTGCCGGGGGCTGGATCAGCCGCCCAGGCCCGGCAGAGCGCCGGTCAGGCCGCCGATCGGGGTCTTGTCCAGGCCGGGGACGCCCGGGAGGGCGGCGCGCTGCTGGGTGACGCCGGCGACCGGGGCGGCGGGCGCGGCCTCGGCGGCCGGGGCGGCGGCGGGCTGACCGGCGGACGGGGTCAGGGTGCCGAGGGTGCCGGCCACCTTGTCGCCGCCGGGCAGCTTGGCCGCGGTGTCGGTGACCGCACCGGTCACCGCGGGGTTCGTGACCGCGCCGGTGGGCAGCCCGAGGCCGCCGGCCGCCTGACCGGGCGCCGCGGAGGCGGTGCCGGCGCCGACCGCCGCGATGGCGATGCCGAGCGCCGCGGTACCGGCGGCCTTGAGAGCCTGCTTCATGGTTGGTCCCCTTGGATCCTCGTCGGTGGCCGACATCGGCACGGTTCGGCGAACGGGCGACCGTCGCCACGGCCGGTCAGCAATGACTGGCACACCGTAGTGACCGGGTCGCGCGAGAACCAAAGGGCGTTCACTCACCCGAGTGACTAGTCGGATGAACACCAACTCCCTTGGCAGGAAGAGGCGTTCATCCGACCCGGTTCGACCCGGCGCTTCAGTTGGCGCCGACACCCCCGCTGAACAGCCACTCCGCCTTGAGCTCGGCGTAGCCCGGCTTGATCACGTCGCTGATCATCGCCAGCCGCTCGTCGAAGGGCAGGAACGCGGACTTCATCGCGTTCACCGTGAACCACTCCATGTCGCCCAGGGTGTAGCCGAAGGCCTCCACCAGGTGCCCGAACTCCTGGCTCATGCTGGTACCGCTCATCAGCCGGTTGTCGGTGTTCACGGTGACCCGGAACTTCAGCCGGCTGAGCAGCCCGATCGGGTGCTCGGCGTACGAAGTGGCGGCCGCCGTCTGGAGGTTGGAGGTCGGGCACATCTCCAGCGGGATGCGCTTGTCGCGCACGTACGCGGCCAGCCGGCCGAGCTCGACGCCGCCGTCCTCGCGCACCGTGATGTCGTCCACGATCCGCACGCCGTGGCCGAGCCGGTCGGCGCCGCAGCACTGCAGGGCCTCCCAGATCGACGGCAGGCCGAAGGCCTCGCCCGCGTGGATGGTGAAGTGGTTGTTCTCGCCCTTGAGGTAGTCGAAGGCGGCCTGGTGGCGGGTGGGGGGGTAGCCGGCCTCGGCACCCGCGATGTCGAAGCCGACGACGCCGGCGTCCCGGTGGCGGTTGGCGAGCTCGGCGATCTCCTGCGAGCGGGCGGCGTGCCGCATCGCGGTGATCAGGGTGCCGATCCGGATCCGGTGGCCGGCCGCGCGGGCGTTGGCCTCGCCGAGGCGGAAGCCCTCCTGCACCGCCTCGACGACCTCGTCCAGGCTCAGGCCGCCCTCCAGGTGCTGCTCGGGGGCGTAGCGGACCTCGGCGTACACGACGCCGTCGGCGGCCAGGTCCTCGGCGCAGTCGGCGGCGACCTTGATCAGGGCCGCACGGGTCTGCATGACGGCGCAGGTGTGGGCGAAGGTCTCCAGGTAGCGGACCAGCGAGCCGGAGTCGGCGGCCTCGCGGAACCACTCGCCGAGTTCCTTCGGGTCGGTGGTGGGGAGGCCCTCGTAGCCGGTGGCGGCGGCGAGCTCGACGATGGTCTCCGGGCGCAGCCCGCCGTCGAGGTGGTCGTGCAGCAGGACCTTCGGCGCGCGGCGGATCTGGTCGGCGGTGGGAATGCGCGGGCCGGTGCCCGCGGTGGTGACGGGGATCTGCTTCTCCATTGCGGAAATATAGCCCCTACGCGCGTAGACCCACCACCGTGCGCACCACCGAATGGTCCAAACCCGACCGGGAATTCCACCGCCCGGTCCATAGGATCCGCCAAAGGCCGTCCGACGTTCAGTCGTGGTGCAGCAGCCGCCCCCGCCGGGACAGCACGAAGTCCCGGAACGCCGCCACCGGCGGTGTCAGCGGCCGCCCCGCCGCCCAGGCCAGGCCGATCGCCCGCCGGGTCCGCGGCGCCGTCACCTCCAGCTCCACCACCCCGGGCCGCGGCACCAGGGCCGGCGGCAGCAGCGCCACCCCCAGCCCGGCCGCCACCAGCCCGCGCAGGGTCTCGGTCTCCTCCCCCTCGAAGGCCAGCCGCGGCACGAACCCGGCCTGCGCGCAGAAGCCGTCGGTGATCATCCGCAGCCCGTACCCCTGCTCCAGCCCGACGAACGGCTCCTCGGCCACCTCCGCCAGCCGGATCCGCCGCCGCCCGGCCAGCCGGTGGTCCGCCGGCACCACCAGGTGCAGCCGCTGCTCGTCCAGCGGGCGGGCGGTGAAGGCCGGATCGTCCGGCAGCGGCGCGACCAGGCACAGGTCCAACTCGCCCGCCCGCAACCGCTCCAGCATCGCCGTGCCGTAGTCCTGCACCAGCTGGAACCGCACCTGCGGGTGCGCCGCCCGGAAGCCGCGCAACAGTGCCGGGACGGCGTCCGGGCCCATCGTGTGCAGGAACCCGAAGGCCACCCGGCCGGCCGTCGGATCCGCCTCCGCCCGGACCGCCTCCGCGCCCCGCTCCAACTCCGCCAGGGCCCGCTCCACCGAGGCCAGCAACAGCCGGCCCGCCCTGGTCAACCGGACCGTCCGACCCTGCCGGGCCAGCAGCTCCACCCCCAACTCCCGCTCCAGCCGGGCCACCGCGCGGGACAACGTCGGCTGCGGCACCCCGAGCAGCGCCGCCGCCTGGGTCACGTGCTCCAGCCGGGCCACCGCGGCGAACCGGGCCAGCCGCGGCGCCAACCGGACGGCCGGCTCGTCCGGCCCCAACTCGGCGGCCCGGTACCGCTGCTCCGCCCCGTCCCGCGCATCCGCCACGACCGTCCCCACCTCACCTCGACCCATGCACCAACGCATCGATCATCCCCTCTTCATGCATTGGACGCATCAAGCGCGCCGGGCCTACCGTCGAGGCCATGCAGCCCTCCGATACCAGGGCATCCGTCACCACGGCGCCCGCGCCCGCCCCGGATGCCTCCCCCACGCACCCCCTCGACCAGGACGACCGCCACCGCCCCGGCCAACCCGCCTTCCGCCGCGCCAACCTGGCCCTGTTCGCCGCCGGGATCGCCACCTTCGTCCTGCTCTACTCCACCCAGGGCCTGCTGCCGATCCTCTCGGCCGACCTCGACCTCACCCCCGGCCAGGCCAGCTGGACGGCCTCCGCCACCACCCTCGGCCTCGCCCTCGGACTGCTCCCCGCCAGCGCGCTCTCCGACCGGTACGGCCGCACCGCCGTGATGACGGCCTCCGTCCTCGCCGCCACCGCCCTCGCCGTCGCCCTGCCCTTCGCCCCCGACCTCACCACCCTGGTCGCGCTGCGGACGCTCCAGGGCGCCCTCCTCGCCGGGCTCCCCGCCACCGCGATGGCCTACCTCGCCGAGGAGATCCACCCCAGCGCGCTGGCCTCCGCGATGGGCCTCTACGTGGCCGGCAACAGCATCGGCGGCATGGGCGGCCGGCTGGTCTCCGGCTGGACCGCCGCCGCCCTCGGCTGGCGCTGGGGCCTGGCCGCCTCCGCCGCCCTCGCCCTGCTCGCCGCGCTCGCCTTCCGGCTGCTGATCCCCGCCGCCCGGCACTTCACCCCGGCCCCGGTGGACGCCCGCGCGCTCGCCCGCACCGTCGGCCGGCACCTGCGCAACCCGCTGCTGGTACGGCTGTACGCGCTCGCGATGCTGTTCATGGCGGTCTTCGGCGCGGTCTACAACACCGTCGGCTACCGGCTGATCTCCGCCCCCTTCCACCTGCCGGAGTCGGTCGCCGCCTCGATCTTCGCGGTCTACCTGGTCGGCACCGCCACCTCCGCCGCGGCCGGCCGCCTCTCCGCCCGGCTCGGCCGCCGCGGCACCCTCTACGTCGCCATCGGCGTCACCGCCGCCGGCCTGCTGCTCTCGCTCGCCGACTCGCTGCCCTGCGCGCTGCTCGGCCTGGTGCTGATCACCGCCGGCTTCTTCGCCGGCCACGCCACCGCCTCCGCCGCCGTCGGCCGCACCGCCACCGAGGGCCGCGCCCAGGCCTCCGCCCTCTACCTGATCGCCTACTACCTCGGCAACAGCCTCGGCGGCACCCTCGGCGCCGACGCCTACCACGCCACCGGCTGGCCCGGCACCGCCACCGTCGGCCTCACCGCCATGGCCCTGGCCGCCGCCGTCACCCTCTACGCCACCCGCCAGGCGCATGCGGCGAGGCAAGCGGTCGCGGACGCTTGACAGTGGGCGCCGATAGACTCAGGGACATGAGCATCGATCCTGCTGCGTACGCCCGGCTGCTTGAGATCGCGGATCAGCTGCCGAAGGTGCCGGGGATAGGGAAGATCGAGATCGCCGACGGTCAGATCGTCATGATGATGTCGCCGGTGAAGCGCCACGAGCTCGCCGTGCTGCGCATCGCCCGACAGCTCAACGCCCAGCTGCCGTCCACTCACCCAGGTCACATCGCTTACCACGGTGCAGACTTGCAGGACGCCGGCCTCGGCCAGCTGCGCAATCCGGATCTGATGGTGTTCCCCGAGGCGACCTTGGAGGGCGAGCAGCGAGCGGTCCTCCCGCACGAGGTCGTGCTGGTGGTGGAGATCGTGTCCGCCTCCAACCCCGAGAACGACTACCACAACAAGGTCCGCGACTACGCGGCCATGGGCATCCCGTTCTACCTGATCGTCGATCCCCGCTCCGGCACCGGCGTCGTACATTCCGAGCCGGGCTACGAGTCCCGCGAGAAGTTCGCCTTCGGCGACAAGATCACCATCGGCCCCTGGACCCTCGACACCAGCGGGCTGCTCACGTACGCCTGAGCACGCGAGAGGAGCCCGTACCCGGTGGTCGGGTACGGGCTCCTGGAGAAGGTTTCAGGCAGCCGGCGCCTGGAAGCGGACGACGGCCTGGGTGTCGGGCGTGACGTGGATGTCGAGCTCCGCCTCCAGCGCACCCGCCAGCCGCTGCAGCAGCGGCCACACATGGAGCAATCGCGTGACTACGCGATGCGGTCGAGGACGATCGGGTTCGGGGTGAAGGCGGTGCCCGCCGGGGCGACGGTGATGCCGTCCTTGAGGGCCTCGATGGCGTAGTCGTAGCGCTCCGGGGTGTCGGTGTGCAGGGTCAGCAGGGGCTGGCCGGCCACCACGGTGTCGCCCGGCTTGGCGTGCATCTCGACGCCGGCGCCGGCCTGGACCGGGTCCTCCTTGCGGGCGCGGCCGGCGCCCAGGCGCCAGGCGCAGACGCCGATCGCGTAGGCGTCCAGTTCGGTGAGCACGCCGGAGGCGGGGGCGGGGATGACGTGCTGCTCGCGGGCGACCGGGAGCGGGGCGTCGACGTCGCCGCCCTGGGCGGCGATCATGCGGCGCCAGTGGTCCATCGCGGAGCCGTCGCGCAGCGCGTCGGCCGGGTCCTTGCCGTGCACGCCGGCCGCGGCGAGCATCTCGCGGGCGAGCGCGAGGGTGAGCTCGACGACGTCGGCGGGGCCGCCGCCGGCCAGCACCTCGACGGACTCGCGGACCTCCAGGGCGTTGCCCGCGGTGAGGCCGAGCGGGGTGGACATGTCGGTGAGCAGGGCGACGGTGTTGACCCCGGCGGTGGTGCCCAGGCCGACCATGGTGCGGGCGAGTTCGCGGGCGTCGTCCAGGTTCTTCATGAAGGCGCCGGAGCCGACCTTGACGTCGAGGACCAGGGCGCCGGTGCCCTCGGCGATCTTCTTGGACATGATCGAGGAGGCGATCAGCGGGATGGCCTCGACGGTGCCGGTGACGTCGCGCAGCGCGTACAGCTTCTTGTCGGCGGGGGCGAGGCCGTCGCCGGCGGCGCAGATGACCGCGCCGGCGCCGCGCAGGACGTCCATCATCTCGTCGTTGGAGAGCAGGGCGCGCCAGCCGGGGATGGACTCCAGCTTGTCCAGGGTGCCGCCGGTGTGGCCGAGGCCGCGGCCGGACAGCTGCGGGACGGCGGCGCCGCAGGCGGCGACCAGCGGGGCGAGCGGGAGGGTGATCTTGTCGCCGACGCCGCCGGTGGAGTGCTTGTCGCTGGTGGGCAGCGGCAGCGAGGAGAAGTCCATCCGGACGCCGGAGCGGATCATGGCGTCGGTCCAGCGGCTGATCTCGTGCGGCTTCATGCCGTTCAGCAGGATCGCCATGGCCAGCGCGGACATCTGCTCGTCGGCGACCTCGCCCCGGGTGTACGCGTCGATGACCCAGTCGATCTGAGCGTCGCTCAGCTCTCCGCGGTCGCGCTTGGTCCTGATGACGGAGATGACGTCCATGGGTGCTCCAAGAGGGGTTTCAGATGCGTCAAAAAGCGAAGAGTGCCGCGAGATGACCGGGTTCCGGCCCACTCGCGACACTCTACGCGCGTAACAATTGCCGAGGCTAGAGCCGCTCCGGCCCGAACGCGTCGGGCAGGACCTCGCTCATCGGCTTCACGCCGGAGGCCAGGTCGACCAGCAGGGCGGGCCCGCCGTGCTCGTACAGCAGCTGGCGGCAGCGGCCGCACGGCATCAGCAGCTCACCCGCGCCGTCGACGCAGGTGAAGGCCACCAGCCGGCCGCCGCCGGAGGCGTGCAGCGCGGACACCAGCCCGCACTCGGCGCACAGCCCGAGCCCGTACGAGGCGTTCTCCACGTTGCAGCCGCTGACCAGCCGGCCGTCGTCGACCAGCGCCGCCGCGCCGACCGGGAACTTGCTGTACGGGGCGTACGCGCGGCCCATCGCCTCGCGCGCCGCCTCGCGCAGCCGCTCCCAGTCGACCACCGCGGGCCCGGTGGAGGCGGGGGCCGTCACTTGCCCTGGCCCTTGCGGTAGATCTGGCCGTCCGCCTTGGGCATCCGCAGTCGCTGCGACGCCAGCGCGAGCACCACCAGGGTGATCACGTACGGCGTGGCGACGATCAGCGGGCGCTGCACCTCGTCGGTCAGCGCGTACCAGGCGGCCAGGCCGCCGGCCACCACGAAGGAGACCACCGTGGCGGTGAACTTGCGGCGGTACAGCTGCCACAGGGCGAGCAGCGCCATCGCGATCGCGACGATCAGGATCAGCACGTGCACCGACTCCGGGTCGCGCAGCTGGAGGCTGTCGGTGAAGCCGAACAGGCCCGCGCCCATGGCGAGGCCGCCGGGCATCCAGTTGCCGAAGATCATCGCCGCGAGGCCGATGAAGCCGCGGCCCAGGGTCTGGCCGTCCTTGTAGAAGTGCGCGGCGACCAGCGAGAGGTACGCACCGCCGAGGCCCGCGAAGGCGCCCGAGGCGATGACCGCCAGGTACTTGTACTTGTAGACGTTGACGCCCAGCGACTCGGCGGCGGTCGGGTTCTCACCGCAGGAGCGCAGCCGCAGGCCGAACACCGTGCGCCAGAGCAGGAAGTAGCTGGCCACGATCAGCGCGGCGGCCAGCACCACGACCACCGAGAGGTTGGTGACCAGGCCGCCGAGCACGCCGGCCACGTCGGAGACCAGGAACCAGTGGTGGTTCTCGATGCTCTTCAGGCCCGAGGACAGCCCCGGGACGGTGATGTACGGCAGCGGATCGGCCGGCGGGGACTGGTTCTGCCCGGCGCCCACCGAGATGTAGTCCTTGTAGTAGATCCGGTTGACGTACGCGCAGATGCCGGGGATCAGCAGGTTGATGCCGACGCCGGAGACGATGTGGTCGACGCCGAAGGTGACGGTGACGATCGCGTGCAGCAGACCGCCGAGCGCACCGCCGGCCATGCCGGCCAGCAGGCCGACCCACGGGTTGACCAGGTACCCGGCCCAGGCGCCGCAGAAGGTGCCGGCGACCATCATGCCTTCGAGGCCGATGTTGACCACGCCGGCCCGCTCGGACCAGAGACCGCCCAGACCGGCCATGCCGATCGGGACCGCGGCGCTGAGCGCGGCGGTGACCTGCCCGGAGGAGGTCAGCGAGTGGTTGCCGGTGGCCATGCCCACGGCGGAGAACAGCACCAGGGCGCCCGCGATCAGGAGCAGGACGACCGGCCAGGACAGCTTGCGCTTCTTCGCGGGCGCGCCGGGCGCCTTCGGACGAGCAGCGGTGGCGGTGCTCATGCCGACACCTCCTTCTTCTCAGCGGCCGCGGCAGCCTGGGCGGCGAGCTGGGCGCCGACCTTCTGCTGCTGGCGCTTCAGGCCGTAGCGACGCACCAGTTCGTACGCGACGACGACGCAGATGACGATGGTGCCCTTCATCACGTCGACGATCTCGAACGGGAACTCGCCGTTCTGGGGCAGCGGCAGCACCGAGCCGGTGACGTCCAGGAAGGCGAACAGCAGGGCCGCGAAGGCCATGCCGATCGGGCTGGTCCGGCCGAGCAGGGCGATCGAGATACCCAGGAAGCCCAGGTTCTGCTGGAAGGTCTGGCCGAAGTAGAACGAGTTCTGCAGCAGCTCGGGCAGGCCGATCAGACCGGCGATCGCGCCGGAGACCGCCATCGAGATGACGACCATCTTCTTGACGTTCACGCCGGACGCGGTCGCGGCGGACTCCGAGCGGCCGGTGGCGCGCAGGTCGAAGCCGAAGCGGGTGCGGGTCAGCACGAACTGGAACACCACGCCGACCAGGATCGCGACGAAGAGGAAGCCCCACAGGGTGCCGCCGGCCGTCTCGATGCCGAAGAAGTGGCTGGAGTCCGAGACCGGGTTGGTCTGGATCGAGTTGCTGGTGCCGCTGACCTTGGGCGCGAAGACGCCCGGGACGAGCAGCACACCGATGATCGCCAGCGCGATCGAGTTCAGCATGATGGTCGAGATGACCTCGCTGACGCCGCGGTAGACCTTCAGCAGACCGGCGATGCTCGCGTACAGGCCGCCGACCAGCATGGCGGTGACCAGCAGCAGCGGGATCTGGATGAAGGACGGCAGGTTCACCTGGGCGCCGACGTAGGCCGCGAACAGCGCCGCGACCTTGTACTGGCCCTCGACGCCGATGTTGAACAGGTTCATCCGGAACCCGAACGCGGCGGCCGCGGCGGCCAGGTAGTAGGTGGTGCTCCGGTTGAGGATGTTCACCTGGTAGTCCGACTTGGTGGCGAACGTGAGCATCACGTTCCACGCGTCGAACGGGTTCTTGCCCGAGGTCGCCAGCAGCACGGAGCAGATCGCGACGGAGAGCACGACCGCGAGCACCGGCGCCGCCAGTGCGAGCACGATCCGCTCACCGCTGATCCGCTGCGCCAGGCTGCGCTTGGCGGCGGGGTTGGGACTGGTCATGGGTTACTCCCCCGCCTGCGGGTCGTCGGCGGTGTCGGTGTGCGGGTGCTCGCCCTCGGCCTCGGTGCCCTCGGCGGCGACGGCCTGCGCCTCGGCGACGGCCTCCGGCTCGGACTCCAGGTGGCCGGCGGCGGCACCGGTCATCGCGGTGCCGAGGTCCTCGGCGGTGACGGTGGCCGGGTCGGCGTCGGCGACCAGGCGGCCGCGGTAGATGACCCGGATGGTGTCGGAGAGGCCGATCAGCTCGTCCAGGTCGGCCGAGATCAGCAGCACGGCCAGGCCCTCCCGCTGGGCGGTCCGGATGTGCTCCCAGATCTGCGCCTGCGCGCCGACGTCCACACCGCGGGTGGGGTGCGCGGCGATCAGCAGCTTGGGCTGGTGGCTCATCTCGCGGCCGATGATCAGCTTCTGCTGGTTGCCGCCGGAGAGCGAGGCCGCGGTGACCTCGATGCCGGGGGTGCGGACGTCGTACTGCTCGACGATCCGCCAGGTGTCCTCGCGGGCGGCGGCCGGCTTGAGCAGCACGCCGCTGGAGTTGGGCTCCTCGGTGACGTGGCCGAGGATCCGGTTCTCCCAGAGCGGGGCCTCCAGCAGCAGGCCGTGCTTGTGGCGGTCCTCGGGGATGTAGCCGATGCCGGCCTCGCGGCGGACCCGGGTCTGGGTGCCGGAGAGGTCCTTGCCGTCCAGGACGACGGTGCCGCCGTCCAGCGGCAGCATGCCCATGATGGCCTCGACCAGTTCGGCCTGGCCGTTGCCCTCGACGCCGGCGATGCCGAGGATCTCGCCCTTGTGGATGCGCAGCGAGATGTCGTCCAGGACGACGCGCTCGATGCCCTCCGCGTCGGTCTTGGCGATCCGGAGGTCCTTGACGTCCAGCATCTCGGTGGTGGTGACGGTCGACTCGCGGCTCTCCGGGGAGGGCAGCTCGGCGCCGACCATCAGCTCGGCCAGCTGGCGGGCGGTGACGGCCTTGGGGTCGGCGTCGCCGACCGTGGTGCCGCGCCGGATGACGCTGATCGCGTCGGCCACCGCGAGCACCTCGTGCAGCTTGTGCGAGATGAAGATGACGGTGACGCCCTCGGCCTTGAGGTCGCGCAGGTTGTCGAACAGTGCGTCGACCTCCTGCGGGACGAGCACGGCCGTGGGCTCGTCGAGGATCAGGATCTTGGCGCCGCGGTACAGCACCTTGAGGATCTCGACGCGCTGGCGGTCGGCCACACCGAGGTCCTCGACCAGGGCGTCCGGGCGCACGCCCAGGCCGTACTGGTCGGAGATCTCCTTGATCTTCGCCTTCGCCTTGGCCCCGATGCCGTGGAGCTTCTCGCCGCCGAGGACGACGTTCTCCAGCACCGTGAGGTTGTCGGCCAGCATGAAGTGCTGGTGCACCATGCCGATGCCGCGGGCGATGGCGTCGCCCGGGGTCTGGAACTCGCACTGCTCGCCGTTGATCGCGATGGTGCCCTCGTCCGGCTTCTGCATGCCGTAGAGGATCTTCATCAGCGTCGACTTGCCGGCGCCGTTCTCGCCCATCAAGGCGTGCACGGTGCCGGTGCGGACGGTGAGGTTGATGTCGTGGTTGGCCACGACGCCGGGGAAGCGCTTGGTGATGCCGCGCAGTTCGACGGCCGGTGTCGCCGTCCCCGCGCTGGGGGTGCCGTCCTTGCGCAGCGGGACGGGGTCGGATGCGGTGATGGCGGTCTCCTGGTGGTCTGGAGGCGCGACGTTGCGCTGGGAGGGCCAAAAGGGGGGAAACGGGGGGACGGAACGGGGCCCGGGGGTACGCGTTGAGCGCACCCTGCCGGGCCCCTCCCGTGAACCGAGTCGATCGTCGCGCTGCCGGGCAGGCGGCAGGCGCTGGTCGCGTCCGAGGACGCGCGGGCCTTAGTTGGCCGGCGCGGTCGGGATGGTGGTGGCGCCGCTGGTGATGGAGTCGGCGGCGGTCTTCAGCTTGTCCTGGATGTCGTCGATCTTGCCGCCGGTGGTGGCGAGCGAGACACCGTTGGCCTTCAGGTCGAAGAGCTTGATGCCGGTGAACGGCGAGCCCTGCTTGACCGACTGGATGTACTGGAAGACCGCGGTGTCGACGTTCTTGACCATCGAGGTCAGGATGGCGCCCTTGAACTTCGCCAGGGCCGGCTGGCTGGCCTGGTCGGAGTCGACACCGATGGCGAGCTTGCCCGCGTTGGCGGTGGCCTCGATGGCGCCGTTGCCGGAGGCACCGGCGGCGGCGTAGATGACGTCCGCGCCCTTGTCGAGCTGGCCCTGCGCGGCCTCCTTGCCCTTGTCGGGCGCGGCGAAGCCGGTGAAGTCCGGGGGGGTGGTCAGGTAGGTGGTCTCGATCTGGATGTTCGGGTCGGCGAACTTGGCGCCCGCCTTGTAACCGGCCTCGAACTTCTTGATCAGCTCGGTCTGGACACCACCGATGAAGCCGATGTGGTGGGTCTTCGACTTGTTCGCGGCCGCGACGCCGGCCAGGTACGAACCCTCCTGCTCGGCGAAGAGCAGCGAGGTGACGTTGGACGGCTGGTCCTTGTCGTTCGAGTCGATGATCGCGAACTTGACGTTCGGGTTGTCCTTCGCGACCTTGTTGACCGCCTGCTGGTAGACGAACCCGACGGCGACGATGGTCTTGTAGCCACCGTCGATCAGGTTCTTGAGGCGGGTCTCCTTGTCGGCCTCGGCCTCGCCCTGCTTGGCCTCGGCCTCGGTGACGGAGACGCCCAGCTCGGACTTGGCCTTGTCCAGACCGCGCGCGGCGGAGTCGTTGAAGGACTGGTCGCCTCGGCCGCCGATGTCGTAGGCCATACCGACCTTGAGACCGTCGGACGAGCCGGAGGAGGCGTTGTTGTCAGTGCTCTTTGCGCCGCAAGCGGCGAGCGAGGCGATGCCCAGGGAACCCGAGAGCACAACCGCGGCGAGCTTCATTGAACGGCGCAAGGGAGTTTCTCCTTCTCACACGCACCCGTTTAGCGTGGTCGGACGCCACCGTAACGCGCGTAGAACACGGTTGTGTTACGGGGTGCCGGAGCATTCGGGTTGTTATCAAACCGTGGTCTGAAGGCCGTCCCCGAGCCCTTTTTCCCCTGCGCGGACGGTGAATCCGAGACTTGGTCCGGGCCAGTGTACGGAACCGTTCGGAACCCGGATCTCGACAACCCCGTCACGCATCGCCCACAAACGCCTCGGGAACGATCAGATCCGGTCGCCCTCCAGGGCCAGCGCCGCGAACAGTTCCACGCCCACGCCGATCGCCCGCTCGTCCACGTCGAACCGGCCCTGGTGCAGGTCGCGGACGGTGGTGTCACCCGGGGCGCGGACGCCGAGCCGGGCCAGCGCGCCCGGGGCGTGCTCCAGGTACCAGGAGAAGTCCTCACCGCCCAGGCTCTGTTCGGTGTCCTCCACCACCTGGGCGCCACTCGGTCCGCCGGTCGGTCCGCCGGTCGGCTCGTGCCCCTCGCCTCCGTGACCGAAGCGGGCGGTCATCGCCGCCTCCAACTGCCCCACCGAGACCGCCTCGTTGACCACCGGCGGCACCCCGCGGTGGTAGTCCAGCGTCCACTTGGCCCGGTAGGTCTCGGCGAGCTTGGCGATCAACTCGTGCAGCAGGTCCGGCGCCTCGCGCCAGCCGTCCAACTCCAGGCAGCGGACGGTGCCCTCCAACTCGGCGTGCTGCGGGATCACGTTGGGCGCGGAGCCGGAGGCGATCCGGCCCCAGACCAGGCTGACGCCCCAACGCGGGTCCATCCGGCGAGCCAGCGCGGCCGGGAGGTCGGCGGCCATCCTGGCGATCGCGGTGACCAGGTCGGTGGTCAGGTGCGGGCGGGCGGTGTGCCCGCCCGGGCCGTCCAGGTGCAGCACCAGGCGGTCGCAGGCCGAGGTGATCGCGCCGACCCGCAGGCCGATCCGGCCGACCTCCACCTTCGGGTCGCAGTGCACCGCGAAGATCCGGCCGACGCCGTCCATCCCGCCCGCCTTGATGACGTCCAGCGCGCCGCCCGGCATGACCTCCTCGGCCGGCTGGAACACCAGCCGGACCGGGCGGCGCAGCTCGCCGGAGCGCAGCGCCCCGGCCAGCACCAGGCCGAGGCCGAGCAGCACCGAGGTGTGCACGTCGTGGCCGCAGGCGTGGGCCCGGCCGGGGACGGTCGAGCGGTACGGCACGTCGCTCTTGGCGTCGTCGATCGGCAGCGCGTCGATGTCGGCCCGGAAGGCCAGGAACTCGGCACCCGGGGCGGTACCGGCCGGGACGAGGTCGACCAGCAGACCGGTGCCGCCGGGCAGCACCCGCGGTTCCAGGCCCGCCGCCACCAACCGGTCGCGCAGCAGCCCGGTGGTGCGGAACTCCTGGCGGCCCAGCTCCGGGTGCCGGTGCAGATCACGGCGGAAGGCGATCAGCTCGGGCTCCAACCTCCGGACCCGGGCGCGCAGTTCGGCGACGGGGCCGGCGACGGCGAGAGTGCTGCCCGGCTGAGCGGGCTCAGGGGGGTTCATCTCCCCAAGAATAGGCCCGTTGGGGGGATTTGGCCCGACTTCCGGAAAACTAGTCCCCGGATGGGCGCATACCGGCCTGACAGGTGGGTATGACATCTCGTTTCAGCCGCCTTCCCCGGTTTGCTTGCTCTGTGCAACGATCACTCGCGCCGGTGGTCACGGCCCCCCTCCGCTTGACGGCCACTGGGCCGTGAAGGTGACTCAGAAACGTTCCACCGGAACGTAGGTGCCCCACACCCCGCGCAGCGCGTCGCAGACCTCGCCGACGGTGGCCCGGGCGGCCAGCGCCTCCTTCATCGGGTAGAGCACGTTGGACGTCCCCTCCGCCGCCCGGCGCAGCGCGTCCAGCCCGCGGGCGACCGCGAGGTCGGAGCGGTCGGCCCGCAGCCGGGCCAGCCGGTCGGCCTGCCGCTGCTCGACCGCCGGGTCCACCCGCAGCGGCCGGTACGGCTCCTCCCCGTCCGCGTCGTGCCCGTCCAGCCGGAAGCGGTTGACGCCGACCACCGTGCGCTCGCCGGAGTCGGTCTCCCGCTGGACCCGGTAGGCGGTGCGCTCGATCTCGGCCTTCTGGAAGCCCTGTTCGATCGCCGCCACCGCCCCGCCCCGCTCCTCGACCCGGGCCATCAGGGCCAGCACGGCGGCCTCGACCGCGTCGGTGAGCGACTCGACCGCGTAGGAACCGGCGAAGGGGTCGACGGTGGCGGTCACATCGGTCTCGTGGGCGAGCACCTGCTGGGTGCGCAGGGCCAGCCGGGCGGCCTTCTCGGTGGGCAGGGCGATCGCCTCGTCGAAGCCGTTGGTGTGCAGGGACTGGGTGCCGCCGAGCACCGCGGCCAACGCCTGCACCGAGACCCGGACCAGGTTCACCTCGGGCTGCTGGGCGGTGAGCTGCACCCCGGCGGTCTGGGTGTGGAAGCGCAGCATCCACGAGCGGGGGTCCCGCGCGCCGAACTCCTCGCGCATGATCCGGGCCCAGATCCGGCGCGCGGCACGGAACTTGGCGACCTCCTCCAGCAGGGTGGTGCGGGCCACGAAGAAGAAGGAGAGCCGGGGCGCGAACTCGTCCACGGCCATCCCGGCGGCCAGCGCGGTCCGCACGTAGGCGATCCCGTTGGCCAGGGTGAAGGCGATCTCCTGCGCCGGATCGGCGCCGGCCTCGGCCATGTGGTAGCCGGAGACGGAGATGGTGTTCCAGCGCGGGACCTCGGCCCGGCAGTACCGGAACACGTCGGCGGCCAGCCGCAGCGAGGGCTGCGGCGGGAAGATGTAGGTGCCCCGGGCGATGTACTCCTTCAGCACGTCGTTCTGCACCGTCCCGGTGAGCGCCGAGGGCGCCACCCCCTGGGCCTCGCCGACCAGTTGGTACAGCAGCAGGAGCAGGGCGGCGGGGGCGTTGATGGTCATCGAGGTGGACACCCCGCCGAGCGGGATGCCGTCGAAGAGCTCCGCCATGTCCTCGACGCTGTCCACCGCGACGCCCACCCGGCCGACCTCCCCGGCGGCGGGCGGCGCGTCCGAGTCGTAGCCCATCTGGGTGGGCAGGTCGAAGGCCACCGAGAGGCCGGTGCCGCCGTCCGCGATCAGCCGGCGGTAGCGGGCGTTGGACTCGGCGGCGGTGCCGAAGCCCGCGTACTGGCGCATCGTCCACGGCCGGCCGGTGTACATGCTCGGGTACACGCCCCGGGTGTACGGGTACTCGCCCGGACGGCCCAGCCGGGTGTCCGGGTCCCAGCCGGCCGGCGCCCCCGGGCCGTACAGCGGCTCGATCGGGAAGCCTGATTCGGAGCGGCGCGGCACGGCTGCCTCCACGGGGAGCTCGGGGTCCTTCACAACCTAGGCCCTGTCCGGCCGATCTCGCCGGGCGCGCGACGCCGGGCATCCCGCCTGGACGCACGCCCGAATCGCCCAAGTACGTCCAGTACGAGGCCGACTCGGGCGCACGCCCAGCCGGGCGCCCAACGCCGCGCGCTGATCCGCCAAGATCGGCCGGACAGGACCTAGGGGCCAACCCCTCCGGCGGCGCGCGGAGGCGGTTGAGATGATCGGGTGAACGACCGGATGAGCCCCAGGGAGTGGCAATGACCGAGCAGAAGGTGGCCGTGGTCACCGGTGCCAGCAGCGGGATCGGCGCGGCGACCGCCCGCCGGCTGGCCGCCGAGGGCTTCGAGGTGGTGCTGACCGCCCGCCGCACCGAGCGGATCGAGGAGCTGGCCAAGGAGATCGCCGGGCGGGGCGGTTCGGCGAGGGCGGTCACGGTGGACGTCACCGACCGGGCCGCCGTGGACGCCTTCGCGGCCGAGGTCGGCCGGGTGGACGTCCTGGTGAACAACGCCGGCGGCGCGATCGGCGCCGAGAGCGTCGAGCACGGCGACCCGGCCGACTGGCGGGCCATGTACGAGGTCAATGTGCTCGGCGTGCTGCACATGACCCAGGCACTGTTGCCCGCCCTGCGCGCCACCGGCGACGGCACCGTGCTGGTGCTCTCCTCCACGGCCGCGCTGGCCGCGTACGAGGGCGGCGGCGGGTACGTCGCGGCCAAGCACGCCGCCCACACCATCGCGGCGACGCTGCGGCTGGAGCTGTGCGGGGAGCCGATCCGGGTGATCGAGATCGCGCCCGGGATGGTGAAGTCCGAGGGCTTCGCGGTCACCCGTTTCCGCGGTGACGAGGAGAAGGCCGCCGCCGTGTACGCGGGCGTCGCCGAGCCGCTGACCTCCGAGGACATCGCGGACACCGTGGCCTGGGCGGTGACCCGTCCGGCGCACGTGAACATCGACCTGCTGGTGGTCCGCCCCCGGGCGCAGGCCGCCAACCACAAGGTCCACCGGGGCTGACCCCCGCCGCGGCCAGGCGGGCGGCCCGACACCCCGATCGAACACGTGTCGTACACGAGTGGTACACACATGCGATGACGATCTTCCGGGCCGCCCGCCCACGGGTGCTGCTGACCGCCCTGGCGGCCGGCACCCTGCTGCTCACCGCCGCCTGCAACGACACCGCCCCGACCGCCCAGGACAAGGCCACCGGCACCGGCGGCGCCACCGCCCCCGCCGCCACCGGCCCCGCCGCCACCCCGACCCCGAAGCCCAAGGGCGAGGCGGACCCGGCCCTCAAGGCCTTCTACGGCCAGCAGATCACCTGGACGGACTGCCCGGCCGACCCCAAGGCCGCACAGGCGAAGATCGACACCTCCGGCATGCAGTGCGGCAAGCTGCACGTCCCGCTCGACTACACCGCCCCCGCCGCCGACGCGATCGACCTCGCGCTGATCAAGTACGGGGCGGCCGACCACGGCAAGCGGATCGGCTCGCTGATGGTCAACCCCGGCGGCCCCGGCGCCTCCGGCGTCGAGATGGTCAAGTACGGCGCCAAGGACTTCGAGGGTGCCCTGCACGACCGCTTCGACGTGATCGGCTTCGACCCCCGCGGCACCGGCGACAGCTCACCCGTGACCTGCTACGACGACAAGCAGCTCGACGAGGTCAACCAGACCGACGCGCCGGACGACCCGGCCCAGCGCAAGGCCGCCCACGTCAAGCAGTCCACCGACCACGCCGCCGCCTGCCAGGCCAAGTCCGGCAAGCTGCTGCCCTTCGTCGGCACCCGCAACACCGCCCGCGACCTGGACGTGCTGCGCGCCGTCGTCGGCGACCGGAAGCTCAACTACCTCGGCATCTCCTACGGCACCTACCTCGGCGCCCTGTACGCCGAGGAGTTCCCGCAGAACACCGGCCGGCTGATCCTCGACGGCGCCGTCGACCCGGCCGAGGACACCCTGGACCACGGCATCGACCAGCAGGTCGGCTTCGAGAAGTCCTTCGAGCGCTTCGCCGCCGACTGCGTGGAGAACCACGCCACCGAGTGCCCGCTCGGCAAGGACAAGAGCAAGGCCGCCAAGAAGGCCGCCGACTTCCTGGACGGCCTCCACGACAACCCGCTGACCACCAAGGACGGCCGCAAGCTCGGCCGCGACATGGCCTGGACCGGTGTCATGTCGCTGCTCTACGGCGACGAGACGACCTCCTGGCAGTACCTGCGCAACAGCCTCGGCTGGGCCATGATGCGCGACAAGGGCGACTACCTGATGGCCTTCGCCGACGACTACAACGGCCGCGACCAGAACGGCCACTACAGCCCGATGGACGAGGCCAACACCGCGATCAGCTGCGCCGACGCCGCCCGCCCCGCGCCGACCCCGGAGCACGCCAAGCAGGCGGTCGACCGGCTGCTCGCCGAGGCGCCGCTGCTCTCCAAGGGCGCCACGGTGGACGACTTCACCGAGCCGGGCTGCGCCTACTGGCCGTTCAAGACCCAGGAGAAGCCGCACACCATCCGGGCCGAGGGCGCCGCCCCGATCCTGGTGGTCGGCAGCACCGGCGACCCGGCCACCCCGTACGCCTCCGCCGAGCAGCTGGCCAAGGGCTTCGCCAAGGCCACCCTGCTCACCCGGGTCGGCGAGGGCCACGGCGCCTTCGGCAAGGGCAACACCTGCATCGACCAGGCCATGGCGGCCTACCTGACCGACGGCACCATGCCCGCCGACGGCACCCGCTGCAGCTGAACCGCCCCGGTGGTCCGCCAAGGCCCGGCGGCCGCGCCGCCGGGCCCGTAGCGGGCGGAAGTGGGACGGAGGATGACGCAATGGTGTCAACGTCACAACTTGATAGCTCGTCCGGATGAATTCCGCGCGCGCCCTCCCCAACTGATGACCGCTCAACTACCGTTGAGGAGCTGCCGGAACGGCGCCGCGCGCCCCCCACAGCCTCCATACTTCAGCTGCTCCACCACCCCACTGGCCCCTTCCCGCCCTCACGAGGAGGACCCGCTGGCCAGCGACATCCCGTCACAGCGGCCCGACGCCAGCACCGAGCCGTCCCTCCTCGGCCTGCACCGCTTCAACGAGGCGGACGCCGGAGCCGCCGAGGAGGCGCTGCTGGCCTGTTGCGGCAGCCACCGCTGGGCCCTGCGACTCACCGCACACCGCCCGTACCCCGACATAGAGTCCCTGCTGGCCGCCGCCAGCGAGGCCTCCTACGACCTGCGCCCGGCGGACCTCACCGAGGCCCTCGCCGACGAGAGCTGGATGCCGCAGCCCCTGCTCGGCATGCGCGCCCCCGGCAGCCAGGCCGCCCACACCGCCCTGCGGGCCGCCCACGCCGCGTACGAGGCCCGGTTCGGCCACGTCTTCGTGGTCTGCCTGGACGGCGTCGACCCGGAGGAGATGCTCGACGCCGTGCTCTCCTCCATCCGCACCCGGCTGGCCAACGACCCGGACGAGGAGCGACTGATCGCGGCGGACGAACTCCGGCGGATCGCCCTCACCCGGTTGGAGCACCTGGTCGCCACCCACTCGGAGGCCGGGGCGCGCTGACACCCGGACGGGTCGAGCCGGTACGGTCGTACCGGCTCGACCCGCGTTCACCCCCCGGAGTGAATCCGACCGGACTTCGACAGCGGAGCGCGACGGAATCGACACCCAGAGTGACCAAGGGGCGCTCGGTTCCCGCTCCGCTAGGCCAGAAGTGCCTGATTGATCACACCTGGGGGCCCCGGAGGCGGTTCCCGACAAGGCGTCGATAGGATGCTGGCGGCCGGTGGACCGTACCCGGCCGGGCTGACCGACACCGAAGCCGGCCGAGCCCCCAATCGCTTCCGGAGGGTTTTTCCGTGCCGGCTGGAACGCTGTACCGCGGCCGGGAAGGCATGTGGAGCTGGGTGGCTCATCGAGTCACCGGCGTCCTCATCTTCTTCTTCCTGTTCGCCCACGTCCTGGACACCGCTCTCGTGCGAGTGTCGCCGGAGTCCTACGACACCGTCATTCAGACGTACAAGACTCCGCTCGTGAACCTGATGGAGTACGGCCTGGTGGCCGCCATCCTGTTCCACGCGCTCAACGGCCTTCGCGTCGTCGCCGTGGACTTCTGGTCCAAGGGCCCGAAGTACCAGAAGCAGATGCTGTGGACCGTCGTCGGAGTCTGGGTCGTCCTGATGGCCGGCTCCTTCTACGGCATCCTGCAGCACACGCTGATCGCCTGGTTCGGGAAGTGAGCTGACTGATGTCCACGGAATACTCCGACGCGATCGTCGTCCCCTCGAAGCAGGCGCACACCGGCAAGGGCCTCGGCACCGGTAACCCGGCCGACGCCTTCGTCATCGAGCCGCCGCGCAAGCGGACGAAGAAGACCCCGCGCCGCACCCGGACCAACTTCGAGATGCTGGCCTGGCTCTTCATGCGCCTGTCCGGTGTCGTCCTGGTCGTGCTGATCCTCGGTCACCTGCTGATCATGCTGGTGCTCGACGGCGGCGTCTCCAAGATCGGGTTCGCCTTCGTCGCCGGCCGCTGGGCCTCGCCGTTCTGGCAGGGCTGGGACCTGTTGATGCTCTGGCTCGCCATGCTGCACGGCGCCAACGGCATGCGTCAGGTCATCAACGACTACGCCGAGAAGGACTCGACCCGGCTCTGGCTCAAGGGGCTCATGGGTACCGCCACGGTCTTCACCGTGCTGCTCGGCACCCTGGTGATCTTCACCTTCGACCCCAACATCTGAGCCGCGAGCACCATCGACCATCGGCAGAGGCCAGAGGCGAGTTAACCCCCCATGCAGATTCACCAGTACGACACCGTCATCGTCGGCGCCGGCGGCGCCGGCATGCGCGCGGCCATCGAGTCGACGCAGCGCAGCCGCACCGCCGTCCTGACCAAGCTCTACCCGACCCGGTCCCACACCGGCGCGGCCCAGGGCGGCATGTGCGCCGCGCTGGCCAACGTCGAGGAGGACAACTGGGAGTGGCACACCTTCGACACGGTCAAGGGCGGTGACTACCTGGTCGACCAGGACGCCGCCGAGATCATGTGCAAGGAGGCCATCGACGCGGTCCTCGACCTGGAGAAGATGGGCCTGCCCTTCTCCCGCACCGAGCAGGGCCGGATCGACCAGCGCCGCTTCGGCGGCCACTCCCGCAACCACGGCGAGGCCCCGGTCCGCCGCTCGTGCTACGCGGCCGACCGCACCGGCCACATGATCCTCCAGACGCTGTTCCAGAACTGCGTCAAGCACGGCGTCGAGTTCTTCAACGAGTTCTACGTCCTCGACCTGCTGCTCAACGAGGGCAAGACGGCCGGCGTCGTCGCCTACGAGCTGGCCACCGGCGAGATCCACGTCTTCCAGGCCAAGTCGGTCGTGTTCGCCTCCGGCGGCACCGGCAAGTTCTTCAAGGTCTCCTCCAACGCCCACACCCTCACCGGTGACGGCCAGGCCGTGGCCTACCGCCGCGGTCTGCCGCTGGAGGACATGGAGTTCTTCCAGTTCCACCCGACGGGCATCTGGCGCATGGGCATCCTGCTCACCGAGGGCGCCCGCGGCGAGGGCGGCATCCTGCGCAACAAGGACGGCGAGCGCTTCATGGAGCGCTACGCCCCCGTCATGAAGGACCTCGCGTCCCGTGACGTCTGCTCCCGCGCGATCTACACCGAGATCCGCGAAGGCCGCGGCTGCGGTCCGGACGGCGACCACGTCTACCTGGACCTCACCCACCTGCCGCCGGAGCAGCTGGACGCCAAGCTCCCGGACATCACCGAGTTCGCGCGCACCTACCTCGGCATCGAGCCCTACACGGACCCGATCCCGATCCAGCCCACCGCGCACTACGCCATGGGCGGCATCCCGACCAACGTCGAGGGTGAGGTCCTGCGCAACAACACGGACGTCGTCCCGGGCCTGTACGCGGCCGGCGAGGTCGCCTGCGTCTCCGTGCACGGCGCCAACCGCCTGGGCACCAACTCGCTGCTGGACATCAACGTGTTCGGCCGTCGCGCGGGCATCGCCGCCGCCGACTACGCCAACGCCAACGAGTTCGTCCCGCTCCCGGAGAACGCGGACGAGCTGGTCCAGGGCATGGTCGACAGGCTGCGCGAGTCGACCGGCACCGAGTCCGTGGGGCAGATCCGTACGGCTCTGCAGGAGACCATGGACGCCAACGCGATGGTGTACCGCACCGGCGCCACCCTGAAGCAGGCGGTCGAGGACATCGCCGCGCTGCGCGAGCGCTACAAGAACGTCTCGATCCAGGACAAGGGCTTCCGCTACAACACGGACCTCCTGGAGGCCATCGAGCTGGGCAACCTGCTCGACCTGGCCGAGGTGCTGGCCGTCTCCGCGCTGGCCCGCGAGGAGTCCCGCGGCGGCCACTACCGCGAGGACTTCCCGACCCGTGACGACGTGAAGTTCATGCAGCACACCATGGCGTACCAGGAGGTCGCCGAAGACGGCAGCACCTCCATCCGCCTCGACTACAAGCCGGTCGTCACGACCCGCTACCAGCCGATGGAGCGTAAGTACTGATGAGCACTCCGACTGTGGAGCACTCGGCCGCTCTGGACGCGGTCGAGGCCGGTGTCACCCAGCTGATCACCGTCACCTTCCGGATCCGCCGGTTCAACCCGGAGGAGCACCCGGACCCGGTGTGGGTCGACTACCAGCTGACCATGGACCCGAAGGAGCGCGTCCTGGACGCGCTCAACAAGATCAAGTGGGAGCAGGACGGCACCCTCACCTACCGCCGTTCCTGCGCCCACGGCATCTGCGGCTCCGACGCGATGCGGATCAACGGCCGCAACCGGCTGGCGTGCAAGACCCTGATCAAGGACGTCGACCCAGAGAAGCCGATCACGATCGAGGCCATCAAGGGCCTGACGGTCCTCAAGGACCTGATCGTGGACATGGACCCGTTCTTCCAGGCGTACAAGGACGTCATGCCGTTCCTCATCACCAAGGGGAACGAGCCGACCCGCGAGCGCCTGCAGTCCGCCGAGGACCGCGAGCGCTTCGACGACACCACCAAGTGCATCCTGTGCGCCGCGTGCACGTCGTCCTGCCCGGTGTTCTGGAACGACGGCCAGTACTTCGGCCCGGCCGCCATCGTCAACGCGCACCGCTTCATCTTCGACTCGCGCGACGAGGGTGCCGAGCAGCGCCTGGAGATCCTCAACGACCGTGAGGGCGTGTGGCGTTGCCGCACCACCTTCAACTGCTCCGAGGCCTGCCCGCGTGGCATCGAGGTCACCAAGGCGATCCAGGAAGTGAAGCGGGCGCTGGTCACCCGCCGCTTCTGATCCCCGGCTGAACCCGCACGGAGGCCCCGCCCGATCACTCGGGCGGGGCCTCCGTCGTCGGATCAGGCCAGCGGGCCCAGGTCGTTCGCGTCGGTCCAGCCGCTGTACATCACCAGGTGCCGGTCGGCCGTGACGGCCCACAGGTCCGGCTTGCCGTCGCCGTCCGCGTCACCGGAGCTGCCGAGGGTCGGGTACTTGTCGACGGTGAAGCCGCTCGCGACGACGTCCGCCTTCGGGTTCGCGAGGGCGGAGAAGTCGAAGGTGCCGTCGGCCTTCTTCGCGATCGGGTAGGCGTGCAGGTCACCGGTGGCCCGCTCGCGCGCCCAGAGGGCCAGGTTGCCCGCCGAGTCCGGACCCGGGGCGATCACGTCGTAGCCGGCCCAGGAGCCGTCGGCGGTGAGCTGACGGGCGGTCCGCATCCGGTAAGACATGCCGGGGTTGGCGAACAGCCAGAGGTTGCCGTCCTCGACGGTCACCAGGGAGGAGACCATCCGGCTGTCCAGCGGGCCTATCAGGGCGATCTGGTCGGCCTTGTGCCAGTCGGTGGCGTAACCCGCCGGGCAGGCCGTGGCGGTGCCCGCGGCGTCCTGGCAGGAGGACGGCCGGCCGATCATGGACGGGAGCCGGGTGAACGAGGCGTAGTCCACGTTGTTGTACAGGTACAGCGCCGGCGAGCCGCTCGGGTGCATCAGCAGGTCGTCGACCGGCGCATGCGCGTTGGCGTCCCAACCCCGGTGGGCCACCTGGACGTTGTTCCAGGAGCTCTGGTTCGGCGACTGGCCGCCCTTGATCACGGCGGACGGGGTGGTGTCGCCCGAGTTGCCGCTGATGATCTGGAGGTTGCCCGCGGCGTCCGGCAGCAGGACGTCCGGGACGCCGTCCCCGTCGACGTCACCGAGCGCCTTGGGCGGGTTCTGGTTCCACGGGGCGTAGAAGGTGTAGCCCGCCCCACCGACGTTGCCGGCGTTGTCGATCACCTGGACGTTGAGGTTGTTGGTGCCCCAGTTCAGGACCCGCAGGCTCGCGGTCACGGTGCCGTCGTCCTCCGGAACGACGGCGTCGGGCGAGTCGCAGCCGCCTATGCCGAGGTCGCCCCAGCCGTACCGGACGCAGGCGACGCCGGAGGACTCGCCACCGGCCGGCACCGGGTCGGTGGTCTTGATCACGAAGGTGCCGACCTGGCCGGCGAACTTGGTGGCGGTGCCGCTCGACGGGAAGTCGGTCGAGGTGACCGTGGCGGTCGGGCTGGTGGTGTCCACGGTGAAGTGGCAGTCCGCCGAGGGGGCGGAGGTCTGGGTGCCCTGGAGGGCCCAGGCGTGCCAGGCGTAGCTGTGCCCGTCCAGCAGACCGGGGACGTTGAGGGCGGCCAGTTGGTTGAAGCCCGCCTGGGCCTCACCGGTGAACACCGGGTCCTCGGCACCGGTGGTCACGTCCCAGACACCGAACCGGGCGCCGGTGCCGGTGACCTTGACGTTGAGCGCCGGTCCGAGGACGCTCCGGCCGATCCAGGTCGGATCGGCCACTGAGTCGCAGGCCTTGGCGTGGTAGGAGTCGACCCCCTGCTTGGTGTCGGCCACGGCCGGCGCGGTGTCGGCCACCGCCGCAGTCGGGGCGAGCAGACCGGCGGCCACCGCCGCCGCGGTGACCCCGCCGAGTCTGCGGGCACGCGAAAGTGTCATGAAGATTCCCCACCCCTTGTGAGCAGCGCGTCCGGTACGCGCGTGAGAGCCGTGAGGATCTTGCCAGTGGGGGCCGACGGCGGCAACGGGGATTAGGCGGTCACTCGGTGACCGGGGTGCGGCGGCCCGCCCGCAGGCCGCGGACGCCGATGCCGCCGACCGCGATGCCGAGCAGGAAGGAGGTGACGGCGAGCAGCAGGTGGATCCAGAAGAAGGCGGTGGGCTGGGAGTGGTCGCCGTTCACGAAGGCCTGGCCGCCCGAGTCCTTCCAGAGGTTCTTGACGAAGGTGGTCCAGATGATGATCGACCAGACGCCGAAGGCGGTCAGGAACCAGGAGGTGCGGCGGCTGAGCTTCATGGGGCGGTCCTCGGCGGGGGTGGGCGGCGGTGTGCCTCCCCAGTATGCGCGGGCGGCCGATCGGCGTAGGGCGGGGCCCTCGTGCGGAGGACCCGTCCGGTGTGGCGGACGACACGGCGCCGAAGTGGGTACGGTCAGTCGGTGTCCACACCCCGTCACACCCTCGCGCAGTTGTGCGCCGCGGTCACCGCGGCCCCGGTTCTGCTCGTCGCCCCGGCGGCGGTCGCGGCCCCGCAGGCGCCGCCCCCGTCGACCGTGATCGGCGGGGAGCGGCTCGGGCTCCCCGGGGTCCAGGTCGATCCGCTGGCGGGTGCGCCGGCGCTGCCGACGGACCTCACCGGCGAGTCCTGGATGGTCTCCGACGCCACCTCGGGGGACGTACTGGCCTCCTACAACCCGCACGCCAGGCTGCCTCCGGCGAGCACCCTCAAGATCCTCTTCGCGGACACCGTGCTGCCCAAGTTCGACCGCAACACGGTGCACCGGGTCGCCGACGAGGAGATCCAGAACATCGGCGCCGGCAGCAGCCTGGTCGGCATCAAGGAGAACCTGGACTACCGGGTCGAGGACCTCTGGCGCGGGGTGTTCCTGAGCTCGGGCAACGACGCCGTGCACGTCCTGTCGCACATGAACGGCGGCATCCAGCCGACCGTCGACGAGATGCAGTCCAAGGCCGACGCCCTCCAGGCCAGGGACACCAAGGTGGTCTCCCCGGACGGCTACGACATGGACGGCCAGCTGTCCTCGGCGTACGACCTGTCGCTGTTCGCCCGTTCCGGCCTGCGCAACGCGGACTTCCGGATGTACTGCGCGACCCGGGAGGCGATGTTCCCGGGGGCCGTCGACAAGAACACCGGCCAGCGCAGCAGCTTCGGGATCGCCAACACCGACCGGCTGCTGGGCAAGTACCCGGGCCTGATCGGGGTGAAGAACGGCACCACCACCAACGCCGGCTCGACCTTCGTCGGCGCCGCCGAGCGGGACGGGCGCACCCTGCTGGTGACCGTGATGCACCCGGCCAGCTACCAGCGGGTGTACGACGAGACGGCCGAGTTGCTGGACTGGGGCTTCGCCTCGGCCGGCAAGGTGCGGCCGGTCGGCCGGCTGGTGGAGGAGAAGCAGGCCGGCGGCGAGCAGCCGAGCGGTCAGGCGGGCGGGACGGCCGGTGCGCCGCCGCCGCACTCCGCCGCGGCCTCGGCCGGGCCGGTGGCCGGGTCGGCCGGGGACGACGGGCTGGGCCCGGTCGGCTGGTCGGCCGTCCTGGTCGGCGCGCTGGTCGGGGCGGGTGCCGTGGTGGTGCTGCGGCGCCGGACGGCGAACCGCGCGGGCCGGCTCTGGAAGTGACCGCGCGGCGGCCCGGCCCTCACTCCGGGGGCCGGGCCGCCGCCGCTTCCGCCGACTCGTCGGCGGCGGCGATCAGCGCCCGGCCGTGCGCCCGGGTCCGCTCCCGGGCGGCCTCCGGGTCGGCCGTCGCCGTCCAGGCCACGCAGTACATCAGCAGCCGGCTGACGAAGTTGATCCACAGCAGCAGCGCCACCGGGGTGGCGAAGGCGCCGTACAGGCTCCGCCCGGCGACCGAGCCGAGGTAGGAGGCGAGCGCCAGTTTGAGCACCTCGAAGCCGACCGAGCCGATCAGCGCACCGCGCAGCAGGTCGCCGCGGCGCTGGTCGGTGATCCCGGGGAAGGGCGCCAGCAGGTAGGCGAAGAGCAGCATGTCGCACGCTATGGCGATCAGCACGCCGACCCCGGTCAGCAGGTAGCCGCTGCGCAGGCCGATCGCGTCGGCGATCCGCCCGGCGAGCGTGGTGCCGGCTGCGGAGACGGCCAGCGAGAACAGCGACACCAGGCCGAGGCCGGCCAGCACGGCGACGTCCCAGGCCTTGCGCAGCACCGGGTTGCCGTCCTCCTGGGGCAGCTGCCAGAGGTCCCGGATCGAGGTGCGCATGGTGTCCACCCAGCCGAGGCCGGAGACCAGCAGCAGGGCGCCGCTGACCAGCCCGACGGTGCCCGCGTTGGCCACCAGGGACGGCAGGTTGAGCGCGTCCGACAGCCCCGGCAGCTGGTCCGAGATGTGGTGCTGGAGATCGTCCACCTGTTTGCTGTTCAGCGTCGCGGCGGCGACCGCCAGACCCACCGTGAGCAGCGGGAACAGCGCCAGGAAGCCGAAGAAGGTGACGGCGCCGGCCAGCCGGTTGCCGCGGGCGGCGGAGAAGTACTCGTACACCCGGTACGGGCGGCTGCGCAGCACCCGGGCCACGAGTGGGCCGAGGACCGGAAGGCGGGTCAGGAAGTCCACCTGACCGGTTATACCGGCCCTTCCCCCGAACGGCCGTCAGGCGGCGCGTCGGCCGTTGACGAGTCGGCGGGCCTTCGCCAGGGCGCGGACGGTCTGGTACGCGGTGTAGCGGCCCTGGCCGAGCAGTTCGGTGCGCACGCCGTCCACGCCGGGCGGCGGGCGGTAGCCGGCCGGGCGCAGCCGGGCGCAGTGCGCGGCGGCGCGGCGGAAGTACTCGCGGCGGTCGCCGGCCGGGACCCGGCCGGGCTTGGCGACCACGGTGTTGAGGTGGTGGAGCATCCTGCCGTAGACGACCGGGCGCCAGTGGTCGAGGTCGGGGCGGCGGTCGAGGAAGGCGAAGACCAGGTCGTACTGGGCGAACACGTCGAAGTGCTTGCGGCTGGCGGTGGCCAGGATGTTGCCGCCCTCCTGGCGCTGCCGGTAGTGCACGCCGACCCGGTCGAGCAGGGTGATGCTGGCGGCGGCGAGCAGCGCCGGGTACGTCCAGGGGGTGTCCTCGTAGTAGCCGGCCGGGAACTCCAGCCGCTGCTCGGCGATGAACCCGCGGCGGTAGGCCTTGTTCCAGACGACCTGGAGCAGGTCGAGCAGGTCGGGGCGGGCGGCGAGGTCGAACACCTCCGGGGAGGCGGCGCCGAAGACGTGCCCGGCGGCGGCCCGGGTGATCCGGCCGTCGGCGTAGGTGCGGGCGTAGTCGTAGACCAGGACGTCCGGGTCGCCGGTGGCGGCGAGGCGGTCGTCGACGGCCTTCAGCAGGTCGGGGGTGAGGGTGTCGTCGCTGTCGAGGAAGACCACGTAGTCGCCGGTGGCGACCTCCAGGCCGGCGTTGCGGGCCCGGCCGAGGCCGACGTTCTCGGGCAGGTGGATCACCCGGATCCGGGGGTCGGCGGCCGCCGCCTCGTCCAGCAGGGCGCCGCAACCGTCCGGCGAGCGGTCGTCCACCGCGATCAGTTCGAGCTCTGGTCCGCCCTGGCCGAGGACCGACGCGAGGCACTCGGCGAGGTAGTCCTGGACCTGGTACACGGGGACGATGACGCTGAAGCGGGGCACGGGGCCCAGCGTAGTGGGCCCCGGGGGGCCGGAGCCCCGGAAGGTAGGATCGGGGGCGCACGTACGCACCGATCCAAGTGCGGTCAGACCCCCAGCGGGCTGCCACGCTCCTCCCGAGAAAGGCCTGCGTAGCCGATGGCTCCCCGCCTCTCCATCGTCGTTCCGATCTACAACGTCGAGCGCTATCTCGTCGAATGCCTGGACTCGATCGCCGCCCAGACCTTCACGGACTTCGAGTGCGTCATGGTCGATGACGGTTCGAAGGACGACAGCGCGGCGCTCGCCGAGGCGTACGCGGCCAAGGACTCTCGGTTCCGGCTGGTCCGGCAGGTGAACAAGGGCCTCGGCGCGGCCCGCAACACCGGCATCCGGCACATCGACCCGGACGCCGAGTTCCTGTGCTTCGTGGACAGCGACGACTCGATGCCGCCGAGTGCGTACGAGCTGATGATCAACACGCTGGACGAGACCGGCTCGGACTTCTGCACCGGCAACGTGCTGCGCTTCCGCGCCGTGGGCTACTACCAGTCCGGCGGGCACGTGAAGCCGTTCAAGGAGACCAAGCTCAAGACCCACATCACCGAGATCCCGGCGCTGGTCACCGACCGCACCGCGTGGAACAAGGTGTACCGCCGGTCCTTCTTCGACGCCGCGGGCCTGCTCTACCCCGAGGGCATCCTGTACGAGGACGCGCCGGTCAGCGTGCCGCACCACTACCTCGCCAAGAGCGTGGACGTGCTCTCCGAGCCGATCTACCACTGGCGCGAGCGCGAGGTCGGCGAGATGTCGATCACCCAGATGCGCACCAACCCCAAGGGCCTGGTCGACCGGGTCACCTCGGTCGAGCTGGTCCGCGGCTGGCTGAAGAAGCAGACCGAGCCGCGCTTCGCCGAGTACCTGCGCTCCTACGACGAGAACACCCTCGTCGAGGAGATCCCGATGTTCTTCTGGTCCGTCGTGGACGGTGACCAGGAGTACCGGGCCGCCTACGTCCAGAGCGTCAGCCGGCTGCTCCGGTCGATCGGCCAGGAGCAGGTCCGCAAGCTGCGCGCGCCGCTGCGGCTGAAGTACCACCTGACCCTGCAGAACCGGGTCGACGAGCTGGTCGAGCAGATCAAGTACGAGGGCGAGAGCGGCGGCGGCGTGCAGGCCCGCGGCCTGCTGCGGCCGTACGCGGACTACCCGTTCCTGCGCGGCGGGCGCAAGAGCGTGCCCGCCGGCGTGCTCAAGCTGGACAACTCGCTGGTCATCCGCAGTCGGCTGTACGAGAGCGCCTGGGTGGGCGGCAAGCTGGAGCTGACCGGCCACGCGTACCCGGAGCAGCTGGGCTCGGCGAACAAGCACGACATGGTCCGCACCCTGGTGCTGCGCGAGACCAAGGGCCGCCGGGTGATCGCGGTGCCGATGAAGACCCAGTACAGCCCCGAGGCCACCGCGAGCTGCAACCACGACCTGTACAGCTGCGACTGGTCCGGCTTCAACGTCGCCCTGGACCCGAAGAAGCTCAAGCACCGCGGTCAGTGGAAGGACGGCCACTGGCGCCTCCTGGTGGCCGGCGCGGGCAAGGGCGGGGTCTACAAGGGCCGGATCTCGGCGGGCTGGAGCGACACCGCCGAGTACGTCCCGGCGCACTGGGTCGAGCCGGACGTGCGGATAGTGCCGTGGGTCCGGGACAACTTCCTCTACCTGCACGTGGAGGTCGTCAAGGCCCGGGTGACCGGCCTGGCCGCGCACGGCGGCCGGGTGGAGGTCTCCGGTGCGGCCCGCTCCGGGGTGAGCTTCGCCGGGGCCCGGCTGCGGCTCACCCACATCGAGTCGGACCGCGAGCTGTCCTTCCCGGTCGAGCTGGGCACGCCGGTCGGCACCCTGCAGCCGTTCAGCGCGTCCTTCCCGGTGGCCGAGCTGACCGCCGTCCGCGAGTCCTGGGCGGAGCTGGACCCGGTGGCCGCCGAGCGCAGCCGCGACCGCTGGAACAGCGCGCTGGTGCTGGCCGACGGCAGCGTCGTCAAGCTGGTCTGGGACGACCGCAACGCGCCCGAGCAGCTGCACCTGCCGATCGACCGGCCGTCCGCGGACGCACCGCACCGGGCGCTCTACTCCAAGCCCTCCACCGGCGGCCACCTGCAGTTCTGCGACCAGCTGCTGCAGCCGCTGGTGGACGAGGTGTCCGCGCGCGGCGCCGACGGCTTCCAGATCGCCGGCACCTTCCCGCTGCCGGGCACCCACCGCTGGGAGCTGGTGGTCCGGCACAACTGGCGCGAGGAGGAGCACGTCTACCCGGTGGAGATCTCGGACGGCCGGTTCCGCGCCGCCCTGCCCACCGTGCCGACCGCCTCCTTCGCCGGGTCGGTGCCGCTCGTCGCCGGCACCTGGAGCGTCTTCTTCCGCCCGGTCGGGACCCCGGTGGGGGCCCTGCCGGACTCCACCGTGCTGGTCACCCCGGACTGCTTCGGCGCCCTGCCGCTGGAGGTGGAGTCCCGCGGCAAGCGGATCGTGCTGGAGCGCCGCCACCACGACGGGCTGTCGCTGGAGTCGCACTCGGCGCTGCTCCCCGAGGAGCGGTCCGGTTACCGCCAGCGCCTGCTGCGCACCGAGCGCTACCCGGCCGCCCGCCGCGAGCCGCTGCGCGACACGGTGCTCTACAACGCCGGGCAGGGCAGCGTGTACGCCGGCTCCCCGAAGGCGGTGCACGAGGAGCTGGTCCGCCGCGGCCTGCCGCTGGAGCACCTCTGGGGCAGCGACGACCTCCAGGCCGAGCTGCCGCGCACCGCGCGGGCGCTCCGGCTCTGGAGCCCGGAGTGGTTCGAGGCGCTGGCGACCGCCAAGTACGTCGTCACCAGCACCCACCTGCCCGACTTCTTCGTCCGCCGCCCCGGCCAGGTGGTCGTGCAGACCTGGCAGGGCAGCCCGCTGAAGCAGATCGGCTTCGACTTCGAGAAGGTCTGGTTCACCGACTCCAACTACCTCAAGAGCCTGGCCCGCGAGGTCCCGAACTGGAGCCTGCTGGTCGCCGGCAACAGCTGGTCGGCCCCGGTGCTGCGGCGCGCCTTCGACTACCAGGGCGAGATCCTGGAGAGCGGTTCGCCGCGCAACGACCTGCTGTTCGCGGCCGACCGGGAGAAGACCGCCGAGCAGGTCCGCGAGCGGCTCGGCCTGCCCGAGGGCAAGAAGGTCGTGCTCTACGCGCCGACCTGGCGCGAGGACCGGCGCCGTCCCAACGGCGGCTACCAGATGGACCTGCGGCTCGACCTCGCGGCGGCCAAGGAGGCGCTCGGCGGCGACCAGGTGCTGCTGGTGCGCCGGCACACCCTGATGTGCGGCCAGATCCCGGGCGCCGGCAACGGCTACATCTGGGACGTCGGCAGCTACCCCGACATGGCGGAGCTGCTGCTGATCGCGGACGTGCTGGTCACCGACTACTCGTCGAGCATCTTCGACTTCGCCGGCACCGGGAAGCCGATGCTGTTCTTCACCCACGACCTGGAGCACTACCGCGACAACCTGCGCGGCTTCAGCCTGAACTTCGAGGCCGAGGCCCCGGGCCCGCTGCTGGCCACCTCCGGTGAACTGGTCGACGCGCTCGGCCGGGTGGACGAGGTGGCGGCCGAGTACGCGGACAAGGCGGCCGCCTTCCGCGAGGCGTACTGCGACCTGGACGACGGCAAGGCCGCCGGCCGGGTGGTCGACGCGATGCTCCGCAAGGAGTAGCCACCGGCCCGCACCGAGGCGCCCGACGCGATCCGCGTCGGGCGCCTCGGCGTTTTCCGGGGGCCTCCAGGGGGACTCCGGAGGCCCACATGCGGGCCCCCGGGTGGAGCAGCGGTGCTCGAACCCGCGCTCGACTCACGAATTCCTGATGAATTTCCCACGGACAGCACAGGTGACATCTGGTGTCATTTCGGCACCGGACGCCCGGACGGCCCCGAGCCCGTCGTTATCGGTTCGGCGTCCTCTCCCGTCCGCCGCGTCCACCGCCCCGGCCGGGATCCCGTCCCCGAAAGGGCCCCGCCTTGCCCGCGCTGACCCGGTTCGTCCTGCCGCACGCCACCCCCCGTACGGCCCCCGGCCGTCCCGTCGCCGACGAGGACGTGCGGTTCGGACTGCTGCGCGCCCGCTGGCAGCGCCGCGGCCTGGAACTCACCGGCTTCGCCCGGCCGCTGGACCTGGACACCGGCCGCCCCGGCTCGGCCTGGACCTGGCTGACCCTGCGCCACCAGGACCCGGCCCGGCCGCCGCTGCACCTGCCCTCCCGCCCCCGCCGGACGCCCGAGGTCACCGACGACAGCGCCCAGTCCGCGTTCAACCACGACTGGTCCGGCTTCACCGCCCTGATCCGGCCCGCCCGGCTGCGCCGCCACGGCCGCTGGCTGCTCGGCGACTGGCGGATCGACGCCACCCTGTTCACCCTCCCCCGCCCCGGCCGGCCGCGCCGCCGGTACGGCGCCCTCGCCCCCCACTGGTGCGGCTCCGGCGAGTACCCGCCGGCCCGCTGGGTGGACCGCGACGTGCGCCTCCAGCCGTACTTCGCGGACGGCCGGCTGCACCTGCGGCTGGAACGCCCCGCCGTCCGGCTCGACCGCGCCGAACCCGCCGCCGACGGCATCCGGCTGGACGGGACCGCCGACCACTGCCCCGCCGGCACCGTGCTGCGCCTGCGGCACCGGCAGAGCGACACGGTGATCCGGCGGCCGCTCACCCGGAGCGGCAACACCTTCACCGTCGAGCTGCCGTACCGGCCGTTCACCGCCGAGGGCCGTGGCCGCGGCGAACTGGAGCACTGGGACGCCGAGTTGGTGCGCCCCGACGGCGGAGCCGAACCGCTCTGGCCGGACCGGCGCGGCGGCCCGGTGACCGGCCAGCACCCGCTGCCGGACGCCCCGGGCCGGGTGCTCTACCTCAAGCAGCTCGCCGACGGGCGGCTGCAGCTCTGCGTCCAGCCCGCGGCCGGGCTGGTCGACCGGGTCCTCGTCCGGGCCGACGGCTTCGAGCTGTCCGGCCACTGCCCCGCCCCGGCCGTCGACCGGCTGGAGCTGGTGCTGCGGCACGGCGGCACCGCCGATGCCGTCCGCACCCCGGTCGAGGCCGGACCGGACGGCCGCTTCCGGGCCCGGGTGCCCGCCACCCGGACCGGCTCGGACGGCGTCCCGCTGCCGCTGCGCAAGGGCGTCTGGACGGCCGCCCTGGAGCCCGCCGACGGCACCGGCCCGGCCCGGCCGCTGCTCGCCGCCCCCGCCGTCCTGCCCGACCTGCCGGCCGCCACCACGGCCGGCACCGCCCCCGGCGGCAAGCGGGTGCTGCTGGAGCGCCGCTGGCACGACACCCTGCTGGTGGACTCCACCCCGGTGCTGGACGCCGCCGAACGCAGCGCCTGGACCCAGGCCCGGCTGCGCGCCGAGCACTACCCGGCCGCCCGCCGCGAACCGCTGCGCGAGGCGGTGCTGTACGACGTGTTCGGCGGCCGCGGCTACGCCGACTCACCGCGCGCGGTGCACGCCGAACTCGCCCGTCGGGGAACGGCGTTGGAGCACCTCTGGGTGGTCGACGACGCCCAGGCCGCACTGCCGGCCGGGGTCCGCCCGGTGCGGGTCTGGAGCCCGGAGTGGTACCGCGCGCTGGCCACCTGCCGGTACCTGGTCGGCAACACCCACTTCCCGGACTTCCTGGAGCGCCGCCCCGGCCAGGTCGTCGTGCAGACCTGGCACGGCGCGCCGCTCAAGCGGATCGCCCACGACGTCGACAACCCCTGGCTGGCCGACCGCGGCTACCTGGCGGCGCTCGACCGGGAGACCCCGCAGTGGAGCCTGCTGCTCTCCCCCAGCCCGTTCGCCACCCCGATCCTGCGGCGCGCCTTCCGCTACCGCGGCGAGGTGCTGGAGTCCGGCTACCCGCGCGGCGACGCGCTGGCCCGACCCGACCCGCGGCTCGCCGCGGCCGTCCGCCGCCGGCTCGGCGTCCCCGCCGGCAAGCGGGTCGTGCTGTACGCGCCGACCTGGCGGGAGGACCAGCAGCGCGGCGACGGCGAGGGCTTCCGGCTCGACCTGCGGCTGGACCTCGACCACGCCCGCCGGCTGCTCGGCCCCGACCACGTGCTGCTGGTCCGCCCGCACGCCCACGTCCGGGAGCCGCTGCCGGGCGACGGCGACGGCTTCCTGTTCGACTGCGGGGACTACCCCGACCCGCAGGAACTGCTGCTGGTCGCGGACGTCCTGGTGACCGACTACTCCTCGATCATGTTCGACTTCGCGATCACCGGCCGTCCGATGTACTTCTTCACCTACGACCTGGAGCACTACCGCGACACCCTGCGCGGCTTCTCCTTCGACTTCGAGTCGGACGCCCCCGGCCCGCTGCTGCCGGACTCGGCCGAGCTGCTCGACGCGCTGCGCGCACTCGCCGACAGCGGCGCGCAGTCTCCCCCCGGGTACGCCGGGCGCCTTCGCCGCTTCCGGGCCGAGCACTGCGTCCTGGACGACGGCGGCGCGGCCCGCCGGGCGGTCGACCGGATGCTCGAACTCGGCCTGCCCGCAGGCTAGTTCAGGAGCCGTGCCGGTTCAGGAGCTGTGCCGATTCAGGAGCTGTGTTGATTCAGGAGAAGCGGTAGGCCCGCCAGGGCCGCCAGACCTGGTCCGCGTCGAACCGGGAGAGCGAGAAGCCCGGCACCGGGAACTCCGCCCGGAATCCGCGCGCCTGCTCGTACGCCTGGTCCAGCACGTCCTCCGACAGGCCGTGGGCGACCGTGACGTGCGGGTGGTACGGGAAGGCCAGCTCGCGGGCCAGCGGGCCGGAGCGGACGTCCGCCTCCAGCAGCCGGCACTCCTGGGCGCCCTCCTCGACCCGGACGAACACCACCGGGGAGACCGGGCGGAAGGTGCCGCCGCCGCGCAGCACCATCCGGAACGGCCGGTGCGCGGCCGCCACCGCCGCCAGGTGCTCCTCGATCTTCGGCAGCGCCTCGGCGGGCACCTCGGTCGGCGGCAGCAGGGTCACGTGCGTCGGTATCGACCGGGCCTGCGGGTCGCCGTGGCCGGCCCGGGCGTCCTGGATCCGCGCGCCGTGCGGCTCCGGAACGCTCACGGACACGCCGATGGTGAGGAGGTCCGGGACCTCCTCACCATCGGGCAGGCGCGTGAGCGGATTCACCGCTTGGCGGCCGGGAGGAAGCCGATCCGGTCGTACACCGTCGCCAGCGTCTCGGAGGCGACCGCGCGGGCCTTCTCCGCGCCGATCGCCAGCACCCGGTCCAGCTCGGCCGGGTCGTCCAGGAAGCTGCTGGTGCGCTCCTGGAAGGGGGTCACCCACTCGGTGAACAGCTCGGCCAGCTCGGTCTTCAGGGCGCCGTACATCTTGCCCTCGAAGTGCTCGACCAGCTGCTCGACCGACTGGCCGCTGAGCGCGGAGTGGATCCGCAGCAGGTTGGAGACGCCCGGCTTCTGCTCCTCGTCGTAGGAGACCACGGTGCCGGTGTCGGTGACGGCGCTCTTGAACTTCTTGGCGCTGACCTTCGACTCGTCCAGCAGGCTGACCAGGCCCTTGGGCGAGGAGGCCGACTTGCTCATCTTGATGCCCGGGTCCTGGAGGTCCATGATCTTCGCCGTCTCCTTGAGGATGTACGGCTTGGGGATCGTGAAGACCGGCGCGTAGCGCGAGTTGAAGCGCTCGGCGATGTCCCGGGTGATCTCGACGTGCTGGCGCTGGTCCTCGCCGACCGGGACGGCGTCCGCCTGGTAGAGCAGGATGTCCGCGATCTGCAGGATCGGGTAGGTGAACAGGCCGACGGTGGTGCTGTCGGCGCCGTACCGGGACGACTTGTCCTTGAACTGGGTCATCCGGGAGGCCTCGCCGAAGCCGGTGAGGCAGTTCATCACCCAGGCGAGCTGCGCGTGCTCGGGCACGTGCGACTGGACGAACAGGGTGCAGTGCTCCGGGTCCAGGCCGGCCCCGAGCAGCTGGGCGGCGGAGACCCGGGTGTTCTGGCGCAGGATCACCGGGTCCTGCGGCACGGTGATCGCGTGCAGGTCGACGACCATGTAGAAGGCGTCGTTCTCCTTCTGCAGGTCGACCCACTGGCGCACCGCGCCCAGGTAGTTGCCGAGGTGGAACGAACCGGAGGTGGGCTGGATCCCGGAGAGCACCCGGGGACGGTCCTTGACCGGACCAGTGACCGCTGCGTTGACCATGCGGGTCATTCTTCCAGTTCCCCCGGTCGCTCAGGAAACCTCCGCCCCCGCAGCCCCGTCCGGTGTGACCGCACTCACCCTCACCCGGGCGATCCGCCGGCCCTCCACCTTGGCCACCGTCAGCAGCACCGTCGTGCCGCCCTCGACCGGGACCCGGGCGTGGTCGCCGTCCCGGGGCAGCCGGCCGAGCGCGGCGACCAGACAGCCGGCCACCGTCTCGTACGGGCCCTCGGGCAGGGCGACGCCGGTCTCCTCCTCGAAGTCGCCGAGGTTGAGCAGGCCGTCCAGCTCGATCCCGCCGCCGGCCAGCCGGCGGGTCGGGGCGGACTCCGGGCGGTCGTACTCGTCCCGGATCTCGCCGATCACCTCCTCGACCAGGTCCTCCAGGGTGACGATGCCGGCGGTGCCGCCGTACTCGTCGATCACGATGGCCAGGTGGTGGCCCTCCCGCCGCATCTCGCCCATCGCCTCCAGCACCCGCTTGGTGCCGGGCAGCAGCTTGACCGGGCGGGCCAGGTCGCGGACCTTGGCGGCCTGCTCGCCGCGGGCGCCGTACAGGTCCCGGACGTGGACGAAGCCGACCACCGCGTCGGCGCTGCCCTCGACCACCGGGTAGCGCGAGTGCGGCGAGGTCTCCGCCTGGTGCCGGACGGCGGCCAGCGGGCGCTCCGCGTCCAGGAAGGTCACCTCGGTGCGCGGGACCATCACCTCGCGCAGCTGGCGCTCCCCGGCGGCGAACACGTCCGCGATCAACGCCCGCTCGTCGCTGCCCAGTTCGGTGTTGGAGGCGACCAGCCCGCGCAGTTCCTCGGAGCTCATCGAGCCGCGCCCGGCGGCCGGATCGCCGCCGAACAGCCGGACCATCAGGTTGGTGGAGTGGCCGAGCAGCCAGATCACCGGGCGCAGCGCCACCGACATCACGTCCACCACCGGGGCGGCCACCACCGCGATGGACTCGGCGCGCTGCAGGCCGATCCGCTTGGGAGTGAGCTCGCCGAGCACCAGCGAGACGTAGCTGATCACCAGGGTCAGGCCGACCAGGGCGCCGGCGTCCGCCACCCCCTGGGAGAGCCCGGCCCGGACGAACAGCGGCGCGACCTTGCCTGCCAGGGTGTCCGCGCCGAAGGCGGCGGACAGGAAGCCCATGCAGGTCACGCCGACCTGGACGGCGGCCAGGAAGCGGTTGGGGTCGGCGGCCAGGTGCGCCGCCCGGGCCGAACGCCGGGTGCCGCGGGCCTCCAGCGTCCGGATCTGGCCCTCGCGCAGCGAGATCAGCGAGATCTCGGCGACGTTGAACAGCCCGCCCAGCAGGATGAAGACGAGGACGAGCGCGGCGTCCCCGAGGGTTTCGTTCACAGCGGGCCAGTGTAGGCGCCGCGGACGAACCGCTCCGGGAACGGCGGCGGCCCGCCGCCTCCCGGAGGTGGGAGGGGCGGGCCGTCGGAAGGCCGTGCGGCGGGGCTCAGATGAGGCCCAGCTCCTGCACCGCGTCGCGCTCCTCGGTCAGCTCCTTGACCGAGGCGTCGATGCGGGCGCGGGAGAAGTCGGAGATCTCCAGGCCCTGGACGATCTCGAACTTGCCGTCCTTGGTGGTGACCGGGAAGGAGGAGATCAGGCCGGCCGGGACGCCGTAGGAGCCGTCGGAGACGACGCCCATGGAGGTCCAGTCGCCCTCGGCGGTGCCGTTGACCCAGGTGAAGACGTGGTCGATGGCGGCGTTGGCGGCCGAGGCGGCCGAGGAGGCGCCACGGGCCTCGATGATGGCCGCGCCGCGCTTGGCGACGGTCGGGATGAAGTCGTTCTCCAGCCAGGCCTGGTCGCTGCCGACGGCCTCGAAGGCCGGCTTGCCGGCGACCTCGGCCTGGAAGATGTCCGGGTACTGGGTCGCGGAGTGGTTGCCCCAGATGGTGACGCGCTTGATGTCGGAGACCAGGGCGCCGGTCTTGGCGGACAGCTGGCCGACGGCGCGGTTGTGGTCCAGGCGGGTCATCGCGGTGAAGCGCTCGGCCGGGACGTCCGGGGCGTTGCGCTGGGCGATCAGGGCGTTGGTGTTGGCCGGGTTGCCGACGACCAGGATCTTGACGTCGTCCGCGGCGTTGTCGTTGATGGCCTTGCCCTGCGGGCCGAAGATGCCGCCGTTGGCCTGCAGCAGGTCACCGCGCTCCATGCCCGCGGTGCGCGGACGGGCGCCGACCAGCAGGCCGACGTTGGTGCCGTCGAAGGCCTTGTTCGGGTCGTCGGTGATGGTGATGTCCCGCAGCAGCGGGAAGGCGCAGTCGACGAGCTCCATGGCGGTGCCCTCGGCGGCCTTGAGGCCCTGCGGGATCTCCAGGAGGCGCAGGTTCACCGGCACGTCGGCACCGAGCAGGTGGCCCGAGGCGATGCGGAAGAGCAGCGCGTAGCCGATCTGGCCGGCCGCTCCGGTGATGGTGACGTTGACGGGGGTGCGGGTCATTTCTACCTTCTCCAGCAAATCGCCAGGTGCCCCAGGCACACCGGCGCACTGGAGCCGAGGATGATCTCTCGACGTCGAGAGACCGGCGTCAGGTTATCGCAAAGGGAAGCGTACGCCGCGTGTGCGGGCGTGGCTGATGCGTCACAGGCGCAGCGCGGCCCCGCCCGGGAATCCGGACGGGGCCGCGGTCGGCACGGTGCGGCGGCTCAGTGCTCGGGCCGGCTCGGTGCTCGGGCCGGCTCAGTGCTTGGGCCGGCCGATCAGCTGGCCGATGTTGTCCAGCAGTGGGAACTCCAGCCACGGGTTCGGCTGAGCGACCAGGGTCAGCAGCACGATCGAGGCGCCCAGGAAGGCCAGCACGATCACATCGGTGAACCGGCTGCGCACCGCCAGCATCCCGACCTCGGGCAGCACCAGTCGCAGCACGGCGCCGAGCAGCACCCCGCAGCCGAGGATCAGCAGCCCGTACTTGAAGCCGTCCTTGAAGTCGGCGAACCAGGTGACCGCGAGGCCTGCGCCGACCACCGACAGGACCAGCGTTATCGGCCACTGCCGGACCGGCAGGGCGTGGTCGCGCCCGAGGGCCGGGGAAGCCCCCTCGGGCGGCAGGGTGCCGGTGGTCTTGACCGGCCGTTGCCGGGACCGCGCCGGTCGCGGTTCAGTCATCCTCGCCGTCCCTCGGGGGTCAGACGCCGGCGCGGCGCTCGGCCGCCTCGACGATGTTGTTGAGCAGCATCGCGCGGGTCATCGGGCCCACCCCGCCGGGGTTCGGGGAGATCCAGCCGGCCACCTCGGCCACACCCGGGTGCACGTCGCCGACGATCTTGCCCTCGCTGCGGCTGACACCGACGTCCAGCACCGCGGCGCCCGGCTTGACGTCCTCCGGCTTGACCAGGTGCGGCACGCCCGCGGCGGCCACGATGATGTCGGCCTTGCGCAGGTGCGCGCCGAGGTCCCGGGTGCCGGTGTGGCACAGGGTGACGGTGGCGTTCTCGCTGCGGCGGGTCAGCAGCAGGCCGATCGAGCGGCCGACGGTGATGCCGCGGCCGACCACGACCACCTCGGCGCCGTCGATCTCGACGTCGTGCCGGCGCAGCAGCTCGACGATGCCCAGCGGGGTGCACGGCAGCGGGCCGTCGATGCCCAGCGCGAGGCGGCCGAGCGAGGTCGGGTGCAGGCCGTCGGCGTCCTTGTCCGGGTCCATCAGCTCCAGGACCGGGTTCTGGTCCAGGCCCTTGGGCAGCGGCAGCTGGACGATGTAACCCGTGCAGGACGGGTCGGCGTTGAGCTCGCGGACGACGTTCTCGACGTCCTCCTGGGTGGCGGTCGCGGGCAGCTCGCGCTGGATCGAGGCGATGCCGACCTCGGCGCAGTCCTTGTGCTTCCCGTTGACGTACCAGCGGCTGCCCGGGTCGTCGCCGACCAGGACGGTGCCGAGGCCGGGCGTGACGCCCTTCGCCTTGAGGACCGCCACGCGGGCGGCGAGTTCGGACTTGATCGCGGCGGCGGTGGCCTTGCCATCGAGAATCTGGGCAGTCATGACCCCATTCTCCCGGATCGCGGCCGCCTCCCGTACCGGCCTCCCGTAGCGGGGTCCTCCCCGTCGGCCGCGGCGCTCCTCGGCGCGACCGGACGGGTACGGAAGGTCCGCACCACGTTGCGGTTGCGCCACAGTCTTGACCAGGCGACCGGAACCGGCTGGACAGCGCGCCGCCGTCCGGTGACGATATGCGGGCATCCCCTGCCGCGACCAGGCCCGGTGACGGGCCGACGGATCCCGCGGCGGGGCGTACCCGGGGGAAAGAGCCAGTGATCCGACCACAGCACACCGAGCAGCCCGACCGTCTCGGCGCCGACCTCACCGCGCCGTGTCCGTCCCGGCGTCCGATCACCCGCTCGTCACCACGGTTCTGAGCCGGCCGCGGCCGTCACCGCCGCCGGATTGTCACTGTGCTCCGATACCGTCCCGTTCCGTCGACGAACCGATGCGTCGACCGCAACCGGGTCCTCCGCCGTCCCGTCCCCGCGTCCCCGTAACTGCCCGGAGGCATCCATGAGTTACCCGCCCGACCCGAACAACCCGTACGGCCAGCAGCCGCCCGCCCCGGGCTACGGCTACCCGCAGCAGGCCCCGCCGCAGCCCGCCCCGGGCTACGGTTACCCGCCGCCGGCCGCGCCGGGCTACGGCTACGCGCCGGCCGTGCCGCAGACCATGCCGGGCCTGGTGACCACCGCCCGGGTGCTGCTGTTCATCGTGGGCGGCACCCAGGTGCTGCTCGCGCTCGGCTGCCTGATCGGGGCGGCGGCCACCAAGGACGCCGTCAACAAGAGCGGCGCCAGCAGCGACAACTTCATCTCGTCGATCGGCAACGCCGCCGCGGGCATCCTGGTCGTCGTCGGCATCGTGTTCGCGCTGGCCGCCGCGCTCTCCATCACGCTGGGCGCGAAGTACGGCAAGGGCGGCAACGCCACCCGGATCACCACCATCGTCTACGGCTCGATCGCCTCGCTGTTCGGCCTGGTCGACCTGGTCGGCGGGGTGTCCCAGGGCGTCACGGTGAACATCGTCTTCGGTGTGATCTGGGTGGCGATCTGCGTCATCTGGATCACCGCCATGTGCACCCAGGACGGCGTCAACTGGTTCAACCGGCCGCGCTACTGACCGCACGGCACGGACCACGACGAAGCGGCCCGGCTCCCTCCTCGGAGGGGGCCGGGCCGCTTCGTGTCACCCGGTCACCCGGTCACCGGCGGCTCAGTGGAAGAAGTGCCGCGCACCGGTGAAGTACATCGTGACGCCGGCCGCCCGGGCCGCCTCGACGACCTGCTCGTCGCGGATCGAACCGCCGGGCTGGACGATCGCCCGCACCCCGGCGGCGATCAGGATCTCCGGGCCGTCCGGGAACGGGAAGAAGGCGTCCGAGGCCGCGTACGAGCCCTTGGCCCGCTCGCCGGCCCGCTCGACCGCGAGCTTGCAGGAGTCGACCCGGTTGACCTGGCCCATGCCGACGCCGACCGAGGCACCGTCCTTGGCCAGCAGGATCGCGTTGGACTTGACGGCCCGGCAGGCCCGCCAGGCGAAGGCCAGCTCGGCCAGCTCGGCCGCGGGGAGCGCCTCACCGGTGGCCAGCGTCCAGTTCGCCGGGTCGTCGCCCTCGGCCTGCACCCGGTCGGCGTCCTGGAGCAGCACGCCGCCGGAGATCGGGCGGACCTCCTGGCGGTTGGCCGGGGCGCCGGGGGCGACCAGCACCCGCAGGTTCTTCTTGCGGGCCAGCACCTCGACCGCGCCGTCCTCGTAGCCGGGGGCCACCACGACCTCGGTGAAGATCGGGGCGATCTGCTCGGCCAGCTCGACGGTGACCGGGCGGTTGACCGCGATCACGCCGCCGTACGCGGAGACCGGGTCGCACTCGTGGGCCTTGCGGTGCGCCTCGACGACGTCGGCGCCGGTCGCGATGCCGCACGGGTTGGCGTGCTTGATGATCGCGACGGCCGGCTCGGCGTGGTCGTACGCGGCGCGGCGGGCGGCGTCGGTGTCGACGTAGTTGTTGTACGACATCTCCTTGCCGTGCAGCTGCTCGGCGCCGGCCAGGCCGCCCGTGCCGTCGCTGTACAGCGCGGCGCCCTGGTGCGGGTTCTCGCCGTAGCGCAGCACGTTCTGCCGCTCCCAGGTGGCGCCGAGGAACTCGGGGAACCGCTCGTCACTGGGGGCGTAGCCGGCCTCGAACCAGGAGGCGACGGCCACGTCGTAGGCGGCGGTGTGGGCGAACGCGGCACCGGCCAGGCGCTTGCGGGTGGCCAGGTCGAAGCCGCCCTCGCGGGCCGCCGTCAGCACGTCGGCGTAGCGGGCCGGGTCGACCACCACGGCCACCGAGGGGTGGTTCTTGGCGGCGGCGCGGACCATGCTCGGGCCGCCGATGTCGATCTGCTCGACGCACTCGTCCGGGGTGGCGCCCGAGGCGACGGTGGCCTTGAACGGGTAGAGGTTCACCACGACCAGGTCGAAGGGCTCGACGCCGAGCTCGGCCAGCTGGGCGCGGTGCGACTCCAGCCGCAGGTCGGCGAGCACGCCGGCGTGCACCCGGGGGTGCAGCGTCTTCACGCGCCCGTCCAGGCACTCCGGGAAGCCGGTCAGCTCGGAGACCTCGGTCACCGGGACGCCGGCGGCGGCGATCCGGCCGGCGGTGGAGCCGGTGGAGACGATGGCGACCCCGGCGGCGTGCAGGCCCTGGGCCAGCTCCTCCAGACCGGTCTTGTCGTACACGCTGATCAGCGCGCGACGGATCGGACGGACGTTCTCCGAAACGGGCGTGGTGGTGGAGCTGGCACTCATGCCGGGATCCATACCTTTCGGTCCTCGATGCGGTGACCTTCGCGGGCCAGCCGGCCCACGACGTCGACGAGCAGCTTGCGCTCGACAGTCTTGATGCGCTCGTGCAGAGCTTCGCCGCCATCGGCGTGGTCGGCGTCGACGACCTCGACGACGCCCTGCGCGATGATCGGCCCGGTGTCCACGCCGGCGTCGACCAGGTGGACGGTGCAGCCGGTGACCTTCACCCCGTACGCGAGCGCGTCGGTGACGCCGTGGGCGCCGGGGAAGGACGGCAGCAGTGCGGGGTGGGTGTTGACGATCCGCCCCGCGAAGGCCGCGATGAACTCGGGGCCGAGGATCTTCATGAAGCCGGCCGAGACCACCAGGTCCGGCCGGTGGGCGGCGACGGTGGCGGTCAGCGCGCGGTCCCAGTCGGCCCGGTCCGGGAAGTCCTTCACCCGGTGGACGAAGCCCGGCAGGCCCGCCTTCTCCGCGCGCTCCAGGCCGGCGATCCCGTCCCGGTCCGCACCCACGGCGACGATCTCGGCGCCGAAGGCCGGGTCGGCGACGGCGTCGATCAGGGCCTGGAGGTTGGTGCCGGAGCCGGAGACCAGCACCACCAGGCGGGCCGGTCCGGGCGTACGGGGCGGGAAGAGCTGGGCGGGGGCGGCGGCCACTGCGCGATTCTCCGTAGGTCGGGCGCCGCCCGCTGGTACGTCCACCGGGCGGTGGGGCCACTACGAACGGCAGGTCGAGCGAAGGGGAACACCAGGGGAACCCGCCACGACACGGGCCCCGGGGAACCTATCTGAGCTGCTGACCGTCACCACGATAACGGCTGGTCGGAAGGCCTCCGCACCCTCCCCGCGGCGCTACGCGCGTAGTTGAGACGGGGATCTCCTCGGGCCCCCCGCACCGGAGTCGCCCGCCCGCCGCACGGCCGCGGGCAGGCCCCCGCCGGACCCTCGAACGCTTGCGGGATCATTGGGGGCGGAGGAGACCGCTCCCAGGCGCGACCTCCGGCACGAGCCCCGACCGAGAAGGAACGGCTGAACCCATGAGCAGCGGCGACGACACCGACGAGCGCAACCCCTTCGCGCCGCCGCCCACGGACGCCCCGGACCAGCCGTGGCGGCCGCGCAGCCCCTGGCCCGGCCAGGGCGCGGAGGGCGACGGCGGCCAGGGCGGTGGCGGCCAGAACGGCGACCGTCCGCCGTACCCGCCGCCGTGGGGACCGGGCCTCGGCGACGGCGGCCCCGGCCGACGTCCGCAGGCCCCGCCGCCGCCCCGGCTCGACCCGACCGACCCGGCCCACCGCAAGGCCCGCAACGCCGCGCTGGCCGGACCGTTCGCGCTGGTCTGCCTGTTCCTGGGCTTCCAGTGGATCGCGCTGCTGGTCGGGGTGCTCGGCATCGCCTGGGGCATCGGCGCGCTGCGCGCCAAGCGGCCCGCCGCCGCGGCTCCCGCCCCCCTGGGCGGTCCGGCCGGGATCCCGGCGCCCAACCCGCTCACCCCGGCCGCGCTCGCCGGGATCCTCACCGGTGCGATGACCGTCGTGGTCGCCACCTCGGTGATCGGGCTCAGCGTCTACTACCAGGACTACATGACCTGCGTCCGGGACTCGCTGACCAACGTCGGCGCCGAGAACTGCGACCGGTACGCGCCGCAGTGGTACGTGGACTTCACCGGCAACTCGGAGTAGTCGCCGGGTCGGACGGGACGCCCGGGTCGGACGGCCGGTTCGGACGTGGCCGTCCGGCTCAGTCGTGGTCCGGGTCGGCCGGACGCTGACCGGACAGCCGCAGCACCAGGGCGTACGCACCGGCGCGCAGCTCCAGTGCGCTCCGGCGCACCCGGACCGCGAGCCGGGCGCGGGCGCCGGCCCCGGCCGCCGGGGCCACCGGCACGGCGTCCGGCCCCTCCACCTCGTCCGCGCTCCCGACCGCCGTCGGGCCGAGCACCCGGTGGCGGACCAGCAGGGCACCCGGCACCGCCACCACGGCCAGCCAGCCCGCCGCCGCCAGGCCCGTCCACCACGGCACCGGCCCCAGCCACGCCATCCGCCCGGCCGCCAGCGCCCCGCCCGCCGACCAGCCCAGCAGCGCCGCGCCGGCCCCCAGCAGCAGCGCCGCCGCCAGCGCCGCCACCACCGTCGCCGCGGGCGGCCAGGGCGCCGAGCCGCCCGGCTCCCCCCGACGGCCCGCCGCCGCCCGACCGAGCAGCACCGCCGGCACCAGCCCGGCCAGCAGCGGCAGCAGCAGCACGGCCAGCCGCCAGCCCCCCGGCCCGTCCTGCGGCAACAGGGCGAACAGCGGGAACTCCGGCACCGCGCCGAGCCCCGTACCGCCCGGCGACACCAGCGCCCCGGCACCGACCTCGAACCCCGGGCCCAACGCGTACGCCGCACCCCACAGCACCGCGTTCGGCAGCAGCGCCACGGTGAGCAGCAGCAGCCCGACCACCGCGGCCGGCCCGCCGCCGAGCAGCGCCATCCCGCGGCCGCCGCCGACCAGCGCGTCCAGCACCGCCGACCCCGCCACCAGCAGCGCGCCCGCCGCGACCAGCCCCGCCCCCGCCGCCACGACCGCCCGGCCCACCGCGGAGCCGCCACCGGTCGGCCGCCAGCCCGCCGGGAGCCGCTCCCACAGCCGCTCGGCACCGGCCCCGGCCGGCTCGACCGACCGGACGCCCGCGGCCGTCGACAGCCCCGCGAGCAGACCCACCACCAGCAGGTCCGGCAGCACCCGGCTGCGGAACAGCCCGGCCCCCGCGCTGTGCAGCGCCACCCCGGCCGCCACTGCGCAGTACCCCGTCCAGAGCGCCACCGGGCCGCCCCAGCGCGAGCGCAGCCCGCGCCGCGAGGCCACCCCGGCCCCCGCCCGGTAGAGCCGCACCACCACCAGCAGGCCGAGCAGCAGCGGACTGACCGTCACCGGGGCGTCCGCGGCACCGCGCAGCACCGGCGCGCCGTGCCCGAGCAACCAGAGCGAGCCCGCCAACCGGGTGGCACCGGCCGCGTCGGAATCCGCGTACGGCGTCGCCACCCAGAGGCCCAGCACCGGCACTCCGACCGCCGCCAGACCGACCAGCGCCGTCCGCACGCCCGCCAACAGGTCGGCCAGTACGGGCCGTCCACCCAGTTCGTCCGGCACTTCCAGGATCGGACGACCCATCAGCTGCGTCATGCGCCTCATGGTGCCAAGGCGACTCGCCATGCTCCGTGAACCGGCAAACCGCCGCCGTGTCCCAGATTATTGGCTTATGCGCCTTTTCAGACCGTGCCCCCAAGCCGCCGCCGCCCCGGCCCGGAGCGTCTGATGACCACGCCGCCCACCCGTGCCACCGACCCGCTGCGGAAACTGACCCCCCGTGAGGCCGAGGCCCTCGCCCACCTCGCCGCCGGCCACGGCGTCGACCACACCGCCGCCGCACTCGGCGTCACCCCCACGACCGCCCGCAGTTATCTCCACCGGGCCATGCGGAAACTCGGCTGTCCCACCGAGGCCGCCGCCATCGCCCTCCTCCGCACCGCACCCCCCACCGGCCCGGGCCGGCGCCGCCCGGCCGCCCCCACCGACGCCGACCGCACGCGCACGGCCCCCACCGCCCCGGGAGAACGCAGCGGCATGACACAGACCACCCCGACCCCCGGCGACCACCACCGCTCCCCCACCCCCGGCCGTCCCACGACCGGCGCCCCGGCCACCGGCGGCGAGCAGCGGCCGACGGCACGGCACGACGGCCCCCCGGCCGCCCCCGACGGACGGACGGCCCGGGGCCGGGGCCGGGACAAGGGGGGTCGCCCCGCGCCCCCGGTCGCCGGATCCGGCACCGCATCCGGCACCGCGGCGGACCGGGCCAGGAGCAAACCCGACGGACGGACGGCCCGGGGGCGGAACAAGGGCCGGCCCCTCGCACCGCCCGCCACCGACTCCACCCCCGGTGCCGTGTCCGGTGCCGCGTCCGGTCGGGCGAAGAGCGGCCCGGACGGACGACGGGCGGCCCGGGGCCGGGACGCCGGCCACCGCCCCGCGACACCGTCCGCCGGTCCCACCGGTCCTGCCGCGGCCGCCGGCCGGACCGGGGGCGAGCGGGCCGTCCCGGAGTCCGCCGCCGGGCGGCCGGAACCGGGCGGAGCCGACGCGCGGGAGCGGATCAGCCTGGCGCTCTCCGAGGCGGGCAGCGGGCGCGACCTGACGGAGAGCTTCGAGGAGCTGTACGAGGACGCCCACACCCGGCTGGTGCAGCAGGTGTTCCTGTTGACGGCCTGTCGGCACCGGGCGGTGCACTGCGTGCGGCGCGCGTTCGGGGAGGCCCGGCAGGACTGGGGCGGGGTGGTCGGGTCGGGTGACCCGGAGGGCTGGGTGCGGGTGCGGGCGTCCGAGCTGGCGCTGTCGCCGTGGCGCCGGGGCGGGCCCCGGCAGGCGCACGCGTGGGCGCTGCCGCACCGGCGGATCCGGGTGCGGCCGGCCGACGAGGCGCAGTCGGTGCTGCCGGACCACGACCGGCTGACCGACCGGGACAAGGCCCTGCTGAAGGCACTGCGACGGCTGTCGCGGCCGCAGCGGCGGGCCCTGGTGCTGCACGACGGGCTGGGGCTGCCGGCGGGGGCGATCGCGGTGGAGGTGGAGTCGACCCGGCGGGCGGCCGAGGGGCGGGTGTGGGCGGCGCGGGAGGCGCTGGCGCAGTGGGTGCCGGAGCTGGTGGGGCCGGATCCGGCGGCCCCGGGGTTCGCCGACGGGTTGAGCGCACTGCTGCACCGGGCGGCGGTACGGGGTTGTCCGGAGCCGCACCGGGCGCCGGTGCCGGTGCTGCGGGCCCGGCACCGGCTGTGGACGGCGAGCCGGACCGGCGCGGCCGCGCTGCTGACGGCGGCGGTGGCCGGGGCGGCGGTGGCGACGCTGGCGGGGCTGCGTCCGGCGGTGCTGTTCCACGAGCCCGATCCGCCGGTCCCCGCGCTCTGCGTGCCGGCCCCGACCGCGGAGGTGGCGGAGCCGGGGGTGCCGCTGCGGCCGGACGGTGCGCCGAACGGCATCACCAGTCTGTGGTGCAGTCCGACCCCGGGGCTGGAGGCGGTGGTGGCGGATCCGCAGGCGCGGGCGGTGGCGCGCTGGGAGCTGCCGGTGGCGGCCCGGGGCGCGGCCCCGCCGCCGCAGCAGGACCCGGCGGCCTGTCCGGCCTGGTCCCCGCTGCCCTGCGGCACGGGGCCGGGCACCGAGAAGGCGCCCGCCCCGGACGCCGAGATCGGGCACTGAACCGGCGGGGCACCGAGTCGCCGGGCACCGCGCCGGCGGCCGCCGGGAGCCCGGTGCCGGAAACGGCGAGCGCCCCCGCCCGGGAAGGGCGGGGGCGCTCACCGCGCGGGTGACCGGGGTCAGCCGGCGATGATCTCGCGGGCCAGGCGGGCGGTCTCGGACGGCGTCTTGCCGACCTTGACACCGGCGGCCTCAAGGGCCTCCTTCTTCGCCTGGGCGGTGCCCGAGGAGCCGGAGACGATGGCGCCGGCGTGGCCCATGGTCTTGCCCTCGGGGGCGGTGAAGCCCGCGACGTAGCCGACGACCGGCTTGGTGACGTGCTCGGCGATGTAGGCCGCGGCACGCTCCTCGGCGTCGCCACCGATCTCACCGATCATGACGATGATCTCGGTCTCCGGGTCCTCCTGGAAGGCCTTGAGGGCGTCGATGTGGGTGGTCCCGATGATCGGGTCACCGCCGATGCCCACGGCCGAGGAGAAGCCGATGTCGCGCAGCTCGTACATGAGCTGGTAGGTCAGGGTGCCGGACTTCGACACCAGACCGATCTTGCCCGAGGTGGTGATGTCGGCCGGGATGATGCCGGCGTTCGACTGGCCGGGGCTGATCAGGCCGGGGCAGTTCGGGCCGATGATCCGGGTCTTGTTGCCCTTGGAACCGGCGTACGCCCAGAAGGCGGCGGTGTCGTGCACCGGGACGCCCTCGGTGATGACGATGGCCAGCGGGATCTCGGCGTCGATGGCCTCGATGACGGCGGCCTTGGTGAAGGCCGGCGGCACGAAGAGGACGGAGACGTCCGCGCCGGTCTTCTCCATGGCCTCGGCGACGGAGCCGAAGACCGGGATCTCGGTGCCGTCGACGTCGACCGTGGTACCGGCCTTGCGCGGGTTGACACCGCCGACGATCTCGGTGCCGGAGGCGAGCATGCGGCGGGTGTGCTTCATGCCCTCGGCGCCGGTCATGCCCTGGACGATGACCTTGCTGTCCTTGGTAAGGAAGATAGCCATGGTGTTAAGTCCCCTTCCTTACTTGTTGGCCAGCTCGGCGGCGCGGTCGGCCGCACCGTCCATGGTGTCCACGCGCTGGACCAGCGGGTGGTTGGCGTCGTCCAGGATCTTGCGACCCAGCTCCGCGTTGTTGCCGTCCAGGCGGACGACCAGCGGCTTGGAGACGTTCTCGCCCTTGCTCTCCAGGAGCGCCAGGGCCTGCACGATGCCGTTGGCGACCGCGTCACAGGCGGTGATGCCGCCGAAGACGTTGACGAACACCGACTTGACGTCGGGGTCGCCGAGGATGATCTCCAGGCCGTTCGCCATGACCTCGGCGGACGCGCCGCCGCCGATGTCCAGGAAGTTGGCGGGCTTGACGCCGCCGTGGTTCTCACCGGCGTAGGCGACCACGTCGAGGGTGCTCATGACGAGGCCCGCGCCGTTGCCGATGATGCCGACCTGGCCGTCGAGCTTGACGTAGTTCAGGCCCTTGGCCTTGGCGGCGGCCTCCAGCGGGTTGGCCGCGGCCTTGTCCTCCAGCGCCTCGTGCTCCGGCTGACGGAACTCGGCGTTCTCGTCCAGGGAGACCTTGCCGTCGAGCGCGATGATCTTGCCGTCACCGGACTTGATCAGCGGGTTGACCTCGACGAGGAGGGCGTCCTCCTTGATGAAGACGGTCCACAGCTTCTGCAGGACCTCGGCGACCTGGTCGGCGACCTCGGCCGGGAACTTCGCCGCGGCGACGATCTCGGCGGCCTTCTCCGGGGTGCAGCCCTCGTTGGCGTCGACCGGGATCTTGGCGAGCGCGTCGGGGTTCTCCTCGGCGACGACCTCGATCTCCACGCCGCCCTCGACGCTGGCCATGGCCAGGAAGGTGCGGTTGGTGCGGTCCAGCAGGAACGAGACGTAGTACTCGTCCTTGATGTCCGCGGTCTGGGCCAGCATCACCTTGTGAACGGTGTGGCCCTTGATGTCCATACCGAGGATCGCCTCGGCCTTGGCGACGGCGTCGGCCGGGTCGGCGGCGAGCTTGACGCCACCGGCCTTGCCACGGCCACCGACCTTCACCTGAGCCTTGACGACGGCGCGTCCGCCGAAGCGCTCGGCGATGGCGCGAGCCGCTTCGGGGGTCTCGATGACATCACCGTCAAGCACGGGCACACCGTGCTTGGCGAAGAGGTCCCTCGCCTGGTACTCGAACAGGTCCACGTGTGTTCGTCCTTGTTCGTGGTCGCGGATTGTGTCTCTACGAGCGTGCCACGGCAGGATCTTCGCTGCGGGTCGTCGGGGCGGTGCGGGTACGCAGAGGTACGGCCTTGCGGCCCACACAGCCACGGGCGCACACGTCAATCAACACGCGCGTCACGTCCGTCTGGCAGGTTATCCCCGTGGGACGGGCCTGTTCCGCCCGGGGCCCTGTCCGGCTTGGGTGAGAACCGTCACAGATCGGCCCGGACCCGCCACCCGCGGATCGGGCGGGTTCACCCGCCCGGGTGATGTCGTCACTCCCCCCGGTCGGCCCCCTCCCCGGTGCCGCCCGCCGTCAGGTGCCGGGGGATCGGACGCTTCTCGATCGCCGCCGCCATGATCTCCGGGAAGGCGTCCGGGGTGCAGGCGAAGGCCGGGGCGCCGAGTGCGGCCAGGGCGGCGGCGTGGGCGTGGTCGTACGCCGGGGCGCCCTCGTCGGAGAGCGCGAGCAGCGCGATGAACTGGACGCCGGCCGCCTTCATCGCGGCGACCCGCCGCAGCATGCCGTCCCGGATGCCGCCCTCGTACAGGTCGCTGATCAGCACCACGACGGTCTCGGAGGGCCGGGTGATCCTCGACTGGCAGTAGGCGAGCGCCCGGTTGATGTCGGTGCCGCCGCCGAGCTGGGTGGCGAACAGGACGTCCACCGGGTCGGTGAGCTGTTCGGTGAGGTCGACCACCGAGGTGTCGAAGACGACCAGCCGGGTGTCCAGGCTGCGCATCGAGGAGAGCACCGCGCCGAACACCGCCGAGTGGACGACCGAGGGCGCCATCGAACCGGACTGGTCGACGCAGAGGATGACGTCTTTGCGCACCGCGCGCTGGGCGCGGGCGTAGCCGACCAGCCGCTCGGGCACCACGGTGCCGTGCTCGGGCAGGTAGTTCCTCAGGTTGGCCCGGATCGTCCGGTCCCAGTCGATGTCCCGGTGGCGCGGCCGGTTGACCCGGGCGCTGCGGTCCAGGGCGCCGCCCACGGTGGCCCTGGTCCGGTCGGCCAGCCGGCGCTCCAGGTCGGCGACCACCTTGCCGACCACGGCCCGGGCGGACTCCCGGGTGGTCTCGGGCAGCGCGTGCTTGAGCGACAGCAGGGTGCCGACCAGGTGCACGTCCGGTTCGACGGCCTCCAGCATCTCCGGCTCCAGCAGCAGCCGCTCCAGGCCGAGCCGGGTGATCGCGTCCTGCTGCATCAGCTGGACGACGGTGGACGGGAAGTACCTGCGGATGTCGCCCAGCCAGCGGGCCACCTGCGGGGCCGAGCCGCCCAGCCCGGCGCTGCGGCGGCCGCCGCGGGCCGGGCGGGCGCCCTCCTCGGGGGCGCCCCGGTAGAGCGCGGCGAGCGCGCCGTCCATCGCGGCGTCGCGGCCGCGCAGGGTGCGGCCGGTGCCGTCGGCCTCGCCGCCGAGCACCAGGCGCCAGCGGCGCAGCCGTTCGTCGGCCGGGGTCGCCGGCATCGGGGTCGCCGCCATCGGGGTCGCTGCCATCGGGGTCCTCCTCGTACGACGGGTCAGGTGTTGCGGTCGGTGGGCTGGCGGGGGATCGTCGGGCGGACGCCGAGCAGCAGCGCCAGCACCGGGGTCGCGGCGTCGGCGCGCGCCCGGTCGAGCTCGCCGACCTCCTCGGGGGCCGCCGGGCCGGCACCGAGCGGGCCGGCCGCGACCCGGCCGCCGATGGTGCCGCGCACGCCCGCCTCCAGTCCGGCGAAGGTGCGCCGCAGCAGCGGCAGGACGTCGGTGAACACCTCGGCGCCCACCCCGCAGAGCCACTCGTCCAGCAGGGCCAGCAGCCGGGGGTCGTGCAGCAGCAGGGCGCCGCCGCCGGTGAGGAAGCCCTCGACCCAACCGGCCGCGTCCGCCGGGGCGTTGGCCACGGACAGCACCAGGCGCAGCCGTCGGCCGGCCTCCTCGGAGTCCAGCCGGCCGTCGTCCAGCAGCAGCCGGACGGCGCGGCCGCGGAGCAGCCCGGGGGCGCCGGTGGCCGGTCCGCCGGCGGGTTCCCGGCGGGAGAGCGAGTGCAGGGCGGCGGCCCAGCGGGCGGGCAGGCCGTCCGGATCGGCCGGGTCCCCGGGGTCGAGCAGGGCGATCGCGCCGTGCACCTCGTCGATCCGGGCCCGCATCGCGGCCGCGCCCGCGTCGTCCAACCCGACGCAGGCGGGCGGCAGTCCGACGCAGACCCGCTCGGCCAGGCCGGCCGCGGCCCCGGCGAGCGCGCCGTGGTCGGTACCGCGCACGTCGCCGTAGCGCAGCGCGCGGACCAGCGCGGGCAGCGCGCCCGCCAGGTGTGCGACGTCGGTGTCCAGGGCCGCGCAGTCAGCGAGCACCCGCATCACCGCGGGCAGCGCACCGGACAGCCCGGCCAGCAGGCAGGTCTCCACCAGGCCGGTCAGCTCGGCGAGTTCGACGGCGGCCCGGGCGGTACCGACCGCCTTGTTGACGGCGGCCTCCTCGACCGTGGTGCCCCACTGGGCGGCCTCGGCGATCCGGACCGCGAACTCGGGTTGCCAGCACACCCGCCAGCTCTCCCGGAAGGTGCCGGTGGAGTTGACCGTCGACCGGGCCGGCACGCCCCAGTCGACGCCCAACAGCCGCAGCCGGTGCAGCAGTCGGGAGCGGGCCGCGTCGGTGGACTTGCGCAGGTCGAGGTCGAGGTCCCGGGGCGCGGCCTCGGGCTTGAGCCGCAGCGAGCGCTGCAGCCGGGCGAGGTCGCGCTGCAGCGGTACGGCCGGGGCGGCGTCCGGCACCTCGCCGAGCGCGTCGCCGACCACCAGGCGGTCCCGGACGAGTTCCAGGGCGACGTCCGAGCCCTCGCAGAGCACCGCGCGGACGGCGTCCAGGGTCTCGGTCAGCCCGGCCAGCGGGCGCCCGCGCAGCACGGCCAGGGTCTCGGCCAGCCGGACCGCCTCGATGACGTGGGCGGAGGAGACCGGGTGGTCCTCGGCGCGCAGCAGTTCGGCGGCCCGGGTGAGCCAGCGCGGCACCGGATCGCCCTCGGCGGTGAACAGGTGGTGGTACCAGCCGGGCGACTGCACGCCCGCGCCGTAACCGGCCGCCTGGGAGAGCCGGCGGTGCGTCCACGGGATCCAGGTGATGTCCGTGCGCACCTTCTTCGGCAGGGCGGCGAGCAGCGCCCGGTCGTGGGCGACGGTCGGCATCACGGCCAGCGCGGGCACGTGGAAGGCGCCGCAGACCACGGCGATCCGGTCGTGACCGGCGCGCCGGGCGGCCCGGATCCGCTGGCGCATGTGGGCCTCGCGCAGCTGGTCCCGGCGGGACTCGCCGAGGCCCTCGGCGCGCAGCGCGGCCATCGCCTCGGCGACGGCGGCGAACGGCGCCAGCGCGTCCGCGCCGGGGGCGCGGTGCTCGACCACGTCCTCCCACCAGCGTTCCGGGTCGTCGTGGCCGGCCGCCTCGGCGAGCAGCGCCAGCGGGTCGGCGGGCAGGCCGTCGTCGGCCCCCTCGGCGTCCGGCGCCTCCTCCTCTTGCTCCCCTTCCCCGGGCGCGGGCGCGAAGCCGTGCGCGGCGGGCAGGTCGATGAAGCGGACCGGCAGGTCGTGGTCCACGGCGTACCGGATCGCCACCCACTCCGGGGAGAACTCGGCGTACGGCCAGAACGCGGCCCGCGCCGGGTCGTCCACCGCGTGGGCGAGCAGGGCGACCGGGGGCACCAGGTCCTTCTCGGCGGCCAGGTGGACGATGTCGTCGGCCTCCGGGGGGCCCTCGATCAGTACCGCGTCCGGCTGCCACTGCGCCAGCGCGGCGGCCACCGCCCGGGCCGAGCCGGGCCCGTGGTGCCGGATGCCCAGCAGGGCGACCTCCGAGGTCACGCCGTCACCTCGCGGGCCGCGCGGTAGAAGTCCTTCCAGCCGTCGCGCTCGCGCACCACCCCTTCGACGTACTCGCGCCACACCGCCCGGTCCGCCACCGGGTCGCGGACGACCGCGCCGAGGATGCCGGCCGTGACGTCCCCGGCGCGCAGCACGCCGTCGCCGAAGTGGACGGCCAGGGCGAGGCCGTTGGTCACCACCGAGATCGCCTCGGCGGTGGAGAGGGTGCCGCTCGGGGTCTTGACCTTCGTCCGGCCGTCCACGGTGAGGCCGGCCCGCAGCTCGCGGAAGACCGTCACCACCCGCCGGATCTCCTCGGCGCCGCCGGGCAGTTCGGGCAGGTCGAGGGAGCGGCCGAGTTGGTTGACCCGACGGGCGACGATGTCGACCTCCTCGTCCAGCGAGCCGGGCAGCGGCAGCACCACGGTGTTGAAGCGGCGGCGCAGCGCACTGGACAGCTCGTTGACGCCGCGGTCGCGGTCGTTGGCGGTGGCGATCACGTTGAAGCCGCGCACGGCCTGGGTCTCGCCGCCCAACTCCGGGATCGGCAGGGTCTTCTCGGACAGGATGGTGATCAGACTGTCCTGCACGTCGGCCGGGATGCGGGTGAGCTCCTCGATCCGGGCGAGCTTGCCGTCCGCCATCGCCCGCATCAGCGGCGAGGGCACCAGGGCGTCCCGGCTGGGCCCGTGGGTGAGCAGCTGGGCGTAGTTCCAGCCGTACCGGACGGCCTCCTCGGGGGTGCCGGCGGTGCCCTGCACCAGCAGCGTGGAGTCGCCGCTGATCGCGGCGGCCAGGTGCTCGGACACCCAGGTCTTCGCGGTGCCGGGCACACCGAGCAGCAGCAGCGCCCGGTCCGTCGCCAGGGTGGTGACGGCGACCTCGACGATCCGGCGCGGGCCGATGTACTTGGGGGTGATCCGGGTGCCGTCGGGCAGCTCGCCGCCGAGCAGGTACGTCGCCACGGCCCACGGCGAGAGCTTCCAGCGCTCGGGGCGCGGACGGTCGTCCTGCGCGGCCAGCGCGGCCAGTTCACCGGCGAAGGCGTCCTCGGCGTGCTGCCGCAGAACGTCGGTCATCGGGGCTCCTTCGGGTCGGCCGCCCGGACACACGGGTGCCCCGGGCGGAAGGGTGAGCGGGGAGTCAGGACCTGTGGGACCCACCCTGCACCGCGGCACTGACAACCCCCGGACGGGCGGTCAGCCGCTGTCAGTGCCGCCGCCTACGGTCGGTCGCATGGAGGAACGCTGGAGCACCGAACACGTCCTGTCCCTGGCGCCTGACGCCGCGTCGCGGAAGTCCGCGGGCAAGCTGTCCTCGCCCGCGCCGTGGTCCGGGACGGGCACCGACGGCGCCGCGCTCTGGGGCGAGTGCCAGGGCAGCGGCCGCACCCCGTACCGCACCGTGATCGAACTCGCCACGCCCGCCTACCAGTGCAGCTGCCCCAGCCGGAAGTTCCCGTGCAAGCACGCGCTCGGGCTGCTCCTGCTGTGGAGCGGCACCCCGGAGGCGGTGCCGGCCGCCGAGCCCGCCGACTGGGCCGCCGACTGGCTCAAGTCCCGGCAGGAGCGGGCCGAGAAGCGCGCGGCGCCCCCGGCCGACCCGGAGGCCGCCCGCCGCCGGGCCGAGAAGCGCGGCGCCCGGGTCGCGGCCGGCGCGGCCGAACTGCGGCTGCGGCTGGCCGACCGGATCCGGCACGGCCTCGCCGACCAGTCCACGGCCGGCCCCTGGGAGGAGGTCGCGGCCCGGATGGTCGACGCCCAGGCCGGCGGACTGGCCACCCGGGTACGGGAGTTGGACACCCTGCCGGAGGAACGGCTGCTGGCGGAGTACGCGATGCTGCACCTGCTCGCCACCGCCGCCACCCGGCTCGACGAGCTGCCGCCCGACCTGGCCGCCACCGTCCGCGCCCGGGTCGGCTACACCGTGGACGCCGCCGAGGTGCTCGCCGGGCCGACGGTCCGGGACCGCTGGCTGGTCCTCGGCAGCAAGGACACTTCGGACGACCGGCTCACCACCCGGCGGGTCTGGCTGCGCGGCGCCAAGACCGGCCGCCCGGCCCTGCTGCTCGCCTTCGGCCGGCCCGGCCAGGCCCCCGACCTCGCCCTGCCCACCGGCCACCTGCTGGAGGCCGACCTCGGCTACCACCCCGGCGCCCGGCCGCTGCGCGCCGCGCTCGGCACCCGCTACGGCGCCCCCGAGCCCGGCCCGGCCGCCCCGCCCGCCGGGCTCACCGTCGCCGAGGCGGTCGCCGGGTACGGCACCGCGGTGGCCGACGACCCGTGGCTGGACAGCTGGCCGACCGTGCTCACCGGGGTCGTCCCGGTCCGCACCCCGGACGGCTGGTACCTGACGGACGGCCACCACACCGTCCCGGTCCGCCCCTCGGCCGTCCCGGAGGCGGCCCTGTGGCGGCTGACCGCGGTGTCCACCGGCCGCCCGCTGACGGTCTTCGGCGAGTACGGCCACCAGGGCTTCGCCCCGGTCACCGCCTGGACCGCCGAACACCGCCCGGTCGGCCTCACTTCCGCTTAGGAGAACCGACGATGACGATCACCCAGGACCCGTGGGAGACCCTGCGGACCAGCGCCCTGCTCGGCACCGACCGGCGCCCGCTGCCGGCCACCGCGCTGCCGCTCGCCGACACCGTGGACCGGTCCGACCCGGCCACCGCCCTGCTGGAGCTGGCCGCGCTGGCCACCGTCCGCCGCCGGGCCGGCGCCCTGCCCGTCCCGGCCACCGAACCACCCGGGCCGCCCGCGCCCGAGGACGGGCGCCCGGAGCTGCCCGAGGCCGCCGCCCGCCGACTGGCCGTCCTGCTCGCCGGGCGCACCGGCGGCAGCGGGGCCGGCGGCACCCTGGCCAACCTGGCCGAGCTGCTGCCGCAGTGGCTCGCCACCGCCCGGGCCGAGGGCCTGCGGCCGCCCGCCGCACTGATCCCCGGGCTGCTCGACGCGGCCCGGGCCCGCAGCGAACTGCGGTCGGACGTCGTCGCGTTGGCCGGTCCGCCGGGCCGCTGGCTGGCCGCGCAGAACCCCGACTGGCGGTTCGTGCTGCGCACCACCGGCACCGAGCCGGCCCGGCAGCCGGACACCCCGGACGACCACCGGCTGTGGCACGAGGGCCTGTTCGCCGAACGGGTCACCCATCTCACCCTGCTGCGCCGCCGCGACCCGGCCGCCGGGCTGGAGTTGCTGCGCGGCACCTGGTCCACCGAGCGCGCCGAGGACCGGCTGCTCTTCCTGGACGCCCTCCAGGACGGCCTCTCCCCCGCCGACGAACCCTTCCTGGAGGCCGCCCTGGGCGACCGCAGCAAGAACGTCCGGGCCACCGCCGCCGAACTGCTCTCCACCCTGCCCGGCTCGGCGCTGGCCGGGCGGATGGCCCAGCGGGCCCGGGCCGCCGTGACGCTCGCCGGCAGCGGCACCCATCTGCTGGTCACCCCGCCCGCCGAGTGCGACGAGCGGATGCAGCGCGACGGCATCGCCCCCAAGTCCCCCACCGGGCGCGGCGAACGGGCCTGGTGGTTCGGCGAGGTGGTGGCGGCCGCGCCGCTGGCGCTCTGGTCGGAGAGCACCGGGCTCACGCCCGAGCGGCTGCTCGCCCTGCGGGTCGGCGACAGCGTGGACGAGACCAGCAGCAGCTGGGCCGACGACCTGCGCGAGGCCTGGGCGCGCGCCGCCGTGCGCCAGCACGACGCCGACTGGGCCCGGGCGCTGCTCGGTCCGGCCCCCGCCCCGCCGGGACGCGGCGCCGGACGGGCCCGCGGCGCGCGCGCCACCGGCGCCCCGGCCAAACTGCTGGCCGTCCTCCCGCCGGAGGAACGGGCCGCCTGGACGGCCGCCTTCATCGAGGTGCACGGCCTGGGCGAGGCCTTCCAGCTGCTCGGCGCCTGCGCCACCCCGTGGACCCCGCCACTGTCCACCGCCGTGGTGGCGGCGCTGGCCCGGGCGGCCGCCTCCGGTGCGTACCCGTGGAGCCACAGCGGGGTGCTCGGGATGACGGAACGGGCGCTCGCCCCCGGGGCGGCCGCCTCGGTGGAGGAGCTGGCCGCCGGGGCCGCCCCGGACTCGGCCTGGTCGGAGACCTTCGCCCGGCTGGCCGGGACGCTGCGGTTCCGGGCCGCGATGCTGAACGAGCTGACGGTGCCGCCGCGTTGAGCGCACCGGCACCCTGAGGACGCCCCGGTGTCGAGCCCGCGGGGCGGGTCGGTCCGTGCGGTGGACCGACTCGCCCCGCGGGCGCGGGCTCAGCCCGCCGTGCGCAGGTTGGCCTCGACCCAGGCCACCACGTCCCGGGTGGGCGTGCCCGGGGTGAAGATGTCCGCGACGCCCATCGCCTTGAGCTCGGCGATGTCCTCGTCCGGGATGATCCCGCCGCAGAAGACCTTGATGTCCTCCGCGTCACGCTCCTTCAGCAGCTCCAGCACCCGCGCGCACAGCGTCATGTGGGCACCGGAGAGGATCGACAGCCCGATGCCGTCCGCGTCCTCCTGGATCGCGGTGTCGACCACCTGCTCGGGGGTCTGGTGCAGCCCGGTGTAGATGACCTCCATGCCGGCGTCGCGCAGGGCCCGCGCGATCACCTTGGCGCCCCGGTCGTGACCGTCGAGCCCCGGCTTGGCGACCACCACACGGATCGGCCCCGACACACTCATCACTGCCTCCTGGACCTCGTCGTCCATCATCCGCCCGGACCTTGTGGGTCCACGGGTGCGGTCAACACGGTTAACGCTCGATAACCAACCAACCTGAGGGGAGATTAGCGCCACCCGCCCCGGTTGGCCGAGCCGCCTCCCAAGAGGAGGGCAAAGTCACAGCCCCGGGGCCCGCTACCAGTGAGTACGCCGGTGGCGGGCCCTCCGTACCGGCACGGCGCGGCCCCCCGTGCGCCCCCTTGACAACCGACGGTTTTTCCGGGGCGTCGACCGTGGGACTACAGTCTCGGCTGTTTACCCTCGCCCGACGACGCGCCCGAGGCCCACCGAGGAGGCAGCCCCCGATGGCTCCCGAAGCAGCCGCCCGCCCGACCCGTGCGGAGCTGCGCCTCGCCGCCCGCGAGCAGTCCCGTGAGCAGTCCCGCGCCCAGCGGCGCGGCGCCGCCAGGGCGACCCGGGCGGCGCTGTTCCGGGTCGCGGTGCCGTCGGTGGCCGCGCTCGGAGTGGCCAGTGCGGCGGGTGCGGTGGTGGCCCAGGAGCAGCCCGACCGGGTGCCGGCGCAGGCCTCGGCGGCCGACGCCCCGGCCACCGCGGCCGCGCACCAGGCCGTCACACCGGCGGCCGCGCACACCGACCAGGCCCAGGCCTCGCGCGGCGACGCCCGCCAGCCGCTGTCCGGTGCCCTGCCCGGTGACGGCCAGCCCACCGCGACCGCCACGCCGACCGCCGAGCCGACCCCGGAGCCGGTCAAGCCCAAGGTGGTCATGCCGGTCGCCAGGCACGGCCTGGGCGAACTGTTCGGCGAGGCCGGCACCCACTGGGCCAACCGGCACACCGGCATCGACTTCCCGGTGGACGGCGGCTCGGAGGTGTACGCCGTCCAGGACGGCACGATCCGGACCCAGTGGAACCCGTTCTACGGCTACATGTCGATACTGAAGATGTCCGACGGCACCGAGGCCTGGATGTGCCACCTGCGGGCGTACAAGATCCGCAAGGGCCCGGTGAAGCAGGGCGACGTGATCGCGTTCGTCGGCAGCAGCGGCAACAGCACCGGGCCGCACCTGCACTTCGAGATCAGGCCGGCGGGCAGCGGGCCGGTCGACCCGCTGCCCTGGTTCCTCGCGAACGGGCTGGACCCGCGCTAGGACCCGTCGGCTACAGCTTCTCCACCGGCGCGTACCGCAGCACCAGCCGCTTGCGGCCGCTGGCGCCGAAGTCCACCTCGGCCTGGGCGTTGTCGCCCAGGCCCGTCACGCCCACCACCGTGCCCAGCCCGAAGGTGTCGTGGGTGACCCGGTCGCCGACCGCGAGCGAGACCACCTCGCGCTCCACGACCTTGCCGCCGCGCCGCACCGACTGCCCCCAGCCCGCCTTCGGCGAGGCCGCCCCGGCGGACGACGAGGAGCGCGAACTCCCGCCCCCGGACGAGGACTTGCCCCAGGACGAGCCCGACGATCCCGAGGAGAAGCCGCGCTGGACCGGCGCCTGCGCCGCCCCCTTGCGCTTCCAGTCGACCAGGGTGTCCGGGATCTCCTCCAGGAACCGCGAGGCCGGGTTGTAGGACGGCTGCCCCCAGGCGCTGCGCAGCACCGAGCGGGTCAGGTAGAGCCGCTCGCGGGCCCGGGTCAGCCCCACGTACGCGAGCCGGCGCTCCTCCTCCAACTCCTTGACCTGGTTGAGCGCCCGCATGTGCGGGAAGATCCCGTCCTCCATGCCGGTCAGGAAGACCACCGGGAACTCCAGGCCCTTGGCGGTGTGCAGGGTCATCATCGTGATGACGCCCTGGCCCTCCTCGTCGTCGTCCGGGATCTGGTCGGAGTCGGCGACCAGCGCGACCCGCTCCAGGAAGTCGGCCAGCGAGCCGACCGGCGGCGCGCCGTCCTCCCCGGCGTCCGGCCGCTCGCCCGGGTCCTGCTCGTACTCCAGCGCCACCGAGGCGAGTTCCTGGAGGTTCTCCACCCGGGTCTCGTCCTGCGGGTCGGTGGAGGCCTGGAGTTCGGCCAGGTAGCCGGTCTCCTCCAGGACGGCCTCCAGCACCGCCGCCGGGCCCGCGCCCGACTCGACGACCTGGCGCAGCCCGGCCATCAGGGTGTTGAACTTCCTGACCGCGTTGGCCGAGCGCGCGGCCATCCCGTACGCCTCGTCCACCCGCACCAGCGCCTGGGCGAAGGAGATCCGCTCCCGCGCGGCCAGCGCGTCGACCATCGCCTCGGCCCGGTCGCCGATGCCGCGCTTGGGCACGTTGAGGATCCGGCGCAGCGGCACGGTGTCCTCCGGGTTGGAGAGCACCCGCAGGTACGCCAGGACGTCCCGGACCTCCTTGCGCTCGTAGAAGCGCACCCCGCCGACCACCTTGTACGGCAGGCCGACCCGGATGAACACCTCCTCGAACACCCGGGACTGGGCGTTGGTGCGGTAGAAGATCGCGACGTCGCCGGGCTTGGCCTCGCTCCGGTCGGTGAGCCGGTCGATCTCGTCGGCGATGAACTGGGCCTCGCCGTGCTCGTCGTCCGCGACGTAGCCGACGACCTTCTCGCCGTGCTCGCCGGCCGTCCAGAGCTTCTTCTCGCGCCGGTTGGCGTTGCGCTCGATGACGGCGTTGGCGGCGCTCAGGATCGTCTGGGTGGAGCGGTAGTTCTGCTCCAGCAGGATCGTGGTCGCGTTCGGGTAGTCCTCCTCGAACTGGAGGATGTTGCGGATGGTCGCGCCGCGGAAGGCGTAGATCGACTGGTCCGCGTCACCGACCACGCACAGCTCGGCGGGCGGCACCTCGGCCAGCCGCCCGGCCGCCGGGTTCACCAACTCGCCGTCCACGGTGCGCTTCGGGGCGTCGGCCGCGGAGCCGCCGGACAGCTCGCGGACCAGGGTGTACTGGGCGTGGTTGGTGTCCTGGTACTCGTCGACCAGGATGTGCCGGAACCGGCGGCGGTAGTGCTCGGCGACGTCCGGGAAGGCCTGCAGCAGGTTCACCGTCGTCATGATGATGTCGTCGAAGTCGAGGGCGTTGGCCTCGCGCAGCCGCCGCTGGTAGAGCGCGTACGCCTCGGCGAGCTTCTTCTCCATCGGGTTGGCGGCCTGGTCGGCGAAGGTCTCCTCGTCGATCAGCTCGTTCTTGAGGTTGCTGACCTTCGCGGTGAAGGACTTCGGCGGGAACTGCTTCGGGTCCAGGTCGAGGTCGCGGCAGACCAGCGACATCAGCCGCTGGGAGTCCGCCGAGTCGTAGATCGAGAAGCTGGAGGTGAAGCCCAGCTGCTTGGACTCCCGGCGCAGGATCCGCACGCAGGCGCTGTGGAAGGTGGACACCCACATCGCCCGGGCACGCGGGCCGACCAGCGCCTCGACGCGCTCGCGCATCTCGCCGGCCGCCTTGTTGGTGAAGGTGATCGCCAGGATCTCGCCCGGCTGCACCCCGCGGGCGCCCAGCAGGTAAGCGATCCGGTGGGTCAGCACCCGGGTCTTGCCGGAGCCGGCGCCGGCCACGATCAGCAGCGGCGAGCCGGCGTGCAGCACCGCCTCGCGCTGCGGGTCGTTCATCCCCTCCAGCAGCTGCGCCGGGTCGACCACCGTCCGGGCGGCACCGTTGCGGTGCCAGGCGTCCCGCGCGCTCTCGGCGGCATGGTCGGTCTGGAACAGCCCGTCCGGGATCGCCTCCTCGTACGCGTCGTACGGCTGGTCGTCCTCGTACGGCGGGGGCTCCTCGTCGATCGCGTCGACGGGCGCGGCGGGCTGCTTCGACCCGGCGGCGGGTGCCTCGAAACCGGGGAGCGGGAGGTCGTCAAAGAGGCTACTCATGGCACATCGAGTCTATGGCCACCCACCGACAAGCCCGCCCGGTCCGCAGGATCCGGACCGGGCGGGCTCGATCGACCCGCGGCCTCAGACCAGGCGGCGGGCGGTGGCCCAGCGGGTGAGCTCGTGCCGGTTGCTGAGCTGGAGCTTGCGCAGCACGGCGGAGACGTGGCTCTCCACGGTCTTCACCGAGATGAACAGCTGCTTGGCGATCTCCTTGTAGGCGTAGCCGCGGGCGATCAGCCGCAGCACCTCGCGCTCGCGCTGGGTGAGCCGGTCCAGGTCCTCGTCCACCGGCGGGGTGTCGGTGGCGGCGAAGGCGTCCAGCACGAAGCCGGCCAGCCGCGGCGAGAAGACCGCGTCGCCGTCGCCGATCCGGAAGATCGCGTCGACCAGGTCGGTGCCGGTGATGGTCTTGGTGACGTAGCCGCGGGCACCGCCGCGGATCACGCCGATGACGTCCTCGGCGGCGTCCGAGACGGACAGCGCCAGGAACTTCACTCCCCCCTGCTCGCCCATCACGCCGGCCGAGCGGCGCAGCACCTCGACGCCGCCGCCGCCGGGCAGGTGGACGTCGAGCAGCACCACGTCGGGGCGGGTCTCGGCGACCACGCGGACCGCCGAGTCCACGTCGTCGGCCTCCCCCACCACGTCGATGCCGGTCACGTCGGTGCGGCCGATCTCGGCCCGGACCCCGGTCCGGAACATCCGGTGGTCGTCCACCAGGACGACCCTGGCCGTGCGCTGCGGCGCTGCCTCAGTCATTCGTTCTCTCCATCTCCAGCTCGACCTCGGTCCCGCCGCCCGCCGCCGGCCGCACCCGAGCGGTGCCGCCGTTGCGCTTCATCCGGCCGATGATCGACTCCCGTACGCCCATCCGGTCCTCGGGCACCGTGTCGGGGTCGAAGCCGGGTCCGTGGTCGCGGACGAACACCGACACCGTCCTCCCCTCCACCTCGGCGTAGACCTGGACCGGTCCCCCGCCACCGTACTTGGCCGCGTTGACGGTCGCCTCCCTCGCGGCCTGCATCTGTGCCGCGATCTTGTCGTCCATCGGGCAGTCGCCGACGATCACCAGCTCGACCGGGACCCCGTGCCGGTCCTCGACCTCGGCGACGGCGGCCCGCAGGGTCTCCGCCATGGTGTCCGGCGCGGCCTCGGCGGCGGCCTCCGGGCGGTACAGCCACAGCCGCAGCTCGCGCTCCTGGGAGCGGGCCAGCCGCAGCACCTCCTTGGGGTCCTCGGCCCGGCGCTGGATCAGGGTCAGGGTGTGCAGCACCGAGTCGTGGATGTGCGCGGCGATCTCGGCCCGCTCCTGGGCCCGGATGCGGGCGGTCCGCTCGGCGCCGAGGTCCTGCCACAGCCGCAGGCCGTACGGGCCGAGCAGCACCAGCACCCCGGCCAGCACCGCGAGCGAGGCCTCGACCACCGAGCCGAGGGTGGAGCCGCTGCCCTGCATGGCGAGCAGCGCGATGGTGCCGGCCACCGCGAGCAGCACGCCCGCGCCGACCCGGGTGTAGGCGCCGCGCCGCTTCTCGCCCTCCTCGATGCCGAACCAGCGCTGCCAGCGCGAGTCGTCCGCCTGCCGCCAGACCAGCGCCACACCGACGCCGATCGCCAGCAGCGGCCAGGTGTACGGCTTGGCGGTCTGCCAGCCGAGCACGTTCAGCAGGGCGATCAGCCCGATCACGACCATGACCAGGGCGGCGAGCTGGCCGATGCCGCCCTGCCCCACCTTGCCGCCGGACCGGGTGCCGGCCTCGCCCTCGCCCTCGGCGGCGGCGGGCGCGGTGACCGGCTCGCCCTGCAGCGTGTGCTGGAGCAGTTCGCGCAGCCGGCCGACCCAGCCACCGCCGCCGGACTTGGTCACCGGCGTGCCCGGCCGCAGCCAGGGCGAGGTCGGCACGTAGACGCCGTTGACGTTCACCCAGTGCGCGCCGCCGCGCTGCGAGGGCTCGCCGATCCCGATCGGCACCACGAACCAGAACGCCGCGTACAGCAGCGCGCCGATCCCCTGCGCGAAGAACAGCAGCACGAAGGCCAGCCGCACCCAGCGGACCGGCAGCCCGAGGTGCACCGCCAGACCGTGCGCGACGCCGCCCAGCATCCGCCCCTGCGGGCTGCGGTACAGCCGCCGGTAGGGCGGCCGCCCGTCGGCGGGCGCGTTCGGGTCGGCGCCGGCCGACGCCGCGGCGTCGGGGGCGAGGGGTCGGGGATCGGTACCGGGTGCTGCCACGCCACCGATGGTTCCACGCGGGCGTGTCCGCGCGCATCAGGGTGGGGCCCCCACGCTTATCAGGGACAAGTCAGGGTACGGGCAGGGCCGTACCCGGTTGGGCCGGCCCGCCCCCTGCCGGAAGGATGGTGCCCATGACCGAGGACCACCGCATCCAGGAGGCCGGGCCCACCGCCCCGCCGGAACCGGAACGCCCCCCGCTGACCAGGGCCGAGCACCACCGCGTGGTGGCCGGCGTCTGCGGCGGCCTGGGGCGGCACCTGGACATCGACCCGGTGGTCTTCCGGGTGGTCACCGTGGTGCTCTGCCTCTCCGGCGGCCTCGGGCTCTTCCTGTACGGCCTGGCCTGGCTGATCGTCCCGACCGAGGACTCCGCCGACGGCCGCCGCGGCGGGCGCACCGAACTCCAGCGGGTGCTGACCGGCCGGGTCGACGGCCAGTCGATCGGCGCGGTCCTGCTGACCGTGATCGGCACCGGGGTGTTCTTCTCCTCGATGGGCGACGGCGACCAGCTGTTCCCGCTGCTGCTGCTCGGCGGTCTGGTCTTCCTCGCGGTGCGCTACGACCCGGAGCGCCGCCGCGGCGGCCGGTTCCGCGGCCGTCGGCGCGGCGGCCCGTACGACCGCCACTTCCCCGAGCCGGACGGCTACGGCTGGCCGCAGGACGAGGAGGCCGCCCGGGCCCGGCACGCCGCCGGCCAGGCCGCCGGGACCGTGCCCGCCGACGCCCCCGCACCCGGCCCGAGCGGCTACCTGTGGGACCCCCGCCACCCCGAGCGCAACCCGTACGACGCCACCGACCCGGGCACCACCACGCCCGCCTACGGCACCAAGCTGCCGCCGCCCGGCGGCCCGACCCAGGCCTGGTGGCAGCGCACCGACCTGCCGGAGGGCGACCCGCTGCGCAAGGAGCGCCCGGAGCGCCCGGAGCGCCGCCGCGAGCCGGCCGCCGTCCGGCACCCCAGGGAGCGCTCGCCGCTCGGCTTCTTCGGCTTCCTGCTGGCGATCGGCGCGGCCACCGCGGTCTGGTCCGCCTCGGTCGGCCACACCGACGTCACCCGGCTGAGCACCGTCGTGCTGGCCACCGGACTGCTGGTGATCGGTCTGACCCTGCTGCTGGCCGCGAAGTTCGGCAAGGCCCGCAAGCTCGCCGTGCTGGGCCTGCTGACCACCCTGGCGCTGGCCTTCGCCGGCCACTCGCCGCACACCGTGCAGGACGCCATCGGCGACCGCACCTGGACGGTCGCCACGCCCGCCGAGCTGAAGGACCGCTACAACCTCGGCGCCGGCGACGCCCGGCTGGACCTCTCCCGGCTCGACCCGGCCGGGGCCACCCTCACCACCAAGGCCGACCTCGGCGCCGGCGAGCTGGTCGTCATGCTGCCGCCGGACGTCGACGTGAACCTGGTGGCCCGGGTCGGCCTGGGCAGCGTCAACGTCCCCGGCGACCGCAACGACGGCACCGGCCGGCACGTCTACCAGCTCGGCCCGGTGGGCGGTCAGCCGTCCAAGGGCACCATCGATCTCCAACTCGGCCTCGGCATCGGCGACATCAAGGTGGTCCAGCAGTGAGGAAGCACCGGCTCGACCTGTTCTCGCTGATCGCGGGCGCGCTGTTCACCGTGCTCGCGGTGCTCTACCTGGTCGCGGCGCTCAACGACCGGTCGGTGAACGGACGGATCGTCGTCCCGGTCACCTTCATCGTGCTCGGCGTCGGCGGCCTGGCCGGCGCGGTCGCCGCGGTGGCCCGCCGGGGCCGGGCCGACCGCGACGAATGACCACGACGAATGACCGCGACGAATGACCGCGGCGTCCGCTGCGGAGAACCGCGACGGACGAGAACGACGGACGAGCGCGGACGTCAGCTCTGCAGCGGGCCCAGGGTCAGCTGGTCGCCGTCCTTGGTGACGCCGTACCTGGGCAGCGGCTTCACCGCCGGCCCGTTGACCACCGCGCCGGTCGCGGCGTCGAACCGGGAACCGTGGCAGGGGCAGTACAGCTGGCCGTTCCTGGGCGCGTCCACCGCGCAGCCGGAGTGGGTGCACACCGAGGAGAAGGCGCAGTACTGACCGGCCTTGGGCTGCACGATGTAGACGGCGTCCCCGGTGGCCGGGTCCTTGACCTGGGCCGAGCCGCCGACCGGCACGCTCGCCGCGGCCACCGCGGGGGCGGGCGCGGCGACGGGGTCCGGGGCCGCGGACTGCTTGGGCGCCGCCGTCCGGTTCCGGCCGAAGGTGCGGGTGAGCGAGCCGCTCAGCAGCCCGGCACCGCCGATCGCGACGGCCGCGATCCCGCCGTCCATCAGCGTCCGGCGCCGGACGTGGTCCTCGGTCAGCCCGCGCTCGCGGTCCCGCCCGGCCCGGCGGGCCAGGTAGCCGTCCACCGACAGGTACGGCGTGCCGGCCAGCAGCAGCGGGGTCCAGGCCATCAGGTAGCCGAGGTCGTTGCCGAGGTAGTACGGCGAGACGTTCCAGCTGACGGTCAGCCACAGGCTCAGGTTGATCAACGCGCCGCCGAGCGCCGCGACCCGGCCCCACAGGCCGAGCAGGGTGCCGAGGCCGACGGCGAGCTCACCGAAGGCGATGGCCAGCGCGAACAGCGTGGGTGCGTCCAGGGCGGGGCCGAGCAGGAAGGCGATCGGACTGCCGCCGGCCTTGGCGGCCTGGGTCTGCGAGACGAAGGAGGCCGGATCGCCCGCACCGGCCAGGTAGTGGGCGTCGGAGAGCTTGTCCAGGGCGGCGTAGACGAAGGTGACGCCGAGGAACAGCCGCAGCGGCAGCAGGGCGTACCGGGATGCCAGGGCCCGCCGCTGCGCCGCCCGCTCGGCCCGGCCGGCCGCTCCGCCGTCGCCCGCCTCGGAGTTGCTGACCTCCGGCATCCGTCTCACCTTCCCTCACGGCCCGCCACTCCCTGACAGGTCCGGTCCGCATTCTGCCCGCTCCTGCACGCTTTCGGTGGGACGTGCCGGTGCGGGGGCCGGGAACGGCCGCGCCGCCGTTCCCTGCACTACGGGAACGACGGCGCGGCTGTTCAGGCTTCGCGGGGAGTGCTCACTCCCACTCGATGGTGCCCGGCGGCTTGCTGGTGACGTCGACGACGACGCGGTTGACGTCGCGGACCTCGTTGGTGATCCGGGTGGAGATCTTCGCCAGCACGTCGTACGGCAGGCGCGACCAGTCGGCGGTCATGGCGTCCTCGGAGGAGACCGGACGCAGCACGATCGGGTGACCGTAGGTGCGGCCGTCGCCCTGCACGCCCACGCTGCGCACGTCGGCGAGCAGCACGACCGGGCACTGCCAGATCTCGCGGTCCAGACCGGCCGCGGTCAGCTCCTCGCGGGCGATCGCGTCGGCGTCGCGGAGCAGGTTCAGGCGCTCCTCGGTGACCTCGCCGACGATCCGGATGCCCAGGCCCGGGCCCGGGAACGGCTGGCGCTGGACGATCTCCTCCGGGAGGCCCAGCTCCTGGCCGACCATCCGGACCTCGTCCTTGAACAGCTTGCGCAGCGGCTCGACCAGCTGGAACTGGAGGTCCTCGGGCAGGCCGCCGACGTTGTGGTGGGACTTGATGTTGGCGGTGCCGGTACCGCCGCCGGACTCCACCACGTCCGGGTACAGGGTGCCCTGGACCAGGAAGTCGACCGACTCGCCGTGCGCGCCGGCCTCGGCCACGATCTCGGCCTGGGCCTGCTCGAAGACCCGGATGAACTCCCGGCCGATGATCTTGCGCTTCTCCTCGGGGTCGGTGACCCCCTTCAGCGCGTTCAGGAAGCGCTCGGAGGCGTCGACGACCTTCAGCTGGACGCCGGTGGCGGCCACGAAGTCCTTCTCGACCTGCTCGGTCTCGCCCTTGCGCATCAGACCGTGGTCGACGTACACGCAGGTCAGCCGGTCGCCGATGGCCTTGTTGACCAGGGCGGCGGCGACCGCGGAGTCCACGCCGCCGGACAGGCCGCAGATCGCGCGCTTGGTGCCGACCTGCTCACGGATCAGGGCGATCTGCTCCTCGACCACGCTGCCGGTGGTCCAGGTGGGGGCGATGCCGGCGCCGCGGTAGAGGAAGTGCTCCAGGATCTGCTGGCCGTGGTCGGAGTGCAGCACCTCGGGGTGGTACTGGACGCCGTACAGCCGGGCCTCGTCGTTCTCGAAGGCCGCGACCGGGACCAGGTCGGTGGAGGCGGTGACGGTGAAGCCCGCCGGGGCGGCGGAGCAGGCGTCGCCGTGCGACATCCACACCGAGTGCTCCGCCGGGACGCCCTCGAACAGGGTGGAGCCGGTGCGGGAGACGACCAGCGGGGTGCGGCCGTACTCGCGGGCGCCGTTGTTGTCGACGGTGCCGCCCAGCGTCTTGGCCATCAGCTGGAAGCCGTAGCACATGCCGAAGACCGGGACACCGGCCTCGAAGATCGCACGGTCGAGCTGCGGTGCGCCCTCTTCGTAGACCGACGACGGACCACCGGAGAGGATGATCGCCTTGGGGTTCTTGGCGAGCATCTCGGCGACCGGCATGCTGCTCGGCACGATCTCGCTGTAGACCCGCGCCTCACGCACCCGACGGGCGATGAGCTGGGCGTACTGGGCACCGAAGTCGACCACCAGGACGGTGTCGTTGTCCGGCGCGGACTGGACGGGAATTGCAGAGGACACAGACGGCCTTCCGGCAGCGGTATCGAGGTGTCGCGCTGAACCACCTCCCCGGCGGGGGCGGCGGCGGCGGACGGGTGTGGGGTGTCTGGACACCGATTCTACCGGGCTGTCCGGTTTCACTCGTCTGCACGTCCAAAGGACCGTGACCGGGCGGGGCCGCGGTTCGTTGCTTCTGACGACCGGACGGCCGGCCGCGTCCGCCAGACGCGCCGCCGCCGCCCCCGACCGGGGGCACCGCCGTACCGGCTGCAGGACCACGCGTGGAGCTTCACCCCAGTCCACCGGCGCATGTGGCGCCGCCGCCCCGGCCCGCCGGGGCACGCGGCTCCGTGGGACCGTGCGCGGGTGCCGCGGCCGGCCAGCAGGGGACAGCGACCCCGGCCGCGACTGGGCCGAGAGGTGGGACGGCCGGCTTCCCGGGGACGCCCGGAGCCGGCCGTCGCACCGCCCTGCGATCCGGGGCACGCCCCGGGCGCACACACCCACCGTCCCGCGCCGCTACGCGCGTCCCCGTGCGCCGCAACCGGCCGAACCACTACGCACCGTGATCATTCGACGCAGCGCCCTCGGCAAACGGACTGTACTGAACTGCGCCGAACCGGTTGCAGAGAAACCCCTCCGTCCACCACCATGCTCGGTGTGAACGGTTCTCCCGGCCGCCGCAAGGCGCACCGTGGGGGTCCGGACCGCTGTCTCCACGGCCGCCGCGCAACCGGGCGACAGCGGTTGTCACCTCACGCTCCGTGAGCGCGGGACCGGCGCAGACCTGTCCGCCGACCCGCCGCCGCACGGAGCCGCGCGCCCGCTCCGCCGGCCACCCATGCCGGCCCGGACAGGCGCGTCCACGAGCCGACCGACCCGACGGCGCTCCTCCCCCGGCGCCGTCACCCCCAGCACCGGCGCAGCCCTGACGCCGCGTGCTGAGCGACAAAGGGCCCCGTTCCCCCGCGGGGCCCTTTGCCCTTTCTGCCCCTTCCCGACCTTCCCGAACGGTCTTGGAGGTTCCTACGGGTGGTCCCGCCAGACCGTCGGGTCGACCGGCTCCTCCGGCGGCCGCGGCGGGACCGGCGGCAGCGGCGTCCCGGCGGCGGGGGTCGGCGGAGCCCCGTGCGACTCGATCACCTCGCTCACCCCGACTCCGGGCGCCCCGGGCGTCACGTCCTGCGGCGGGACGTACGGCGCGGCCTGCGGCGGAACGCCGTACGGGGGCACGCCGTGGCCCGGAACGCCGTACGGCGGCACGCCCTGCGGCGGGACGTACGGCCCTGCCTGCGGCGGCACCGCGCCGTATCCGCCGTACGGGGCGGTGCCGTACCCGGCCCCGGCCCCCCGGCCGCCGAGCGCGGCCAGCAGCGCGGGCACCAGCACCGCGCCGACCACCGCCCAGACCGCGCTCGCCACCAGCACGCCGGGGAACACCAGGCCCGCCGAGACCTCCTGGGTGGTGGCCGAGGGTCCCACGCCGCCCCAGCTCCCCGAGCCCGGCACCCGGAAGGTCATCGCGGTGCTGCTCAGCAGGCCGGAGGCGGCCGTCAGTCCGGTGAGCAGCGCGGTGTACACCACGGCCAGCCGCAGCCGGTCGGCCCCGTCCAGCCGCCGCCGGTAGGCGCTCCAGCCGAGCAGGCCCGCTGCGGCGAGCGCCAGCAGCCCGGCCCAGCGCCAGTCGGCCGTCTGGTCGCGCAGGTCGAAGAAGGAGAACTCCGTGTGCGTGTCGCGGTACTCGCTCCAGCCCCCGACCCCGCCCATCTCCCGCCCGGTGCGGAAGGTCGCGCCCGACCCCAGGCCGAGCAGCATCAGGCCGAGGTTGGGCAGGAAGGCCACCGAGAGCGCGGTCTGCCAGCCCTGGTCGCTGGTGGCCGCGACCAGCACGAAGGCCGTCAGCGAGGCCAGGCCCAGGGTCAGCGCCAGCGCCTGACCCGCGGTCAGTGCAGCCACCGCCCAGCCGCGCACCGCACGGCTGCGCCAGGCGGCCCAGCGCAGCGCGTCGGTGCCGTGGACGGTGAAGGCCAGCAGCCCGGCCAGCAGCACGGTCCAGCCGACCGCCCACAGCCAGCCGGAGTCCGTGCTGAAGGAGGGCGCCCCGAGGCCCGGGCGGGAGCCGTAGTCGTAGTCGCCGTCGCCCACGGCGCCGCTCGGCCGCCAGTCGCTGCCGGCCACCAGCCCGAGCAGCACCGTCACCAGTCCGAGCACCACCGCCGTGCGCAGCGCCTCGCCGGCCGCCTGCCCCCGGGTCAGCTGGGAACCGTCCGCCTTGCGCCGCCGCCGGCCGGCCCGCAGGCCGAGCCAGAGGGCCACGCCCCACAAGACGGTGACCGTCATCGGCACCAGCCAGAAGGTGTTGTCCAGGCCCTCGGAGCGGGTCCCGGTGATCGTGCTGCGGAAGCCGAGCCGGAACGGCGCGCCGAGCGCGTTCAGCGCCATCGCCAGGGTGGAGAGGAAGCGGTCGCCGAACTCGGGGGTCCGGAAGGCCCGGTCGTAGGTGTAGTCGCTCGGGATCGCCGCGATCAGCGCCGCCAGCAGCAGCACGGCGGTCGGCGCGACGGCCGCCCGCAGCGCCGGACGCCAGTCGGCCCCGGCCAGCAGGCGCCGGGCGGGCGAGGAGGGCTGGTACGGCCGGCCGGCACCCCAGTGGCCCAGCGCGGGCGGGCCGCCCACCGGCGGATACCCGGGCGGCGGGTAGCCGGGCGGCGGGTACCCGGGGCCGGGCGGCGGGTAGCCGGGACCGGGCGGCGGCGGGTGGTACCCGGCCGGCCCGGCGGGCGGCGGCGGGTAGCCGGGGCCCGGCGGCGGAACGGCGGGCAGGCCGACGGCCGTCGGGGGCGGGGGTGCCGTCGGCCGCCCGCACGAACCGCAGGCGGGCACCCCCTCCACCCGAGTCGCGCCGCACGATGCGCAGTTGGCCATGACCCGCATTCCCCCCGCTCGACGAGTTCCTGGTCCCCCAGGGAGCCCGTTTATCCCATCGGACCCGAACGGATGTCAACCGGGAAGCGGACCGGGCGAGTTGGCCCTCCGGGTCGGGCTCAGCCGCGCTTCTTCGGGACCTCCGGGACGGGCAGCAGCGGCAGTCGCAGTGCGCCGAACGCGCCCTCCGGCACGGCCGGCCGCACCGGCGCGACCGGGTCGACCCGCCGGTAGTCGTCGCCCTGGGCCGGACGCCGGTCCGCCTCGCCCTTGTTGGGCCACAGCGACATCGCCCGCTCGGCCTGCGCGGTGATGGTGAGCGAGGGGTTCACGCCGAGGTTGGCGGAGACCGCCGAGCCGTCCACCACGCTGATCCCGGGGTGCCCGTACAGCCGGTGGTACGGGTCGACCACACCGGTCTCGGGGGTGTCCCCGATCGGGCAGCCGCCGAGGAAGTGCGCGGTCATCGGGATGTCGAAGATCTCGCCGACGGAGCTGCCCGCGAAGCCGTTGATCTCGTCGGCCAGCGCCTGGGCGCCCTTCTCGGCGGCCGGGATCCAGGTCGGGTTGGGCTCGCCGTGGCCCTGGCGGGAGGTGAGCCGGGGCTTGCCGAGCGGGCCCTTCCTGAGCGAGACGGTGATCGAGTTGTCCAGCGACTGCATCACCAGGCCGATGATCGTCTTCTCGGACCAGCCACGCTGGTTCATCGAGCGGCCGAAGGTCACCGGGTGGAGCACCGAGTTGCCCAGGTAGCGCAGCCAGCGCGGGGCCTTCCCGCCCCCCTTGACCTGCGCTATCGACAGCGCGCCCATCGCGTTGGAGCCCTTGCCGTAGCGGACCGGCTCGATGTGGGTGTTCGCGTCCGGGTGGATCGAGGAGGTGATCGCCACGCCCTTGGTGAAGTCCGCCTTGCTGCCGTAGCGCCGGTCGGTGGTCTGGGCGCCCACCAGTGCCTCGGAGTTGGTGCGGGTCAGCTCGCCCAGCCGCTCGGAGATCCGGGGCAGGTGGCCGGCGTCGCGCATCCGGTGCAGCAGCGACTGGGTGCCGTAGGTGCCGGCCGCGACCACCACCCGGGCGGCGGTGACGGTCCGGGCACCCGCCTTGACCCGGTCGGTCCTGGACCGGGAGTCGGTGCGCCGCACGTCCACCGCGTAGCCGCTGGTCCCGTCGGCACCGGTGTGCTCCCGGATCCGGGCCACCGTGGTGAGCGGGTGGATCTCCGCACCGCCCCGCTCGGCCAGGTACAGGTAGTTCTCGGTGAGCATGTTCTTGGCGCCGTGCCGGCAGCCGGTCATGCACTCGCCGCACTCCACGCAGGCCTTGCGGGCCGGGCCGGCACCGCCGAAGTACGGGTCGGCGACCTCATCGCCGGGCGCCGCCTTGGTGGTCCCGTCGGTGTCCTTGCCGTCCCCGAAGAAGACCCCGACCGGCGCCATGTGGAAGGTGTCCGCGACGCCCATCCGCTCGGCCGCCGCCTTGAGGTGGACGTCGGACGGCGTGACGGTCGGGTTCAGCCGGACCCCGAGCATCCGCTGCGCCTGGTCGTAGAACGGCGCCAACTCCTGCTGCCAGTCGGTGATGTGGCTCCACTGACGGTCCTCGAAGAACGCCTTCGGCGGCACGTAGAGGGTGTTGGCGTAGTTCAGCGAGCCGCCGCCGACCCCGGCGCCGGCCAGGATCAGCACATTGGCCAGCAGATGGATCCGCTGGATGCCGTACAGCCCGAGCTGCGGCGCCCACAGGTAGTTCGGCAGGTCCCAGGAGGTGCGGGGCAGCTCGTCCCGCTCGAACCGCCGCCCGGCCTCCAGGACGGCGACCCGGTAGCCCTTCTCGGTCAGCCGCAGCGCCGCGACCGAACCGCCGAAGCCGGAGCCGACCACGACCACGTCGTAGTCGAACTCCGCCGCACCACCGGACTCCACCATCTGCCTCTGCTCCTCGGGGGTCGAACCTGACGGGGGGAAAACGGGGGGAAAGCGGGTTACTTGAAGCGGAGCGCCTTGAGCACCCGCAGCCCGCCGGTCATCACCGCGGCGAACTGCTTGTCGTCCAGCCCGAACGAGGGCGCGATCGGCATCATCCGCTGGGTCGCGACGGTCTGCGCCTCGGTGAACCGCAGGATGCCCTCGGCGCCGTGCCGCCGGCCCAGCCCGGAGTCGCCCATGCCACCCATCGGCGCGGCGACCGAGCCGTACGCGGCCGCGTAGGCCTCGTTGACGTTGACCGTGCCGGTGCGCAGCCGGGCCGCGACCGCCCGGCCGCGCCGCAGGTCCCTGGTCCAGACGCTGGAGTTCAGGCCGTACGGCGTGGAGTTGGCGGCGGCCACCGCCTCCTCCTCGGTGTCGAAGCGGTAGACCGAGACGACCGGGCCGAAGGTCTCCTCGCCGCAGACCGCCATCTCCGGGGTGACCCCGTCCAGCACGGTCGGCTCGTAGAAGTACGGGCCGAGGTCGGGCCGGGCCCGCCCGCCGGTCAGCACGGTGGCGCCGGCCTTGACCGCCTCGTCCACGTGCCGGGTGGTGGTGTCCAGCTGCCGGACGGAGACCAGCGAGCCCATGTCGGCGCCGTACGCCAGGCCGCCGCCCAGGCGCAGCGCCCGGGTGCGGGCGACGAAGAGCTCCAGGAAGCGGTCGGCCACCGAGCGGTGCACCAGCAGTCGCTCGATCGAGATGCACAGCTGCCCGGCGGAGGAGAAGCAGGCCCGGACGGCGCCCGCGGCGGCGGCCTCCAGGTCGGCGTCGGAGAGCACCAACATGGCGTTCTTGCCGCCGAGTTCGAGTGAGGCGCCGACCAGCCGGGCGGCGGCGCGCTGGGCGACCTCGCGGCCGGTGCGGGTGGAGCCGGTGAAGGAGACGTAGTCGGCGTGCTCGACCACGGCGGGGCCGATCACCGGTCCGTCGCCGATCACCACCTGCCACAGGTCGGCCGGCAGCCCGGCCTCGATCAGCAGCTCGCGGGCCCACAGCCCGGTCAGCGCGGTCTGGGTGTCGGGCTTGTTGACCACCGCGTTGCCGGCCACGAAGGCGGGCAGCAGGTCGCCGACGCACAGCTCCAGCGGGTAGTTCCACGGCGAGATGTGGCCGATCACGCCCTTGGGGCGGCGGGCCTCCACGGCGTGGGTGAGCACCGGCAGCGCACCGCCGCGGCGGCGGTCCTTCAGGTAGCCCTGGGCGGCGCGCCCGTAGTGCCGGGCGGCCATCGCGACGGCCAGCAGCTCCTCGAAGGCGTGCAGCCGGGCCTTGCCGGTCTCGGCCTGGACCAGGTCCAGCACCTCGTCCTGCCGCTTGAGCAGCAGGTCGTGGAAGCGCAGCAGCACGCCCGCCCGGCGGCGCACCGGCAGCGCGGCCCAGGCCGCCTGGGCGCGGCGGGCCAGCTGGAAGGCGACCTCGACGTCGGCCGGGGTGGACTGCGGCAGGGCGGCCAGCCGCTCGCCGGTCAGCGGGGCGACGGTCTCCACCACGCTGGGCACGCCGGTGGCGGTGATCCCGGCGGCCAGCCGGTCGACCAGGGAGCGGGGGACGGCGGTCCCGACGGTCCGCCCGCCGCCGGGGGCGGCCGGGTTGCCGTCCGCGGGGACGGCGCCGGGGTGTTCGGTGGCCACTGCGTCTGCTGAGAGGTCCGACATACGGCGCAGCCTAGGCCTTCGGCGCCCGGCGCGGTACCCGTCGGTAACAAGAATCTGCCGCAGTCGGGCGAAAGCGGGGCGCTCCGCCCGCACCGGCCGCCGAACCCGCCGAACCCGCGGGATCAGCGGGTCGGCGGGCGCAGCGCTCAGCGGGTCGGCGTGAAGTGGTTGAGCACCGTGGTGAACCGCTGCTCGGTCTGCTGCCAGTCGTCGCCCTTGTCCGGGCTGGACGCGTAGATCGCGTAGGAGGTGCCGTCCTCGTCGAGGAACTCGGTCTCGATCGCCCGCCGGCGACCGCCCTCCTTGGCCGCGTAGCTGAACTCCCAGGTGGCCGCCTCGTGGCCGTTCACCACGGCGCCGGCCATCCGGAGCTGCTTGTAGTCCTTGAGCGACTTGGAGACGTTGGTCTCCATCTGCCGCATGTGCTCCAGCGGCTTGACCGACTGTCCGACGGTGACCGCGAACTGCAGGTAGTGCACCCGGTTGTCGGGGCTGTAGAAGATCTGGTTGGCGTCCGTCCCGGTGCTGCGCTGCCAGGCCGGGGTCGCGACCGGCATCGGGAAGCGGAAGCCGGCCGGGTCGTCGGCCCAGCGGTAGCCGGCGGGCGCGGGCGCCCCCGGGGCGGGGGTGCCGGTCTGGTCCGTTCCGGTGGGCTCGGTCGTGTCCGGCTGCCCGGTCGAGCCGGGGCCGGCGTCCGAGCCGCCGGTCATGTGCCGGGTGGCGAAGAAGGTCGCCGCGGCCACCAGCACGCCGACGGCCGCCACGACGGCGACCAGCTTGACCCGGTTGCGACGCTTGGCCGGACCGCGTGCGGGCGCACTGGAGTGCGCGACCGGCGCGTCGGCGGAGGTACGCGCCTGCCCGGCCGTGGCCACGCCCCCGGCGGTGTCGGCGACCACCGCGCCGACCGGGACCACCGGCACGACCGGAACCGGCTGGGAGGAGCGCACGGCCGTCACCGCCGTCGAGGCCGTCCCGGCCGGACGCGGATCCGTCGGGTCCTCCGATCCCTCGGCGCCCTCCGGCGCGGAGGCCACGGTCCCGTCCTGCCCCACGCTGCGGTCCACCACCGGCACCGACTGGGTGGGCGTGCGCACCGGCGCGGCCGACGGCCCGACCGACTTCAGCCCCATGGTGTGCCCGGAGTGCACCTCGGCCAGCATCCGGGCCGCCTCGTCCGCGCTGGGCCGGTCGGCCGGGTCCTTGGCCATCAGCGCGGCCAGCACCGGCCCGAGCGGCCCGGCCCGGCGCGACTCCGGCAGCGGCTCGTCGACCACGGCGGCCAGCGTGCTGATCGGCGAGTCCCGGCGGAACGGCGACTGCCCCTCGACCGCCGCGTACAGCGTCGCCCCGAGGCCCCACAGGTCGGAGGCCGGTCCGGGCCGCTCGCCCTGGGCGCGCTCGGGGGCCAGGTAGTCCGGCGAGCCGACCAGGTCGCCGGGCCGGGTCAGCTCGGTCGAGCCCTCGTACTTCGCGATGCCGAAGTCCAGCAGCACCACCCGCCCGGTGCCGCGCTCCAGCAGCACGTTGGCCGGCTTGACGTCCCGGTGCAGCACCCCGAGCTGGTGGCCGCGGTGCAGCGCGGCGAGCACCTGGCTGCCGACCTCGGCCGCGGCGCGCGGCGGCAGGGTGCCGTCCTGGCTGATCACGTCGGCCAGCGAGCGGCCGTCGACCAGCTCCATCACGATCCAGGGCCGGCCGTCCTGCTCCAGCACGTCGTGCACGGTGATCACACCGGGGTGCTTGATCCTGGCGGCGGCGCTGGCCTCGCGCTTCATCCGGGTGTGCAGGATCTGCAGATCCTCCTCCGGCAGGTGGTTGACGGTCAGCTCCTTGACCGCGACCTCGCGGTCCAGCATCCGGTCCCAGGCCCGCCAGACCGTCCCCATCCCGCCCCGGCCGAGCCGCTCACCGAGCTCGTACCGCCCGGCCAGCAACCGCTCCGCCTCAGCCGCCTCCGGCCGGTCCTGCACGCCCATCGGCGACCGCTCCCCCTCTCGATTCCACCTGCCGTCACCGCGACCGAAAGCCCGCTGCGGACCGCTGTTCGAACTAATCCCACGGACACCCTAGGCGCACCGTGCCACGCTCGGTAATCTCGCCCACCCACCGGACCCGCAGGACGGCGGACTTCGGGGCCGTCAGCCTGCGAACAGCACCACGGCGACCATTCCCACCACCAGCAGCGCGAACACCCCGCCCACCAGCAACGGGCCCAGCAGGGCCGGGGGTATCCGCGAGGTCCTCCCCCCGTCCGCACCGCCCTCCGGCGTCACCCGATCCGCACCACCCTCCGGCACCACCCGCGCCGCGCCGCCGCCCCGCCCGCGCCGTCGCGGCCGCAACGGCACCAGCGGCGCCTCCGGCTTCAGCTCCAGCTCCCGCGCCGCCCGCTCCCCGTCCGCCGGTTCCGGGGCGCCCGCCAGCAGCGCCGCCAGCTCCGCCCGCACCGTCTGCGCGGTGGGCCGCAGGCCCGGGTCGGGCTGCAGCAGGCGCTCGGCCAGCGGCGCCAAGGGCCCGCAGAGCGCCGCCGGTTCGCGCCGCCCGTCCCGTACGGCCGTCACCAGCTCCGGCACCCCGCCCTCCGGGAACGGCGCGCGGCCGGTGACCATCCGCTGCAGCAGCACCCCGAGCGCCCAGCAGTCCCCCGCCGGGCCGCCGTCCAGCGGCCAGCGCTCGGCCACCGCGCCGACCAGGGTGGCCCGCACCTCGTACCGGCGCCGTCCGCCCGGCCCGCCGAGGTCCTCGGCCAGTGCCTCCTGCGCCACCCCGTCGAGCAGCCCGCCGAGCATCGCCGCGCCGTCCTCGCAGACCAGCACCGACTCGGCGGTCAGATTGCCGTGCGAGAGCCCGGCCTCGTGCAGCGCCCGCAGCGCACCGGCCAGGTCCGCCGCCAACTCGGCCGCCCGGTACGGCGGGAGCGGCCCACCGGCGAGCTGGTCGGCCAGCGTCCAGCCGGCCGGCCGCTCCTCCACCGTCCACAGCAGCTCGCCCTCGACGAAGGCGCCGACCCCGCGCAGCAGCCGGGGGTGCCAGGCGGGCGCGGCCGAGCCGACCGTCGCCACCCGCCGCACCAGCCGGTCCCCGTGGCCGGGGTTGGGCTCGTCCGGATCCTGACCCGCGGTCAGCAGCGCGGGCAGTTCGACGGCGCGCAGCTGCACGGCCTCGCCGGTCCGCTCGTCCACCGCGAGGGCACGCAGCAGCTCGGGACGGTCCGTCAGCCGGTACCGACCCGCCAACACCTGGCCGGGGCCGCCTCGCATGGCAGTTCCTCTCGCTCGCCGAGCAGCCTACTGAGCGGCTCCTTTACGCTCGGTCCCATGGAATGGACCGACCTGATCGACACCGCCTTCAAGGTGGCGGGCAACAGTAACCAAGCCAATCGGGCCGAGGCCGTCCGCACGGTCGAAGCGGCCGTCATCGACGGCGAGGAGCCCGTCGCCTCCACGGCCGGACGCCATCCCGACCACTTCCGCAAGGGCGTGCTCGTGCTCACCACCCACCGGCTGCTCTTCCTGAAGGACGGAAAGCCTCCGGTACCGGTTCCGCTCACCGCCGTCACCGACGCCACCGTGGCCCGTACCAAGTTCAACGGCGAGGTGCTGACGGTCGTCGCACTGACCGGCTCGCACCGCTTCGAGGAGGTGGTCAAGGCCGAGGTCTTCGCCGAACGGATCCGCGAGGCGGCCCGAACCGCACGCAGCGCCACCCCGCCGCCGGTCCCGGCCCCCGTCGACGCCACCCCCACCGAGCCCTCGGCCGGCGAGCAACTCCTCGGCCAGCTGGAGCGGTTGGCCGCCCTGCGGACCGCCGGCGCCCTCACCGACGAGGAGTTCACCCGGGCCAAGCAGCTCCTGCTCGGCTGACCTCCCACCGAGCCGGCGCCCCGGGGCGTGCCGGACACGCCCTACGGGGCCGGCTGGAAGCTGTTGAACACGACGTCCCGGGCCTGGGCCTGCGCGCCCCACTGCGCGTCCGGGACGATCCAGTAGATCGAGTAGCCGTACTTGGCCGGACTGCCGGTCACGAAGCCCCGGTTGAGCGAGTGGGTCTTGGGCGTGCCGTTGGTCCACTCCCAGTCCGCCGCGTTCGTCCACTGCCGGTAGGTGATCGCCGCCAGGTTGATCCGCTGGTAATTGGTCACCTGGCCACGGACGTTGGGCTCCGAATCCTGCCAGTCGGCGACGGCGCTGGCCCCCGGCGACGTGGTCCACTCGATCCGCAGCTGGCTGCCGTCGGCGGAGTTCTTGAAGATCCGCCGGTTGCCGTCCGACCCGGCCGGCTGCAGCCAGTCCGGCAGGACGACGGAGAAGCCGCTCGGGTCCTGGTACGCGTGGTACCCGGCCGGCACCGGAGCGCCGGACGGAGTCGGCGAGGGGGTCTGGGCCGTCGAGGGGGTCTGGGCCGTCGTCTGGGCCGGCGGTGGGGCGGCCGCCGAGGACGCGGCCGGCGGCTCGTCGGGCGTCCCGGCGGGCGCCCCGGCCGCGGCCGGTGACTCGTCGGGCGTCGCGGTCGGGACGGCCGACTCACCGGCCGGCGCCGACGCGTCCTGACCGGGCGCGGTCGCCGCGACCGGCGCACTGGCACCGGGGCTGTGGGTGCCCGCCCCGTTGGTGGAGCCGTCCCCGCTGCCCACGGCCTGGAGCAGCGCGACGATCCCGGCGATCAGCAGCAGCACGACCACCACGGTCGCGATGGCCAGCCTCCGCCGCCCCTTGCGCGGGTCGGCCCCGGCCGCCTGGGTGGCGCCCATCGTCCACTCGCTGGTGACCGGCCGGATCGACTCGGTGGCCGGCGCCGGTTCGGCGGGCTTCCCGCCCTCGGCCTCGACGGCGGGTTCCCCGTCCCGGGCCCGGCTCCCCACCCGGACCGTCCCCAGCAGCCCGCCGACGGTCCGCTTCGGCTTCTCCTCGGCCTTCGGCTTCGGGTCCGCCTCCGCCGCGGCGTCCGCCTCGGCCTTCGTCCCGGCCGTCTCCGAAGCCTTCTCCCCGGCCTTCTCCGAGGCCTTCTCCCCGGCCTGCTCGCCCGCCGCCGCGGCCACCGACTCCACCGGCATCGCGTGCTCGGTGGTCGACTCGGCCTTCACGGTCGCCTCCGCGACCACCCGCTTGAGCATCGACCGGGTCTGCGCCGCGTCCAGCCGCTTCGCCGGGTCCTTGTCCAGCAGCCCCTCGATCACCGTCAGCAGCGGCCCGGCGTTCGTCGGCGCGGTCAGCTCCTCGGTCATCACCGCGGTCAGGGTGGCCAGCGCCGAACCGCGGTCGTACGGCGGCCGCCCCTCGACCATCGCGTACAGCGTGCCGCCCAGCGACCACAGGTCGGCCGGCGGTCCGGGCTTCTGCCCGCGGGCCCGCTCCGGGGATATGTACGAGGGCGCGCCGACCAGCATGCCGGTGGAGGTGACCGAGGCATCGCCCTCGACGCTCGCGATCCCGAAGTCGGTGAGCACGACCCGGCCGTCATCGCCGATCAGCACGTTGGACGGCTTGACGTCCCGGTGCAGGATGCCCAGCGCGTGCGCCGCGCTCAGCACGCCCAGCACGTCGAGCGCGATCTCCGCCGCCCGGCCGGGCGCCAGCGGCCCGTCCTCCCGGACGACGTCGGCCAGCGAGCGGGACTCCACCAGCTCCATCACGATCCACGGCCGGTCGTCCTCGTCGACCACGTCGAAGACGGTCACCGCCGAGCTGTGCCGGATCCGCGCGGTCGCCTTGGCCTCGCGCAGCGTCCGGACGATCAGCCGGTGCTTCTCCTCCTCGTCGACGCTGGCGTTCATCCGCAGTTCCTTGACCGCGACGGTCCGGCCCAGCATCTCGTCCTCGGCGCGCCAGACGGTACCCATGCCACCGCGTCCGAGCACGCCGTTCAGCCGGTAGCGGCCGGCCAGGAGGCGGCCGGTGGAACCCTGCGCCTGGGTCATTCGGAACGTTCCCCCATGTGCTGCTGGCGGTCGTGGTGACGGCGCGTCGGCCCGGCCGGGCCCGAACGGCCAAGCCTCCATCATCTCCTGTCCGCGGGGGCGACGACCACCCGCCCCCCGGCCCAAGACGGGACGAACCGGAACGGGTGCGACGCTCTGTGCCCGATCTGTGATCGAAAACTCGCCAAGATCTGCCCGAGGCGCTGCTACCGTTCGGCAGCTCATCGTCTTTTCCCGGGGGGACTCGACGCCCATGACCGCACCCGCACCGGGCGCTGACGGCCCATCGCTCCGCTCCCGCACCGCCCAGCACTACTCGGTCGCCCCCGTGCTGGACACCCCCGAGGGCTACGTCGCCCCCGGCATGCCCGGCGTCCCCGTCACCGGCTACGCGCCCCACGCCCCCGCCGCCCACCGGCGCCCGCGCCGCCGCCGCACCGCCCTGGCCGTCGCCCTCGCCCTGCTCGCCGCCCTGCTCGGCGGCCTCGCCTACGGCTGCGCCCCGCTGCGCGCCGCCGACAGCCTCGGCTGGCTCACCATCGCCCAGGCCGGCCTGGTCGCCCTCCCGCTCGGCCGCCTCGGCGGCCGGAGCCGCTTACTCCCCGCACTGGCCGCCCTGCTCGCCGCCGGTGCCCTGTTCCTGGGCCAGCTCACCCAGCACCTGCGCCGGCTGCACGCCGCCGGCCCCGCCCCGCACGGCCTGCTGCACGACACCCTCACCACCTGGCGCGCCGAGCTGCGCCCCCTGGACCTGGCCTTCTACGCCATCGCCCTGGTCGGCGGCTTCCTCCTCACCCGCCGCACCGCGAACCGCGGCTGACCGCCCCACCGGCGAGGCCCCCGGAAAACCCGGAGGCCCCCGTCCGGCGGAACCGGACGGAGGCCTCCGTCAGCGCGTCAGCGAACCCCTCAGCGGTGGTCGAGCGCCGGGTTCACCGTCACCTCGACCCGCTGGAACTCCTTCAGCTCCGTGTAGCCCGTGGTGGCCATCGCCCGGCGCAGCGCCCCGAAGAGGTTCATGGTCCCGTCCGGCGTGTGCGAGGGCCCGGTCAGGATCTCCTCGGTGGTGCCGACGGTCCCGAGGTCCACCCGCTTGCCGCGCGGCAGCTCCTCGTGGACGGCCTCCATGCCCCAGTGGAAGCCCTTGCCCGGGGCGTCCGTGGCCCGCGCCAGCGCCGCACCGATCATCACCGCGTCGGCGCCGCAGGCGACCGCCTTCGGGATGTCGCCGCTGTAGCCGACGCCGCCGTCCGCGATCACGTGGACGTACCGGCCGCCCGACTCGTCCATGTAGTCACGGCGGGCCGCCGCCACGTCCGCGACCGCGGTCGCCATCGGCACCTGGATGCCCAGCACGTTGCGGGTGGTGTGGGCCGCGCCCCCACCGAACCCGACCAGCACGCCGGCCGCGCCGGTCCGCATCAGGTGCAGCGCCGCGGTGTAGGTGGCGCAGCCGCCGACGATCACCGGGACGTCGAGCTCGTAGATGAACTGCTTGAGGTTGAGCGGCTCGGCGGCGCTGGAGACGTGCTCGGCCGAGACGGTGGTGCCGCGGATGACGAAGACGTCGACCCCGGCGTCCACCACGGCCTTGGAGAACTCGGCGGTGCGCTGCGGCGAGAGCGCGGCGGCGGTGACCACACCGGAGTCGCGGACCTCCTGGATCCGCTGCTTGATCAGCTCGGCCCGGATCGGCGCGGCGTAGATCTCCTGCAGGCGGCGGGTCGCGGCGGACTCGTCGGTGATCGTGGCGATCTCGTCCAGCAGCGGCTGCGGGTCCTCGTAGCGGGTCCACAGGCCTTCGAGGTTCAGGACGCCCAGACCGCCCAGGCGGCCGATCGCGATGGCCTGCGCCGGCGAGACCACGCTGTCCATCGGGGCGGCCAGGAACGGCAGCTCGAAGCGGTAGGCGTCGATCTGCCAGGCGATCGAGACCTCCTTCGGGTCACGCGTACGCCGGCTGGGGACGACGGCGATGTCGTCGAAGGCGTACGCCCGGCGGCCGCGCTTGCCTCGCCCGATCTCGATCTCAGTCACTTCGAGCCCTTCTGGTTTGTTGCTCCATGCCCGCCGGGTCACCCCGGCCGCCCCCAGTATCCCGTACTACCGCTGGTCCCGCCCCGACGGCCCGGCTCCCCGCACGCCCCGAGGGGCCCGCGGCCGCAGTGCGGCCACGAGCCCCTCGGTGGTCGGATCCGGTCCCGTGCGTCAGCGCGACGAGTAGTTCGGCGCCTCGACGGTCATCTGGATGTCGTGCGGGTGGCTCTCCTTGAGGCCCGCCGAGGTGATCCGGACGAACCGGCCCTTGCTCTCCATCTCGGCGACGGTGGCGGCGCCCACGTAGCCCATGGTCTGCCGCAGGCCGCCGATCAGCTGGTACAGCACCGCGGACAGCGGGCCGCGGTACGGCACCTGGCCCTCGATGCCCTCGGCGATCAGCTTCTCGTCGGAAGTGACCTCGCCCTGGAAGTAGCGGTCCTTGGAGAAGGACTTCGCCTGGCCGCGGGACTGCATGGCGCCCAGCGAGCCCATGCCGCGGTAGGACTTGAACTGCTTGCCGTTGATGAACATCAGCTCGCCCGGCGACTCCTCGCAGCCGGCCAGCAGCGAGCCCAGCATCACGGTGTCGGCACCGGCGGCGAGCGCCTTGCCGATGTCGCCCGAGTACTGCAGGCCGCCGTCGCCGATGACCGGCACGCCGGCCGCCTGGCAGGCCGTGGCGGCCTCGTAGATGGCGGTGATCTGCGGCACGCCGATGCCGGCGACGACGCGGGTGGTGCAGATGGAACCGGGGCCGACGCCGACCTTGACGCCGTCCACGCCGGCGTCGATCAGCGCCTGGGCGCCGTCCCGGGTGGCGACGTTGCCGCCGACCACGTCGATCCCGACGGCCGACTTGATCTTCGCGATCCAGGCCAGCGCGTTGTGGCTGTGGCCGTGCGAGGTGTCGACGACCAGGAAGTCCGCGCCCGCCTCGACCAGGGCCTGGGCCCGGTCGAAGGCCTCGGCGCTGGCGCCGACCGCGGCACCGACCAGCAGCCGGCCCTCGGCGTCCTTGGCGGCGTTCGGGTACTGCTCGGCCTTGACGAAGTCCTTGACGGTGATCAGGCCCTTGATCCGGCCCTCGTCGTCGACCAGCGGCAGCTTCTCGATCTTGTGGCGGCGCAGCAGCGCCATCGCGTCCACGCCGGAGATGCCGACCTTGCCGGTGATCAGCGGCATCGGGGTCATGATCTCGCGGACCTGGCGGCTGCGGTCCGACTCGAAGGCCATGTCACGGTTGGTGACGATGCCGAGCAGCTTGCCGGACTCGTCGGCGATCGGCACGCCGGAGATCCGGAACTTGGCGCACAGCGCGTCGGCCTCGGCCAGCGTGGTGTCCGGGCCGACCGTGATCGGGTCGGTGACCATGCCGGACTCGGAGCGCTTCACCAGGTCGACCTGGTTGGCCTGGTCCTCGACCGACAGGTTGCGGTGCAGCACGCCGACGCCGCCCTGGCGGGCCATCGCGATGGCCATCCGCGCCTCGGTGACCTTGTCCATCGCCGCGGACAGCAGCGGGATGTTGACGCGGACGTTCCGGGAGACCCGCGAGGAGGTGTCGACCTGGTTCGGCAGCACCGCGGAGGCCCCGGGCAGCAGCAGGACGTCGTCGAACGTGAGCCCGAGCATGGCGAACTTCTCGGGTACGCCTGCGGCGTTGTAAGACATTTGGGGGTACCTTCCGTGGCCGGCCTTATCCGCTCGCGCCCAGAGGGAAGGGGCGCGTTGATCGCTCACTCGCGCAGACCGCCGAAAGCCGGGTGGGCCGGACTTGGACGAACCTCCAAGGAAACCCCGTGCGCACCCGCGAAACTTTGGCAACCTGCCCAGGCGCCGATACCCCATGGTACTGGCACCGCGAATGTGCCCTCGTGTGCCCTTGACAACAAGCACCCCGGGCGGCTCATTCCGCCCCGCGGAACGCCCCGCCCCCGCCCCTCCGGATCAGGAGGACTCCTCCGCGAGCGCCCGCAGCCGGCTGAGCGCCCGGTGCTGGGCCACCCGGACGGCCCCCGGCGACATCCCGAGCACCTCGCCGGTCTCCTCCGCCGACAATCCGGCGGCCACCCGCAGCAGCACCAGTTCGCGCTGACGGGCCGGCAGGTTGGAGAGCAGCTCCTTGGCCCAGGCCGCGTCGCTGCTCAGCAGCGCCTGCTCCTCCGGGCCGAGCGCCTCGTCCGGCACCTCGGGCAGGTCGTCCTGCGGCACCACGGTCGAGCCGGGCCCGCGCATCGCGGCCCGCTGCAGATCGGCGATCTTGTGGGCGGCGATGCCGTAGACGAAGGCCTCGAACGGCCGCCCCTGGTCCTTGTACCGGGGCAGCGCGCACAGCACCGCGACGCAGACCTCCTGGGCCACGTCGTCCACGTGGTGCCGGGCCCCGCCGGGCAGCCGGACCAGCTTGGCGCGGCAGTACCGCAGCGCCAGCGGGTGGACGTAGGCGAGCAGCGCGTCGATGGCCGGGCCCTCGCCGCGCACGGCGGCCGCGACCAGTTCGCCCACCAGGGGCGAGCCGCCCGAACCGAGCACCGGCGGGCGCCCCGGACCGGACTCCGCTCCGGAGGAACCGGACGGGCCGGCATCGCCGGGCTCGCCGGGGTCCGCGTACGACGGATCGTGACCCGGGCCGGAGGGCTGGGCCTCACCCGGGTCCGCCTGGCCGGCCGCACCGGCGACATCGTCGCGCATCGGTCCATGGTGCCTGGTCGACCGGGAAAACGCGGCACCGCGTCCGGAGTTGTGCACCGGAACGTTATGCGCTGCGGCACCGTGCGGCGTACCGCGCACCACCGGCCCCTCCTGCACCGTGCCGCCTTCCGCCCCGCCACCGTGGGTGGTCCCGTCCGTCGCGCCGTCCGCCGAGTGTCCCGCGGCCGTGTGGTTCGCCGCAGTGCCTGTCCGCTGGTCCCCGAGGTGCTCCACTCCTCCATGGTGCAACCTCGGGACCGTAACGTCACACGCCCGTGCGGCACCCGCTCCGGAATTCGACGGCGCCGCACCGCAGCCGGCGGCGCCGCCGACGGTCAGCGGACCAGGCCCCAGCGGAAACCCAGCGCCACCGCGTGCGCGCGGTCGGAGGCCCCGAGCTTCTTGAACAGCCGCCGGGCGTGGGTCTTGACGGTGTCCTCGGAGAGGAACAGCTCGCGCCCGATCTCGGCGTTGCTGCGCCCGTGGCTCATGCCCTCCAGGACCTGGATCTCACGCGCCGTCAAGGTCGGTGCCGCGCCCATGTCGGGGCTGCGCAGCCGACGCGGGGCGAGCCGCCAGGTCGGGTCGGCGAGGGCCTGGGTCACGGTGGCCCGCAGCTCGGCGCGCGAGGCGTCCTTGTGCAGGTACCCGCGGGCGCCCGCGGCCACCGCGAGCGCGACCCCGTCGAGGTCCTCGGCGACGGTGAGCATGATGATCCGGGCGCCCGGGTCGGCGGACAGCAGCCGCCGGACCGTCTCGACCCCGCCGAGGCCGGGCATCCGGACGTCCATCAGGACGAGATCGGAGCGGTCGGCCACCCAGCGGCGGAGGACCTCCTCCCCGTTCGTCGCGGTGGTGACCCGGTCCACACCGGGTACGGTCGCGACGGCGCGGCGAAGCGCCTCGCGGGCGAGCGGGGAATCGTCGCAAACGAGAACGGAAGTCATGACCGTCGTCCTCCGCAGCTGATCCGCGTCACGTTGAGCCTCCTGGCTGGTACGAACCTCTCCGACACGGCCGATCGGCGACGGACTTCGTCCTGATCGCCCCGACTTGCCCGCGATCGTTCCCGACGTCCGGCGCCCGCTAACCGCCTCCGCACTTCCAACGACCGTCACTCGAATGAGTTACGGCCTTCAGGCCATCTCCACCACTGTACGTGGCCAACCCATTACCGATCAGCCGCATCGCGGTGCACACGCCGCTCTTTTGCGCAGCTCGCGCGCGGTGGGCGCACCACCCGCACACCGGTGCGGTGTGTCGCGCGCCCCTCGGCCACCCGATTGCCACGTCCACGCCCGGCAAACCCCTTGCCCACTTTGCCCGTTTTTATAGCTTTCATATGGTCATTGACTGTTGTGCCAGTGTGTGGGTGACTTGTCCATGGAGTTGCCTTAAGTCATATTTCCAGGTGTCCACACCAGCGCGGGACGCCCCGCCGGGCACCGTTCGGCAGCAGCCCGCCGAAACGCCCGGCCGCCGCCGACCGCCTCTGAAGGGAATGAGCCATGGCAGATTTCTCCCGCCTCCCCGGTCCCAACGCGGACCTCTGGGACTGGCAGCTCTCGGCGGCCTGCCGCGGCGTGGACAGCTCGCTCTTCTTCCACCCGGAGGGGGAGCGCGGAGCCGCCCGCAGTTCGCGCGAGACCAGCGCCAAGGAGGTCTGCATGCGCTGCCCGGTGATCGCCGAGTGCGCGGCGCACGCCCTGGCGGTCCGGGAGCCGTACGGGGTCTGGGGTGGGATGACCGAGGACGAGCGCGAGGAGATGCTGGGCCGCTCGCGGCACCGCCTGGTGGAGGTCCCGCTGACCCCGCCGGCGGTCGCGCAGCGTTAGACCCGCCTCCCCGACGCGCCGTGGAGAAACGTTTCTTCGCGGCGCCCAGGGCCCAGGCGCACCCCATTCAGGGGAGACGTCGGTCAGCGACCGGCCGCCGCGCCCACCAACCGCTCCTGCATCAGCGCCACGGCCGGCACCTCGGCCAGGTCCGGCAGGGTCAGCGCCACCACCTGGCGCACCGCCGGCGCCCCGGAGGCGGTCCGCACCGGCACCGTCGACACTCCGTCAGGACGCACCGACTGCAGAGCCAGCCGGGGCAGCACCGCCACCCCGAGTCCGGCCGCCACCAGGCCGACCACCGCCGGGTAGTCGTCGGTGGCGAAGTCGATCCGCGGCTCGAAGCCCGCCCCCGCGCACAGCTCCACCAGGTGCCCCCGGCACTGCGGACAGCCGGCGATCCACTGCTCCCCCGCCAGCTCGGCCAGCTCCACCGGGCCGCCCCGACCGGCCAGCGGGTGGGCGGCGGGCAACAGGCCCACCAGCGGGTCGTCCAGCAGCGGGGTGACCACCAGGTCGGACCAGTCGGTGCCGGCCGACAGCTGCTGGGCCTCCAGGTTCGCCTCGGCCCGCGCCTCGCGCGGCGAGCCGTGCGCCGGCGCCGACACCACGGCCCCGCCGTCGGACTGCGGATAGCGGAAGGCCAGCGCGAGCTCGCACTCGCCGCCGCGCAGCATCGCCAGCGACTCCGGCGGCTCGGCCTCGACCAGCGACACGCGCACCCCCGGATGGCTGTCCCGCAGCCGGGCGACCGCGGGCGGCACCAGGGTGGAACTCGCGGTCGGGAAGGACACCAGCCGCACCCGCCCGGCCCGCAGCCCGGCGATCGCGGCCACCTCCTCCTCGGCGGCGGAGAGCCCGGCCAGGATTCCGGTGGCATGCTTGAGCAGGACCCGCCCGGCCTCGCTGAGCTGCATCCCGCGGCCCGAGCGGACCACCAGCGGGGTGTCCACCGACTTCTCCAGCGCCTTCATCTGCTGGCTGATGGCAGGCTGCGTACACCCCAGCTCACGGGCGGCGGCGGAGAAGGAGCCGGTGCGGGCGACGGCACGCAGGACGCGCAGATGGCGGGCCTCGATCATGCCTCAGTTATAAGGCAATCTTTGCATTCTGCAAAATTCTACTGATAGTTGAAGCCTGGAACACCGCAGCACCAACACAGCCGGAGGCCCGGTCCACGCCCCCGCGAGGGGTGCGGACCGGGCCTCCGGTCAACCGCTGTGGCTATCGGCCTCAGTGCGAGTGGCCGTGACCGCCGTGCGAGTGGCCGGCGTCGGCCTCCTCTTCCTTCTTCTCCACCACGAGGGTCTCGGTGGTGAGCAGCAGGGAGGCGATCGAGGCGGCGTTCTCCAGGGCGGAGCGGGTGACCTTGACCGGGTCGATGACGCCGGCCTTCACCAGGTCGCCGTACTCGCCGGTGGCGGCGTTGTAGCCCTGGCCGGCCTCCAGCTCGGAGACCTTGGAGGTGATGACGTAGCCCTCCAGGCCGGCGTTCTGGGCGATCCAGCGCAGCGGCTCGTGCAGCGCCTTGCGGACCACGGCGACACCGGTGGCCTCGTCACCCGACAGGCCCAGGCCGCCGTCCAGCACCTTGGCGGCGTGGACCAGGGAGGCGCCACCGCCGGCGACGATGCCCTCCTCGACCGCGGCGCGGGTCGCCGAGATGGCGTCCTCCAGGCGGTGCTTGCGCTCCTTCAGCTCCACCTCGGTGGCGGCGCCGACCTTGATGACGCAGACGCCGCCGGCCAGCTTGGCCAGGCGCTCCTGCAGCTTCTCGCGGTCCCAGTCGGAGTCGGTCGCGGCGATCTCGCCCTTGATCTGGGCGACGCGGCCGGCCACGGCCTCGCTGTCACCGGCACCGTCGACGATGGTGGTCTCGTCCTTGGTGATGGTCACGCGGCGGGCGGTGCCCAGCACGTCCAGACCGGCCTGGTCGAGCTTGAGGCCGACCTCCTCGGAGATGACCGTGCCGCCGGTCAGGACGGCCAGGTCGCCGAGGATCGCCTTGCGGCGGTCGCCGAAGCCCGGGGCCTTGACGGCGACGGCGTTGAAGGTGCCACGGATCTTGTTGACGACCAGGGTCGACAGCGCCTCGCCGTCGACGTCCTCGGCGATGATCAGCAGCGGCTTGGAGGCGCCGGACTGCAGGATCTTCTCCAGCAGCGGCAGCAGCTCCTGGATGGAGGAGATCTTGCCCTGGTTGATCAGGATGTACGGGTCCTCGAGGACCGCCTCCTGACGCTCCGCGTCGGTGACGAAGTACGGCGACAGGTAGCCCTTGTCGAACTGCATGCCCTCGGTGAAGTCCAGCTCCACGCCGAAGGTGTTCGACTCCTCGACGGTGATGACACCGTCCTTGCCGACCTTGTCGATCGCCTCGGCGATCAGCTCGCCGACCTGGGTGTCCTGCGCGGAGAGGGACGCGACGGCGGCGACGTCGTCCTTGCCCTCGATCTCGCGGGCGATGGACAGCAGGTGCTCGGAGACGGCGGCGACGGCCTTGTCGATGCCCTTCTTCAGGGCGGCCGGGCCGGCACCGGCGGCGACGTTGCGCAGACCCTCGTTGACCAGGGCCTGGGCCAGCACGGTGGCGGTGGTGGTGCCGTCACCCGCGACGTCGTTGGTCTTGGTGGCGACCTCCTTGACGAGCTGCGCGCCAAGGTTCTCGTACGGGTCGTCCAGCTCGACCTCACGGGCGATGGTGACACCGTCGTTGGTGATGGTCGGGGCGCCGAACTTCTTGTCGATGACGACGTTGCGGCCCTTGGGGCCGATGGTCACCTTGACGGTGTCGGCCAGCTTGTTGACACCGCGCTCCAGCGAGCGGCGCGCGTCCTCGTCGAACTGCAGGATCTTCGCCATGTTCCCTATTCCCTCGGGGCTGCGGCCGGCCGACCGGCCGCCGAACTACGTGAACCAACAACCACGCCCCGGGCCCCTGTCACTAGGGACACGGATCCGGGGCGGGGCGGAACGACTTGCTTCTCGGTACTGCGATTACTTCTCGATGATGGCGAGAACGTCGCGGGCCGAGAGGACGAGGTACTCCTCGCCCCGGTACTTCACCTCGGTGCCGCCGTACTTCGAGTACAGGACGATGTCACCGACGGCGACGTCGAGCGGCAGACGCTGGCCGTCCTCGAAGCGACCCGGGCCGATGGCCAGGACGACGCCCTCCTGGGGCTTCTCCTTGGCGGTGTCCGGGATAACCAGGCCGGAGGCCGTGGTGGTCTCGGCGTCGAGCGGCTGGACCACGATGCGGTCCTCGAGCGGCTTGATGGCAACCTTGCTGCTGGTGGTCACGTCCGAGCTCCCCTTCGGAGATTACGGGGTTTTCTAACGGGTAGGTGGCGAACCTGCGGGCCTGCCGTCGCGGGGGTCAGACACACGTCTTCGCGTTAGCACTCCCCAGTGGGGAGTGCCAAGGACGACCATAGGCCGCCGCTAGCACTCAGTCAACCAGAGTGCCAACGGCGCGCCAGTGGGCTCGACCGGAGGTCGAGCGGTCGCGCTGGCGTGCGGCGCCCGGCCCGAACCGCCGCCCACCCCGCCCGACCGGTCAGAATGGGCCCGTGGACACCGAGAACCTCCAGCCCCTGCTGACCCCCGAGGGTCAGGCCCTGCTCGCCGAACTGCGCGAGTTCGCCCCCGAGGAGGAGTTGGCGCTGGCCACCCGGCTGCGGCGGGAGCACCCGGCGGAGCTGGTGTCGGCGGCGTTCGGGCAGGCGCGGCTGCGGCAGCGGGCGCGGGCGAAGTTCGGGGCGGACGCCGACCTGATGTACTTCACGCCCAACGGGGTCGAGCAGTCCACCCGGCGCAGCGTGGCCGAGTGGCGGGCCCGCCGCTTCGCCGAGTTGGGCGTACGGCGGCTCGCCGACCTGTGCTGCGGCATCGGCGGGGACGTGCTGGCGCTGGCCCGGGCCGGGATCAGCGTGCTGGCCGTCGACAAGGACCCGGCGGCCTGCGCCGCCACCGCCGCCAACGCCGCCGCGCTGGGCCTCGCCGAGCTGGTCGAGGTGCGCTGCGCGGACGTCGCCGAGGTGGACGTCACCGGCTACGACGCGGTGTTCACCGACCCGGCCCGGCGCACCTCGCGCGGCCGGGTGTTCGACCCGGAGGCGTACGCCCCGCCGCTCTCCTGGGCGATCGAGGCCGGGCGGCGGACCCCGATCGGAGCCCTGAAGGTGGCCCCGGGCATCCCGCACGAGGCCGTCCCGGCGGACGCCGAGGCCGAGTGGGTCTCCGACCACGGGGACGTCAAGGAGGCGGTGCTCTGGTTCGGCACCGGGGCGGCCCGTCCGCACCGCGCCACCCTGCTGCCGCACGGCGCGAGCCTGACCGGCGGCGACCTGCCCGACCCGCCGGCCGGACCGGTCGGGCGCTACCTGTACGAGCCGGACGGCGCGGTGATCCGGGCCCACCTGGTGGCCGAGGTGGCCGAGCAGGTCGGCGGCCGGCTGATCGACCCGAAGATCGCCTACGTGACCTCGGACCGGCTGGTCGCCACCCCGTACGCCCACGCCTTCGAGCTGACCGACGTGCTGCCGTACCACGTCAAGAAGCTGAAGGCGCTGCTGCGCGAGCGCGGCGTCGGCACGGTGGTGATCAAGAAGCGCGGGATGGCGATCACCCCGGAGGAGCTGCGCCGGCAGCTCAAGCCCTCCGGGCCGAACAGCGTCACGGTGATCCTCAGCCGCACCGACAACGGGCCGCTGATGATGCTGGGGCAGCCGGTGACGGGCCTCCAGGGCGCGCCCTAGGAGGCCGGTGCCTGGATGTAGTCCTCCAGCCGGGCCACCGAGAAGCCCTGCTCCTGGATCCGGGCCAGCAGGTCCCCGAACATCTGGGTCATGGTGGCGCCCTTGAGCTCCTTGGGGCCGCGGAAGTGCGCCAGGATGATGTCGCCGGGCTTCAGCTTCTTGTCCGCCGCCTGGTACTGCATGTCGTGGATCTGCATCGACTCGCGCCAGAGCACGATCGCCCGCGGCCCGCACTGCTGCACCGAGGTGTTGAGCATCGGGGTGTTGGCGCCGTCGCCGAACGGCGGGCGGAACAGCAGCGGGGCGGTGCCGTACTGCTGGGTGAGCGCGGCCTGGTCCTCGCAGATCTCGGACTTCTGCTTGTCCGCCGACAGCTTGCTCATCACCGGGTGGGTGACGGTGTGGTTCTGGATGTGGTTGCCCAGCGCCTGGAGCGGCTTGAAGTAGCCGTAGTCGTTCTTGACGATGTCCTTGGTCAGGAACATCGAGATCGGCACCTTGAGGTCGGTCAGCATCTCGACGAACTTCGGGTCCTTCTCGGCGCCGTCGTCGATGGTGACGAAGACGACCTTGTCGCTCGTCTTCACATCGCTGAACACCGGTACGGTGCCGGTGCGTTCGAGCTTGATGGGCTTGTCGGCGGGCGGCGCGGGGGCCGGGGCGAGCGGCTTGAGGTTCCACTTCGCCCAGGCCACGGCGTCGCCCTGGGCCGGGGCCGCGCCGGGCGTGGTGGCGGCGGCGGTCGGCGTCCCGCCGGCGGCGGACGCCGGCCCGGAGGCCGCCGTGGTCGCCGTGTTCCCGGCCGGGGCGGCGCTGCCGCCGCCCCCGTTGTCGCCGCACGCGGTGGCGAAGGCCAGCAGCGCCAGCGCCCCCGCCGCGTACGTCCTGGTCCTGCTCAGCCCGTCCCTGTTCACCGCAGTGCGCTCCCGGTCCCGTCCAGCCTTCTCTCAGCTAGCACGGTAGCGGCCGCGGCGGCGGTTCCCCGCCGCGGCCTACTCGACGTGCTCGCTGGTGAAGGACCAGCGGTGCACCGGCCGGCCGAGCAGCTCGGCCGGCGGGTCGGCGACCGGCACCGGCTCGCCGCTCCACCAGGTGATCAGCAGCACCCGTTCGCCGGCCGCGGAGAGCAGCTCGGCCCGCTCCAGCCCGGCCGCACCGCGCATCGCGGGCAGCGCCGACTCCCTTACCCAAGCGGCGAGTTCGGCCCCTCGGCCGTCCGCCGCCCGGGCCTCCCACATGGCGGCGACGGTCACGCCGCACCGCCGCCGAGGGCGTCGTAGGCCTGGCCGTGGAGGTCGCCGTGGCCGATCGCCGTGGCCGGGACGTGGGTGTCGGTCACCGGCAGCGAGGAGTCGGCGGACAGGTCGAAGGCGGAGGGGGTGCGGCCGCGCCACACCATCTCGGAGCCCAGCGCCGCCACCATCGCGCCGTTGTCGGTGCACAGGCCCGGCCGGGGCACCCGCAGCCGGATCCCGGCCCGGTCGCAGCGCTGCTGGGCCATCTCGCGCAGCCGGGAGTTGGCCGCGACGCCGCCGCCGATCATCAGGTGGTCGACGCCGTTGTCCTTGCACGCCTTGACGGCCTTGCGGGTGAGCACGTCGGTGACCGCCTCCTGGAAGGAGGCCGCGACGTCGGCGATCGGCACCTCCTCGCCGGCCCTGCGCTTGGCCTCCACCCAGCGGGCGACGGCGGTCTTCAGGCCGGAGAAGGAGAAGTCGTACGCGGGGTCGTTCCGGCCCGACAGGCCGCGCGGGAAGTTGATCGCCTTGGGGTCGCCCTCGCGGGCCGCCCGGTCGACGATCGGGCCGCCCGGGAAGCCCAGGCCGAGCACCCGGGCGACCTTGTCGAAGGCCTCGCCGGCCGCGTCGTCGATGGTCGCGCCGAGCGGGCGGACGTCGGTGGTGATGTCCTCGCTGAGCAGCAGCGAGGAGTGCCCGCCGGAGACCAGCAGGGCCATCGTCGGCGAGGGCAGCCGGCCGTGCTCCAGCTGGTCGACGCAGATGTGCGAGGCGAGGTGGTTGACCCCGTACAGCGGCTTGTCCAGCGCCCAGGCGTACGCCTTCGCCGCGCTGACGCCGACCAGCAGCGCGCCGGCCAGGCCGGGGCCGGCGGTGACGGCGATGCCGTCCAGATCGCTGGCCTTGATCCCGGCGGTGTCCAGGGCGCGCTGGATGGTCGGGACCATCGCCTCCAGGTGGGCGCGGCTGGCGATCTCCGGGACGACGCCGCCGAAGCGGGCGTGGTCGTTGACGCTGGAGGCGACCGCGTCGGCCAGCAGGGTGGTGCCGCGCACGATGCCGACGCCGGTCTCGTCGCAGGAGGTCTCGATGCCGAGGACGAGCGGTTCGTCAGCCATGGGGGGTGTCCTTAGGGTCCTTCGGGTCAGTGCTCGGGTGTTCGAGGCGCATCACCAGCGCGTCGATGTCGGCGGGCTGGTAGTAGCCGCGCCGGATGCCCACCGGTTCGAAGCCGTGCCGCTCGTACAGCCGCTGGGCGCGCCGGTTGTCCACCCGCACCTCCAGCAGCAGGTCGGCGCAGCCGCGCCGGGCGGCCTCGTGGATCAGGTCGGTGAGCAGGGCGGTGCCGAGGCCGGCGCCCTGGTGGCGCTCGTCGACGGCGATGGTCTGGACGTCGCCCTCGTCGGCCACGGTCATCAGACCGGCGTAGCCGACGATCGTGCCGTCCGCGGCGGTGGCGACCGAGTAGTGGCGGGTGCCGCCGGGGTGGGCCTCGGCGAGCTCGGACCAGAACATCCCGTGGGACCAGGCGTCCTCGGGGAACAGCCGGAGCTCCAGGTCCATCACCGGATCGATGTCCCACCAGCGCATCGGGCGCAGGGTGGTGCCGTCCTTCACGCCGGGAGCACCGCCTTGTAGCCGGCCGGGACCTGGGCGTCCGGGCGGCGCAGGTACAGCGGGACGTTCGGCAGCAGCTCGCGCCCGGCGGCCAGCTCGGCGGCGGCGAAGCCGGCCAGGGCGCCGGCCGAGACGTGCTCGGGGCCGTGCCCGCCCGGGAAGGCGTCGGGGTAGAGCAGCGCGCCGGCGCCCACCGAGCGGGGCGCGGGGGTCAGCTCGGCCGGGCGGTCCACGCCGGGGCCCTCGGTGCGGTTGCCCTCGGCGTCGTACGAGGCCCAGTAGACCTCCTTGCGGCGCGCGTCGGTGGCGACCGTGAACGGCTGCCCGGCCAGGCCCTCGGCGCGGGCCTGGAAGGCGATCGCGTCCAGGGTGCACACGCCGTGCACCGGCAGGCCGAGCGCGTGACCGAGCGCGGCGGCGGTCACCAGGCCGACCCGCAGGCCGGTGTACGGGCCCGGGCCGACGCCGACCGCGATGCCGGTGAGCCGGTGCTTGTCCACCCCGGCGGCCCGCAGGACCTGGTCGATCGCGGGAAGCAGCAGTTCGCCGTGGCGCCTGGCGTCGACCTGGTGGGTCTCGGCGAGGACGGCCGTGCCGTCGTGGACGGCGGCGGTGACGGCGGGGGTAGCGGTGTCGAACGCGAGCAGCAGCACGGGTCAAGGTTAGACCGCCGTTGGGCCGACCGGTCGATCGAGCTGGTGTCCCCATTCGGAACACACGTACTGGGCGCTGCCGACCCGCCCGGGGGACCTGGCACGATAAGGGCGGTACGAACAGCGGACGGCGGCGGGAGCGGGCACGTGGCGAAGATGGGTCCTGGAGTGGTGGTCACGGGGTTGACCCTGGGGGCCCTGGCGGTGGTGAGCCTGCTGGCCTTCCAGGCCAACGGTGCGCAGGACCGCGCCGGCGGAACCCGCCCGACCGTCGCCTCGACGACCACCGGCCCGGCCGCCTCGGCCACGCCGAGTGCCTCCGCCACCCCGACCGTGCCGCCGCTGCCGGCCACCTCGGGCAGCGGCACCAGGGTGGTCTACTCGGCCGGCAGCCACTTCGTCTGGCTGGTCGACCCGAAGAAGAACCCGCAGGTCGCGGCCGCCTTCCCGGTCACTCCGGGCTCGATCGAGCCCACCCCGGGCAGCTACTCGGTGTACAGCCGCACCCAGACCGCCACCGGGACCGACGGCAAGCAGATCGAACACGTGGTGCGGTTCGCCCAGCAGAACGGCGTGGTGTTCGGCTTCAGCGCGGCACTGGACGGCGCCACCCCGACCGCCGACCCGAAGACCAAGACCGGCGGCATCCGCAGCGGTCGCGCCGACGGGCAGCTGCTCTGGGACTTCGCGCCGAACGGCACCAAGGTGGTCGTGGTCGCCTGAGCCGGGCGCTACGCGGCCCGGGGCGTCCCCGCCTCGGGCTCCTCGGCCTGCCGGGGTGCCGGTTCGGGCGGGGTGGACACCGCCTCGGCGGCCGCGCAGGCGGCCAGCAGCGCCCGCATCGGCTCTCCCGGAGCGCGGCGGACGGACTCTCCGGCCCCGGCGGTGCGCGTGGCACGCTCCGGGGCGGGGGTGGTGCTCGACATGGCGCCTCCCTAGTTAGGCAGACCTAACCGCAGCACCCATCCCACCACGCCCGGCACCCCGCCCGCAACACCTTGCCGACAGCCTGTCGGCAAAACGGTGGAACCCGATCGACTACTCGCCCGCTCGCCTCCGGGGCGCTCGGGGCGATTGGTACGGCGGTGCGGCTCAGGCCAGCTCCGCCAGTTCCACGCCCGTCCAGCGCTCGCCGATGCCGACCAGCACCACCCGGCGCGGGTCGTGGTCCTCCCCGGCCGTGTCGCCGATCGCCCGCTCGATCCGCACCTCCAGCCGGTCCTCGGACAGCCGCTCGACCTTGCCCTCGCCCCACTCGACCACGACCACCGACTCCGGCAGCGAGACGTCCAGGTCGAGGTCCTCCATCTCGTCCAGGTCCCCGCCCAGCCGGTACGCGTCCACGTGCACCAGGGCCGGCCCGCCGACCAGCGAGGGGTGCACCCGGGCGATCACGAAGGTCGGCGAGGTCACCGCGCCGCGGACCTGCAGCCCCTCCCCCAGGCCGCGGGTCAGCGTGGTCTTCCCCGCCCCCAGCTCGCCGGAGAGCAGCACCAGGTCACCCGGCCGCAGCAGCGCGGCCAGCTCCCGGCCGAGCCGGCCCATCCGGTCCGGAGTGGGGACGGTCAGAGTGGCGTGCGAGCCCATGCGCGTGTCTTGCCCTTCGGTCCGGAGCGGCGCGCCGACCACCGGCCGCCACCGCTACGGTGCCACATCGCCGCACCCCGCCGCCGCGCCCGGGGGTTCGGGCGGGCCGCGGGCTGGGTCTCAGCACCGGGCCTGCGGACGCGGCCTCAGGCCGGATCGACGGCCGTGGCCCCGGACGGGTCCCCGGACGCCTCCCCGGACGGGTCCGCAGCCGGCGGTTCATCGGCGAGTTCCAGGACGGCGGGCGGCAGCGGCGCGGCGCCCGCGAAGTCGGCGGCCCGGCGCAGCAGCAGCGCCAGCTCGTGGTCGACCAGCTCCGGGCGCTCCAGCAGCACCAGGTGCCCGGCGCCCTCGACCAGGACGAGTTCGGCGCCCGGCAGCCGCTCCGCCATCGCCTCGCTGTGCGCGGAGGGCGTCAGCAGGTCCTTCGTCCCCGCCAGCACCAGGGCCGGCAGGCCGCGCAGGGCGGCCAGCGCCCCGAACTTCTCGTGCGCGCCGAACACCGGGTAGAACTCGGCGACCACGTCGATCGGGGTGGCGTCCAGCAGCTGTTCGGCGAAGCGCACCACGCCGGGGTCGACGTCCCGGCTCCCGAAGGAGAACCTCCGGTAGAAGACCGCGGCCACCTCCGAACCGAGCCGCCGGCTCGCCTCCACCAGCTCGACCTGACGGCCGAGCAGCTTCACCACCCCGGGCGCGACCTTCTTGAACAGCTTGGCCCCGGCCTTCGGCAGACCGAGGCTCACCTCGTTCCAGTCCCCCGCCAGGGTGCCGATCAGCGCGACCCCGGCGACCCTCTCCCGGAACAGCTCCGGATGCTGGTCCGCCAGCGCCATCACCGTCATGCCGCCCATCGAATGGCCCACCAGCACCAGCGGCCCGGTCGGCGCGACCGCGTCGATCACCGCCTTGAGGTCGCCGCCCAGCTGGTCGATGCCGGCCGGCTCGCCCGCCAGGTACGAGCGGGAGCGCTCGGAGCGGCCGTGGCTGCGCTGGTCCCAGAAGACCAGTCGCAGGCCCTCGCGCAGCGCCGCCCGCTGGAAGTGCCAGCTGTCCTGGTTGAGGCAGTAGCCGTGGCTGAACACCACGGTCAGCGGCTCCGCGGAGCCGGCGGCCCGCCCGGTGTCCTCCCAGCCGGTGCCGTCCAGCTCGACGTACAGCTCGGTGCCGTCCGGCGCGGCCACCGTCCGCGGGCGCCCGCGCAGCGAACCGTACGGCGCGGCCGCGTCCAGCTCGGCCCGGGCCCGGCGGCGCATCGCCCGGCCGACGGTCAGCCGTTCGATCGCGACGCCCGCGGCCGCACCGGCCGCCAGCACGCCGACCGAGATCCCGATCACGCCGGCCCGGCTCACCCCGGAGGCCGCGTCGGCCGCCTTGGCCACCGCCGCGACCGGGTTGCCGCCGCCCGGCGTGTCGGTCATGCCGTGCGACCCCCGTCGTGGCCGCCGCCCAGGTAGCGGCGGGGCACCCGGGCGCCGATCCGGGTGATGATCTCGTACGAGATGGTGCCGCAGGCCCGGGCCCAGTCCTCGGCGGTCGGCTCGCCCTGCTCGCCGTTGCCGAACAGCAGCACCTCGTCGCCGACCTCGGGGGTGTCACCGCCCAGGTCCACCACGAACTGGTCCATCGCCACCCGGCCGGCCACCGTGCGCCACTTGCCGCCGATCTGCACCGGGCCGGTGCCGCTGGCGTGCCGCGGGACGCCGTCGCCGTAGCCGAGCGGGACCAGGCCCAGCGTGGTCGGGCCGGGCGTCACGTAGTGGTGGCCGTAGCTGACCCCGTGCCCGCCGGGGACGTGCTTGACCAGCGCCAGCCGGGCGGACAGCGACATCACCGGGCGCAGCCCGAAGTCGGCCGGGGAACCCACCTCGGGCACCGGCGACAGCCCGTACGCGGCCAGGCCGGTGCGGACCAGGTCGAAGTGCGACTCGGGCAGCAGCAGGGTTGCCGGGGAGTTCGCGAGGTGCCGCACCTCCGGGCGCACCCCGGCGGCCTCGGCCTGTGCCAACGCGACGCGGTAGGAGTCCAGCTGGGCCTGGATCGACGGGTGGCCGGGCTCGTCGGCGGCGGCGAAGTGCGACCAGATCCCGACGACCTCCAGCAGCCCCCCGACCTCGGCGCGCCGCGCCTCGGCCAGCAGCTCCGGCCAGTCGTGCGGCTGGCAGCCGTTGCGACCGAGGCCGGTGTCGGCCTTCAGGTGCACCCGGGCCGGCACGCCGGTCTCCCGAACGGCCGTCAGCAGCTCCTCCAGCGCCCACCGGCCGCTGATCGAGATGTCCAGGTCCGCGCGCAGCGCCTCTCGCCACGGCCCGCCGGGCGTCCACAGCCAGCACAGGATCCGGGCCTGCTCCGGGCGGATGCCCCCGGCGCGCAGCGCCAGCGCCTCCTCGGGCGTCGCGCAACCGAGCCAGCCGACCCCGTTCGCGACCGCCTCGCGGGCGCACGCGACCGCGCCGTGGCCATAGGCGTCCGCCTTGACCGCGAGCATCACCGCCGAGCTCCCGACGCGCTCGCGCAGGGCAGCGAGGTTGCCGCGCAGGGCGGCGAGATCGATGGTCGCCTCGGCCCGTACGCCGTCGGTGAGGGTGGCCGTGCCGGTCGTGTTCGCAGTTGTCATCAGGGTCAGTCTCCCAGACGTCCCGGAGTCCTCGCCGAACGGCCCGGCTGCGCGGCGGTCCGCGCCACGGCCTCCCGCACCCCGCCGACCTGCGGTGGACGGCCCGTTCGCCCTGGGAAGGACGCGGCGAACGGACGTTCCGGTTCCGCCCGCCCGGCGCGCCCCAAGGCCGTCCGGCGCGCCCTACGACCGTCGGACCGCCCGCCAGACCTCCGGCAGCGCCTCCGCCACCGCGAGCGCCGTCACCGGCGCGCCCGGGTCGCCCGCCGCCTCCCGGCCCGCCAACCCGTGCAGGTAGGCGGCCACCGAGGCGGCGTCCAGCGGGGACAGGCCGGCCGCCAGCAGGGAGCCGGCCAGACCGGCCAGCACGTCCCCGCTGCCCGCGGTGGCGAGCCAGGAGGTGCCGGTGGGGTTCACCCGGACGGCCCCGCCCGGGTCGGCGACCACGGTGGTGGAGCCCTTCAGCAGCACGGTGGCCCGGTACCCGGCGGCCAGTCGGCGGGCGGTGGCCAGCCGGGCCGCGGCCAGGTCGTCGGCGGCCGGCGGCGGGGTGCCCTCGGCGCCGGCCAGCAGCCGGGCCGCCTCCCCGGTGTGCGGGGTGAGCAGGGTGGGCGCGGTCCGGCCGGCCAGTGCGGACGGGCCGAGCCGGCCCAGTTCGGTCAGCCCGTCCGCGTCCACCAGCACCGGGACGTCGCTCGCCAGCGCCTCGGTCAGCGCCTGCCGCGCCCCCTCGCCGCCGCCCGGCCCGACCACCCAGGCCTGCACCCGGCCGGCCCCGGCCGGGCCGCCCTCGGTGACCAGCGTCTCCGGGAAGCGCCGCACCACCTCCTCGGCCGCCGTGCCGACGTACCGGACGGCGCCCGCACCCCCGCGCAGCGCCCCGGCGACCGCCAGCAGCGCCGCCCCCGGGTACCGCGCCGAACCGGCCGCCACCCCGACCACGCCGCGCCGGTACTTGTCGCTCTCCGCGCCCGGCAGCGGCAGCAGCCCCGCCACGTCCGCGTGCTGCAGGGCCGTCACCTCCGGCGCCGGCGGCTCCAGCCCGATGTCCACCAGCTGCACGGCGCCCGCGTACTCGGCGCCCGGATCGATCAGCAGCCCGGGCTTGTGGGTGCCGAAGCAGACCGTGACGTCCGCGCGCAGCGCCTCGCCGGGCACCTCGCCGCTGTCGGCCTCGACCCCGCTGGGCAGGTCCACCGCGACCACCACCCCGCGCCGCCCGGCCCGGGCGTACGGCACCGCTTCCGGACGCAGCCCGCCCCGGCCGCCGATCCCGACGATCCCGTCCAGCACCAGGTCCGCGCGCGAGAAGTCGGCCAGGCCGACCTCCTGTTCCGCCGTCACCCGTCCGCCCGCCGCCCGCAACGCCGCCAGCCCACCCGGATGCGTCTTCCCGGGCGCCAGCAGCACCGCGGTCACCCGCGCCCCGCGCCGCGCCAGCGCCGCACCGGCGTACAGGGCGTCACCCCCGTTGTCCCCGCTGCCCGCCAGCACCGTCACCCGGCTGCCGTACACCCGCCCCCGACGCCGGATCAGCAACCGCGCACAGGTCGCCGCCAACCCGGCGGCCGCCCGCTGCATCAGCGTGCCCTCCGGCAACCGTGCCATCAGCTCGGCCTCGGCGGCCCGGACGACGTCCACAGGGTGTGCATGACGCATGGGGAGAACTCCTTCTGCAGTCGGCCGGTACCGGACCCGGCCACGCTTTCGGGTGACCCTCCATCGATCCCCCACCGGCCCCGGTCCGTACGCCTACGTTGTCGCGCGTGGACATCCTCCAGGCGTTCCTGCGCCTTCACGTGCCCCAGGGCTGCAAGATCGAACTCTTCGAGCTCTGGCAGGAGATCGTCGTGAGCGCGCCCGAGGACGGCGCGCACCAGGACGCGGTCGCAGCGAGGAGCAGGTCACGCTGTTCACCGACCCCATGGGCGAGGACTGCACCACTCGCACCAAGGTCCCCTTCGGCGAGCCCGTCGAGCTCCCCGCCCCGTTCTCCTTCACGCTCGACACGGCACCCCTGCGGTAGGGCACAGCCACCGCAGGGGCGCCGAGCGCGCATTACTCGACGGTGACCGACTTCGCCAGGTTGCGCGGCTGGTCGACCTCGTGGCCCTTGGCCGTGGCCAGCTCGCAGGCGAAGACCTGCAGCGGGACGGTGGAGACCAGCGGCTGGAGCAGGGTCGGGGTGGCCGGGATGCGGATCAGGTGGTCCGCGTACGGCGCGACCGCCTCGTCGCCCTCCTCGGCGATCACGATGGTGCGGGCGCCGCGGGCCCGGATCTCCTGGATGTTGGAGACGATCTTGTCGTGCAGGATCGACCGCCCGCGCGGCGAGGGCACGACCACCACGACCGGCAGCCCCTCCTCGATCAGCGCGATCGGGCCGTGCTTGAGCTCGCCCGCCGCGAAGCCCTCGGCGTGCATGTAGGCGAGCTCCTTGAGCTTGAGCGCGCCCTCCAGGGCCACCGGGAAGCCGACGTGGCGGCCGAGGAACAGCACCGAGCGGGCGTCGGCCAGCGAACGGGCCAGCTCGCGCACCGGCTCCATGGTCTCCAGCACCTGCTCGACCTGCTTCGGCGCGTCGCCGAGCTCGCGGATGATGGTGAAGATCTCGTCGCCCCACTTGGTGCCGCGCACCTGGCCCAGGTAGAGGGCGACCAGGTAGCAGGCGACCAGCTGGGTGAGGAACGCCTTGGTGGACGCGACCGCGACCTCCGGCCCGGCGTGGGTGTACAGCACCGCGTCCGACTCGCGCGGGATGGTGGAGCCGTTGGTGTTGCAGATCGCCAGCACCTTGGCGCCCTGCTCCCGGGCGTGCCGCAGGGCCATCAGGGTGTCCATGGTCTCGCCGGACTGCGAGATGGCGATGACCAGCGTGCCGGGGCCCATGATCGGGTCGCGGTAGCGGAACTCCGAGGCGACCTCGACCTCGCAGGGGATGCGGGTCCAGTGCTCGATCGCGTACTTGGCGATCATGCCCGCGTGGAACGCGGTGCCGCAGGCGACGATGACGACCTTGTCGACCGACCGCAGGTCGGCGTCGGAGATGCGCAGCTCGTCGAGGGTGAGCCGACCGTCGGTGCCGATCCGGCCGAGCAGGGTGTCGGCGACGGCCTTCGGCTGCTCGGCGATCTCCTTGAGCATGAAGTAGTCGTAGCCGCCCTTCTCGGCGGCGGAGGCGTCCCAGTCGACGTGGTACTCGCGCACCTCGGCCGGGGTGCCGTCGAAGTTCGTGACGGTCACGCCCTCCCGGCGCAGCTCGACGACCTGGTCCTGGCCCAGCTCGATCGCCTCGCGGGTGTGCGCGATGAAGGCGGCGACGTCCGAGGCGAGGAAGTTCTCGCCCTCACCGCGGCCCACCACCAGCGGCGAGTTGCGGCGGGCGCCGATCACCACGTCGGGCGCGTCCGCGTGCACGGCGACCAGGGTGAAGGCGCCGTCCAGTCGGCGGCAGACCACTCGCATGGCCTCGGCCAGGTCGCCCTGGTACGCCTCGCCCAGCAGGTGGGCGACGACCTCGGTGTCGGTCTCGGACCGGAGGGTGTGGCCGCGTTCGGCGATCTCGGCCCGCAGCTGGGCGAAGTTCTCGATGATGCCGTTGTGGACGACGGCCACCCGGCGGTCGTCGTCCAGATGGGGGTGGGCGTTGGCGTCCGTCGGGCCGCCGTGGGTGGCCCAGCGGGTGTGGCCGATGCCGGTGGTGCCGCCGGGCAGAGGGGACTCGGCGAGCGACTTCTCCAGGTTGGCGAGCTTGCCCGCCCGCTTGTCCGTGACGAGACTCCACTGCCCTTGGGAGTCCTCCACCTGCACCGCGACACCGGCCGAGTCGTAGCCCCGGTACTCCAGTCGCTGCAGGCCAGCGATTACTACGTCGAGGGCGGACTGCGCGCCCACGTATCCAACAATTCCGCACATGCGTGCCAGCATAAGGGCGGTTCTGTGGCCGTATTCCCGGCTTTCCCGTCCCGCGCGAACGCTGCGTGACCGACACCACAGCCACCGTGAACACCACGACGGCTCACAATGGAGCATGTGCTGACCGAACTCTGTACACGGGGCGCCGCCACGCCCGGCCCGTCCCCGTCCCCCTACGTGGACCTCAGCCGGGCCGAGTGGAGCGCGCTGCGCGAGCGTACGCCGCTACCGCTGACCGCCGAGGAGGTGGAGCAGCTGCGCGGCCTCGGTACGGCCCTCGACCTGGACGAGGTCCGCGACGTCTACCTGCCGCTCTCCCGGCTGCTGAACCTGTACATCCACGCCACGCACGAACTGCGCGGCGCGCTGGGCACCTTCCTGGACACCCCGGACACCGAGCGCACCCGCACCCCGTTCATCATCGGCGTGGCCGGCTCGGTCGCCGTCGGCAAGTCCACCACCGCCCGCCTGCTCCAGGCCCTGCTGGCCCGCTGGCCCGAGCACCCCCGGGTCGAACTGGTCACCACCGACGGCTTCCTGCTGCCCAACGCCGAGCTGCGCCGCCGGGGCCTGATGGCCCGCAAGGGCTTCCCCGAGTCGTACGACCGCCGGGCGCTGATGCGCTTCGTCGCGGACGTGAAGGCGGGCAAGGAGCTGGTCACCGCGCCGGTGTACTCGCACCTGGTGTACGACATCGTGCCGGACCAGCGGCTGACCGTGGAGCGCCCGGACATCCTGATCGTCGAGGGGCTGAACGTGCTCCAGCCGGCCCTGCCCGGCACCGACGGCCGCACCCGGCTCGCGGTGGCCGACTACTTCGACTTCTCGATCTACGTCGACGCCCGCACCGACGACATCGAGCACTGGTACCTGGACCGCTTCCGCAAGCTGCGGCAGACCGCCTTCCAGGACCCGAACTCCTACTTCCGCCGCTTCACCGAGGTGCCGGAGGAGGAGGCGATGGAGTACGGCCGCCAGGTCTGGCGCACCATCAACAAGCCCAACCTGCTGGAGAACGTGCTGCCCACCCGCGGCCGGGCCACCCTCGTCCTGCAGAAGGGCGCGGACCACAAGGTCCGCCGGGCGCTGCTGCGCAAGCTCTGACCGCCGGGCACGCGCGAGAGGCCCCCGCCGTGGCGGGGGCCTCTCGCGCGTGCCGGGGGCTCAGCCCAGGTGGGTGCGCACCGCCTCGGCCAGGCGCTGCCCGACCGTCTCGGCCTGCGCCGGGTCGGCGGCCTCGACCATGACCCGGACCAGCGGCTCGGTGCCGGAGGGGCGCAGCAGCACCCGGCCGGTGGAGCCCAGCTCGGTCTCGGCGGCGGCGACCGCGGCGGCCAGCTCGGTGCTGGTCCGCACCCGGCTCTTGTCGACGCCCTTGACGTTGATCAGCACCTGCGGCAGCCGGGTCATCACGGCGGCCAGGTCGGCCAGCGGCTGCTTGGTGGCGGCCAGTCGGGCGCCCAGCATCAGGCCGGTGAGGGTGCCGTCGCCGGTGGTGGCGTGGTCCAGCAGGATGACGTGGCCGGACTGCTCGCCGCCGAGCGCGAAGCCGTGCTCCTTCATGGCCTCCAGCACGTAGCGGTCGCCGACGGCGGTCTCCACCAGGTCGATGCCCTCGCGCTCCATCGCCAGCTTGAAGCCGAGGTTGGACATCACGGTGGCGACCGCGGTGTTGCGGCGCAGGGTGCCGGCCTCCTTCATGGCGACCGCGAGGATGGCGATGATCTGGTCGCCGTCCACCTCGTCGCCCTCGGCGTCGGCGGCCAGGCAGCGGTCGGCGTCCCCGTCCAGGGCGATGCCGAGGTCGGCCCGGTACTCCTTCATCGCGTCGCGCAGCCGGTCGAGGTGGGTGGAGCCGACGCCGTCGTTGATGTTGAGGCCGGTGGGCTCGGCACCCAGGGTGTGGACGACCTCGGCGCCGGCCCGGGCGAAGGCCTCGGGGGCGACGTACGCGGCCGCGCCGTGGGCGCCGTCGATGACGACCCGGATGCCGTCCAGGCGGTTGGGCAGCACGCCGATCAGGTGGGCGACGTACTTGTCGAAGCCCTCGGTGTACTCGCGGACCCGGCCGACGGCGGCGCCGGTCGGGCGGTTCCAGTCCTCGCCGCCCACCGTGTGCTTGCGGTAGTGGGCCTCGATCGCGTCCTCGATCCGGTCGTCCAGCTTGTGGCCGCCGCGGGCGAGGAACTTGATGCCGTTGTCCGGCATGGCGTTGTGGCTGGCGGACAGCATCACGCCGAAGTCGGCGCCGAGCGCGCCGGTGAGGTAGGCCACGGCGGGGGTGGGCAGCACGCCGACCCGGAGCACGTCGACGCCGGAGCTCGCCAGGCCGGCGATGACCGCGGCCTCCAGGAACTCACCCGAGGCACGGGGGTCACGGCCGACCACCGCGACCGGCCGGTGCCCGTCGAAGGCGCCGGCCTCGCCGAGCACGTGGGAGGCCGCGACCGACAGGCCGAGCGCCAGCTCCGCCGTCAGGCCCTCGTTGGCCACACCGCGTACGCCGTCCGTACCGAAGAGTCGTCCCACTGTCCCGTCCTCCATCACCATGCTCGGAACCCACCGTTGATCCCGGCCGCCGCACGTTAGCCGGGGAACACGTCGCCCCGGAGTACACGAGGTACTCCGGGGCGACGGTTTGCGCAACCAGGGGGTGCACCGCCAGGGCGGACCGCACCCCCCGGGGTGCGACTAGCGCTTGCTGTACTGCGGCGCCTTGCGGGCCTTCTTGAGACCGGCCTTCTTGCGCTCGACGGCGCGGGCGTCACGCATCAGGAAGCCGGCCTTCTTGAGGGCGGCGCGGTTGTTGTCCACGTCGGCCTCGTTCAGGGCGCGGGCCACGCCGAGGCGCAGCGCGTAGGCCTGACCGGAGACGCCGCCACCGCTGATGCGGGCGACGACGTCGTAACGGCCGTCCAGCTCCAGGAGCTTGAAGGGCTCGTTGACGGTCTGCTGGTGCACCTTGTTCGGGAAGTAACCCTCAAGGGTGCGACCGTTGATCTTCCACTGGCCCGTGCCGGGGACGATGCGCACGCGGGCGATCGCCTCCTTGCGACGGCCGAGGCCGGCGCCCGGGGTGGCCTCGCCGAAGCGGCCGGCCAGCGACTCGGAGGTGTAGCTCTCCTCGGAGGTGTACTCGCCCTCGACGGCCTCAACGGCCTCGTCGAAGTCGACCTCAAGGGTTTCAGTGGTCTCGGCCACGATGTTCCTCAGCTCTTTTCAGTGTTGGGGGGCTTGGTGGCCGAATTACTGCGCGACCTGGGTGATCTCGAACGGCACCGGCTGCTGGGCAGCGTGGGGGTGCTGGTCGCCCGAGTAGACCTTCAGCTTGGAGAGCATCTGGCGGCCCAGGCTGTTCTTGGGGATCATGCCCTTGATGGCCTTCTCGACGGCCTTCTCCGGGTTGTTCGCCAGCAGGTCGTCGTAGCGCACCGAGCGCAGACCGCCCGGGAAGCCCGAGTGGCGGTAGGCCAGCTTCTGGGTCTTCTTGTTACCGGACAGGTGCACCTTGTCGGCGTTGATGATGATGACGAAGTCACCAGTGTCAACGTGCGGCGCGTAGATCGCCTTGTGCTTACCCCGGAGGAGGTTGGCGGCCTGGGAGGCCAGGCGGCCGAGCACGACGTCGTTCGCGTCGATGACGTGCCACTGACGCTGGACGTCGCCGGGCTTGGGGCTGTACGTACGCACGGTCGTAGCCTTCGCTTTTCAGTGAGTGAGTCCTGACAGGAGCACCCGGACGGAAGAGCAGCCTGATCACCCTTGGACGCAATTCAAGGGGGACCGCTGGTCGTCGACCTGATGTCTCCGGCGTACCGACCTCTCACGTGAGATAGAGCGAGCCAATACGCACATCAAGCGTCCAGGTTACCGGGCGGGCGGGAAGCGGTCAAAAATCGCTCGGCTCCCACCCGCCCGTCACTCAGCGTTCGCGTTCCACCCGGGTGACGTCCCAGACCGGCTCGGCCGACTCGAAGACCCGGCCGTCCGCGCCGAACACCAGGAAGCGGTCGAAGGTCTTGGCGAACCAGCGGTCGTGGGTGACGCACAGCACCGTGCCGTCGAAGGCCTCCAGCCCGGACTGCAGCGCCTCGGCGCTCTCCAGGTCCAGGTTGTCGGTCGGCTCGTCGAGCAACAGGGCCGTCACGCCGGAGAGTTCGAGCTTGAGGATCATCAGTCGGGCCTGCTGCCCACCGGACAGCGACTCGAACTTCTGCTCCTCCTGGCGGTCCAGCTCGTACCGGCGCAGCGCGCCCATCGCGGCACCGCGACTGAGCGCGTGCTCCTCCTCGATGATCGAGCGGACCGTCCGGCCGAACAGCTCCGGGTGGGCGTGGGTCTGCCGGAAGTGGCCGGGCACGACCCGGGCGCCGAGCTTCCAGTCGCCGGAGTGCGCGACCGTGGTGTCCCCCGCGAGCAGCCGCAGCAGGTGCGACTTGCCGGCCCCGTTGGCACCCAGCACCGCGACCCGCTCGCCGTAGAAGACCTCCAGGTCGAAGGGCTGCATCAGGCCGGTCAGCTCCAGCCGCTCCATGGTGAAGGCGCGCACACCGGTGCGGCCGCCCTTGAGCCGCATGGTGATGCTCTGCTCGCGCGGCGGCGCCTCCGGCGGGCCGGCGTCCTCGAACTTCTTCAGCCTGGTCTGGGCGGCCGCGTAGCGGGAGGCCATCTCGTGGCTGACCGCCGCGGCCTGGCGCAGGGTGACGACCAGCTTCTTGAGCTTGGCGTGCTCCTCGTCCCAGCGGCGGCGCAGCTCCTCGAAGCGCTCGAAGCGGGCCTTGCGGGCCTCGTGGAAGGTGTCGAAGCCGCCGCCGTGCACCCAGACGCTGCTGCCGGTGCCGCCGGACTCGACGCTGATGATCTTGTCGGCGGTGCGGGAGAGCAGCTCGCGGTCGTGCGAGATGAACAGGACGGTCTTCGAGGTGGCCTTGATGGCCTCCTCCAGCCAGCGCTTGGCCGGGACGTCCAGGTAGTTGTCCGGCTCGTCGAGCAGCAGCACCTCGTCCGGGCCGCGCAGCAGCGCCTCCAGCACCAGCCGCTTCTGCTCACCGCCGGAGAGGGTGTTCAGGCCGCGCCACTGGGCCTTGTCGAAGGGCACCCCGAGGGCCGCCGTGGTGCAGACGTCCCAGTCGGTCTCGTAGTCGTAGCCGCCGACGTCCGCCCAGTCGGAGAGCGCCTGGGCGTAGGCCATCTGCGTCTTCTCGTCGTCCTGGGCGATCATCGCCAGCTCGGCGGCGTCCACCGCCCGGGCCGCCTTGGCGATCCGCTCGGGCGCGACCGAGACCAGCAGGTCGCGCACCGAGGCGTCGGCGGGCAGGGCGCCCGGGGTGGCGGTCTGGTCCTCGCGGCCGGTGGTGCCGACGAACTGGCGCATCACGCCGAGCCCGCCGCTGATCGTGACCGTGCCGCCGTGCGGCTGGATGTCCCCCGCGATCATGCGCAGCAGCGTGGTCTTGCCGGCGCCGTTCGCGCCGACCAGGGCGACCGCGGCGCCCTCGCCGACCCGGAAGGACGCGTCGTCGAACAGCACCCGCCCGTCCGGCAGGTAGTACTCCAGGTGCGAAATCTCGACGTGTCCCATGGAAGGGATTGTCCCAAGCGGACGCCCCCGGCCAAAACGGATTACCCGGCGGCGGGCTGCCCGGGCAGCGTGCGCAGGCGCCGGGCCTGCCGGTTCCGCTCGGCGAGCTGGTCGTCCGGCGGGTAACCGACCTCCTCCAGGGTGAGCCCGTACGGCCGGATCACGTTGACGGCCGAGTTGCGGACCCCGCCGGCCAGCACCTCGCCGGGGAACTCCACCGGCCGGTGCCCGTCGCCGACCAGCAGCATCGCGCCGACCAGCGCCCGGACCATGTTGTGGCAGAAGGCGTCGGCCCGGACGGTGGCGACCGCCAGGGTGCCCTCCTGGCTCGCGTAGCCGTCCACCGGGACGCGGTCCCAGTGCAGCTCCAGCAGGGTGCGGATGGTGGTGGCACCCTCGCGCTTCTTGCAGTACGCGGCGAAGTCGTGCTCGCCGAGCAGCAGCTTCGCGGCCTCGTTCATCCGGTCCACGTCCAGCGGCCGGTCGTGCCAGAGCACGTGCCCGCGCAGCAGCGGGTCGACCCCGCCGGGGTGGTCGGCGACCCGGTAGGCGTACCGGCGCCAGATCGCCGAGAAGCGGGCGTCGAACCCGGCCGGCGCCTCGCCGACCCGGTAGATCCGGACGTCCCCGGGCAGCCGCCCGGCGAGCCGGCGCAGCAGCTTCTCCCGGTGCTCCTCCCACAGCTCGGCCGGCAGGTCGACGTGGGCGACCTGGCCGCGGGCGTGGACGCCGGCGTCGGTGCGGCCGGCCACGGTCAGCGGGAAGAGCTGCTGGCTGCGGGTGACGACCTGCAGCGCGGTCTCGATCTCCTCCTGGACCGTCCGGCGGCCGCCCTTCTGCCGGGCCCAGCCGGAGAACTCGGCGCCCTGGTAGGCGAGGTCCAACCGGACCCGGACACAGCCGTCCGCCGGTCCGTCCTTCACCGGCGGCTGCTCCGCGCAATCGTTGACCACTTGCTCCCGCTCCTACGAATAAGGAACGGGCCCGCTCCCCCATCGCTGGGAGAGCGGGCCCGCATCACACCTGGAGGTGTCAGGCCTGCTCGGCGGCCTCGACCTCGGTGGCCTCGACCTTGGCGTCGGCCTCCTTGACGGCACGCTTGGTGGCGGCCTCGGCCTCACCCACGGCGGTCTGCGCGACGGTCAGCGCCTCGACCAGCTCGATCACGGCCATCGGGGCGTTGTCGCCACGACGGGGACCGATCTTGGTGATACGGGTGTAACCACCCGGGCGGTTCTCGTAGCGCGGCGCGATCTCGGTGAAGAGGGTGTGCAGCACCGAGATGTCGGTGATGGTCTTGCGCACCAGGCGACGGTTGTGGATGTCGCCCTTCTTCGCCTTGGTGATCAGCTTCTCCGCCAGCGGGCGCATCCGACGGGCCTTGGCCTCGGTCGTGGTGATGCGGCCGTACTGGAACAGCTCCCGGCACAGACCGGCGAGCAGCAGCGGCTCGTGGTGCGGGCCGCCGCCGAGGCGGGCACCCTTGGTGGGACGCGGCATGGTGACTCCTTGAATCTCCGACTACGGCCGTATCAGGTACCGCAGCGGGCGTACCGGCACTGTTGCCGGTACGACTTTCCATGACGACGGGGGCGGCTCCGTGGAACCGCCCCCGCGGCCAAATCTCTTAGTACTGCTCGGTCTCGGCGTAACCCGCGTCGTCCAGGTCGTCGGCGCCGAAGGCGTCGGCGGCGGCGGTCGGGTCGAACCCGGGCGGGCTGTCCTTGAGGGCCAGGCCCATGCCGGCCAGCTTCGCCTTGACCTCGTCGATCGACTTCGCACCGAAGTTGCGGATGTCGAGCAGGTCGGCCTCGGAGCGGGCGACGAGCTCACCCACGGTGTGGATGCCCTCGCGCTTGAGGCAGTTGTAGGAGCGGACCGTGAGCTCCAGCTCCTCGATCGGCAGCGCCAGGTCGGCGGCCAGGGCGGCGTCCGTCGGGGACGGGCCCATGTCGATGCCCTCGGCGTCGATGTTCAGCTCGCGGGCGAGACCGAACAGCTCCACCAGGGTCTTGCCGGCCGAGGCCATGGCGTCGCGCGGACGCATGGCGGGCTTGGTCTCGACGTCGACGATCAGCTTGTCGAAGTCGGTCCGCTGCTCGACACGGGTGGCCTCGACCTTGTAGGTGACCTTCAGCACGGGGCTGTAGATCGAGTCGACCGGGATGCGGCCGATCTCCTGGCCGGAGGCCTTGTTCTGGACGGCGGAGACGTAGCCGCGACCGCGCTCGACGGTCAGCTCCATCTCCAGCTTGCCCTTGCCGTTCAGCGTGGCGAGGACCAGCTCGGGGTTGTGCACCTCGACACCCGCCGGCGGGGCGATGTCGGCGGCGGTGACGACACCCGGGCCCTGCTTGCGCAGGTACATCACGACCGGCTCGTCGTGCTCCGAGGAGACGACCAGCTGCTTGATGTTGAGGATGAGGTCGGTCACGTCCTCCTTGACGCCCGGCACGGTGGTGAACTCGTGCAGGACGCCGTCGATGCGGATGCTGGTGACAGCGGCACCCGGGATCGACGACAGGAGCGTGCGGCGCAGGGAGTTGCCGAGGGTGTAGCCGAAGCCCGGCTCCAGCGGCTCGATCACGAACCGCGAGCGGAACTCGTCGACGACCTCTTCGGTCAGCGAGGGGCGCTGAGCGATAAGCATGGGGGGTGTTCCTCCAGTTGTCTTCGGCACCCACTATTTGATGCCGACAGGACCAAGCGTACGGGCTCCCGCAGGAAGCGACGAATCACTACGTGGGAGCCCGTACGAGGTTTCAAGCAGTACTACCGAGTGCCCGAAGGCGCTGCGTCAGACGCGGCGGCGCTTCGGCGGACGGCAGCCGTTGTGCGGGGTGGGGGTGACGTCCTGGATCGAGCCCACCTCCAGGCCGGTGGCCTGGAGCGAACGGATCGCGGTCTCGCGGCCGGAGCCCGGACCCTTCACGAAGACGTCAACCTTGCGCATGCCGTGCTCCTGCGCGCGACGGGCAGCGGCCTCGGCGGCCATCTGCGCGGCGAACGGGGTGGACTTGCGCGAGCCCTTGAAGCCGACGTGGCCGGCAGAGGCCCAGGAGATCACGTTGCCCGCGGGGTCGGTGATCGAAACGATGGTGTTGTTGAACGTGCTCTTGATGTGCGCGTGGCCGTGAGCGACGTTCTTCTTTTCCTTGCGGCGGATCTTCTTCGCGCCGGCAGCCTGACGACCCTTGGGGGGCATAAGTCTGTTCTCCTACTGAGGTGGTCGGTCCGCTGACCCGCGGGCCGGAGGGATGTCCGGTTACGGGACGGACTACTTCTTGCCCGGCTTCTTCTTACCGGCGATCGCGCGACGCGGGCCCTTGCGGGTACGCGCGTTGGTGTGGGTGCGCTGGCCGCGGACCGGCAGGCCACGGCGGTGACGCAGACCCTCGTAGCAGCCGATCTCGACCTTGCGGCGGATGTCGGCGGCCACCTCACGGCGGAGGTCACCCTCGACCGTGTAGTTGGCGTCGATGTACTGGCCGAGCTTGACCAGGTCGTCCTCGGTGATGTCGCGAACGCGGACATCCGGGTTGACGCCGGTCTCGGCGAGGGTCTGCTGGGCGCGGGTACGGCCGATGCCGTACACGTACGTAAGGGCGATCTCGATCCGCTTCTCACGGGGGAGATCAACGCCGGCGAGGCGTGCCATTCAAGGCTCCTGTGGTTCTTCAGAGGTCTTGCGTGCTACCTACTCCGACACCTCACGGTGAGGGAGCCCCGGCCTCTGACCGGGGGAGGCAGTCCGTCCGCGAACGGGACGGATCGGGTAGCCCGCGTATGACGTTTTTCGCGTCGCGCGAAGTACTACGAGAAATGCTGGGGAGAGATCAGCCCTGGCGCTGCTTGTGGCGCAGGTTGTCGCAGATCACCATGACCCGGCCGTGACGGCGGATCACCTTGCACTTGTCGCAGATCTTCTTGACGCTCGGCTTGACCTTCATGTTTCAGGTTCTCCGGGTCTAGATCTGACGTTCTTACTTGTAGCGGTAGACGATCCGGCCGCGCGTGAGGTCGTAGGGGCTGAGCTCCACGACGACCCGGTCGTCCGGCAGGATGCGGATGTAGTGCATGCGCATCTTGCCACTGATGTGCGCGAGGACCTTGTGACCGTTCTGCAGCTCGACCTTGAACATCGCGTTCGGAAGAGACTCGATCACGGTGCCCTCGATCTCAATGGCGCCTTGCTTCTTAGCCATGAACTGCGAGATCCACCTTCCGGGACCGGCTACCGTATGCGGAACGCTCGTGCGAACCTGGGTTCACCCCTTCCACGGAGGAAAGAGGGCGCGCTGAAGCACGCTACGAGTGAGCCGACGGTCCATCCTACGCCAGCGCGTCCCACGGGCCAAAACGGGGCCCCGGAAGGAGGCCGTCGTCACACCCGGCGGCTCAGACCCCGGCGGGGACGGTCAGCGGATCGACGTGCGCGGTGCAGGCCGAGCAGCGGCGGGCCGCCTCCGGGATCTCGGTGAGGCACTCGGGGCAGGGGCGCATCGGGGTCTTCGGCTTCTTCGGCAGGTACTTCGCGGTCGCCTTGGTGATCGGCAGCACCACGCAGAAGTACAGCACCGCGGCCGTCATGAAGAACGCGATCAGCACGTTCAGGAACTGCCCGTACGGGAACTTCACCCCGAGGACCGTCGCGGTGTACGAGCTGAAGTCGCCGGCCGCACCGACCACCACGCCCACCAGCGGGGTGAGGAAGGCGGAGACGAAGCCGGTCACCACCGCGGTGAACGCGGCACCGATGACCACACCGACCGCCATGTCGATGACGTTGCCGCGCATCATGAAGTCGCGGAATCCCTTGAGCACGTGCTCTCTCCTGCTCGCTCGTAAGCCAACTGCCACTGCCAGCCGTTAAAAATAGGACAAAAGCCCTGGAGGTCCAAACCTCCAGGGCTCTGATCCCTTGTCAGCGGCGGCAGTTGGCCACCACGGCGACTAGCCGAGCGGGTCCGGGGCCGCGGTGATGCCCAGCTTGGCGAGCTCGGCCTTGCCGCCGTCGAAGGCGGTCAGCACCAGCGGGCCCTGCTCGGTGACGGCCACCGAGTGCTCCCAGTGCGAGGCCCAGGTGCCGTCGTTGGTGACGACCGTCCAGTCGTCCTCCAGCACCGTGGTGTGCGGGGTGCCCAGCGAGACCATCGGCTCGATCGCCAGCACGGTGCCGGGGACCAGCTTGGGGCCCTTGCCGCGGCCGCGCTCGACGTAGTTCAGCACGTGCGGCTCCATGTGCATCGCGGTGCCGATGCCGTGGCCGCCGTAGCCCTCGGTGATGCCCCACTTGCCCTTGGGGGGCAGCGGCTGGCGGCGGATGAAGCCCTCGATCGCCTTGGAGACGTCCACCAGGCGGTTGTTCTTCTTCATCTGGGCGATGCCGGCCCACATCGAGCCCTCGGTCACCCGGCTGAGCATCTCGACCTCGGGGCGGACCTCGCCGACCGCGACGGTGATCGCCGAGTCGCCGTGCCAGCCGTCCAGGATGGCGCCGCAGTCGATGGAGATGATGTCGCCCTCCTGCAGCACCCGCTCCCCCGGGATGCCGTGCACGACCTCGTTGTTCACCGAGGCGCAGATCACCCCCGGGAACCACAGGCCGCCGTGGTGGGCGCGGAAGTTCGAGGTGGCGCCGTGGTCGGTGATGACCTTGTCGGCGATGTCGTTGAGCTCCTGGGTGGTCACCCCGGGAGCGACCGCCTCGCGGCAGGCCTTGAGGGCCTCCGCGACGATCAGCCCGGCCGCCCGCATCTTCGCGATCTGCTCGGGGGTCTTGATCTCCACCATCAGGGTCACGCCTTCCAAGTCCGGATTACCACTGCCTACCACCGTACGACGACGGAAACGGCCGGGCCGCCCGCTCCACGGGCGACCCGGCCGTTCCACGCGTACCTCGCCGAGCGAACTCAGCCGTTCTTCTTCAGCGCCTCGATCGCGCGCTGGGTGACCTCGTCCACCTTGCCGAGGGCCGAGATCGTGGCCACCAGGCCCTGCTGGGCGTAGTAGTCGATGATCGGCTCGGTCTCCGTGTGGTAGACCTCCAGGCGCGTGCGCACCTTCTCCTCGGTGTCGTCCGAGCGCTGGTACAGCTCGCCGCCGCACTCGTCGCAGACGCCCTCGACCTTCGGCGGGTTGTAGTCCACGTGGAACACGTGGCCACCGTTGTTGCGGCACAGGCGGCGGCCGGCGATCCGGCGCACGACCTCGTCCTCGGGGACCTCCAGGTCCAGGACGCCGTCCAGCTCGATGCCCTGCTCGGCGAGGAACTCGTCGAGCGCCTTGGCCTGGCCGAGGTTGCGGGGGAAGCCGTCGAGCAGGAAGCCGTTGCCGGCGTCCTCCTGGAGCATCCGGTCCTTGGCCATCCCGATGGTGACCTCATCCGGCACCAGGCGACCCGCGTCCATGTAGCTCTTGGCCTCAAGCCCCAGCGGGGTGCCCTGGCCGATGTTCGCGCGGAACAGGTCGCCGGTGGAGATGTGGGGGATGGACAGGGTCTTGGCGAGCAGGTGCGCCTGAGTACCCTTCCCGGCCCCGGGAGGACCAACGAGGACGATACGCATCAGCGGAGGAACCCTTCGTAATTGCGCTGCTGGAGCTGGCTCTCGATCTGCTTCACAGTTTCGAGTCCGACGCCGACGACGATGAGCACGCTGGTGCCGCCGAACGGGAAGTTGGTCTGCTGTCCGAAGGCGACGAGGGCGATCATCGGGATCAACGCGATCATGCCCAGGTAGAGCGAACCCGGCCACGTGATGCGGGTGAGCACGTAGTTCAGGTACTCGGCCGTGGGCCGGCCGGCCCGGATGCCCGGGATGAAGCCACCATACTTCTTCATATTGTCGGCAACTTCTTCGGGGTTGAAGGAGATGGCGACGTAGAAGAAGGCGAAGAACACGATCAGCAGGAAGTAGGTGGCCATGTAGATCGGGTGGTCACCCTTGATGAAGTTCCGACTGATCCAGAGCGCCCAGCCCGCCTGGCTGTTGGTCAGCTGGACCACCAGGGCGGGGATGTACAGCAGCGACGAGGCGAAGATGACCGGGATGACACCGGCCTGGTTCACCTTGAGCGGGATGTAGGTCGAGGTACCGCCGAACGCCCGGCGGCCGATCATGCGCTTCGCGTACTGGACCGGGATCCGGCGTTGGGCCTGCTCGACGAAGATGACCAGCATCACAACGATGACGCCGACCGCGACCACGGAGAGGAACTCGACCCAGCCGCCGCCGATGGTGCCCGACTGCTTGATGGCCCACATCGAGGACGGGAACTGGGCGGCGATCGAGGTGAAGATCAGCAGCGACATGCCGTTGCCGATACCGCGGTCGGTGATCAGCTCACCCAGCCACATGATGACCGTGGTGCCGGCCGTCATCGTGATGACCATGACGGCGATCCGGAACACCCCGGTGTCCGGGACGACCTGATTCGCCACCGGGCAGCCGGAGAACAGCGCGCCGCTGGAGGCCGTGGCCACGATGCCGGTGCCCTGGAGCACCGCGAGCGCGATGGTCAGGTACCGGGTGTACTGGGTGATCTTCGTCTGGCCGGCCTGCCCCTCCTTCTTCAGCGACTCCAGTCGCGGGATCACGACCGTGAGGAGCTGGAGGATGATGCTCGCCGTGATGTACGGCATGATGCCGAGCGCGAAGATCGTCAGCTGAAGGAGCGCGCCACCACTGAACAGGTTGACGAGCCCGAACAGGCCGTTCTTCTTGTTGGCACTCACACAGGCGTTGACCGCCTCGAAGTTCACGCCCGGAATCGGGATGTGCGAGCCCAGCCGGAACAGCACCATGATGCCCAGCGTGAACAGCAGCTTCTTGCGCAGGTCGGGCGTCTGGAACGCCCGCGCGAACGCACTGAGCACGGTGCCTCCTGCGCCTCCCGCGCGTCGTCGGCGGGAGGGTCGGTCCTGAATGGGGAGTTTGGCGGTACGGGCTCCCGTACAGACGGCACAGGCGAGCCTACGCGCAGCCTACAAGGGAACTCCACGGACTCTAACAGTGCGCGGCCACTCGAAAGAAGCGCGTACCGTCCCTCCCCCACTCACGGGGGTACGGGATGCCCGGGTTTGCCACACAAAAGAACGACGGCCCGGGCGCCTGATTCCGGCCGTCGGACAAAAGGCGCGGTAAAAGCACGAGCCCCGCACCTCCCGAAGGAGGTGCGGGGCTCGAAGCCGGTTCTCGGCGGGTTCAGCGGGCTCAGACGAGCTCGGTGACCGTACCGCCGGCGGCCTTGATCTTCTCGGCGGCGGAGCCGGAGACGGCGTCGACCGTCACCTGCAGCGCAACCGAGACCTCGCCGGTGCCGAGCACCTTGACGAGGGAGTTCTTGCGAACCGCGCCCTTGGCGACCAGGTCCTCGACCGTGACGGCGCCACCCTGCGGGTAGAGCTCGGCCAGCTTGTCGAGGTTGACGACCTGGAACGTGATCTTGAACGGGTTCTTGAAGCCCTTCAGCTTCGGCAGACGCATGTGGAGCGGCATCTGGCCACCCTCGAAGCGCTGCGGAACCTGGTAGCGGGCCTTGGTGCCCTTGGTACCACGACCGGCAGTCTTACCCTTGGAGGCCTCACCACGACCCACACGGATCTTGTCGGTCTTGGCACCCGGGGCGGGACGCAGGTTGTGGATCTTGATCGGGTTCTCGCCCATGATCAGTCCACCTCCTCAACCGTCACCAGGTGACGGACCGTCTGGGCCATCCCGCGGATCTCGGGACGGTCCTCCTTCACCACGACGTCGTGCATGCGCTTGAGACCAAGCGAACGCAGGGTGTCACGGTGGTTCTGCTTGCTGCCGATGTACGACTTGGTCTGCGTGATCTTGAGGCGAGCCATCAGGCGCTCACCCCAGCAGCACGCGCCCGCAGCAGAGCGGCGGGGGCCACGTCCTCCAGCGGCAGACCACGACGGGCGGCGATCTCCTCGGGGCGCACGAGGCCCTTCAGAGCGGCCACCGTGGCGTGCACGATGTTGATCGCGTTGTCCGAGCCGAGCGACTTCGACAGGATGTCGTGAATGCCGGCGCACTCCAGGACGGCGCGCACCGGACCACCGGCGATAACACCGGTACCGGGGGCGGCGGGCTTCAGCAGCACGACGCCGGCGGCCTTCTCACCCTGGATCGGGTGCGGGATGGTGCCCTGGATACGGGGGACCTTGAAGAAGTTCTTCTTGGCCTCCTCAACACCCTTGGCGATGGCGGCCGGAACCTCCTTCGCCTTCCCGTAACCAACACCCACGGTGCCGTCACCATCGCCCACCACGACCAGCGCGGTGAAGGAGAAGCGACGACCACCCTTGACAACCTTGGCGACACGGTTGATCGCGACAACGCGCTCGACGTAAGCGGTCTTCTCGACGGCGGGGGCGTTGCCCCGGTCGTCACGCTTACGGTCGCGCCGCTCGCCACCGGTGCCGCCGCCGGCGCCGCTACCGCGGCGCTGGGGTCCAGCCATTGGAATTACCTCTCTCGATTACGTCCGCCGACAGAGTCGACGAGCGGCTTAGAAGTCGAGCCCGGCCTCGCGGGCCGCGTCCGCCAGGGCGGCGATGCGGCCGGCGTACCGGTTGCCCGCGCGGTCGAAGACGACCGACTCGATGCCGGCGGCCTTGGCGCGCTCGGCGACCAGGCTCCCGACCTTCTTGGCCAGCTCGGTCTTGTCGCCCTCGGCGCCCTTGATGGACACGTCGAGGGTGGACGCCGACGCCAGGGTGTGACCCTTGGCGTCGTCGATGACCTGGGCGACCATGTGGCGGTTCGAGCGCGTCACAACGAGGCGCGGACGCACCTCGGTGCCGACGACGCGCTTGCGAACGCGAATCGCGCGACGCTTGCGAGCGGCGGCCTTGTAGGCGTTGCCCTTGCCGATCTTGACAGAGACACTCATCGCTTACTTACCACTCTTTCCGACCTTGCGGCGGATGACCTCGCCCGCGTACTTGACACCCTTGGCCTTGTACGGGTCGGGCTTGCGCAGCTTGCGGATCTTCGCGGCGACCTCGCCGACCTTCTGCTTGTCGATGCCGTCCACGTGGAACTTGGTGGGCGACTCGACGACGAAGGAGATGCCCTCCGGCGCAGTGATCAGGATCGGGTGGCTGTAACCGAGCGCGAACTCCATGTCGGAGCCCTTCGCGGTCACACGGTAACCAACACCGCTGATCTCCAGCGACTTGCGGTAGCCCGCGGTCACGCCGGTGATCATGTTCGCCACCAGCGTGCGGGTCAGGCCGTGCAGGGCCTTCGACTGACGCTCGTCGTTGGGGCGGGTGACAGCCAGAGTGCCGTCCTCGCCCTTGCCGATCTCGATCGGCGCGGCGACAACGTGGGTGAGGGAGCCCTTCGGGCCCTTCACCGAGACCGCCTGGCCATCGATGGTGACGTCCACGCCGGCGGGAACCGAGATGGGCAGCCGTCCAATGCGAGACATTGCTGTACCTCCGTTTCCCGAATTACCAGACGTAGGCGAGAACTTCTCCGCCTACGCCCTTCTTGGCAGCCTGCTTGTCGGTGAGGAGACCGGAGGACGTGGAGATGATCGCCACGCCCAGGCCGCCGAGCACCTTCGGCAGGTTGGTGGACTTTGCGTAGACCCGCAGGCCCGGCTTGCTGATCCGCTTGATGCCAGCGATCGAGCGCTCACGGTTGGGGCCGAACTTGAGCTCGATGGTCAGCTTCTTGCCGACCTCGCCCTCAACCGGCTCCTCAACCTTGTAGGAGGAGATGTACCCCTCCTGCTGCAGGATCTGGGCGACGTGCGCCTTGATCTTGCTGGCCGGCATCGCCACGGTGTCGTGGTACGCCGAGTTCGCGTTACGCAGACGCGTGAGCATGTCTGCGATGGGGTCGGTCATGGTCATGATGGCCTCAGGCCTCTCTCGCCGTGGTTTCTCCGCGCCAGGTCCCCCCGGGGCACTCCGAGGAGTGCGCCGGGGGCACAGACGCAGGGGACCTGCGGCGTCGTAAGACTGGGTGCGAGCCCTCCGAAGAGGGTCGACGACGGCTATGGAGCCGTCGCGACAGGGGGCCCGACCCCACTACCCTACGGGATTCCGTACGCAGCCCCAAAAAAGGGGCACCGTGGGATCGGGCACACCTGCTTCGCTATGGCGTTACCGCGAGGTCCTGGACTACCAGGAGCTCTTGGTCACGCCCGGCAGCTCGCCGCGGTGCGCCATCTCACGGAGGCACACACGGCACAGGCCGAACTTGCGGTACACCGAGTGCGGACGGCCGCAGCGCTGGCACCGGGTGTAGGCCCGGACGCCGAACTTCGGCTTCCGCTCGGCCTTCGCGATGAGGGACTTCTTCGCCATTGGCTCACGCCTCCTTGAACGGGAAGCCCAGAGCGCGCAGGAGCGCCCGGCCCTCGTCGTCGGTCTGAGCGGTGGTCACGACGGTGATGTCCATACCGCGCTGACGGTCGACCTTGTCCTGGTCGATCTCGTGGAACATAACCTGCTCGGTCAGACCGAAGGTGTAGTTGCCACGGCCGTCGAACTGCTTCGGGGAGAGACCACGGAAGTCACGGATACGCGGCAGGGCCAGCGACACCAGACGGTCCAGGAACTCCCACATGCGGTCACCACGGAGGGTGACGTGGGTGCCGATCGGCTGGCCCTCGCGCAGCTTGAACTGCGCGATGGACTTACGGGCCTTGGTCACGGCCGGCTTCTGACCGGTGATCGCGGTCAGGTCGCGGATCGCGCCCTCGATCAGCTTGCTGTCACGGGCGGCCTCGCCGACACCCATGTTGACGACGACCTTGACCAGGCCGGGCGTCAGCATGACGTTCTCGTACGAGAACTGCTCCTGCAGCTGACCCTTGATCTCGGAGTTGTAACGCTCCTTGAGGCGGGGGGTCACCTTCTCAACAGACGTCTCAGACATCAGATGTCCTCACCGGTTCGCTTGGCAACGCGGATCTTGTTGCCCTCGTCGTCGAAGCGGTAACCAACGCGGGTGACGACCTTCTTGCCGTCCTTCTCCACGACCAGCTGGACGTTGGAGACGTGGACGGGAGCCTCGACGGTGACAATGCCACCCTGGGTGCCCGGACCCGGCTTGGTGTGCTTCTTGACCCGGTTCACACCCTCGACCAGGACCTTGTTCTCAGCCGGCATGGCCTGGATGACCTTGCCCTGCTTGCCCTTGTCCTTGCCGGTGATGACCTGAACCAGGTCACCCTTCTTGATCTTCATGCTGTTCGCCATGAGTTAGAGCACCTCCGGCGCAAGCGAGATGATCTTCATGAACTTCTTGTCACGCAGCTCGCGGCCCACCGGGCCGAAGATGCGGGTGCCACGGGGGTCACCATCGGTGTTCTTCAGAACGACCGCGGCGTTCTCGTCGAAGCGGATGTACGAGCCATCCGGACGACGACGCGACTTCACGGTACGGACGACGACGCACTTGACGACGTCACCCTTCTTCACCGAACCGCCGGGGATCGCGTCCTTGACGGTCGCGACGATGACGTCCCCGATACCGGCGTAGCGGCGACCGGAACCACCGAGAACGCGGATGCAAAGGATTTCCTTCGCGCCCGTGTTGTCGGCGACACGCAGTCGCGACTCCTGCTGGATCACAGCTTTCTCCTGATCGTCAACGAGAGCTGACGGGCCGGCCGCTGCTCACACCGGCGCCCGCAAGGGACCCGGTGCACATACGGCCGTACCGCATCAACTTCGTTACTTGGCCTTCTCGAGGATCTCGACGACGCGCCAGCGCTTCGTCGCGGACAGCGGGCGGGTCTCCGCGAGGAGGACCCGGTCGCCGATGCCGCAGGCGTTCGCCTCGTCGTGCGCCTTCAGCTTGTTCGTACGGCGGATGACCTTGCCGTACAGAGCGTGCTTGACGCGGTCCTCGACGGCGACGACGACGGTCTTGTCCATCTTGTCGCTGACGACGAGACCCTCACGGGTCTTGCGGAAACCGCGCGTCTCGTTGGTGTTCTCAGTCATCAGGCGTTCTCCACCGTCTCGATGCCCAGCTCGCGCTCGCGCATCAGGGTGTAGATCCGCGCGATGTCCTTACGGACGAGCTTGAGCCGTCCGTGGTTGTCGAGCTGCCCGGTCGCCGCCTGGAAGCGGAGGTTGAACAGCTCCTCCTTGGCCTCACGGAGCTTGGCAACGAGACCCTCGTTGTCCAGCTCGCGGAGGTCAGCAGCCTTGGTGCCGGCCGACATCAGCTCTCACCTGCCTCGCGCCGGATGATCCGGCACTTCATCGGGAGCTTGTGAGCTGCGCGGGTCAGCGCCTCACGAGCCACCTTCTCGTTGGGGTACGACAGCTCGAACATGACCCGACCCGGGTGCACGTTCGCGATCCACCACTCGGGCGAACCCTTACCGGAACCCATGCGGGTCTCGGCCGGCTTCTTGGTGAGCGGACGGTCCGGGTAGATGTTGATCCAGACCTTGCCGCCACGCTTGATGTGACGGGTGACGGCGATACGAGCGGACTCGATCTGCCGGTTCGTCACGTAGGCCGGGGTGACGGCCTGGATGCCGTACTCGCCGAACGCGAGCTCGGTGCCACCCTTGGCAGCGCCACGGCGCTTCGGGTGGTGCTGCTTGCGGTGCTTGACCCTACGGGGGATCAGCATTGGGTCAGGCCTCCGTTCCGGTGTTCTCGGCAGCCGGAGCCTCGACGGCCGCGGCCGCGGGGGCCTCGGCAGCGGCGGGGCGACGGCCACGGCCACCGCGCTCGCCACCACGGCGCTCGCCACCGCGGGCGGGACGACCACCCTCGGGACGGGCCGGGCGGTTGCCCGAGCGGGCAGCGGCGTTCTCAGCGCGGACCTCGGCGATGTTCTTGACGTCGCCCTTGTAGATCCAGACCTTCACGCCGATGCGGCCGAAGGTGGTCTTGGCCTCGAAGAAGCCGTAGTCGACGTTCGCGCGCAGGGTGTGCAGCGGCACACGGCCCTCGCGGTAGAACTCCGAACGGCTCATCTCGGCGCCGCCGAGACGACCGGAGCACTGGACCTTGATGCCCTTGGCGCCGGACTTCATGGTGCCCTGCATCGACTTGCGCATGGCACGACGGAAGGAGACGCGGGAGGACAGCTGCTCCGCGACGCCCTGAGCCACGAGCTGGGCGTCCAGCTCGGGGTTCTTGACCTCAAGGATGTTCAGCTGGACCTGCTTGCCGGTCAGCTTCTCGAGGTCGCCGCGGATGCGGTCGGCCTCGGTGCCACGACGCCCGATGACGATGCCGGGACGGGCGGTGTGGATGTCGACGCGGACGCGGTCGCGGGTGCGCTCGATCTCGACCTTGGAGATGCCGGCGCGCTCCATGCCCTTCGTCATCATGCGACGAATGGCAACGTCTTCCTTGACGTAGTCCTTGTACAGCTTGTCGGCGTACCAGCGGGACTTGAAGTCCGTGCTGATGCCGAGGCGGAACCCGTGCGGGTTAACCTTCTGGCCCATTACCGGGTCCCTTCCTTGCTGCTGACGACCACGGTGATGTGGCTGGTCCGCTTGCGGATCCGGTAGGCACGACCCTGCGCACGCGGACGGAACCGCTTCAGGGTCGGACCCTCGTCAACGTACGCCTCGCTGATGACGAGGTCGTCCACGTTGGAGTGGTTGTAGTTGTGCGCGGCGTTGGCAATGGCGCTGTCGAGCACCTTGCCGACCGGCACGGTGGCGGCCTGCGGAGCGAAACGCAGGACGGCCTGGGCCTCCGTGGCCGGAAGGCCACGGATGAGGTCCACCACGCGGCGGGCCTTCATGGGCGTGACGCGGATGTACCGCGCCTGGGCCCTGGCTTCCATGGTTGTCCCCTTGCTGGTGTAAGTCATTGAGTCGGTAATCTCGCTGGCGACTAGCGACGCTTCGACTTGCGGTCGTCCTTGACGTGACCGCGGAAGGTACGCGTCGGCGCGAACTCGCCGAGCTTGTGGCCGACCATCGACTCGGTGACGAACACCGGGACGTGCTTACGGCCATCGTGCACCGCGATCGTGTGGCCGAGCATGGCCGGGAAGATCACGGAGCGACGGGACCAGGTCTTGATGACGTTCTGGGTACCCGCCTCGTTCTGCGCGTCCACCTTCTTGAGAAGGTGGCCGTCGATGAAGGGGCCCTTCTTGAGACTGCGCGGCATCTGACCTGCTCCTAGCGCTTCTTGTTGGTCTTGCGGCGGCGCACGATGAGAGCGTCCGACGCCTTCTTCGGGCGACGGGTACGACCCTCCTTCTGGCCCCACGGCGAGACCGGGTGGCGGCCACCAGAGGTCTTACCCTCACCACCACCGTGCGGGTGGTCGATCGGGTTCATGGCGACACCACGCACGGTCGGGCGAACGCCCTTCCAGCGCATACGGCCGGCCTTGCCCCAGTTGATGTTCGACTGCTCGGCGTTGCCGACCTCGCCGACGGTGGCGCGGCAACGCGCGTCCACCAGGCGGATCTCGCCGGAGGGCATGCGCAGGTGCGCCATCTTGCCCTCACGCGCCAGCAGCTGGATGCCGGAACCGGCGGAGCGGGCCATCTTGGCACCGCCACCGGGACGCAGCTCCACCGCGTGGATGGTGGTACCGACCGGGATGTTGCGGAGCGGCAGGTTGTTGCCCGGCTTGATGTCGGCGCCAGGGCCGTTCTCAATCCGGTCGCCCTGCGTGATGCCACGCGGAGCGATGATGTAGCGCTTCTCGCCGTCCGCGTAGTGCAGGAGCGCGATGCGCGCGGTGCGGTTCGGGTCGTACTCGATGTGCGCGACCTTGGCCGGCACGCCGTCCTTGTCGTGACGACGGAAGTCGATCACGCGGTAGGCGCGCTTGTGACCGCCACCCTGGTGGCGAACGGTGATCCGACCGGCGTTGTTACGGCCGCCCTTGCTGTGCAGGGGGCGAACCAGCGACTTCTCCGGGGTGGACCGCGTGATCTCTACGAAGTCGGCCACGCTGGAGCCGCGACGGCCCGGCGTAGTCGGCTTGTACTTGCGGATGCCCATTTGGCTCTCTCGTCCTCGTCCTTATCGACGATCACGATCTCCGTTAGGAGACCGGACCACCGAAGATGTCGATGCGGTTGCCCTCGGCCAGCGTCACGATGGCGCGCTTGGTGTCCTTGCGCTTGCCAAAGCCCGTCTTGGAGCGCTTGCGCTTGCCCTGACGGTTGATCGTGTTGACAGCCTCGACCTTGACCGAGAAGACCGCCTCGACGGCCTGCTTGATCTGGGTCTTGTTGGCGCCCGGCGACACGATGAACGTGTACTTGTTCTCGTCGAGAAGGCTGTAGCTCTTCTCGGAGATGACCGGCTTCACCAGGACGTCACGGGGGTCCGTGAACGTCTTGCTCGTGATCTCTGCAGCCATCAGGCGGCGCTCCCTTCGAGCTCGCCCTCAGCAGCCACAGCCTTGGCGGACGCGGCCGGACCGGCCACGAAACGCTCGAAGGCGGCCTGGGTGAAGACCACATCGTCGGAGACGAGCACGTCGTAGGTGTTCAGCTGACCGGCGTCCAGGATGTGCACGTTCGGCAGGTTGCGAGCGGACTTGAGGCCCAGCTCGTCCGAGCGCTCGACGACCAGGAGGACGTTCTTGCGGTCGGTGATCTTGCCGAACAGACCCTTGGCGGCCTTGGTCGACGGCGCCTCGGTCGCGGTCACGTCGGTGATGACGTGAATGCGGTTGTGGCGGGCCCGGTCGGTGAGCGCACCGCGCAGGGCGGCGGCGATCATCTTCTTCGGGGTCCGCTGCGAGTAGTCGCGCGGCACGGGACCGTGCACGACGCCACCGCCGGCGAACTGCGGCGCACGGGTCGAGCCCTGACGGGCGCGGCCGGTGCCCTTCTGGCGGTACGGCTTCTTGCCGCCACCGCGGACCTCGGCGCGAGTCTTGGTCTTGTGGGTGCCCTGACGGGCCGCAGCGAGCTGCGCCACGACGACCTGGTGCATCAGCGGAACGCTGACCTTCGCGTCGAAGATCTCGGCCGGCAGCTCAAGGCTGCCGGTCTTGTCACCCGAGGGCGACAGGATGTCAATGGTGCTCATATCCTCACAGCCCCTTCGCCGCGGTGCGGACGAGGATGAGGCCGCCGTTCGGGCCCGGGATTGCGCCCTTGATCAGGAGCAGCCCCTTCTCCGCGTCAACGGCATGGATGGTCAGGTTCTGGGTGGTCACACGCTCGTGGCCCATCCGGCCGGCCATCTTCATGCCCTTGAACACGCGACCCGGGGTGGCGCAGCCACCGATCGAGCCGGGCGAGCGGTGCTTGCGCTGCACACCGTGACCGGCGCCGAGGCCCCGGAAGTTGTGGCGCTTCATGACACCGGCGAAGCCCTTGCCCTTGGAGGTGCCGGTCACGTCGACCTTGACACCCGCCTCGAACAGCTCGGCGGTGATCTCCTGGCCCAGGGTGTACTCGGACGCGTCCGAGGTCCGGAGCTCGACCAGGTGGCGACGCGGGGTGACACCGGCCTTGGCGAAGTGACCCGCGAGGGGCTTGTTCACCTTGCGGGGGTCGATCTCGCCGAAGCCGATCTGGACGGCGTCGTAGCCGGCCGGGCTGTCAGCGGTGTGGACCTGGGTCACGACATTGGGCCCAGCCTTGACGACGGTCACCGGGACGACCCGGTTGTTCTCGTCCCAGACCTGGGTCATGCCGAGCTTCTCGCCCAGGATGCCCTTAATCTGCTTTGCCATCTTCGGTGCGCCTCTCAGAGCTTGATCTCGATGTCGACGCCCGCCGGCAGGTCGAGACGCATGAGCGAGTCAACCGTCTTCGGCGTGGGGTCGAGGATGTCGATCAGACGCTTGTGAGTACGCATCTCGAAGTGCTCGCGCGAGTCCTTGTACTTGTGCGGCGAGCGGATGACGCAGTACACGTTCTTCTCAGTGGGCAGCGGCACCGGGCCCGCGACCTGCGCACCAGTACGGATCACCGTCTCGACGATCTTCTTCGCCGAGGAGTCGATGACCTCGTGGTCGTAGGCCTTGAGCCGGATGCGGATCTTCTGTCCCGCCATGGCTACTCAGTAGTCCTTCTGTCAAGTTGCCGCGCGACCCCCCTCCGACCCCCGCGCTCGGGCGTGTCGCACTCGCGCTTGCAAAAAACCGGCGAAATACTTCGTCGGTTTCAAACTTTCGGGGTGGGGGTGGCCGGATCGAGGCCCCGCTCACGCTTCCCGGAAGATTCCCGTACTTTCGCCCCGCAGCTGCCGTGGCGTAGAACTCACGCTTGACGGCCATCACGGGAACGACGAGTACATGGGACTCGCTTCCGGTCCTCCCGGCGGGAGGCGCGCAGCATCGGCACTCAACCGAGCAACTTGGACATACTGCCACATGGAGCAGCCGAAATGCCAATCGGGGCCGGTGAGGCGTACCTCACCGACCCCGATCGGGTGACCGTGCTCAGCCCTTGCGCCAGAGCACCCAGCCGCGGTCCATGTTGTACTTCGCGACGTGCCAGCCCGGCAGCGGCTTCTGCCAACTGGACTCCGGCGTGGCGCCCTTGTCCTTGGAGACCGTCAGCAGCATCGCGTTGGCCTGCTCCGGCGGGGTGTTGCCGTACTTCACGTTGTCGGTCCAGACCCGGCCCCAGTAGACCTCGAAGGCCAGCGACATCCGGGTGCCCCAGTCGAGGTCCCAGTCCAGGATCACGTTGTCGCCCTTGCCCAGGCCGGCCTCCTTGGCCAGGCCGACGGACTCGTACTGGCGGAACTTGGAGTGCGACTCGGCGATGTTGTTGGTCACGGTGACCGTCGCGTAGGCGGCGAAGACCGCCAGGCAGCCCACCACGGCCGCGACGATCCGGCGTCCGCCGGCCACCCGCAGCAGCAGACAGGCCGCGAGCACCGCGAGCGCACCGAAGGTCGTACGGCCCATGTGCAGGCCGTCGTAGGTCGACGAGAGGAACTGCGCGTCCGGGACGGTCCACGGTATGACCCAGGCGTTGAGCTTGGAGCCCGCGTACTCGGTGACCGACAGCCCGGTGATCCCGACGACCACCACGCCGGCCAGGGCCAGCCGCAGCAGCGAGCGCCGGCCGGCCCGGAACAGCGGGGCCAGGCCGACCACCATGAACACCGGCACCAGCACGGCGCAGTACCGGGCGTACACCCAGTTGTCGATGCGCTCGTTGTCCGCGAGGCCCGCGGCGGAGGCCAGCGCGGTGCCGCACAGCATGGCGACCATGCAGAACGCCACCACCCGCTCGGCCACCGAGAACCGGCGGTGGAACACGGCCACCGTGCACAGCACGAAGGCGACCGCCCCCAGGCCGTAGGAGGAGGTGAAGAAGTACCACAGCTCGCCGAGGCTGCGGACGATGATCGTGCCGGTGTACTTGCCGTCCTCCAGGTTCTCGAAGACCTTGTTGCCGACACCGGCCCCGGGCACGTCCTTGAACTGGCTGGTGACGAAGCTGTCCAGCAGCTTGGCACCCAGGTAGGACACCCCGAGCGCGCCGATCCCGGCCAGCGAGGTGAGCCGCGGCGCCCAGCCGAAGACCAGCACCACGACCAGGACCAGCGCCGTCAGTGCCACGACCACGCCACCGCGGTCGTGGGTGGCCATCGAGTAGCCGGCGGCCAGGCTCATCGCCACCGCCTGGAGCGCGCGGCGGCGCGGCGAGCCGGGCGAGAGCCAGCCGTGCATCCCGATCACCCAGATCAGCAGGAGCACCGGGAGGACGGTGTCCGTCATGACGAACTGGGAGTAGAAGATCACCGGCGGCACCAGCGCGACCGCGGTGCCCGCCACGAACGCGTGCGGCCGGGACAGGCCCAGCCGGCGCGCCGCCACGAAGGCCAGCGGGAAGACCAGCGCGTTGAGCACCGCGTTGATCACCATGATCAGGTGGTACGCGGTGGCCGGGTTGTCGGCTATCCGCAGGGCCGGCGAGATCAGCAGCGAGTAGCCGCCGGGGATGATCACGCCGGTCGGCATCTCGGTGGTCGGCCGGCCCGCCAGCACCCGCGCGATCGCGAGGTAGCCGTCCTCGTCCGCGTGCACCGAGGGGTAGTAGTTGTGGATCGACAGCACCAGCCGGAACGCCGTCTGCCCGAGGTAGCCGAGCAGCAGGGCGACCGGCCAGAACCAGCGGTGGGTGGCGAGGGCCCCCAGCCGGACCGCGAGGGCCGAGGGCGTCGTCCCCTCGGCGGCCCCGGTCGCGTTCCCCTCGCCACCCTCCCGTGGCGCCCGCTCGTCGGCCTCGTGGGCGGAATCGATCAACGGCTGCACCGGGGCACTTCCCTTGTTGTTGGAACCAGCACTTGTCATGTCCTGCCTGCGGATGCGCCGTGCGTCACCCGCACGCACCCCCACTCCTTGGATCGCTCAGGAAGTCTGCCACGCGGTCGGATTGTGGAGCCAGTGTGATCGTTCGGTGCACGACGCGCGGCCACGGCCCGTTCCGGGCCGGGTCAGCTGCTGCGGACGGCGCGGCCCACCATGGCGCCGGCGTGGGTGAAGTCGCCCGCGCCGAGGCGTCCGGCGGCGACCATCAGGGCGTGCAGCCGGGACGAGAGGTGCAGGTCCGCCGAGCGGGCCGCGGCGTTCCAGCCCTTGGCCCGCAGCTCCTTGGCGATCAGCCCGTAGTACTTCAGCTCCTCGTCGAAGCGCTTGCCGTCCTTGACCCGGTTCGAGGAGTCGCTGGCCTGGTGACGGCGGTAGCGGAACACCTCGCGCTCGTCGACCAGCAGGTTGCCGCCCTCCATCAGCATGTCGACCATGAACGCCAGGTCGTGGACGGCGTCGATGTCCGGACGGTACGGGATCTTCGAGAGCGCGGACTGGCGGTAGAGCAGCGACGGGGTGTACAGCCAATTGCCGGACAGCAGGCTCTTCACCGCGTCCTCGCCGCTGATCAGGCCGGCCTTGCGGGCCGGGGCGGCGATCCGGCGCTTGACCTTGTCGCCGATGCCGAGCGCCGGCACCAGGACGCCGTCGCTGTCCATCACCTTCACGCCCGGCTGCACCGCGATCGCGTTCGGGTCGGCCTTCATCCGCTCCAGGACGACGTCCAGGTAGTCCGGCTCCAGCAGGTCGTCGGCACCCATCATCGAGACGAACTCGCGCTCGGCCAGGGTGGACGCCTTGTAGGTGTTGCCGTTGGGGCCGAGCCGCTCCTCGTTGCGGACGTAGCGGATCCGGTCGTCGCCCAGGCCCTCGATGTACTCCAGCGCCCGGTTGCCCGGGTACTGGTCGTCCACCACGGTCAGCCTCCAGTCCTGCTGGTGCTGGGCCCGGATGCTGTCGATGGTGGCGAACAGGTACTCCGGGTCGCCGTAGTACGGAATGACGAAATCGACGCTCATGACGGCGCCGCACCTCCTGGTCCTGGGTCACGCTTCGGTGCCGCCCGGCCGCGGCCGCCGGGCGAGCCAAGTCAACCAGCTTTTCCGGACGACCGTGTCGGCCGGGGTCGGCTGTGGTCGAGGGCCGGCACCCGCCCGGGGTGCCGGCCCTCGACCGGTGGTACCGCGCCGTCGTGGCCGCTCTCGATCAGTGCTCGGAGCCGACCGGGGCGTTGAGGCGGTCGCTGTTGTGCCGGACACCCTCGGTGATGGCCACGGTGCGGGCCAGGTCGGTGATCTTCTTCTCCAGCGAGCGGAAGCGCAGGTAGGTGTTGAGGGTCAGGAAGCCCATGGCGATGACCATCAGGTAGAGCACCAGGTCGGTGCCGCGGCCGACGCCCAGCGCGGTGGCCAGCTTGGTCACGCCGCTCGGCCACAGGATCGCGACCACGTTGACGATCACGAAGAGCGTGAAGGCGATGCGCTTCCACGCCCGGGTGTTCGCCTTGTCCCAGCGCCAGACGAAGACGAGCGCCATGGCCACCGCGGCCACGACCAGGATGAGCTGGATCCAGAGGTGGTTCATCGGCCGTTACGCTCCCGCAGCGAGATGTCAAAGAGGATGTTCACGCCGTTGATCAGGGACTGGCCCTTGGCGCGCGAGTAGTCGGTGTAGAGGATGTCCACCGGCAGCTCGGCGACCCGCAGGTCCGAGCCGGCGAGGAAGGAGACGATCTCCGACGCGTGCGCCATGCCGTTCATGGTGATCTTGATCCGGCTGGCGGCCTCGCGGTTCATCACCCGCAGACCGTTGTGCGCGTCCGTGAGCTTGAGCTTGCGGGCGGTCGGGCTGACCGCGGCGGCGGTGCGGAGCACCACCCGCTTGATCCACGGCACCTGGCCGGTCTGCTCGATGAAGCGGGAGCCGAGCACGATGTCGGCCTCGCCCCCGCGCAGCAGCGCCACCATCTTCTCGACGTCCGCGGTCTGGTGCTGGCCGTCCGCGTCGAAGGTCGCGAAGTACTCGGCGCCCTCCTGGGCGAGCGCGTACTTGAGACCGGTCTGGAGCGCGGCGCCCTGCCCCAGGTTGACCGGGTGCCGCACCAGGTGGGCGCCGGTCGTCATGACGTGCTCGGCCGTGTCGTCGGTGCAGCCGTCGTCGATCACCACGATGTTCGGGAAGGTCTTGCGTGCCCCCTCCACGACGTCGGCGATCACCTGGCCTTCGTTGTAGGCCGGGATCACCAGCCAGACGTTGTCATACTCGGACACAGGTGCTCCATGCTTGGCGAACGGCACGGCGGCCCGTGCCTCGGGTCTGTCTATGGGTGATGGTCATGGCGTCGGCCCCGCACCTCAGGACGTCCGCAGCGGCTCTGCTGCGGGCCGGTCGGTCGGGACGGCGGGGCGGGACGGGAACGCGCGGTAGAGCGACCACAGCATCAGGACCGCGCTGACCAGCGAGCCGGCCAGGTAGGCGAGCTCCGCGCGGAGGCCGATGTCACCCGGAGCGAGCGCGACAGCCACCAATGCTACGGAACCCGCGGTCCAACCGACCAGCTGGCGGCGGTGCTGGGCGCTGGACATCAGCGCCTGACCGAAGACCGTCGCGAGGACGTAGCAGAGCGTTCCGAACACCAGCCAGAGGAAGTCCAGCGGCCCGAGCACGTCCTTGGCGTTGAAGAGCAGTGGGTTGAGCTTGGCACCGAGCACGATGACCGGCAGGCCACCGCCGATGCACATCGCGGCGACGATCGCCGTGGTGCGGGTCAGCACCTTGCGGAACTCGGCGTGGTTCCCGGCCGCGGCGGCGCCGGAGAGCGCGGAGACCATCGAGGCCTGGAGGGCGCTGTAGGCGAACAGCGGCGCCCGGGCCATCACGACGGCCTGGCCGATCGCGAAGACCAGCGCGTCGGAGGCCTCGGAGTGCTTCGGCGCGAGCAGGCGCACGCAGACCACGGTCGCGTTGACCACCAGCTGGCTGAGCATCACCGAGGCGATCAGCAGGCCGAGGCCGCTGGTCAGCTGCTTCCAGGACACCTCCGGCCCCGGGGTGCGGTCGGCCAGGGTGTCGCGCAGGCCGATCAGCGAGGCGGCCAGCGGGGAGACGAAGAGGATCAGACCGAAGACCACCGCAGAGTGCAGGCCGCAGGCCGCCGCCAGCGCGGCCAGCCCGATCCGCAGCCCGCCGTCGACGGCCAGCTGGGTACCGTACGGGCCGAACAGCCCGAGGCCGGCCAGCGCGCCGCGGGCCACCGAGCTCACCGCGAGGCCTGCCAGACCGCCGGCCAGTGCGATCACCAGGTTGCGGTCGCCGCTGAACAGCTGGTCGGCGATCGGCCGGGAGGCGACCGCCAGCAGCGCGCAGACCGCGACCAGGAGACCCATGGCGAGCAGCAGCATCCGCCGCACCGCGGGCAACGCCCCGTGTCCGGCCACCTTGCGGGCGGCCACCAGCCGGGTCAGCTCCAGCTCGACCGGCTGGAAGAGTCCCCACCCCACGGACATCACGATGGTCCAGAGCATCGTCACCCTGGCCGCGCCGACGGTGCTCAGGCTGTAGCCCACGAGCGCCATGTAGACGTACGCCGAGGCCCCGAGCACGACCGTGCCACCGACCACGAGCCGCGCCCCCGGGGGAAGCACCCCAAGCAGCTTGGCGATCGGGTTCTTCATCACATGACCACCGAATTCACCGGCCGGCCGTGCCAGGCACCTCCGCACGAGGCCGGCCATGCCGTGCGATTGCTGTGAATAGTAGCGGGTAGGGGTGAATGCTCCGTGCGCACTCCCGTTCCCCCGGACGTCATCTCAGACGGTCCCGGGGAAGGTACGGCCCCACGGCTGGGTCCACAGGATCCCCGGATCGCTCAGCACGTTGACCGTCAGGCCGTGCTCGGCCAGATCCCGCTTGATCCGCTCCCCCACGGAACGGTCCGCGGTCAGGATGGTCGGCGTCGGGTGCGGCGCGGGGAGCTTCTCGATGGCCCCCTTCAGCCGGCCGAAGGAGCGCTGGTAGTCCTCCTCCTTGACCTGCGGACCGCCGATGTCCACCCAGTGGATGTCGTAGAGCGCCTTCATGTCGCCGCCGCGCCGGTTCATCAGCGAGGCGAGCCAGGTGGCCTTGAGGTTCTTGACGTCGTCGTTGGAGACCAGCGCGATCACCGGTCCGTCGCTGTGCAGGACCTTCAGCCCGTCCATGCCCTTGGGGCCCATGTCGGTCTCGAACCCGCCGCGGCCCCAGGCCACCAGCGGGTTGGCGGACCAGGCGGACGGGCTGTCCTTGGTGGCCAGGAAGCCCCACTGCACGTTGGCGAAGAGGCTCAGCGCGGTGGCGACGGTCAGCCCGGAGAGCACCAGCTCGCCCACCCGCCGGGTCCACGCGTTGCCGGAGCCCCGGTGGGACGTCTGCAGGACCGACCCGACCGCGCCGATCGATATCAGTGCGACCACGACGCCCACGGCCGTCATCTTGTGGAAGTAGTACGAGTACTTGCCGATGGTGTGCAGCTGGTAGACCGCGAAGGCGCTGAGCAGACCGCCGGTGCCGAGCAGCACCGCCAGGTGCGCCTGGCCGGTGGCGGTGCGGCGGTTGCGCGGCATGGCCGCCGCCAGCAGCCCGAGCAGCCCGCCGCCGATCAGGATCGCGCGGTCCGCGCTGACGCTCGGGCCGCTCATGTTCGAGGCGCTGGCCACGTCCAGGTCGCCCATCACCGAGAGGACGCTCGGCAGTGCGGCCACAGCCAGCGCGCACGCCAGCGCGCCGAGGGTCCACCACCAGCGCCCGGCGAACCTGCGCCGGTGCACGACCAGCGCTCCCAGCAGCGCCACGCCGATGAACGCGCCGTAGATGTTGTACGTGTAGGTGACGGCGATCAGCCCGGCGGAGGCGGCCAGCAGGAACTCGACGCGGCCCATCGCCGGCCGGATCAGCACCGCGAGCGCGAGCGCGATCAACAGCAGACCGATGAAGGTCGAGTCGAAGCCGTGGGCCAGCAGGTCCAGGTAGTTGCTGGCGAACATGATCGAGCCGACGGTCGCGCAGACCGCCGCCGCCCGCCAGCCGCGCAGCCGCGGCCCGCCGATCCAGCGGGCCGCCCAGACCAGCGCGGTGCAGAACAGCGCGTACGCCACCAGCAGGTACAGGAAGTACCGGTTCATGGTCTGGACCATGTCGCCGGGGTCGGCGCCGGTGTGGAAGAACCTGTCGACCCAGGCCAGCAGGAAGTGCGAGCCCTGCGGGTAGGTCACCTCGGAGGGCGGTATCAGATAGGCCCTGGCGGCGTCCTGGTGGAGGAAGTTGTAGCCTCCGACGCTCTGGATGCCGGAGAAGAACGAGAAGTGCGAGAGCCGGTCCTCCGCGGTGGCGAAGTAGGCGACCCGCTCGGCCGCCGACGATCCGGCGACGGGGTGGAAGAGGTAGTGCCAGAACCCGGCGAAGGTGCCCAGCACCAGCAGGTCGGACCAGCGGAAGCGCAGCGGCAGCCGCGGCGCCCGCCGGGCGGCCCAGGCGGCCACCGTCAGCACGCTGGACAGCACCCCGGTGGTGGCCACCGGCGAGAGGCCCCAGGGCCAGAGCGAGAAGGCCAGGCCGAAGGTGAGCACCGCGCCGAAGAGGATCAGCGCGGCGACGAAGAGCCGGTCCAGCAGCACGCCGCCGACCCGGATCACGGCGGCCGTCGCGATCAGCAGCAGCGGCAGCAGCACGACGCCCAGGTGGAGCGCGACCAGGACGGCCGGCACCAGCCAGGACAGCGCGAGTCCGCCGGCCAGCACGAGCGGGTTACGGCCCGTCCACCGGCCGCCGCCCGGGGCCCGACGCTCTTCCGGTGGTGCGGTCGCTTGCTGGATCCCGATGTCGGGCGAGCTGTGTACGGTCGACACGGTGCCGTGCCCCTCCGGTTCAGTCCCTGCCGCCCGTCTCCCCCTACCGGGTCCGGACCTCATCCACCATCTGCGGGCAGGCTACGGGGGCCAAGCATACCGAGGCCCCGATTACCCCCAGTGACCCAGGGGCGGGGAAGGGCGGTCCACGAACGATCGACCCCGGTGGGCCGTCCGATCCGTTCGGGGCAAGAAGGGACAAGAGGGGGCAGGAGGGCGCAGGAGGGGTCAGGAACCGGCGGGCCCGGCGGCACCCCCGCGGAAGACCCAGACCTTCAGCAGCACGAACCGCGCCACCGTGGCCAGCCCGTTGGCGACCACCAGCCCGGCCACCTCCACCGGCCGGGCGGCGTGCGGCACCAGCCGGTCCAGCAGGGCGAGCACCCCCGAGCTGAGGCCGAGGCCGATCAGGAAGGCCACCGCGCCCTGCAACTGGTGGCGGACCATCCCCTGCGAGCCGACCACCCCGAAGGTGAAGCGGCGGTTGGCCGCCGTGTTGGCGACCGCGCTGACGGCCAGCGCGATCAGGTTGGCCACCTGCGGGTCGGTGAACAACCGGGCGAGGACGAACAGCCCCAGGTAGAAGACCGTGCTCAGGACGCCGATGACCAGGAAGGACGGCAGCTGGCGACGGGTCCCCGGGGCGGGCTCGACGGGCTCACCCGGGGTGGGCCCGACGGGCTCCTCGATCAGCGTCACCGGCCCCGGCCCCGTTCGTCGTCCTCGGCCGAGTCGTAGCCGACGAAGTAGGTCGGACGGTTCTGCACCGCCGAGTAGATCCGGCCCACGTACTCCCCCAGCAGGCCGACGCAGATCAGCTGCACGCCGCCGAGGAAGAGCATCCCGATGAACAGCGAGGACCAGCCGGGCACCGTCGAGCCGAGTGCGTAGGAGACGGTGGCGTGGACCGCGAGCGCGATGCAGACCACGAAGCTGATCAGGCCGAGGTAGGTGGCCAGTCGCAGCGGGGCGGCGGAGAAGTTGGTGATGCTGTCCAGCGCGAGCCGGAGCATCTTGGACAGCGGGTAGTGGGTGGCGCCGGCCACCCGCTCCTCGCGGACGTACACCACCTCGCCGCTGGGGAAGCCCAGCCAGGGCACCAGCAGCCGGTAGACCGGCTGGTGCTCGGGCAGCCGCTTCAGGGCGTCCACGGCGGCCCGGCTGAGCAGCCGGAAGTCGCCGGCCTGGTTGGGCATCCGCTTGCCGACCAGCCGGCGCATCAGCCAGTAGTAGGCGCCGGCCGTGCGCCGCTTGAAGGCGGTGTCGGTGCCGCGGTCCCCGCGCACGCCGTAGACCACGTCGAGGCTCTGCTCGCGGGCCAGCGAGAGCATCTCCGGGATCTTCTCCGGCGGGTCCTGGAGGTCGGCGTCGATGCTGACCACGTAGTCGCCGAGGGCCCGGTGGATGCCCGCGGTGAGCGCGGCCTGGTGCCCGGAGTTGCGGGCGAAACGGACGATGCGGAACTCGGGCCAGTCCTGCCGGATCTTCTGCATCAGCACGGGCGTGGCGTCCCGGCTCCCGTCGTCGACACCGACGACCTCGTAGGCGACCCCCAGCGCGTCCAGGATCGGACGCAGCCGCTCGACCGTCAGCGGGAGCGCCTCCTGCTCGTTGTAGATCGGCATCACGACCGACAACAGCGGTGCCGTAGACATGCGTTGGATCCCACTTTCCGCGACGGCGGGGCTGGATGGTGAGCCGACCATAACAGTCGGCGATGAGCACCCCGTGAGAGGAAGTGCGCGCAGGTGAGCGCCGGGTTAGACGCCGAAGGGCCCCACGCACCGCGAGGTGCGTGGGGCCCTTCGGACGAGCCTGACGGGGCAGGCAGGTCAGAGCATCAATTACTTGATGATCTTGGTGACCTGGCCGGCGCCGACGGTGCGGCCACCCTCACGGATGGCGAACTTCAGGCCCTCCTCCATGGCGATCGGCTGGATCAGCGCGACGGTCATGGCGGTGTTGTCGCCCGGCATGACCATCTCGGTGCCCTCGGGGAGGGTCACGACGCCGGTCACGTCCGTGGTACGGAAGTAGAACTGCGGGCGGTAGTTGTTGAAGAACGGGGTGTGACGGCCACCCTCGTCCTTCGACAGGATGTAGGACTGGGCCTCGAAGTCGGTGTGCGGCGTGACCGAACCCGGCTTGATGATGACCTGGCCGCGCTCGACGTCCTCGCGCTTGATGCCACGGAGGAGCAGACCGACGTTCTCACCGGCCTGGCCCTCGTCGAGCAGCTTGCGGAACATCTCGATGCCGGTGACCGTGGTGGTGGTCTTGGTCTCCTTGATGCCGATGATGTCGACAGTCTCGTTGACCTTGAGGATGCCACGCTCGATGCGGCCGGTGACGACGGTGCCACGACCGGTGATCGTGAAGACGTCCTCGATCGGCATCAGGAACGGCTGGTCCACGGCGCGGGCCGGGGTCGGGATGCTCTCGTCGACCGCGTGCATGAGGCCGAGGAGCTTCTCGCCCCACTCCTTGTCGCCCTCCAGCGCCTTCAGCGCGGAGACGCGGACGACCGGCAGGTCGTCGCCCGGGAACTCGTACTCGGAGAGGAGCTCGCGGACCTCGAGCTCGACGAGCTCCAGGATCTCCTCGTCGTCCACCATGTCGGCCTTGTTCAGGGCGACGACGATGTAGGGGACGCCGACCTGGCGGGCCAGGAGGACGTGCTCCTTGGTCTGCGGCATCGGGCCGTCGGTGGCGGCGACGACGAGGATCGCACCGTCCATCTGGGCCGCACCGGTGATCATGTTCTTGATGTAGTCAGCGTGACCGGGGCAGTCGACGTGGGCGTAGTGACGCGCCTCGGTCTGGTACTCGACGTGCGCGATCGAGATGGTGATACCGCGCTGACGCTCCTCCGGCGCCTTGTCGATCTGGTCGAACGGCGTGAAGGGGTTGATCTCCGGGTACGCGTCGTGCAGCACCTTGGTGATGGCCGCGGTCAGCGTGGTCTTGCCGTGGTCGATGTGACCGATGGTGCCGATGTTGACGTGGGGCTTCGTCCGCTCGAACTTCGCCTTGGCCACTGAGTCCTCCTGAGGACAGTTCCTGTACGCCGTGCTGACGTCAGTTGGTCTTTGATACGGGCCCGACCCGGGTGCCCGAAGCACCTCGCGCCGCCCCGTGGGTGGGGGGCCGGAGGGCCCGGGAGGATCCGGACGGATCCTCCCGGGTCGCCTCTCGACAGCCTAAGGGGTGTGAATCATCCCGAATGTCGGGATGTCACTCGCCCTTGGACTTGGCGATGATCTCCTCGGCCACGGCCTTGGGGACCTCGGCGTACGAGTCGAACTGCATCGAGTAGTTGGCGCGACCAGAGGTCTTGCTGCGCAGGTCACCGACGTAGCCGAACATCTCGGAGAGGGGCACCAGCGCCGTGACGACGCGGGCGCCGAAACGCTCGTCCATGGACCGGATCTGGCCACGGCGAGAGTTGATGTCGCCGATCACGTCGCCCATGTAGTCCTCGGGCGTGGTGACCTCGACGGCCATCATCGGCTCAAGGAGGACCGGCTTGGCCTTCCGCGCGCCTTCCTTGAAGGCCATCGAACCGGCGATCTTGAACGCGAGCTCGGAGGAGTCGACGTCGTGCGAGGCACCGTCGAGCAGCGTGACGCGGACGCCCTGGAGCGGGTAGCCGGCGAGCACACCGAACTCCATGGCCTCCTGGCAACCGGCGTCGACCGAAGGGATGTACTCCTTCGGCACGCGGCCACCGGTGACCTTGTTCACGAACTCGTAGCCCTCGGCCTGCTCAAGCGGCTCGATCGCGATCTGGATCTTCGCGAACTGACCGGAACCACCGGTCTGCTTCTTGTGCGTGTAGTCGATGCGCTCGACGGCCTGACGGATCGTCTCGCGGTACGCGACCTGCGGCTTGCCGACGTTGGCCTCGACCTTGAACTCACGGCGCATACGGTCGACGAGCACCTCAAGGTGCAGCTCGCCCATACCCGCGATGATGGTCTGGCCGGTCTCCTCGTCCGTGTTGACCTGGAAGGACGGGTCCTCCTCGGCGAGACGCTGGATGGCGACACCCAGCTTCTCCTGGTCACCCTTGGACTTGGGCTCGATGGCGACGCGGATGACCGGGGCCGGGAAGTCCATGGACTCCAGGATGACCGGGTGCTTCTCGTCGGCCAGCGTCTCACCGGTGGTGGTCTGCTTGAGGCCCATGACGGCGACGATGTCGCCGGCGCCCACCGACTCGATCTCCTCACGCTTGTTCGCGTGCATGCGGTAGATCTTGCCGATGCGCTCCTTCTTGCCCTTGACGGCGTTCAGCACCGAGGTGCCGGACTCCAGGCGACCGGAGTAGATCCGGACGAAGGTGAGCTTGCCCAGGTGCGGGTCGGACATGATCTTGAACGCGAGGGCGGCGAGGGGCTCCTCGTCCGACGCCTTGCGCGAGATCTTGGTGTCCGGGTCGTTCGGCTTGGTGCCCTCGACGGACTCGATGTCCAGCGGCGACGGCAGGTACTTGACGACCGCGTCGAGCAGGGGCTGAACGCCCTTGTTCTTGAAGGCGGTACCACAGAAGATCGGGGTGAAGTCCGAGTTCAGGGTGCCCTTGCGGATCGCGTCCTGCAGCAGCTCGACCGGGATCTCGGCCTCTTCGAGGGCGAGCTCCATGATCTCGTCGCTGACGTTCGAGACCGTGTCGATCAGCTGGGTGCGGTACTCCTCGGCCTGCTCCTGCAGGTCGGCCGGGATGTCGACGATGTCGTACATCTCGCCCTTGGCGGCCTCGGCGGACCAGACCAGCGCCTTCATGCGGACCAGGTCGACAACGCCCTGGAAGTCCGCCTCGGCACCGATCGGCAGCTGCATCACCAGCGGGGTGGCGCCGAGGCGCTCCACGATGGTGTCGACGCAGAAGAAGAAGTTCGCGCCCGTGCGGTCCAGCTTGTTGATGAAGCAGATGCGCGGGACGCCGTAGCGGTCAGCCTGCCGCCACACGGTCTCGGACTGGGGCTCGACACCGGCGACACCGTCGAACACCGTCACGGCACCGTCGAGGACGCGCAGCGAACGCTCCACCTCGACGGTGAAGTCGACGTGACCCGGGGTGTCGATGATGTTGATGGTGTTGTCGACGCCGTCGACCGTCCAGTGGCAGGTCGTCGCGGCCGACGTGATCGTGATGCCGCGCTCCTGCTCCTGCTCCATCCAGTCCATGGTGGCAGCGCCATCGTGGACCTCACCGATCTTGTACGAGACACCGGTGTAGAACAGGATCCGCTCGGTGGTGGTGGTCTTGCCCGCGTCGATGTGCGCCATGATCCCGATGTTGCGGACCCTGGCGAGGTCAAGGGAGGTTGCAGCCATGGTGGCTCGTTCTCTCTCTGTCTAGTGACGGGGTACGGACTACCAGCGGTAGTGCGCGAAGGCCTTGTTGGACTCGGCCATCTTGTGGGTGTCCTCGCGACGCTTCACGGAAGCGCCCAGACCGTTGCTGGCGTCGAGGATCTCGTTCATCAGGCGCTCGGTCATGGTCTTCTCGCGACGGGCGCGGGAGTAACCGACCATCCAGCGCAGCGCCAGGGTGCTGGCGCGGCCCGGACGGACCTCGACCGGAACCTGGTAGGTCGCGCCACCGACACGGCGGGACTTGACCTCGAGGGCCGGCTTGACGTTCTCCAGCGCACGCTTCAGCGTGACGACCGGGTCCGAGCCGGTCTTCTCACGGACGCCCTCAAGGGCGCCGTAAACGATCCGCTCGGCGGTGGAGCGCTTGCCGTGCAGCAGGATCTTGTTGACCAGCTGGGTGACGACCGGGGAGCCGTAGACCGGGTCGATGATGACCGGGCGCTTCGGGGCGGGGCCCTTACGAGGCATTCTTACTTCTCCTTCTTGGCGCCGTAGCGGCTGCGAGCCTGCTTGCGGTTCTTGACACCCTGGGTGTCGAGCGAACCGCGGATGATCTTGTAGCGGACACCAGGAAGGTCCTTCACACGACCACCGCGCACCAGCACGATGGAGTGCTCCTGCAGGTTGTGGCCCTCGCCCGGGATGTAAGCGGTGACCTCGATCCCGCTGGTGAGGCGCACACGGGCGACCTTACGAAGCGCCGAGTTCGGCTTCTTCGGGGTGGTCGTGTACACACGCGTGCAGACCCCACGGCGCTGCGGGGAGCCCTTCAGCGCGGGAGTCTTGTTCTTCTCGACCTTGTCCTGCCGGCCCTTTCGGACCAGCTGCTGGATCGTAGGCACCGTTTCTCCGTTTTCTGTGTGCCAAGGCTTGGTGGAACTAACCTGTGGTGTCTCCCTCGCACCAGACCCCGTGGTCGACCCACGCGGTCGGGTGTGTTGGGCGTTTTCCGACACGGAATCCCATGGCTGATGTACAGCGACGGCGCTCTACGCGCGGCGCGCTGGGAAGCGCTCCGGCTCGGCGCGGCGACCGGTGTGCATGCACGCACAAGGACCCGGGGACACCCCAGGCACAAGGTCAGAGCGTACCTAGCGCATGGGGCGCGGTCAAAACAAATGCAACGCCGCAGGTCGCGGCCTTCGGCCGGGTGTCGCCCCGGTGTCCCGTGCGCAACCAGCCGGTGTCGGGCCGCCCTCCAACCGCTCTACCACAGTCCGCGGGGCCCCGCCAGCGGAGCGGAACCGCCCCGGGCCACGCCTAGGCGACGCCCAGCAGGAAGATCAGCAGCCAGAAGGCGCTGCCCAGGTAGCCGAGCACCAGTCCCAGGACGGCCGCCCAGTCGCCGTCCAGGTTGCGCTCGCGGATCTGCGCGCGGGCGAGGTGGCCGGTGATCACGGCGGGCAGGGCCGGCAGCGCCAGGAAGCCGGTCAGACCGCACACCAGGGAGACCACCGCCAGCACGCTGGTGGGCCGGGCCTGCGGCACCGGCGGCGGCACCAGGAAGGTCGCCGGGACCGGCTGCGCGGCCTGCAGCGGCGTCATCGGCCCGGTCGGCAGGTCGGCCACCAGCACGGCCAGCTCGCCGTAGGTGAGCGCCCGGGCCGCGGCCTCGTGGCGCTGCTCGTACTCCTCGGCGGACAGCCGGCCCTCGGCGAACCCGGCCTTCAGCACGTCCACCGTCCGGTCCCGGTCCGCGTGGCTCGCCCGCATCGCGGCCTGCGGGGACGACTGGGACGACGACGGAGCCGGCCAGCCGCCGGGCGCCGGCCGACGGCCGGGCCGATCGGCGGGGCCGGGCTCGCCCCACGGTTGAACGGACATCCGCCACCTCCCGGCAACACGGCACCCCCGTGTGCTCACTGGTCCTCATAGTGCAGGACGAACAAGGGAACTGAGTAGTTGCCGGATCGGATCGCCGACCGATCCACGCCAACCGGAACCCGGCCGTCGGGAACGGCCGCCGCACGGCGCGCCTCACCCGTTCGGCGGACAGGCTCAGGGGATCCTCAAAGCGGGCGACAGCCTGTTCGGGCAGTGACAGGCTGGGCCCGCAGCAGCCCCGCCCGACCAGCCGCCCGACCGCCCATGACCACCCGCCCGACCACCCACGACCACAGACAGAAGGCCGCCATGCAGGCGTCAGCACCGTCGCCCGACGAACCGACCCCCGCCGGTCCCGCCGGTCCCTCCGGACCGGGCACCCCCTCCGCCGTCAGCATCCAAGGACTGTGGAAGCACTTCGGCACCCAGGCCGCGGTGGCCGGGCTCAGCCTGGAGCTGCCCGCCGGTTCGTTCATCGGCCTGGTCGGGCCGAACGGCGCGGGCAAGACCACCACCCTGTCCATGGTCACCGGCCTGCTCCGGCCCGACCAGGGCACCGTGCTGGTGCACGGCACCGACGTGTGGGCCGACCCGGTCACCGTCAAGGCCCGGATCGGCATCCTGCCCGAGGGCCTGCGGATGTTCGAACGGCTCAGCGGGCGCGAGCTGCTCCAGTACACCGGCCGGCTGCGCGGCCTGCCCGCCGCCGAGGTGGACCGCCGCGCCGAGGAGCTGCTGGCCGTCCTGGACCTCGGCCGGGACGCCGACAAGCTGGTCGCCGACTACTCCACCGGCATGCGCAAGAAGATCGGCCTGGCCGCCGCCCTGCTGCACAACCCCGACGTGCTGTTCCTGGACGAGCCCTTCGAGGGCGTCGACCCCGTCTCCGCCCAGACCATCCGCGGCGTGCTCAAGCGGTACGCGGCGGCCGGCTCCACGGTGGTCTTCTCCAGCCACGTGATGGAACTGGTCGAGCAGCTCTGCGACTGGGTCGCCGTGGTCAACGTCGGCCGGGTGATCGCCCAGGGGTCGCTGGACACCGTCCGGGGCGGGCGCAGCCTGCACGAGGCCTTCCTGGAGCTGATCGGCGTCCGCGAGGACGACGGCCAGGCCCTCGGCTGGCTCGGCGGGAGCGCCCAGTGACCTCCCCGACCGTGCCCGACGGGCGAACGGTGGTCCGCGGCATGGTCGCGCTCAAGCTGCGGCTGCTGCGCAACGGGCTGCGCCGCAGCCCCGGCCGGACCGCCGTGTACGTCATCGGCGGTGTGCTCGGCCTGCTCCTCGCGGGCTTGACGGCCCTCGGCATGGCGATGCTGAACGGGCGCTACGCCGGCTCCGGGGACACCGGGGTGATGCTGCTCGGCGTGCTCACCCTGGGCTGGGCCGCGCTGCCGCTGTTCCTCTTCTCCAGCGACGAGAGCGCCGACCCGACCAGGCTCACCATGCTGCCGCTGCGGCCCGGCCCGCTGCTGCGCGGCTCGCTGCTGGCCGCGCTGATCGGGCCCGGTCCGCTGATCAGCCTGGTGCTGGTGACCGGTGCGGTGCTGTCCGGCGCGGACGGGGGCGCCTCGGCCGCCGTCGCGGTGGTCGCGGTGCCACTGGCGCTGCTCTGCCTGATCACGCTGTCCCGGGCGGTCGCGGCCGGGAACGCCCGGATGCTCTCCAGCCGGCGCGGCAAGGACTTCGCGATCTTCGGCGGGCTGGCCTTCGCCCTGCTCGTCCAGGCCGCCAACGTCGGCTCGCAGAGCATCTTCGGCCGCCAGCACGGCCAGGACCTCGACCTCAGCCCGCTCAAGCCGATCGCCGGGGTGCTGCGCTGGATCCCGCCGATCAGCGCGGTCGACGCCCCGCGCAGCGTCGGCGCGGGCGAGTACCCCCAGGCGGTGCTGCAGCTGGCCGCGGCCGCCGCGCTGCTCGTCCTGCTGCTGCGCTGGTGGCGGGGCAGCCTCCAGGAGCTGATGGTCACCGCCGACTCGTCCACCCTGGAGGTGGCCCGCGGGGTGGAGAACAGCCGCGGCTGGCGGTTCCTGCCCGAGGGTCGCACCGGCGCGGTGATGCAGCGCCACCTGCGGTACGCCTGGCGCGAACCGCGGGCCAAGGCCGCGCTGTTCACCAGCATCGGGATGACGCTGGTGATCTGCGTGCTGTCGGTGGTCCAGGGCTGGTCGAGCGTCTACCTGCTGGCCATGACCGGGACCTTCCTCGGGCTGCAGATGCTCAACCTGTTCGGCATGGACGGCTCGGCGTTCTGGATGGTCGCCGCCACCCTGCGCACCCCCGCCGACGCCCGGGACGAGCTGCGCGGCCGGGCGTACGCGGTGCTGTCGTACGCCGTCCCGGTCACGCTGGTGCTCGGGGTGGTGCTGGCCGCCGCCACCGGCGACTGGGCCGGGCTGCCGTCCGCGGTCGGCCTGGCCCTGGCGGTGCTCGGCTGCGGCATCGCGCTCGGCTCGGTGTTCAGCGTGATCGCGCCGTACACCATGCCCGCCGACAGCAACCCGATGCGCAACGCCGCCCCCGGGCAGGGCGGGCTGATCCTGCTCAACCAGTTCGGCTCGATGCTCGGCGTCGCGGTGCTCGCCCTGCCGGTCGGCGGCTACCTGCTCTGGGCGCTGACCTCGGACGGTCCGACCTGGCCACTGCTGCTGCTCGGCCCGCTCTACGGCGCCCTGGTCGCCACCCTGGGCATCCGGCTGGCGGCCGCCAAGCTGCTGGACCGGGTGCCGGAGATCATGGCCAAGGCCATCGAGCGGTAGCCCCGGGGCGCATCCCGTCTCCTCGGCCCCTCCGGCATCATGGCCGGAGGGGCCGAAACCGTCGAGGAGAGCAGGGACACACCGTGGGCAAGCGCGCGCAGCAGGGCGACGGGAACGCCGGGCCGCTGCTGGAGCAGGCGGTGCGCGCGGTGCTCACCGCGCCGGAGGAGGGGCTGGACCTCGCGCTGGACACCGGGGCCTCGCTGCTGGCCGCCTCGGCCGGGCAGTGGTCGGCGGTCAGCCGGGCGCTGCTGGGGTACGCGGACACCGCGGTGGGCCGCTGCTGGTCGGCCGGGTGGCGCCCGGCGGACCTGGTTCGGGTGGTGCGGCGCGGACTGAAGCCCGTCCACCTGGCGCTCGCGGTGGACCTGATCGCCGCCGAGGGCCGCCGGCACCCCGCCGCCGCACTGGACCGGCGCTGGCAGGAGCAGCTGCGCGAGCTGGAGACCGAGGTCTGGTGGCCGACCGACGAGCAGTACCTCGGGGCCTTCGCCCACCGGCACCGGCTGGACCGCTTCGCGCTCGCCACCGCCGTCCTGGAGCTGCTGCGCAGCTGGGGCCGGCTGCCCCCGATCGCGCCGGTCGGCCCGGCCCCCGGCCAGGCCGTACGGGCGGAGCGCCCCGCCGTTCCGGTGACCGGCGAGCCGCGGATGCTGGCCCGGATCCGGGCGCTGCTGGCCAAGGCCGAGTCCACCGAGTACCCGGAGGAGGCCGAGGCGCTGACCGCCAAGGCCCAGCAGCTGATGGCCCAGCACAGCATCGACGAGGCGCTGCTGGCCGCCGCCACCGCCGACCGGGACACCCCGGCGGCGCTGCGGATCGGCGTGGACAACCCGTACGAGGGCCCCAAGACGATGCTGCTGGACGCGGTGGCGGCGGCCAACCGGTGCCGGGTGGTGTGGGCCAAGGAGTTCGGCTTCTGCACCGTGATCGGCTTCGACGGGGACCTGGACGGCGTCGAGCTGCTCTACACCTCGCTGCTGGTGCAGGCCACCCACGCGCTCAACAAGGCGGGCTCCGGCAAGGACTCCCGCAGCAAGGCGTTCCGGCAGTCCTTCCTGGTCGCCTACGCGGCGCGGATCCGCGAGCGGCTGACCGCCGCCACCGAGCGGGCCACCAGCGCCGCCGCGGCCGGCCGCCACCTGCGCGAGGACGGCACCGAGGAGCAGCTGCTGCCGGACGAGCGGCTGCTGCCCGCGCTGGCCGCCCGCTCGGCGGCGGTGGACGACGAGGTGGGCCGGCTGTTCCCGAAGCTGGTCTCGCAGCGGGTGAGGGTCAGCGACGGCGAGGGCTGGGCGGCCGGGCGGGCCGCGGCCGACCGGGCGGCGCTGCACGGGCGGGGCGAGATCCACAACCGACGTCCCGCCTGATAGAAACGACCCCGCCACGAACGAAGGGGGATTCGACGTGACCGAGTCGGCGGCGGAGTCGGGATACCGGGACCGGGTGCGCGGTGCGCTGCTCGGCGGCGCGATCGGTGACGCGCTGGGCTGGCCGGTGGAGTTCCAGCAGCTCCACCAGATCCAGGACCGGTTCGGACCGCAGGGCGTGACCACGCTGCCGTCCGGGGGCACCGGGTCGGTGGAGGTCACCGACGACACCCAGATGACGCTGTTCACCGCCGAGGGCCTGATCCGCGGCTTCGTCCGGGGTTGGACGGGCGGCGGCGGCTCGGTGCCGGAGGCCGTGCACGGCGCCTACCGGCGCTGGCTGCGCACCCAGTTCCAGCCCGCGCCGGACACCGAGCCGCAGCCCCGCCCGTACGACGGCTGGCTGCTGGGCCGGCCGTTCCTGTACGCCCGGCGGGCGCCGGGCAACGCCTGCCTGAGCGGGGCGTCCGAGCACCCGGTGTTCGAGGCGCCGGCCCCGATCGGGCTGCCGGGGCCGATCAACCCCGACTCCAAGGGCTGCGGCACGGTGATGCGCTCGGCGCCGTTCGGGCTGGCCCGGCTGGGCGTCGAGCAGTCCTTCGGGCTGGCCGTGCAGTGCGCCCAGCTCACCCACGGGCACCCGACCGGCTACCTGGCGGCGGGCGCCTTCGCGGCGCTGGTCGAGCGGCTGGCGGCCGGGACGGAGCCGTGGGCGGCGGTCGGCGAGACGGTGGAGCAGATCCGCGAGCTGCCGTGCTCCAAGGAGACCGTGCAGGCGCTGGCCCGGGCGGTGCGGCTGGCCCAGGAGGCCGAGCCCTCGGCGGACACCGTGGAACGGGTCGGACTGGGCTGGATCGCCGAGGAGTGCCTGGCCATCGCGGTGTACTCGCTGCTGGCGGCCACCCTCGACCCCGACCCGGTGCGCACCGCGCTGCTGCTGTCGGTCAACCACTCCGGGGACAGCGACTCGACCGGCGCGGTCTGCGGCAACCTGGTCGGGGCCGCGTACGGCGCTTCCGCGCTGCCCGACGGCTGGACCCGGGCGATCGAGGGGCGGACCGAGCTGCTGACGGTCGCGGACGACCTGCTGGTGCTGTTCGGCAGCCGCGACCCGGGCCACCCGGCGCTCGGCGGGCGCTACCCGGCCTGGTGAACCCCCGCTCCCCTGCTTGAGGCCGGTTACCCGGCCTGCGGTCGGTGGTCTGGCCTGCGGGTCGGTTACCCGGCCTGCGGGTCGGTGACCTGGCCGAGGAACAGCGGCCGCCCGGTGGCGGTGTCCCGGATCAGGAACAGGAACGGCCGGTCGATGTGGAGTTCGGCGGGCTGCCGCGCGGCCGGCACCGCCCCGGCGATCACCGCGCCGCTGCCGGCCGCCGCGACCGTACCGCCCTCGTCGACCTGGACGGTGGCCTTCTGCAGCACCGCGGTGAGGCCGAGCGGGTCCGCGGCGATGCCGCCGAAGTCGGGCTGCGCGAAGGCCGCGTGGACGCCGAGCGAGCGCAGCGCGGAGCTCAGCTCGTTCGAGGTGTCGAAGTGGAAGCGCGGCAGCTGGAGGTCGACGGGCTGTTCGGCGAGGGCGCCGAGGATCCGGTCCAGCTGGGGCCGGTCCAGGCCCTTGCGGAAGGCCGCGAAGCCGCTCTGCGCCGGGACGATCAGGTCCATCGCCAAGGTGCCGTCCGCGTAAGGGAGTTCGACGGCCTGCCAGGGTTCCCCGGCGATCCCGCCGGAGCCGTCGGCGTACTTGAGGTCGCCGTCCCGGCTCATGCTGGGGACGTTCGGGGTGGAGCCGTCGAGCCGGTGGAAGGGGCGGTCAGCGGTGTTCGCGGGCTTGAACTCGGTGGCCCACCGGGCCTTCAGGTAGAGCGCGTCGGTGAGGACCAGCCGGGTGTCGGTGGTGACCGCGCCCGGCGGGAGGAGGTCCTTGATCCGGTCGTCGGTGGTCCTGGCCACGGCCGCGTTGATCGCCGTGCGGGCGTCCTCCGGGTTCTTCGCGAAGTCGGCGGTGTGCACCCCGGCGTCGAAGGCGGTGGCGAGGGTGGCCAGGTAGCCGGGTGAGACGGCCAGCCCCTGCTTCGTCCAGACCTCGTCGGCCTCGCGCAGGGTGAGCTTGTCGGTGGCCGCGGCCGGCCGGTTCAGCGCGCCGACGGCCAGGGCGTACTGCTCGGGGGCGAGGTCGGTGTGCAGGGCCTTGGCGAGTTCGTCGGCGGTCGCGCCGCGCGCGCCGGGGAGCAGCATGGCGAGCACGGTGGCCAGGCCCGACGGCGAGACCACGGTGTTGCGCCCGGCGGCGTCCGGCTGCGCGGTGAGGGCGTGCAGGAGGTCCAGTCCGAAGGCGTCGGTGGCCTGGGCGGTGGCCGCGACCCGGGCCGGGTCCACGGCGGGGCGGGAGGCCGGGGCGGCGGCCCGCAGTTCCCCGGTGGCGGCGCTTCCGGTGCCGCCGCAGCCGCTGAGCAGCGGCGCGGCGAGGGCGGCGGCGAGGAGCAGCGCCGCCGGGCGACGGCGGTGGTTTCCGACCGTGCTGCGGTTCGTCATGGCCCTTCGACGCGCCGCCCCGGGAACGGGTTCCGGGCGTGTCCGGCGGGTTTCAGTCCCAGAGCGCGCCGAGCTCCAGCAGCTCGTCCCGGTACTCGATCCGCTCGACCCACTCCTGCGGCCAGACCGCCTCGCCGTGGTGGGCGCCGGCGAAGGCGCCGGCCAGGCAGGCGAGCGAGTCGGAGTCGCCGCTGGAGTAGGCGGCCCGGCGGACGGCGGCCACCGGGTCGTCGGGCAGCAGCAGGAAGCAGAGCAGGCCGGTGCCGAAGGCCTCCTCGGCGATCCAGCCCTCGCCGGTGGCCAGGCAGGGGTCGGCGTCGAGGTCGGGCGCGGCGAGCGCGGCGTCCAACCGGTCGAGCACCGTGAGGCAGTCGTCCCAGCCGCGGGCGATGACGGCCTGCGGGGAGTCGCCGTACCAGCGGTCGGCGAGGTCGCCGAGCCAGAACTCGTCGTACCGCTCGCGGCTCGCCAGCGCGTACGCCCGCAGCGCCGCGGGCAGGTCGGCGGGCGGGAGGCCGTCGGCGAGCTCGCGCACGGCGTAGGCGGTGAGGTCGCTGGCGGCGAGCGCGGTCGGGTGGCCGTGGGTGAGCGCGGACTGCAGCTGGGCGGCGCCGGCGAGCTGCCGGGCGTCCAGGTCGCGGACCAGCCCGATCGGGGCGACCCGCATGTTGGCGCCGCAGCCCTTGGAGCCGACGTCGCTGGCCTGCTGCCAGCGGTACTCGTGGCGGCTGAGCCGCTCGCAGGCGCGCAGGCAGGTCATGCCGGGGGCGCGGTTGTTCTCCGGGGAGCGCCACCAGTCGACGAACTCCTCGCGGACCGGCCGGGTCAGCCGCAGCGGGGTGAGCGGCCCGCGCGCCAGGGCGGCGCGCAGGCCGCGGCCGAGGGCGAGCGTCATCTGGGTGTCGTCGGTCACCAACGCCCGCGCGGGCAGCGGGAGTTGCCGCCAGTCCGGGTGCTCGGCGGCGATCCGCTCGACGTCCTGGAACTCGGTCGGCCGGCCCATCGCGTCGCCGATCGCCAGCCCCAGCAGTGCCCCCGTCGCCTTGCCCACGGCCTTCTCCCCCTCGGTTCTCGGACGTCCCGGTTCTCGGACGTCCCGGTTCTCAGACCTCGACCAGCAGTTCCTTGAGCCCGCGGATCACATAGCCCGGGTTCCACTCGGGCTCGCGGACCAGCCGCAGGCCCGGGGACCGGCGCAGCAGCGTGCCGTAGGACTCGGTGAGCTCCAGTCTGGCGAGCGGGGCGCCCAGACAGAAATGAATTCCGGCGCCGAAGGTGATGTGCGGGTTGTCGGTGCGGCCGAGGTCCAGGCGGTCGGGGTCGGCGAAGCGCTCCGGGTCGCGGTTGGCGGAGCCGAAGAGCAGGGCGATCTCGGCGCCGCGCGGGACGGTGACGCCGCGGACCTCGATGTCCTCCAGCACCCAGCGCTCGAACATCTGCAGCGGGGTGTCCCAGCGCATCAGTTCCTCGACGGCGGTGGGCAGCAGTTCGTCCACCGCGCCGCGCAGCCGGGCGAGTTCGCCGGGGTTGCGGAACAGCGCCCACCAGCCGTTGCCGGTGGTGTTGACGGTCGCCTCGTGGCCGGCGTTGAGCAGCAGCACGCAGGTGGAGACCATCTCCTGCTCGCTGAGCGCGTCGGAGCCCTCCTGGGCCTGGATCAGCGCGCTGATCAGGTCCTCGCCCGGGGCGGCCCGGCGCTCGCGGATGAGCGCGCGCAGGTAGTCGGAGAACTCGGTGCTCGCGGTGACGGCCCGGCGGGCGGTCTCCTCGCTCGGGTTGAGCTCGAACATGCCGGTGATGTCGGCGGACCAGGGGCGCAGCAGGTGGCGGTCGGACTCCGGCACGCCCAGCATCTCGGCGATCACGGCGACCGGCAGCGGCTCGGCGACGGAGGCGATCAGGTCGCCGCCGCCGGCCGCGAGCAGCCCGTCGACCAGGTCCCCGGCCAGTCGCCGGACGGTCGGCCGCAGCCCCTCGACCATGCGCGGGGTGAAGGCCTTGGAGACCAGCCGGCGGATCCGGGTGTGGTCGGGCGCCTCCAGGTCGAGCAGCCCGTGGTCGTTGAGGGTGTGGAAGGGCTCGTGCGCCGGGTCGGGCTCGGGGCGGCCGAACTCCTGGTGGCTGAACCGGTGGGTGTAGGTGCGGCCGAGCCGCCGGTCCCGCAGCAGGGCGCTGACGTCCTCGTGGCGGGAGACCAGCCACTGGTTCGTCGGTTCGTGGTACGCCACCGGCGCGTGCTCGCGCAGTTCGGCGTACGCGTCGTACGGGTGGGCCACGAACGCCGCCGACCAGGGGTCGAACTTCGCCGTCGTCGTCATTGCTCGATCACTCCAGGCCGTGAGGGGAAGCCGGGAAGATCATCGTACGCACGCGGTACGTCCGTAGACAGACCCTCCCGGCCTCCCGTTCTCCCGTCCTCAGGCCCGCTCCCGCACCAGCCGTCGCACCAGCTCCGGCAGCGCCTCCGAGATCGGCTCCCGGATCACCTCGGTCGCGGCCGCGTCGTACGGCGTCCCCTCGGCGTTCACGATGATCAGCTTCGCCCCCGACTTCACCGCGTTGTACGGCAGTCCGGCCACCGGGAACACCTGGAGACTGGTGCCGATCGCGATGAACAGGTCGCAGGCGCGGGCGATCGTGTCGGCCTGACCGAGCACCTCCTGGTCCAGGTTCTCGCCGAACATCACGATCCGCGGCTTCAGGATCCCGCCGCACTCCCGGCAGTCCGGGTCCGGCTCCCCCGCCTCGACCCGGGCCAGCGCCTCCGCCATCGACCCGACCACCCGACAGCGCAGGCACTGGGTCTCCCGGACGTTGCCGTGCAGTTCGAGCACCTTGCGGTCGGTCAGGCCGGCCCGCTGGTGCAGCCCGTCGATGTTCTGGGTGAGCACCCGCAGCGGCAGCCCGGACCGCTCCAGCTCGACCAGCGCGCGGTGCCCGGCGTTGGGCTCGGCGGCCAGCTCGGACGTCTCCAGCCGCATCCGCCAGGCCCGCTCGCGCACCTGCCGGTCCCGCCGGTACGGGCCGATGGTGACCAGCTCCTCGGCCGACGGGTCCTTGCGCCAGAGCCCCTGCGGGCCGCGGTAGTCGGGGATGCCGGAGTCGGTCGAGATGCCCGCGCCGGTGAGCACGGCGATCAGGGGGCGCTTCGCGTTCATACCCGGGACGGTACGGGCCCCGGGCTGCCGCGGCCACCGAGAATCCGGGCGCCGGACGGACGTCGGACGGGCGCTACGCCGGCTCCGGACGGGCGGCAGGCCGGGCCCCGGAAATCCGGATGCGCCCGGCCAACTCCCGCCGCACACTGGGCCGGTCACGCACCGTCGCCACGAAGGAGCCCCGTGCAGGGAGCAGTCAGCGTCTCGCCCGCCCAGATCCCCGAGCTGCTGCTCGGCCTGGCCACCGTCCGCCCGGTGTTCCTCTGGGGCGCCCCCGGGATCGGGAAGTCCTCCCTGGTCAGGGCGTTCGCCGAGTCGCTCGGACTGGAGTGCGTGAGCCTGGTCGGCACCCAGCTCGCCCCGGAGGACCTGATCGGCGTCCCCCAGCTCACCCCGGAGGGCCGCTCCCGGTTCTGCCCGCCCGAGCAGATCGCCCGCGACGAGCCGTACTGCCTGTTCCTGGACGAGCTCAACGCGGCCTCGCCGGACGTCCAGAAGGCCTTCTACTCGCTGATCCTGGACCGCCGGATCGGCTCCTACGAGCTGCCGCCCGGTTCGATCGTGATCGGCGCCGGGAACCGCGCCACCGACGGCGCGCTCGCCCGCCCGATGGCGTCCGCGCTGGTCAACCGCATGGTCCACGTCCATCTGCGGGCCAGCTCCGGGGACTGGCTGCAGTGGGCGGCCGGCGCCGGCATCCACCCGTGGATCCTCGACCACCTCACCGACCGGCCCGACCACCTGTGGTCCGCCCCGCCCAAGACCGAGGAGCCGTTCTCCACCCCGCGCGCCTGGCACATGCTCTCCGACGCGCTGCACTCCTTCGGCCCCACCCTGGACGAGGAGACCCTCAAGGTGATCGCCCACGGGCTGCTCACCCCCCAGCACGCGATCGCCTTCTGCGGCTACGCGAAGATCGTCCGCAACTCCTACGGCCTGGAGGCGATCCTCAAGGGCGACGCCCGCTGGCCGCACCGGCTGGAGGACCGCGACCTGCTCTACTACCTGGCCGACGCCTTCCGCGGCCGGCTGGTCAAGGAACTGCCCGCCAGCAAGGAACACGCCTCCGGGGCGCAGCGGCAGACCGCCTTCCGGGCCAAGTCGCTGCTGGTGCAGCTGGCCGAGATCTCGGTGGAGGTCGCCCAGACGGTGATCGCCGACGGCGCGGACGGCAACCCGGTGCTGCCCTCCTGGTTCCTGATCGAGGCCGCCCGGGACATGCCCCGGCTGGTCGAGGCCCGCCGGTGAAGCGCGCCGCCGCCGACCGGAAGAAGCCCGACCCCGCCGGGGAGGCCTTCGCCGAGGGCGTCCGGCTGCTGCGCCTCAACCCGGCCCTCGCCGCCCTGCGCGCCGACATCTGCCGCACCGAGGACTGCACCACCGCCCCGCCCGACGGCTGGGCGGTGGTCGACTCCAACGGCACCCTGCACGTCGACCCGCGCCGCCGGGCCGAACCCGCCGAGTGGGCCTGGGTGTTGGCGCACGGCCTGCTGCACCTGGGCTTCGGCCACCTGCCGGCCGCCCGCGGCGCCCGGACCCAGCCCGACGCCTACCAGGCGGCCGCCCGCTGCGCCATGGTCAACCGCTTCCTCGCCACCTTTCCGATCGGCCGCGCCCCGGTCACCCTCCCCCAGGAGTACCCGGGCGGCGACGAGGAGGAGCTGGCCGACCGCTGGCGCCGGGACGGCCTGCCCGCGGCCGACGCCGCCGGGACGGCCGGCACCGCCGACCCCGACCAGCTGCTGGTCGAGTGGCGCGGCCACCACCAGGGCCCCGAGGACTGGCAGGCCGCCTTCGCGGCCGCGCTCACCCGCGCCATGTCCGCCGCGATGGACCGGGCCGGCGGCCGGATCGACGCCGAGACCGGCCGCCGGCTGCCCGAACGCCCGTGGACCAGGGCGCTCAACTGGTTCGTCTCCTCGTACCCGCTGCTCGGCGGCATCGCGGCCGGCCTCACCGTGGTGGCGGACGCCGAACTCGCCCGGGCGCACGACATCGCCGTCGCCGCCGTCAACGCCGAGGCCGCCGAGATCTACGTCAACCCGCTGCGCCAGTACTCCGACGAGGAGTGGCGGTTCATCCTCGGCCACGAGATCCTGCACGCCGCCCTGCGGCACGGCGAGCGCCGCGGCGGCCGCGACCCGTTCCTGTTCAACGTCGCCGCCGACTACGTCATCAACGGCTGGCTGCTGGAGATGGGCGTCGGCGAGATGCCCGAAGGGCTGCTGCACGACCCGCAGTTGGCGGGCCTGTCGGCCGAGGAGGTGTACGACCGGATCGCCCGCGACCAGCGCCGGATCCGCCGCCTCGCCACGCTGGCCGGGAAGAACCGCCCGGACGTCCTCGGCGCACCGCTGGGCCCGCCCCGGGACTACGTCGACCTGGACGACTTCTACCGGCGCGGCCTCCAGCAGGGCTTCGAACTGCACCGGCGCGAACGCGGGCTGCTCCCGGCCGGGTTGGTCGAGGAGATCCGCGCGCTCGCCCATCCGCCGCTGCCCTGGGACGCCCGACTGGCGCGCTGGTTCGACGAGTTCGTGCCCCGGCCGGAGCCGCTGCGCAGCTACTCCCGCCCCGCCCGTCGGCAGTCCGCCACCCCGGACATCCCGCGGGCCGGCCGGTACCGCCCCGAGGAGGAGGTGCCGCGCTGCACCTTCGGCGTCGTCCTGGACACCTCCGGCTCGATGGACCGGGCCCTGCTCGGCAAGGCGCTCGGCGCGATCGCCTCGTACGCCGCCGCCCGGGACGTCCCGGCCGCCCGGGTGGTGCACTGCGACGCCGCCCCGCACGACGCCGGGTACCTGCCGGTCGAGGAGATCGCCGGACGGCTGCGGGTACACGGGCGCGGCGGCACCGTCCTCCAGCCGGGCATCGACCTGCTGGAACGGGCCGAGGACTTCCCGCCGGGGGCGCCGGTGCTGGTGATCACCGACGGCGAGTGCGACGTGCTGCGGCTGCGCCGCGAGCACGCCTTCCTCGTCCCGCGCGGCGCCGCGCTGCCGTTCACCCCGCGCGGGCCGGTGTTCCGGATGGCCTGAGCCGGCTTCCTCAGACCAGCGCCGCACGGGGCGCCGCGTCGAGCCGGACCAGCGGGGAGAGCGCCACCAGGTAGCAGGCGGCGGCGAGCGGGATGAAGGCCAGGTCGGCCCCGGAGGCGACGGTGCCGACCAGCATCAGCACCGGGCTCCACCAGCGCAGCGCCCGGCCGGCCCCCACCGAGGCCGCGACCAGCATCGCCAGCAGGCCGACGTAGAACAGCAGCGGGCCGATCTGGTAGACGGCCGGCAGCACCCCCGGCACGTCCTGCACCCGCTGGAACAGTCGCACCTGCTCGGCCTTGTCCGCCGCGGCCAGGCCGACGCACAGGTCGATCCCGATCTGCACCAGCGAGGCCGCCAGGCCCGCGAACGCCGTCCCCAGCGCGGTGTTCGCGGCCAGCCGCCCGGCGGTGGTGCCGCGCGGGGCGAGCAGCCGGCGCAGGGCGAGCAGCACCGGGGCGAACAGCAGCAGGCCGGCGAACATCGCGGTGTGCCCGGTGGTCCAGCCGAGGCCGGGCTCGCGGGAGCCGGGCACCAGGCGGATGCCGCCGTAGAGGGCCATCAGGGCGGGGGCGCCGACGGCGGCGTAGGCGGTGCGGCGGCTGGTACCGCTGGTACGGCTGGCGTTCATCTGACGATCTCCTGTGGTGTCCCCGGCCCCGAGTCCATGGGCCGCGTCCCGTTCCGACACCCCAGAGCCTTCCGGCCGGACCCCTCGTCGCGGATCGCCCGCACCGGCGAACCCGGCCCCTCCCCCGCGCGGGGGAGCAGCCCGGACGTCAGCCCAGGAGTCGGCTCAGGACTCCCCCGCCACCACCGCCCCGGCCTCGTACGCGAACACCACCGCGTGCACCCGGTCGCGCAGCCCGAGCTTGCTCAGCACATTGCTGACGTGGGTCTTCACCGTGTGCTCGCTGACCACCAGTTCGGCCGCGATCTCCGCGTTGGACAGCCCGCGCGCGATCAACCGCAGCGTCTCCTGCTCCCGTACGGTCAGCTGCTCCAGCAGCCTGGACGGCGGCCGCACCGCCCGCTCCCGGCCGCCCGGGCGGCGGGCCGCGAACTCGCCGATCAGCCGCCTGGTCACCGAGGGGGCGAGCAGCGCCTCCCCGGAGGCCACCATCCGCACCCCGTGCGCCAGGTCGTCCCGCCGGACGTCCTTCAGCAGGAAGCCGCTGGCGCCCGCGTACAGCGCGTCGAAGACGTAGTCGTCGACGTCGAAGGTGGTCAGCATGATCACCTTGGTGGCCGGGAACTCCGCGCACACCCGGCGGGCCGCCTCCAGGCCGTCCATCACCGGCATCCGGACGTCCAGCAGCAGCACGTCCGGGGTGTGCGCCCGCACCGCCTCGACGGCCTCGGCGCCGTCGCGGGCCTCGGCCACCACCTCGATGTCCGGCTGGGCGTCCAGGATCATCCCGAACCCGGCCCGCACCAGCTCCTGGTCGTCCGCGACCACCACCCGTATCGGCGTCATCCGCCCACCCTCTCCACCACGCCCGTCGGCCCCAGCGGCAGCCGGACACTCACCAGGAAACCCCTGCCCTCCGGGCCCGGACCGGCCTCCGCCCGGCCACCGCAGGCCGCCGCGCGCTCACGGATGCCGACCAGCCCGCGCCCGCCGGACCAGCCGGCCACCGTACGGTCGGCGGTCAGCGGCACCCCGCGTCCGTTGTCGGAGACCAGCACCTCCAGCACCTCTCCGGCCCGCCGCACCCGGATCGCGACCCGGTCGGCCCCGGAGTGCTTGACGGTGTTGGTCAGCGCCTCCTGCACGATCCGGTACCCGGTCGCCTCCACGTCGGCCGGCAACCCGGCCAGCCCGTCGGCGAGTTCGAGATCCACCCGGAGGCCCGCCGTACGCACCCGCTCGGCCACCTCGACGAGTTCCGCCAGCCGGGGCTGCGGCGCCAGCTCCCGCCCCGCCTCCGGGTCCTTCAACACCCCGAGCACCCGCCGCAGTTGGACCATCGCGTCGCGGCCCGAGTCGGCGATGGTGTCGAAGGCGCGGATCGCCCGGTCCGGGTTGTCGCGCACCACCAGCGGCCCGGCCTCGGCCTGGATCACCATCAGCGAGACGGCGTGCGCCAGGATGTCGTGCATCTCCCGGGCGATCCGGGCCCGCTCCTCGGCGACCGCCCGGGCCGCGTCACTGGCCGCCCGCACCCCGGCCTCCCGGGCCCGCTCCGCCTGCATCCGGGCCAGCTCCCGCTGGGTGCGCACCAGGGCCCCGAAGACGAAGGAGCCGCCCGAGGTCAGCACGCTGAACAGCGCGCCGTTCGGCGAGTGGGTGCCGAGCACGTTGGCGACCACCACCACCGCCAGCACCGGCCAGCGCTGCCGGTCGGGGAAGCGCTCCGCCACCGTGTACATCCCGATCACCGCGTACAGCGGCACCTGCGGGTTCGCCGAGTGCGCCACCACCGACAGCACCAGCGAGGGCACGCTGGCGACCACCAGCCAGGCCAACGTGGCGCGCCGGCGCCACGGCAGGAACATCGCGGTGGACACCGCCAGCAGGTACACCCACCACGGCCAGTGGGTGTCGTCGTTGTAGACCGCCCAGACCGACACCCCCGCCGAGCCGGCCGCCAGCAAGGTGTCCAGCACGTACGGGCTCAGCCCGGCCGTCCGGCTCCGCCACCACGCAGCGCGCTCCACCCGCGTACCTCCCCCGTACCCGGGGGCCCCGCCCCCGCGGAGAAGATCATGCCCTACCGGCAGAACCTCCGGCAGCGCCCGGTCAGACACCGCTGACCGTCACGCCGCCGGTCTCCGCCCGCGCGGTGATGGTGTGCGCCGCGCCCGGCCGCGACGGGACGCCCACGTCCGCCCTGCCCGACCCCGCCTGCGCGTCCACCGCGTACGCCTCCCCGGAGGGCACCCGCAGCCGCACCCCGCCGTTGCCCACCCGGGCGTCCAGCGTCGCCGGCGCCGCCGCGAAGTCGGCCCGCACCCCGCCGTTGGTCGCGCTCAGGTGCACCGTCGGGGAGGTCAGCCCGGTGGCCTCCACCCCGCCGTTCTCCACCGCGGCGTCCACCTGGGCGGCCAGCCCGGTCAGGTGCACCCCGCCGTTCTCCGCCTTGATCCGCACCTTGGTGCCGGCCGGCACCCGCACCCGGTACCCGACCCCGCAGGAACCGCAGCTGTACGCCAGCCGCAGCACGCCGTCCTTCACCTCGTGGGTGGTCCTCGGCTCCGCACCTCGGTAGGTCTGGTGCTCGACCACCTGGACCGAGTCGCCCCCGCCGGTCACCTCCACCCCGCCGTCCTCCCCGTCGACCACCAGCTCCCGGACCGGCTCGGCCACCCCGTAACCCACGGTCCGGTGCTCGTCCGATCCGAACGACGGCAGGCACCCCTGCATCCCCAGCACCACCGCCGCCGTGATCGCCACCGCGCCCAGCACCCGCTTCATGTCCGGCCCCCTTCACGAGCCCCGTCATCCCGACACCGGCCACCCTCCCCCGGCCTCCCCCGCCGCCGCCTCCCCCGCCGGAGCGGTTCAGCCGGCTCCCCCACCAGGGGGAGGACGGGCAATTCCCGGAATCCCCGGCGGCGCCGCCGCTCCGCCGGTAGCTTGTTTGCCCGCGCTCAACCTCCCAACCTCCCGGCGGAAGACCACAAGGGCTGATCAGGCATGGCCAACACGCCGTCCGGCGGACCAGGTCCCGCGACCGGTCACGGCCTCGACGACCGCGTCCCCTTCCTGGCCCGGCTCGACCACGCCGACCGCACCGCCCTGCTCGCCCTCGGCCGCCGGCTCGACTACCCCGCGCGCTCCACCGCACTGCGCGAGGGCGAGCCCTCCGACCACGTCCTGCTCGTGCTGCACGGCTGGCTGAAGGTCACCGCCGCCGCCGAGAACGGCTACGAGGCGCTGCTCGCCCTGCGCGGACCGGGCGACATCGTCGGCGAGTCCGCCGCCCTCAGCGGCCGCCCCCGGGCCGCCACCGTCACCGCCCTGGAAGACGTCCAGGCCGCCGCCGTCGACCGGGCCGCCTTCACCGGATACCTCCGGAGCACTCCCGCCGCCTCGATGCAGCTGCTGGCCCTCGCCACCGACCGGCTGCGCGCGGCCGACCACCACCGGCTGAAGTTCGCCTCGCTCACCGTCAGCGAACGGCTCGCCGACCTGCTGCTGGAACTCGCCCGCACCCACGGCCGCCGCACCCCCGAGGGCATCCTCGTCTCCGTCCCGCTCAGCCAGCAGGAACTGGCCGGCTCGGTCGGCGCCTCCCGGGAAGCCGTCGCCCGACTGCTCAAGTCCCTGCGCGACCGCGGCATCGTCGTCACCAGCCGCCGCTCGCTGGTCGTCGCACGCCCCGACCTGCTCCGGAGGCCCGGTCAACTCCGCTGATCCGCACCGAGGTTCTGTGCACACCGTCACAGAGCGAGTACCTCAACGACGCTCACACCCGGACGCCCACGCCGGGCAGGCTGAGCCGCGACGACCAACCGAGAGGCGACCATGACCGACCCGGTGAACCACACCATCCTGCTGCTGGACATCGAACAGTTCGGCCGGCGGGACGACGTCGAGCAGGCCTTCATGCGCCGGATGCTCTACTCCGTCCTGCACGAGACGCTGCGCAGCGCCGGAGTCGAACCCGCCGACCAGCGCCTGGAGGACCGCGGGGACGGCGTGATGGTCCTGATCAGCCCCACCGTGCCCAAACCCCGGCTGCTGAACGCCCTGATCAGCGAGACCCCCGTGCTGCTGCGCGCCAACAACCGGCTCGCGGCCGACAGCGCCCGGGTACGGCTGCGGATGGTGCTCGCCACCGGCGAGGTGGCCGTCCAGGAACTCGGCGGCGCCCTCGGCGGCGCGGTCGGCTGGGACCTCAACCAGGCCTACCGACTGCTCGACTCCCCCGGCCTGCGCGCCCTGCTGCAGCACCTCGACGAGCCCTGCGCGCTCGCCGTCTCCGACGCGCTCTACCAGGGCACCGTCCGCCACGGCCACGGCGGCCTGGCCCCGGAGGCGTTCCACCAGGTCACCGTCCCGGGCAAGGAGGGCGACTTCCCGGCCTGGCTGCACGGCGCCCCCGCACCGGCCGCCACCCCGGCCCCCGTCGCCGCCCCGGCCGCCCAGGCCCCGCAGGCCCCGCAGACCGCCGCCCCCGCCACCTTCCAGTTCCTCGGCGGCTCCCCGTCCTTCGGCGGCAACCTGATCGGCGGCGACCAGCACACCGTCTCCGGCGGCGTGGTCAACGGCGACGTCAACACCGGCAACACGATCGGCGGCGACCGATGACCACCGCGGCCGAGCCCCTGGAGCAGGAGGACGAACTCCAGGAAGCTCCGCCCGAAGAGCCCCAGAACGCCTTCGAGGCCGTCCAGGAACTGCTGGAACACGTCCCGGACTCCTTCGCCGGCCGCAACTACCTCTTCGCGGGCGGCGCCCCCGGCTTCGGCGGCGACCTCATCGGCGGCGACCGGCACACCGTCTCCGGCGGCCAGGTCCACGGCGACGTCGTCACCGGCTCCAAGACCACGATCTACCAGGTCGGCGGCGCTTCGCTGCATGCTTCCGGAGAAGTCCCTGACGAGGAACTCACCGAGCTGGCCGATGTCTTCTGCCCCGGGGAGGAATTCCACAATGCGCTGCGCCAGCTGCGCGAGCGCCGGGTCCTGATCCTCACCGGCCGTCCCGACACCGGCCGCCGGTCCGCCGCACTGATGCTGTTGTACGAGCTGGGCGTCCGCCGGATCCGCAACCTGGACCCCGACGTCTCCCCCACGGGACTGCTCAACGGCGTCGAGTCGGCCGGGGGATACCTGCTCGCCGACTACGCGACCTCCCGCAGCCGCCCGCTGCGCCGCCCCGACCTCGACCGCCTCCGCGAGACGCTCGTCAAGCAGAACAGCTACCTCGTCATCACCACGATCCGCTCCAGCGCGACCCGTACGCTCCCCACCGTCGACTGGCTACCGCCCGACCTCGGGCGGGTACTCGACGCCCACCTCCGCTCGGTGCAGGGTGACGATTCCGTCGTCGACCGACTGCTCGACCTGGACCTCGTGGAGGAGTTCCTGGCCAAGTACCCGCCGATCCTGGAAGTGGCGGAGTTCGCAGCCAAGTTGGCCCACCACTATCCCTGGTCCAAAAAGCCTGCCGAGCTCACCGACTTCGGCCAAGGTGTCGTCCAGGACCAGATCGGCCGCTGGTTCGGCGACCCCGAACTCCCCCTCCAGGACAAGGCCTTCCTGATCTCCCTCGCCGTCTTCGACCACGCCCCCTACACCCTCGCCGCCGAGTGCGCCGACAAGCTCTTCCGCCGCCTGGAGACCATCCGCACCCCCGGACGCCCGGACGGCATCCCGCCGTTCGGCAGCTCGGTCGAGGACCGGATGGCCCTCGCCCGCGCCGAGCTCACCGAGGAGACCGAGCAGACCCCCTGGGGCCCGGTCCCCCAGCGGATGGCCTCCTTCCTGGACCCCCGCACCTCCCCGACCCTCCTCCGCGAGGTCTGGACCGGTCATCCCTCCGCCCGCCCCGCGATCACCGGCTGGCTGAACGCCCTGGCCATCGACACCCGCGCCCTGGTCCGGACCCGGGTCGCCTCCACCACCGCCCTGCTGGCCTCCGTCGACCTCTCCGCCGCCATGAGCGGGCTGCTCACCCCCTGGTCCGGTGCCAAGGACTTCCGGCTCTGCCTCCAGGCCGCCAACAGCCTGGCCCTCGCCTACCACGCGGGCACCGCCGCCGTCCCGCGCATCCTGCGCAGCTGGGCCGGTGACGACAACGCCCGCCGCCGCTGGACGGCGATCCGCGGCTACGCCCTGCTCGGCCCGCTGCTGCCCGCCCAGGCCCTGGAGGCCTTCGCGCTGGCCGCCGAACGGCTGAGCGCCGGCGAGCTCGACCAGCTGGCCGCCAAGCTCCGGCTCGACCACCGGGCCCCGGCCGCCGGGCCGGCCGACCACCACCAGGTGCTCGGTCTGCTCGAAGCGGCCGAACTGCTGCTGCTGTCCACCGAGGCCGAGCAGGCCCTGCGCGCGCTGGTCGGCTGGCTCTCCGGCCCGGCGGCCCTGCGGCAGCTGGCCCTGGCCACCTTCCTGACCACCGCGCAGCGTACCGAGGACACCGCCGTGGGCCGTCCGCTGCTGCTGGACTGGTACGCCCGGAGCCCGCACCCCGAGCCCGGTGGCGTACCGAGCGTCACGATGCTGGCCGCTCCGGAGGGGCCCGCCCCGGTCCGGACGCTGCTGGTCGCCCTGTGGCGTACGGCGCTGGAGGACCCGCACTACCGCGACGCCGCCCTCGGCGTCCTGCGCGGCTGGCTGATCGGCGCCGCCGACCAGCCCGAGACCACCGCGCAGCTCACCGAGCTCTTCGACGACCTGGCCGTCACCGAACGCGACCGCCGGCGGCTCGACCACCTGGTCCGCACCGTCCGGACCAGCGGCACCGGCGGCCCGGTGACCCCGGCGCTGCCCGGCCGCTGACCCGCACCATCCGACCCGTCCCGATCCTGGAGCACCCGCGCATGTCGGCACGACACCGCCCCGACCTCCCCGCCGGCGACCTCGTCGACCCGGTCCTGACGGTCCACCCGCTCGGCCGCACGCTCGGCCTGCCCAAGCGGCCGGCCGCCCGCGCCGACACCGCCCTGGTCCTGACCACGCCGTCCGGCGACCACCAGGTCTACCTCCCGCCGCACCGCCCGGGCTTCAGCGACCTGGTCGGCCGCGCCTACCAGGCCGCGTTCGAGGTCGACCTCGGCCTGCACCACCTGCGGATGGAGGAGCGGCTGCCCGGCCGGGACGACGTCGGCGCCTTCGAGGCCGTGGTGGAGGTCGACTGGCAGGTCTCGGCCGCGGAGCTGGTCGTCGCCGCCCAGGTCCGCAACGTCCCGGCCGTGCTGGTCCCGCGGCTCCGGCAGCGGATGCGGGCGGTCGCCCGCCACCTCTCCACCGACCAGAGCGGCGAGGCCGAGAGCGCCGTCCAGCAGGCGCTGGACGAGTTCCCGGTGGCCGAGGCCGAGGGCCTGCGGGTGCGCTGCGCCGTCCAGTTGGACATCGACCAGGCCGCCCGGGAGCAGAAGGAGCGGTTGCGCGGCTACCACTTCGACACCCAGGCCCACCCGCACGCCCTGCGGCAGGTGCAGGAGGCGAACGAGGTCCTCGCCGCGAAGGCGAAGTTCTACCGGTACCACCTGGAGCAGGGCGGGGTGACCGCCTGGGCCCTCCAGGTCGCCGCGCACCCCGAGGACCTGCCGCGGGCGCTCGGCTACCTGGACGACGAGCAGCAGCAGCTGGTCCAGGGCCAGCTCCAGGTGATCCAACGGCTGCTCGACCAGAACGCCCTGGAGGACTTCGAGTTGGAGGGCCCGCGCCAGGACGCGCGGGCCGCGCTGGAGGCGATCCTGCGCCACCGGCCCGCCGGCCCCGGTGCGCCCCGGCTCGACAAGGGCCCGAATCCGCCGCTCGCGCCGTGACCCCGAGGAGTTCCGCCGTGTCCGACCCTCCCACCCCGATACCGTCCCCGCCCGGCGCCGCCCTGCTCGCCGAGCTGCGCGCCGAGATCGCCCGCGCGGACAGCAAGGCCGCGGTCCTGGTGGCCGCCCTCGGCGTGATCGTCGGGGTGCTCGGCGGCCTGCTCACCAGCACCGGCTGGGCTCCGCAGCGGCTCTCCGGCGCCGCCAAGGCGTTGCTGGCCCTCGGCGGCCTGGGCATCGCCGTCTCGCTGGTCTCGTTGCTGTTCGCGGTGCTGCCCCGGTTCCGGCACAGCACCTGGCGGCCGGGCCGCCCGCTCGGCTACTTCGGGGACATCCGGCTGGCCGCCGAGCAGGGGCTGCTCGCCGACGCCCTGGCCGACACCGAACGGCTGGCCGCCGAGGCGGTCCGCACCGCGCTCGCGGAGAACAGCCTGATCGTCTCGCGGAAGCACTCCTGGGTCCGGATCGGCATCCTCACCTTCGGCGCCGGCCTGTTCCCGCTGGTCACGGCCCTGTTCCTGGGCTGACCCGTCCCGCACACCCGTCCACCGCCGTACGGACGCCGCTGTCGCGCGCGTCCCGTCCCAAGGACTCGTCATGACCGAACCGACCTACCCGGACGCCCCGCCGCCGCAGTACCCCGGCACCGCTCCCGAGTACCCGACCGTCCCGCCCCAGCACCCGCAGGCCGCTCCCCCGTACCCGGGCGCCGCCCCGCAGTACCCCAGCACCGCCCCACCCCAGTACCCGACCGCTACCCCGCCCGAGTACCCGGCCGTCCCGCCCCAGCACACCCCACCGCAGCACCCCCAGCACCCGCCCCGCGTCCCCGCCCAGGGCCCCACCCCGCCGCCCGCACCGCCGCTCACCCCTCCCCCGGCCCCGCCGCAGCCCCCCACCCTCGACCCCACCGTCCACATCACCCCGCACACCGGCCGGGTCCACCTGGCCGCCCGCCAACGCGGCGCCGATGTCACCACGATCGGCCAACTGGCCTTCCAGCTCCCGCACTTCGTCTGCAGCCTGCTGGTCGTCACGCTGGTCTCGCTGCTCCTCCCCGAGCCGCTCGGCTACGTGCTGATCGGCCTCTGGATCGCCTCCGGCGCCCTGGTCTTCCACCGCCCGAGCGAGAAGGTCCTCGCCCGCTACCTGTTCCGGATGCGCCCGGCCCTGCACTCCGAGCTGACCCGCCTGGAGCCGATCTGGTACCAGGTGACGGCCAAGGCCGGGGTGAGCCCGCAGGCGTACGACCTGTGGATCGAGGACCACCAGGCCATCAACGCGACCGCCGCCGCCGGGCACATCGTCGGCGTCACCCGGTACGCGCTGGAGACCCTCCCCGACGCCCAGCTGGCCGCCGTGCTCGCCCATGAGCTCGGCCACCACCGCGGCGGCCACGCCTGGGCGACCCTGCTCGGCTACTGGTACTCGCTGCCGGCCCGGACCGCCTGGGCGCTGTTCCGTCTCGCGGCGGTCCTGGCGTTCCGGATCGCCTCGGTGTTCTCGCTGCTCGGTGCGCTCGTGGTCGGGCTGGTCGCCCTGGTCGTGGTGGTCGCCGTGGCCCTCTCGTTCCCGCCGCTGCTGCTGGTCCTGGTGACGCCCTACCTGCTGGCCGCGGTCGGCCGCCGCTCCGAGCTGCGGGCGGACGTCCACGCGGCCGAGCTCGGTTTCGCCGACGCCATGATCGAGGTCTTCCACGGCTTCCTGCGGGACGAGCAGCAGGCCCTGGCGATGGCCGCGCGGGAGAACGGCGGCCGGGCGGTCGCCCCCGGCCTGGGCGCCCGGCTGCTCTCCAGCCACCCGGACACCCACACCCGGATCCGCCGCCTGGAGGACTGGCGCGCCGCGGCCGCCACCGCGGCCCAGCGCTGAGGAACCCGCCGAGAAACCCACTGAAAACGCCGCAGGGCGGCCACCCCGTGAGGGGTGACCGCCCTGCGATCAGCGGCCGTCGCCGGCCGAGGAGCTGACTCAGCCGGTGTACGGGCCGTAGTCGTAGTCGTCCAGCGGAACCGCCTGGCCGGAGCCGGCGCCGAAGGGCGACAGGTCGTAGTCGTCGTAGCCGACGGCCGAGTACATGGCGGCCTTGGCCTCCTCGGTCGGCTCGACCCGGATGTTGCGGTAGCGGGGCAGACCCGTACCGGCCGGGATGAGCTTACCGAGGATGACGTTCTCCTTGAGGCCCAGCAGCGGGTCCGACTTGGCGTGGATCGCCGCGTCGGTGAGGACCCGGGTCGTCTCCTGGAAGGAGGCGGCCGACAGCCAGGACTCGGTGGCCAGCGAGGCCTTGGTGATACCCATCAGCTGCGGACGGCCGGAGGCGGGGTGACCGCCCTCGGCGACCACGCGACGGTTCTCGGTCTCGAAGCGGCCGCGCTCGACGAGCTCGCCCGGGAGCAGCTCGGCGTCGCCCGACTCGATGATCGTCACGCGGCGGAGCATCTGCCGGATGATGATCTCGATGTGCTTGTCGTGGATCGACACGCCCTGCGAGTTGTAGACCTTCTGGACCTCGGCGACCAGGTGGATCTGGACGGCACGCTGGCCCATGATCCGCAGGACGTCGTGCGGGTTGGTGGCACCCATGGTCAGCTTCTGGCCGACCTCGACCGCCTCGCCCTCGCTGACCAGCAGCTTCACACGCTTGGAGACCGGGTAGGCGATCTCCTCGCTGCCGTCGTCCGGCGTGATGACGATCTTGCGGGTCTTCTCGGTGTCCTCGATCCGCGCGCGGCCGGTGGCCTCGGAGATCGGGGCCACACCCTTGGGGGTACGGGCCTCGAAGAGCTCGACGACACGCGGCAGACCCTGGGTGATGTCGTCACCGGCCACACCACCGGTGTGGAAGGTACGCATGGTCAGCTGGGTGCCGGGCTCACCGATGGACTGGGCGGCGATGATGCCGACCGCCTCACCGATGTCGACCAGCTTGCCGGTGGCCAGCGAGCGCCCGTAGCAGAAGGCACAGGTGCCGACGGCCGACTCACAGGTCAGGATCGAGCGGGTCTTGACCTCGCCGATGCCGTGGCGGATCAGCTCGTCGATCAGCACGTCACCGAGGTCGGTGTTGGCGGTGGCCAGCAGCTTGCCGTCGACGGTGATGTCCTCGGCGAGCATGCGGGCGTACACGCTGGTCTCGACGTCGTCGGCCTTGCGCAGCACGCCGTCGGCGCCCACGGAGCCGATCGCCAGCTTCAGGCCGCGCTCGGTGCCGCAGTCCTCCTCGCGAATGATGACGTCCTGGGAGACGTCGACCAGACGACGGGTGAGGTAGCCGGAGTCGGCGGTACGGAGGGCGGTGTCGGCCAGACCCTTACGGGCACCGTGGGTGGAGATGAAGTACTCCAGCACGGTGAGACCCTCACGGAACGACGCCTTGATGGGTCGCGGGATGGTCTCGTTCTTGGCGTTCGACACCAGACCACGCATACCGGCGATCTGGCGCATCTGCATCATGTTTCCACGAGCACCCGAGTCGACCATCATGAAGATGGGGTTCGTCTTCGGGAAGTTCTCGTTCATGGCCTCGGCGACCTCGTTGGTCGCCTGGGTCCAGATGCCGATGAGCTCCTGCTTGCGCTCGTCGTTGGTGATCAGGCCGCGCTCGTACTGACGCTGGACCTTCTCCGCCTTCGCCTCGTAGCCCTCAAGGATCTGGGGCTTGTTCGGCGGGACGACGACGTCGGAGATCGAGACGGTGACACCCGAGCGGGTCGACCAGTGGAAGCCGGACGCCTTCAGGTTGTCCAGGGTCGCCGCGACGACGACCTTGGGGTAGCGCTCCGCCAGGTCGTTGACGATCGCGGAGAGCTGCTTCTTGCCCACCTCGTAGTCGACGAACGGGTAGTCCTCGGGCAGCAGCTCGTTGAAGAGCGCGCGGCCCAGGGTGGTCTTCAGGCGGAAGGGCTCGCCGTCGAACCAGTTCGACTGGCCCTCCTCGTCCACCGGCGGGGTCCAGCCGCGGGGCGGGACGGTGCCGGCGCCGAGGCGCAGCTCGATCGGGGCCTGGACGTCCAGCTCGCGGGCGTCGAAGGCCATGATCGCCTCGGCGGTCGACGAGAAGGTGCGGCCGGCGCCCTTCACGTTCTCGCGGTCCGAGGTCAGGAAGAACAGACCGAGCACCATGTCCTGGGTCGGCATGGTGACGGGGCGACCGTCGGCCGGCTTCAGGATGTTGTTCGAGGACAGCATCAGGATGCGGGCCTCGGCCTGCGCCTCCGCGGAGAGCGGCAGGTGGACGGCCATCTGGTCACCGTCGAAGTCCGCGTTGAACGCGGTGCAGACGAGCGGGTGGATCTGGATGGCCTTGCCCTCGACCAGCTGCGGCTCGAAGGCCTGGATGCCGAGGCGGTGCAGGGTGGGCGCACGGTTCAGCAGGACCGGGTGCTCGGCGATGACCTCTTCGAGCACGTCCCACACGACCGGGCGGGCGCGCTCGACCATGCGCTTGGCCGACTTGATGTTCTGCGCGTGGTTCAGGTCGACCAGGCGCTTCATCACGAACGGCTTGAAGAGCTCCAGCGCCATGGCCTTGGGCAGACCGCACTGGTGCAGCTTGAGCTGCGGGCCGACGACGATGACCGAACGGGCCGAGTAGTCGACTCGCTTGCCGAGCAGGTTCTGACGGAAACGACCCTGCTTGCCCTTCAGCATGTCGCTGAGGGACTTCAGGGGCCGGTTGCCCGGGCCGGTGACCGGACGACCGCGGCGGCCGTTGTCGAACAGCGCGTCGACGGCCTCCTGGAGCATGCGCTTCTCGTTGTTCACGATGATCTCGGGGGCACCGAGGTCGAGCAGGCGCTTCAGGCGGTTGTTGCGGTTGATCACGCGGCGGTACAGGTCGTTCAGGTCGGAGGTCGCGAAGCGGCCACCGTCCAGCTGCACCATCGGACGCAGGTCCGGCGGGATGACCGGGACGCAGTCCAGGACCATGCCGTTCGGCTTGTTGCTGGTCTGCAGGAACGCGGAGACGACCTTGAGGCGCTTGAGCGCACGGGTCTTCTTCTGGCCCTTGCCGGTGCGGATGATCTCGCGGAGGCGCTCGGCCTCCTCCGCCAGGTCGAAGGTCTCCAGGCGGTCCTTGAGGGCCGCGGCGCCCATCGAGCCGGAGAAGTAGGTGCCGAAGCGGTCGCGCAGCTCGCGGTAGAGCAGCTCGTCGCCCTCCAGGTCCTGGACCTTGAGGTTCTTGAAGCGGGCCCACACCTCGTCGAGGCGGTCGAGCTCGCGCTGCGCGCGGTCGCGCAGCTGCTTCATCTCGCGCTCGGCGCCCTCGCGCACCTTGCGGCGCACGTCGGCCTTGGCGCCCTCGGCCTCCAGCTCGGCCAGGTCGGTCTCGGCCTTCTTGGCGCGGCCTTCGAGGTCGGAGTCGCGGCGGTTCTCGATCTGCTGGCGCTCGACCGAGACGTGCGCCTCCAGGGACGGCAGGTCGCGCTGGCGGCGCTCGTCGTCGACCCAGGTGATCATGTAGGCGGCGAAGTAGATGACCTTCTCGAGGTCCTTCGGCGCCAGGTCGAGCAGGTAGCCGAGGCGGGACGGCACACCCTTGAAGTACCAGATGTGGGTGACCGGGGCGGCCAGCTCGATGTGGCCCATCCGCTCACGACGCACCTTGGCGCGGGTCACCTCGACGCCGCAGCGCTCACAGATGATGCCCTTGAAGCGGACGCGCTTGTACTTACCGCAGTAGCACTCCCAGTCCCGGGTCGGACCGAAGATCTTCTCGCAGAAGAGTCCGTCCTTTTCGGGCTTCAGGGTGCGGTAGTTGATGGTCTCCGGCTTCTTGACCTCGCCGTGCGACCACTGGCGGATGTCGTCGGCGGTGGCCAGGCCGATGCGGAGCTCGTCGAAGAAGTTGACGTCAAGCACTGGTCGTCAAGCCCTCTTTCGTGATTCGAGAGTTTGTCTGTGGTCTGAGGGGGGCCTGGGGGCGGGCCGGCTGCACGCTCTGTTTGATTCAGGAGCGCGAGCCGGCCCGACCTCCGTCAGACCTCTTCGACGCTGCTCGGCTCGCGCCGGGACAGGTCGATGCCGAGCTCTTCGGCGGCGCGGAAGACGTCCTCGTCGGAGTCCCGCATCTCGATGGACTGGCCGTCCGAGGACAGCACCTCCACGTTGAGGCAGAGCGACTGCATTTCCTTGATGAGCACCTTGAAGGACTCGGGAATGCCGGGCTCGGGGATGTTCTCGCCCTTGACGATGGCCTCGTAGACCTTCACGCGGCCGAGGACGTCGTCGGACTTGATGGTGAGCAGCTCCTGCAGCGCGTACGCGGCGCCGTACGCCTCAAGGGCCCACACCTCCATCTCACCGAAGCGCTGACCACCGAACTGCGCCTTACCACCGAGCGGCTGCTGGGTGATCATCGAGTACGGACCGGTCGAACGGGCGTGCAGCTTGTCGTCGACCAGGTGGTGCAGCTTGAGGATGTACATGTAGCCGACCGAGACCGGCATCGGGAACGGCTCGCCGGAGCGGCCGTCGAACAGCCGGGCCTTGCCGGTGGAGTTCACCAGGCGCTCACCGTCACGGGTGAGGATGGTGTTGTCCAGCAGGCCGGTGATCTCGTCCTCGCGGGCGCCGTCGAAGACCGGGGTGGCGAGGTTGGTGCCACCCTCGACCTGGTCCGCGCCGATCGCCTGGAGGCGCTGGGCCCACTCGTCGGCGAGGCCGGAGACGTCCCAGCCCTGCTTGGCGAGCCACCCGAGGTGGATCTCCAGGACCTGTCCCGGGTTCATTCGGGACGGGACACCCAGCGGGTTGAGGATGATGTCGACCGGGGTGCCGTCCTCGAGGAAGGGCATGTCCTCGACCGGAAGGATCTTGGAGATGACACCCTTGTTGCCGTGACGGCCGGCGAGCTTGTCACCGTTGGTGATCTTGCGCTTCTGGGCCACGTAGACGCGGACCAGCTGGTTCACGCCCGGCGGGAGCTCGTCGCCCTCTTCGCGGTCGAAGACGCGGACGCCGATGACCTTGCCGGACTCACCGTGCGGGACCTTCAGCGAGGTGTCGCGGACCTCACGGGCCTTCTCGCCGAAGATCGCGCGGAGCAGGCGCTCCTCGGGGGTCAGCTCGGTCTCACCCTTCGGGGTGACCTTGCCGACGAGGATGTCACCGGTGACGACGTCGGCGCCGATCCGGATGATGCCGCGCTCGTCGAGGTCGGCGAGGACCTCCTCGGAGACGTTCGGGATGTCCCGGGTGATCTCCTCGGGGCCGAGCTTGGTGTCACGGGCGTCGACCTCGTGCTCCTCGATGTGGATCGAGGAGAGGACGTCGTCCTGCACGAGGCGCTGCGACAGGATGATCGCGTCCTCGTAGTTGTGACCCTCCCACGACATGAACGCCACGAGCAGGTTCTTGCCGAGGGCCATCTCGCCCTCGTCGGTGCACGGGCCGTCGGCCAGCACCTGGTTGACCTCGACCCGGGCGCCCTCGTCCACGAGCACCTTCTGGTTGAAGGCGGTGCCCTGGTTGGAGCGGGTGAACTTGGCGGCGCGGTACGTGGTGTACGTGCCGTCGTCGTTGGCCACGGTGACGTAGTCGGCCGAGACCTCCTGCACCACACCGGACTTCTCGGCGGTGATGACGTCCGCGGCGTCGACGGCGCAGCGGTACTCCATGCCGGTGCCGACCAGCGGGGCCTCGCTCTTCAGCAGCGGCACCGCCTGGCGCATCATGTTGGAGCCCATGAGCGCGCGGTTGGCGTCGTCGTGCTCGAGGAACGGGATCATGGCGGTCGCGACCGACACCATCTGGCGCGGCGAGACGTCCATGTAGTCGATCTCGGAGCCCGGGATGTAGTCGATCTCGCCACCACGGCGGCGGACCAGGACACGCGGCTCGGCGAAGTGCAGGTCCGCGGTCAGCGGGGCGTTCGCCTGGGCGATGACGTAGCGGTCCTCCTCGTCGGCGGTGAGGTAGTCCACCTTCTCGGTGACCACACCGTCGACGACCTTGCGGTACGGGGTCTCGATGAAGCCGAAGGCGTTGACCCGGCCGTACGAGGCCAGCGACCCGATCAGACCGATGTTCGGGCCTTCCGGGGTCTCGATCGGACACATGCGGCCGTAGTGCGAGGGGTGCACGTCACGGACCTCGAAGCCGGCGCGCTCACGGGAGAGACCACCGGGACCGAGGGCGGACAGACGACGCTTGTGGGTCAGGCCCGACAGCGGGTTCGTCTGGTCCATGAACTGCGACAGCTGGCTGGTGCCGAAGAACTCCTTGATGGAGGCGACGACCGGCCGGATGTTGATCAGGGTCTGCGGCGTGATCGCCTCGACGTCCTGGGTGGTCATGCGCTCGCGCACGACGCGCTCCATACGGGCGAGACCCGTACGGACCTGGTTCTGGATGAGCTCGCCGACGTTGCGCAGGCGGCGGTTGCCGAAGTGGTCGATGTCGTCGACCTCGACCACGATGTCGCGGCCGGTCTCGTCACGCCACTCGGTCTCGCCCGCGTGCAGCTTCACCAGGTACTTGATCGCACCGATGATGTCGGGCTCGGTGAGCACGCCGGAGTCCAGCGACTCGGCGTTGCCCAGCTTGCGGTTGAGCTTGTACCGGCCGACCTTGGCCAGGTCGTAACGCTTCGGGTTGAAGTACAGGTTCTCCAGAAGCGTCTGCGCGGCCTCGCGCGTCGGCGGCTCGCCGGGACGCAGCTTGCGGTAGATGTCCAGCAGCGCGTCGTCCTGGCCCTGGGTGTGGTCCTTCTCCAGGGTGTTGCGCATCGACTCGTACTCGCCGAACTCCTCGAGAATCATCTCGTTGGTCCAGCCGAGAGCCTTCAGCAGCACGGTGACGGACTGCTTGCGCTTGCGGTCGATGCGGACACCGACCATGTCGCGCTTGTCGATCTCCATCTCCAGCCAGGCACCACGCGAGGGGATGACCTTGCAGGAGTAGATGTCCTTGTCGGACACCTTGTCCAGGGTGGAGTCGAAGTACACACCCGGGGAGCGGACCAGCTGCGAGACGACGACACGCTCGGTGCCGTTGATCACGAACGTGCCCTTGTGGGTCATGAGCGGGAAATCGCCCATGAAGACCGTCTGAGACTTGATCTCACCGGTCTCGTTGTTGGTGAACTCGGCCGTGACGAAGAGCGGGGCCGCGTACGTGAAGTCGCGGTCCTTGCACTCGTCAATCGAGTTCTTCGGCGGCTCGAAACGGTGGTCGCGGAAGGTCAGCGACATCGACCCGCTGAAGTCCTCGATCGGGGAGATCTCCTCGAAGATCTCCTCCAGACCGGACTTGGTGGGGACGTCCTGACCGGACTCCAGCGCCTGCTCGACCCGGGACTTCCAGGCCGCGTTGCCGAGCAGCCAGTCAAAGCTCTCGGTCTGCAGGGCCAGGAGGTTCGGGACCTCGAGGGGCTCCTTGATCTTCGCGAACGAGACGCGGAGCGGGGCGGTGGATGCGGCGGAATTGTTCGAGGCGTTGCGCGGCGCGGCCAAGAGGGGGGTCCTTCCGAGGGCTCGGAGCTCACTACGCGCGTACCAGCCGGGCCTGCTTGGGCCTGGGTTCCGCCTCCCTCGCCACTGGCCTCCGCCGGGGTCGAAACCCCAGGTCAGAGCCGCTTTGCGGAGGCGGTGCCAGACCCCATCAGGGCAACGCAAACTCCGGGCGACGAGTCACGGAGAAGCTAACAGGCAGCGCAAAGGGACAGTGTAGCCAAAGGCGACACTGCTGTCCAGCTCTGATTCGGAAACCGAATCGGAGACTCCTCCCGGTAGCCGGCGGACGCGAACGCCCACCGGGTACTGCTCTAACTCACGTGGAGTCATTTCCCGCCGGAGCCGCTGGTTATGCATCCAGCCGCACACCAACCCGGGCGGACTCGCGCCTTGAGAATCGCGCGCCTCGCCAGGTTCGTCAAGGGCCCGCCGGCGGCGCGGACCTCGACCCGTCTATCGGCCCAGACCCCTCCGGCGTTACAGAAGCCGTGGTCGGGGCCACTCTCGATGACGGTGATCACCATACTCCTCACCGCCGACAGTGCCGAGTGCGCGATCGGCCACACCGGTGGTTCCCCCGCCGCCCCGGCCGGGCCCCGGGAACGCAAAAGGCCGGGCCGATCACCCGCAAGGGTGATCGGCCCGGCCTCAGGCCCCCTCAGAGGGGGCGAGAAGTCACTTGACGGTGACCTTGGCGCCGGCACCCTCGAGGGCGGCCTTGGCCTTCTCGGCAACGTCCTTGGCAACCTTCTCCAGGACCTTGGCACCAGCGGTGTCAACGAGGTCCTTGGCCTCCTTCAGGCCGAGGGAGGTCAGGGTGCGCACCTCCTTGATGACCTGGATCTTCTTGTCGCCGGCACCATCGAGGATGACGTCGAACTCGTCCTGCTCCTCGACGGCCTCAGCGGCGCCACCGGCGGCGCCACCAACGGCGGCAACGGCGACCGGGGCGGCAGCGGTGACGTCGAACTTCTCCTCGAAGGCCTTCACGAAGGCAGCGAGCTCGATGAGGGTGAGCTCCTCGAACTGCGCGAGCAGCTCGTCCTGGGACAGCTTCGCCATGATTGGCGTCCTTCCACTAAATCGGCAGGTGGTGCCGGATGTACGGGATGGCGGGCGTACGGGCCCGCAGCGAGGCGTGAGCCTGCCGAATTACTCGGCGGCCGCGTCCTCGGCGGCGGGAGCCGGCGTACCGGCACCGCCCTGCTCGACCTTGTCGCGCAGCGCGTCCACAGTGCGGACGAGCTTCGACGGCAGGGCCTGGAAGAGCGCGGCAGCCTGGGACTGCTTGGCCTTCAGGGCACCCGCCAGCTTGGCGAGCAGCACCTCGCGGGACTCGAGGTCCGCGAGCTTCTTGATCTCATCGGCGGACAGCGCCTTACCGTCAAGGACACCGCCCTTGATGATGAGAGCGGGGTTCTCCTTGGCGAAGTCACGCAGAGCCTTCGCCGACTCCACCGGGTCACCGGTGACGAAGGCAACAGCCGTCGGACCGTTGAACAGGTCGTCCAGCTCGGAGATCCCGGCCTCGTTGGCCGCGATCTTGGTCAGCGTGTTCTTCACCACGGCGTACTCGGCGTTGTCGCCGAGCGAGCGACGCAGGGTCTTGACCTGCTTCACCGAGAGACCGCGGTACTCGGTCAGCAGCGCCGCGGAGGAGCCACGGAACTTGTCCGTGATCTCGGCGACGGCGGCAGCCTTGTCGGGCCTGGCCATAGGCTTACGCCTCCTTCCGTGATGTCGAAGTCCGGCCGACCGCGAAGTCGACCATTCACACCTCGAACCGACCGGAACGGAAGGAAAGCCCCTGCAAAATGCAATGAGCCCCGATGCGCAGGCGCACGGGGCTCGAAACGACCTCTACGGGCAGTCGCGCGGACGCGGCACCCGGAAATCGAAGCTCCAGACACACCTGCGCGGGCTGCCTGCGACGAATCGCAGATCCTTCGGCCTCCGGCTCCCTGACGGGGGCGCGGCGACAACCAGCGGTCTTTGGCTTCGGCAACAGTAACCGGACTCGTCCGGACGACGCAAATCGCCCTCGGACGGGTGAACCCGGCAGGGCGCGGTGGGGCTCAGCGGGCCAGTGGGGAGACCGTCCGGACGCCGGTGTCCACGGTGTCGGTCTCGGCCGGGGCCTGGGCCGAGAGCAGCGCGCCGGCCGGGTCGGAGTAGACCACCGAGTCGTCGGCCCGGCCGCTGTCCCCGGTGCCGGTGCGCTGGAGCCGGACCAGCTGGTCCTTGTCGTTCAGCCAGAGGTCCAGGGTGAGCGAGACCGAACCGCCGGGGGCCAGCGCGGCCCGCAGGCCGTCCCGTCGGGCCTGGGTCAGCTGGGACTGGGCGGCCGCGTACTTCTCCGCGGTGGTGGTCACCCGGTAGTGCTCGACGGTCGAGTCCTCGTACTTCTCCTCGCCGACGAAGCTCGGCTCCATCCCGTCGGCGTTGGCCGCGGCCAACGCCTCGACCGGGTTGAGCAGATCGATCAGCCCCGCGTACGGGACCTCCTTGTGCCCGTCCGGGTCGGGCTGGACGGTGAACCGCTCCCAGTGCTTGCCGCCGTTCTTCGCCGCGGTGGCCGCGTCGCCACCCTGGTAGCCGACGGTGTCCACGACGATCAGCTGCTCGGCGTCGCCCGGGGTGGAGCGCTTGATCTGCAGCGCCGTCTTGGGGGCCCAGAACAGCGGACCGGAGCCGGCGTCCGCGCCCAGCCGGTAGCTGACCTTGGCCCGGCGGGCGGTCTGCATGGCCAGCTGGGCGGAGAGCAGCACCCCGTGCGGCGAACGGTCGGTCGGCTTGGCCGGTCCGGTCGGGGTGGCGGTGGTGGCGGGGGCGCTGCTGGTGCTGGCGCCGGCCGACGGCGTCGCGGGCGCCTCGCCGCCGCCGCAACCGGTCAGCCCGCTCGCGAGCACCGCGACCACGGCCAGGGCCGCCAGCCGCCGCCGTCCCGCCATCGTCCGTTCCTCTCTCACCGGGCCACCTTGCCATCCGGACCCGGCCCGGCCGGTGGCGGCCCCCTGGTCGGGCCGCCCCGGCGCCGGTCCGTCCACCGGGACGGACCAGTCGGGTGCCGGGATCAGCTGCCGGAGCCGGCCTTCTTGCCGAGCTTCGCCAGGTCGGCCATCTCGATCGTGTCGGCCTTGTCGGGCGCGGTCGTGGCGATCGGGGTGCCGTAGTCGGAGTAGGTGACGCCGAAGGTCATCCGGCCGGCCTTGGTGTCCGCCTGCCCGGTCTGCTTCAGCACCAGCTGGTCGGAGTCCACCCAGACGTCGATCGCCTCGGTGGTGATCCCCGCGGTAGCCAGCTTCTGCTTCATCTGGTCGACCTGCTCCGGGGTCATCTTGCTGCCGTTGGCCGCCACCAGGTCGGCGACCTTCAGCGTGCCGGCGTAGTGGGTGGCCTGCTTGCCGTCCACCGTCTCCTTCCCGATCTCGGTCACGCTGCCGGAGGCGATCAGGGTCTGCACCGCCTCGACCGGGTCGGCCTTCCGCATCTGGTCGGCGCTATTGGCGCCACCCTGCATCTTGGACATGTCGTCGAAGCCGATGTGCACCCAGTGCCGCCCGTCGGTCGACTGCAGGAGCTGGCCACCGAGCTTCATGTACATGCCGTCCTTGACGAACCGGTACGTGAACGCCGAACTGCCCATGCTGCTGGTCAGCTGCTCGGCACCGGGCAGGCTGGACATGTCCACGGTCAGGTCGCCCTGGAGGCCGTCGGCCCAGCCGATGGACCCGTCGATCTTCATCGGGATGCCACCGACGGTGACCTCTTCGGTGATCTTGGCCGACTTCGCCTCGCTCGTCTTCTTGCTGACCTGCTCCAGGAAGACCGCCGGGCTCACCTTGGCCGGCGGGGTGGTCGGGGCGGCGGCGGTGGTCGCGGCCGCCGCGGCGGTGCCGGTCGCGGCCGGGGCGGCGTTCTTGCCGTCCGAGTCGTTGTTGTTGCAGGCGGTCGCGGTCAGCGCCAGGGCGGCGAGGACGACGGCGACGGCGGTCTTGCGGGTTCCAGCCATGGTGTTCCCCCCTTGAGAACCCCCGGGCGCGCTACGCGCCCGGGGTGGTAGCCGGTGGTCGGTGCGGTCGGTTCCGGGCCTGCTCAGCCGAACAGCTTGAGCAGGTCGGCCTGGGAGCCGAGGTCGCCGGCGGCGGGCGCCTCGACCTTGCCGCCCTTGCCGAGGTCGGAGTACTTCACGGTGACGGCCTTGGAGGCGCCGTTGGAGTCGCCGTACTCCTGGTACTGGACGAGCTCCTGCTTGTCGTTCAGCCAGAAGTCGACGGTGAGGGTCTTGCCGTCCTCCTCCAGCGTCTTCTGGACGGACTGGCGCTGCTCCGCCGTGAGCGAGGTCATCCCGGCGACCAGGGTGGCGGTGTCCTCGACGGCCCGCAGGTGGGTGGTCTGGACGCCGTCCACGCTCTCCTGGCCGACCTTGCTCGGCTTGCCGCTGGCGGCCGCGATGGTGAGCTGGGTGACCGGGTTCATCATCTGGCCCATCACCGCGAAGGCGCCGCCCATCTCCTCCGAGTTGGGCACCTGGATCCAGTGCTTCCCCTGGAGGGCCGCGGCATCGTCGCTGCCGATGTAGGCGTCCGCCCCGATCACCCGGATCTTGAGCTTCTTGCCCTCCATGTCGCCGGTCACGTCCAGGGCGACCTTGGCCGGGTCCTTCCAGTCGGCGGTGCCGCTGCCGCCCGGGTTGGAGGCGTCCGGGGAGGTCATGGCGACCTTGCCGTTGCCCGCCTTCTGCATCACCAGGGCGGCGGCCGCGAGGGCGGCCTTCGGGTCCGCGGGCGCTCCGGCCGCGGCGGCGGCCGCACCGGCGTCCTTGCCGTCGCCGGCCGAGGCCTTGTTGTCGCTCTTGCCGCTGCCGCAGGCGGTGAGCGCGGCCAGCAGGACGGCGGCGGTCGCGACGGTCGAGGCGAGACGGACAACGCGCATGGAGGTACCCCCGGTAAGTTCATCGGAAGAGCCGGTCATCGGCTTCTTCTCAGCGGACTCTAACGGATCGCCGGAACCGGACCGCACCGGATTTCCCGCTCCGGTCACCCGGTCGCGGTGGGCGTCGTCTCCCCCGACCCGGAGGGTGAGACATCGGTCGTGGTCACCGTGGTTCCGGCACTCCCCCGGGCCGTCTCACGCAGCCTCAACAGCCGCTGGCCGGGCCCGACCCAGACGTCGTAGCCGATCTCCGCGACCCCTCGCCGGCGGTACCAGTCGACCACCGAGGTGAGCTGACCCGGGCTCAACTCCCGGTCCGCGCCGAAGTAGTCGGCCACCGGGGCGGCCCCCTGGTAGTGCGCGACGGTGGTCCCGGCCAGCTGCTCGCCGCCGAGCGAGCGCAGCCGGTCGGTCTGGGCCATCCCGTACGCCCGACTGCCCGGGTTGGTGACCAGCGCGGTCATCCAGCCGCCCGCGTAGCCAGTCGGGTCGGGGGCGCCCGGGTCGGCGGCGGCCGCCGGGTCGAGCGACTCCGCGGTGGCGCGCTCCGCGTGCTTGGTCGCGCCGCCCTGGTACGCCAGGTCGAACGCGCCGTCCCGGAGGGTCAGCCGCCCGCTGCCCAGTTCGTCGGTGACGGTCAGCTCGGCCTCGTCCCGGTCGCCCCAGACCAGCGTGCCGCTCGCGGTGCGCCGGCTGCCGTCCGGGCCCTCCCGGACCAGGTCGATCCGGGCCCCGCCGGTGTCGTCCAGCGCCTGGGCGGCGGTGAGCACCACCTGCTTGGGCGGGATCGGCGCCGGCTCACCGGGGACGCGGGTGCCCGGGACGGCCAGCACGCTGCATCCGGTGGTGGCGCCGAGCAGCAGCAGGGCCGCCGCGAGCACGGCGGGGCGAAGGGAGGGCACGGCACGCTCCGACGGTCACGGGTTCTCCACATGATCTGACCGGCAGAGCGTACGACGACTCGGTCAGCCGTTCCCATCCGCCCCGGGAAAAGCCCCGGAGGAACGACGACGGCGGGCCCGCACCCCCGGTGAAGGGGGTACGGGCCCGCCGTACGGACTGCTCTAGAGCGCTGAGGCTCAGACCGCGGCCGGGTCCTCCTCGACGAGGAGGTTGCGGGTGCGGTTCGAGTCCACCTGGATGCCGGGGCCCATGGTGGTCGAGAACGCGGTCTTCTTGATGTAGCGGCCCTTGGCGGCGGACGGCTTGGCGCGGAGCACCTCGTCCAGCGCGGCGGCGTAGTTCTCGACCAGCTGCTCGTCGGTGAAGGAGACCTTACCGATGATGAAGTGCAGGTTCGAGTGCTTGTCGACGCGGAACTCGATCTTGCCGCCCTTGATCTCGTTGACGGCCTTCGCGACGTCCGGGGTCACGGTGCCGGTCTTCGGGTTCGGCATCAGACCACGGGGACCGAGCACGCGGCCCAGGCGGCCGACCTTGCCCATGAGGTCCGGGGTGGCGACGACGGCGTCGAAGTCGAGGCGGCCCTTGGCGACCTCGTCGATGAGCTCGTCGGAACCGACGATGTCGGCGCCCGCAGCACGCGCGGCCTCGGCACGCTCGCCGGTCGCGAAGACCAGGACCCGAGCGGTCTTACCGGTGCCGTGCGGGAGGATCACGGTGCTGCGGACCATCTGGTCGGCCTTGCGCGGGTCGACGCCCAGACGCATGGCGACCTCGACGGTGCCGTCGAACTTGGTGGTGCTGGTCGCCTTGGCGAGGCGGACGGCCTCGAGGGGGGCGTAAAGGCGCTCGCGGTCGACCTGGGCGTCCGCGGCCTTCAGGGCCTTGCTGCGCTTCATGGCTGCTCCTGAATGGTGAATGGAGTTGTGGTGTCTCGGGCCTGCGCGGGCCCTACCACAGGGGACAAGGGGGCTTTTCAGCCCTCGACGGTGATGCCCATCGACCGGGCGGTGCCGGCGATGATCTTCTCCGCCGCGTCCAGGTCGTTGGCGTTCAGGTCGGGCATCTTGGTCGTGGCGATCTCACGGACCTGGGCGCTGGTGAGCTTGGCGACCTTGGTCTTGTGCGGCTCGCTGGAGCCCTTGTCGATACCGGCGGCCTTCAGGATGAGGCGCGCGGCCGGCGGCGTCTTCGTGATGAAGGTGAAGGAACGGTCGTCGTAGACCGTGATCTCCACCGGCACGATCATGCCGCGCTGCGACTCGGTCGCAGCGTTGTAGGCCTTGCAGAACTCCATGATGTTGACGCCGTGCTGACCCAGCGCGGGGCCGACCGGCGGCGCGGGGTTGGCCGCACCGGCGTTGATCTGGAGCTTGATAAGCCCCGTGACCTTCTTCTTCTTGGGAGGCATGTCTCTCCGGGTCCTTCCGAGAGGTGATTGCTGGTGCGTGCGAGACCGGGGCGACACCCGGTCGCCAGCACACACATCGAACCAGGCTAACGCGTCCGCGCCGCTGGACCAAAACGGATTCGGGGCGAGGCCCTCGGCCCCGCCCCGAATCCGAAGACCGTATGACTAGTTCTTCTGGATCTGGTCGAAGGAGAGCTCGACCGGGGTCTCCCGGCCGAAGATCTCGACCAGGCCCTTGACCTTCTTCGAGTCGGGGTTGATCTCGTTGATGGTCGCCTGGAGGGTCGCGAACGGGCCGTCGGTGACGGTAACCGAGTCGCCGACCTCGAAGTCCAGCACCTGGATCTCGCTCGGCTTGATCGGCGAGGGCTTGCCGGCCTCCTTGGCCGCCTGGCGCTCGACGTCGGGGGCGAGCATCTTGACGACCTCGTCCAGGGTCAGCGGGTACGGGTCGTAGGCGTTGCCGACGAAGCCGGTGACACCGGGGGTGTTGCGCACGACGCCCCAGGACTCCGGGGTGAGGTCCATGCGCACCAGGACGTAGCCGGGGAGCTTGTTCTGGCGGATGGTCTTGCGGTCGCCGTTCTTGATCTGGACGACCTCCTCCTGCGGCACCTCGGCCTGGAAGATGTACTCCTCGACGTTCAGCGAGACGGCGCGCTGCTCCAGGTTCTGCTTCACCCGGTTCTCGTAGCCGGCGTAGGTGTGGATCACGTACCACTCGCCCGCCGCGAAGCGCAGGTCCTCGCGGAACTTGGCGACCGGGTCGACCTCGACCTCGTCCTCGACGGTCTCCTCGGCGTCCTCGGCGTCCTCGACCGACTCCTCGGCGGCGAGCTCCTCGGTGTCCTCCACCGACAGCGCGGCCTCCTCGGCGGGCTCACCGGCCTCGACCTCGTCGTACGCCTCGACCTCGTCCTCGTCGCTGTCCGCGGCGTCCACGATCTGCTCGGCGGACTCGACGTCGTCAGCCAGCTCGGCCGCGTCCAGCTCGGCGGCGACATCCGCCTCGCGGACGGTCTCGTCGGCGTCGTACAGGGGGGACTCAGACACGGTGGCTGCTTCTTTCCTGGAGATGGTGAAGGTGGCGCGCTCCGGAACCGGCCCGGCGCGCGGCCGCTCGCGCGGGCGCCAGGAGAGGTCTCGGAGACTTCAACAGTACCGAGTCCACGGTACGCGCGCGTACGTCCGCCGCCGACAGCTCGACCCGGGCCGATGATTTCGGCCCGGGTCGGGGGTGGTTCTCGGGGTGGGGTTCGATCAGCCGAAGACGAAGAGGCTCAGCTTCGAGAAGCCGTAGTCCAGGCCGGAGACGATGGCCATCATGACCACGACGAAGGTGACCACGACGGCGGTGTAGCTGGTGAGCTCGCCCTTGGTGGGCCAGACGACCTTGCGCAGCTCGGCGATGATCTGGCGGTAGAACAGGCCCATCCGCGAGAACAGGCCCTTCTTGGCCCGCTTGCCGGACTTCTTCTGCTTGCCGGACTTCTTGTCGCCCTCGGCAGCAGCGGTCTCGGCAGCGCCGTCGGTCCCCTCGGGGTTGCCGCTCTCAGGCGTTGCGGTGGAGCCCGTGGTCTCCGTCACTCGTCCTCACCTGAATCCGGGTCCGGCCGAACATCACCTGCGTACCCGTTTCAGGCACGAGCGGTCGGCTTAAGCGGTGCTGATCGGTGCCCTCTCCGCATCAAGCCCGCTCGCTCTGTCGAGCGAACGGGCTGAAAACGGTTCAAGCAGCAGGGCAAGAGGGACTCGAACCCCCAACCGCCGGTTTTGGAGACCGGTGCTCTACCAATTGAGCTATTGCCCTACGGAGCCTTGCGACTCCTGTGTGGCGACCAACCTACCGCATCTCCCCCCGCTGTCTGCACAGGCGGTGAAAGCTCCGGTCTTTTTCGGCGGGCCGTCGAGCAGCGAGTGTACGTGGTCGAGGGGTGTTTGGTCGAACCTCTTCTTCCGGGACGACCGGCCGCCCGGCAGATGTCCGGCCCGGGGCGGCGGCCACCGCCGGATCGACGGGGCCGCGATGTGGCCGGAGCCGTACGGATGTTGAAACCGCGATGCCCGGTCCGTCCCGGTTCTGGGACGATGCAGGCATGAGCGCTTCCACCCCGCAGCCCGACCAGTCCATCCGCCCCGCCGACCGCCGGGTCTCCGCCCGGATCGGCGCGATCGCCGAGTCCGCGACCCTCGCCGTGGACGCCAAGGCCAAGGCCCTCAAGGCCGCCGGCCGCCCGGTGATCGGCTTCGGTGCCGGCGAGCCCGACTTCCCGACGCCGGACTACATCGTCGAGGCGGCCGTCGAGGCCTGCCGCGACCCGAAGAACCACCGCTACACCCCGGCGGGTGGCCTGCCGGAGCTGAAGGCCGCGATCGCCGCCAAGACGCTGCGCGACTCCGGCTACGAGGTGGACGCCTCCCAGGTGCTGGTCACCAACGGCGGCAAGCAGGCGATCTACGAGGCCTTCGCCGCGATCCTGGACCCGGGCGACGAGGTCATCATCCCGGCACCGTACTGGACCACCTACCCGGAGTCGGTCCAGCTGGCCGGCGGCGTCCCGGTGGAGGTCGTCGCCGACGAGACCACCGGCTACAAGGTCTCGGTCGAGCAGCTGGAGGCCGCCCGCACCGAGAACACCAAGGTGGTGCTGTTCGTCTCGCCGTCCAACCCGACCGGCGCGGTGTACACCGAGGCCGAGGCCGAGGCGATCGGCCGCTGGGCCCTGGAGCACGGCCTGTGGGTGCTCACCGACGAGATCTACGAGCACCTGGTCTACGGCGACGCGACCTTCACCTCGCTGCCCGCCCTGCTGCCCGAGCTGGCCGAGAAGTGCATCGTGGTCAACGGCGTCGCCAAGACCTACGCGATGACCGGCTGGCGGGTGGGCTGGGTGATCGGCCCCAAGGACGTCATCAAGGCCGCGACCAACCTCCAGTCGCACGCCACCTCCAACGTCTCCAACGTCGCCCAGCGCGCCGCGCTGGCCGCCGTCGCGGGCGACCTGGACGCGGTGGCCGCGATGCGCGAGGCCTTCGACCGCCGCCGCAGGACCATCGTGCGGATGCTCAACGAGATCGAGGGCGTCCTGTGCCCCGAGCCCGAGGGCGCGTTCTACGCGTACCCGTCGGTCAAGGGCCTGCTGGGCAAGGAGATCCGCGGCAAGCGCCCGCAGACCTCCGCCGAGCTGGCCACCCTGATCCTGGACGAGGCCGAGGTCGCGGTCGTCCCGGGCGAGGCCTTCGGCACCCCCGGCTACCTGCGGCTCTCCTACGCGCTCGGTGACGCCGACCTGGTCGAGGGCGTCGGCCGGGTGCAGAAGCTGCTCGGCGAGGCCCGCGACTGACGGTTCGGGCCCGTTGCGGCACCGCCCTCTTTCACCCCTTCGGGGGACGGAAAGAGGGCGGTTCCCGTTTGGGGGCCGGATACGGCAGTATCGGTGAATGGAACGCCTGTTGAACCCGCGAGACGTCAGGGGCCTCCCGAAGGCCCACCTGCACCTGCACTTCACCGGCTCGATGCGGCCCGCCACCCTGCTGGAGCTGGCCGACAAGCACGGCGTCCGGCTGCCGGAGGCGCTCAGCTCCGGCGAGCCGCCCAAACTGCGGGCCACCGACGAGCGCGGCTGGTTCCGATTCCAGCGGCTGTACGACACCGCCCGCTCGGTGCTCCGGGACGAGTCGGACATCCGCCGGCTGGTGCTGGAGACCGCCGAGGACGAGCGGCGGGACGGCTCCCGCTGGCTGGAGATCCAGGTCGACCCGACCTCCTACGCCCCCCGGCTGGGCGGGCTGATCCCCGCGCTGGAACTGATCCTGGACGCGGTCGAGCAGGCCGCCGCGGCCACCGGGGTGGGCATCCGGGTGCTGGTCGCGGCGAACCGGATGAAGTCCCCGATGGATGCCCGGACGCTGGCCCGGCTCGCGGTCCGCTACACCGACCGAGGTGTGGTCGGCTTCGGCCTCTCCAACGACGAACGCCGGGGCCTGGCACGGGACTTCGACCGGGCCTTCGAGATCGCCCGGAAGGGCGGGCTGCTGGCCGCCCCGCACGGCGGCGAGCTGGCCGGGCCGGAGTCCGTCCGGGACTGCCTGGACGACCTGGGCGCCGGCCGGATCGGCCACGGCGTGCGGGCCGCCGAGGACCCGCGACTGATGGCCAGGCTGGCGGACCGTCAGATCACCTGCGAGGTCTGCCCGTCCTCCAACGTCTCGCTCGGCGTCTACGAGCGCCCCGAGGAGGTGCCGCTGCGCAGGCTGTTCGACGCCGGAGTGCCGCTGGCGCTCGGCGCGGACGACCCGCTGCTGTTCGGCAGCCGGCTGGCCGCCCAGTACGACCTGACCCGGGACGTCCTGGGCTTCAGCGACGCCGAACTGGCCGAACTGGCACGGCAGTCGGTGCGCGGCTCGTGCGCACCGGAGGCCGTCCGCAAGGAGCTGCTGGCGGACATCGACGGCTGGCTGGTGGACGCCCCCGTACCGGTCCCCGCGGCCGGTTAGGCCGGACAGGGCCTAGAGCTTGACGCCCACCATCACCGGCTCGTTCACCAGCTCCACCCCGAAGGCCTCGCGGACCCCGTCCCGGATCTCCCGGGCCAGGGCCAGCAGGTCCTCGGCGGTGGCAGCACCGCGGTTGGTGAGCGCCAGGGTGTGCTTGGTGGAGAGCGTCGCCGGGCCGTCGCCGTAGCCCTTGCCGAAGCCCGCCCGGTCGATCAGCCAGGCCGCCGAGGTCTTGGTGCAGCCCTCCGGGGCCGGGTAGGCGGGGGCGTCCTCGGCGCCCGGGCGGGTGCGGAAGGACTCGTACTGCGCCGCCGTGAGCACCGGGTTGGTGAAGAAGGAGCCGGCCGACCAGGTGTCGTGGTCCGCCGGGTCCAGCACCATGCCCTTGCCGGAGCGCAGCCCCAGCACCGCTTCGTACGCCTCGGCCAGCGGCACCCGCGCGCCCTGCTCGACGCCGAAGTGCCGGGCCACCTCGGCGTACTTGACCGGGGTGGAGAGGCCGTCGGCGTCCTGGAGCGCGAAGCGCACCCGGAGCACCACGTAGCGGTCCGGCTCGGCCTTGAAGCGGCTGTGACGGTAGGAGAACGCGCACTCGGCGTTCGTCAGGGTGACCACCCGGTCGTCGGCGCGGTCGTACGCGACCACCTCGGTGACCGTCTGGGCCACCTCCTGGCCGTACGCGCCGACGTTCTGCACCGGGGTCGCACCGGCCGAGCCGGGGATGCCGGCCAGGAACTCGATCCCGGCCAGGCCGTGCTCGCGCACCGTGCGGGCGACCGCCTCCGACCACACCTCGCCGGCCGCCAGCTCCAGCACGGTGCCGTCCAGCGCGAAGCCGGTGGTGGCGATCCGCAGCACCGTGCCGGGGAAGCCGCCGTCGCCGATCACCAGGTTGGAGCCGCCGCCGACCACCAGCAGCGGCTCACCGGCCGCGTCGGCCTCGCGGACGGCCGCGATCACCTCGTCGTCGGTGTGGGCGGTCACCAGCCGGCGGGCCGGGCCGCCGAGCCGGAGCGTGGTGAGCGGGGCGAGGGGGGCGTCGTTTTCTACCAGCACGCCCACCAGCGTACGGGGGCGGGGGCGACCGGTCGGCCGCCCCCGTGACCCGGACGGGTCGCTCAGGCCTTCGTGGCCTCGGCCGGGACGGGCTGCCCGTCCTCGGGCGCGGTGGCAGCCTCGTCCCGCTCGTCCCCCTCCGCCTGCTCGGCGGGCTCGGCCGCCTCGGCCGGCTCGACCGCCGCGGCCCGCTCCGCCGACTCGGCCGCCGCCCCGGCCCGCTTCGCCCGGCCCGGCAGCAGCAGCGCGCAGGCCCCGGCCGCCAGCAGCACCGCGGCCCCGACGTACAGCGCGGGCGCCATCGCGTGGACGAAGGTCCCCGCCGTGCCGTCGCCGCCCTGCTCCGAGAAGACCGCCGCCAGCACGGCCACCCCGAGCGCGCCGCCGACCTCGCGCAGCGCGTTGTTGGCACCGGAGGCGATGCCCTGCTCCTCCGGCCGGACGCTGTCCATCACCATGGCGGCGGTCGGCGCGAAGTACATCGACATGCCCATCCCGCACATCACCACGGCGGGCACCACCGGACCGTACGCGTAGTGCCCGAGCCCGACGTTGACCGCCGCGTACAGCGCCAGTCCGACGCCCTGCAGCACCAGCCCGCCGACCACGATCGAGCGACCGCCGAAGCGGTCGGCCAGCAGGCCCGCCAGCGGCGCGACGACCAGTCCCACCCCGGTCCACGGGAGCATCCGGACGCCGGCCTCCTGCGGGGTGTAGCCGCCCACGGTCTGCAGGTGCTGGCTGATCAGGAAGATCGAGCCGAAGATCCCCAGCGACATCAGCAGCCCGGAGGCGTTGACGGCGGTGAAGGTCCGGTTGCGGAACAGCCGCATCGGCAGCATCGGGTGCTCGGCGCCGCGCTGCTCGTACCGGACGAAGGCGATCAGCAGCAGCACGCCGCCGGCCAGCGCGCCCAGCACCAGCGGGCTGGTCCAGCCGTCCGGGTTGCCGCGGATCAGGCCGAGCACGACGCCGAACAGGCCGAGGCTGACCAGCACCGTGCCGACCGCGTCCAGCGCCGGACTGGCGCCCCTGCTCTCGCGCAGCTTCAGGGCGGCCAGCGGCACCAGGAGGACGCCGACCGGGACGTTCACCCAGAAGATCCACTGCCAGGAGAACTGCTCGGTCAGGGTGCCGCCGATCAGCGGCCCGGTGGCGACGGCGAGGCCGTTGACGCCCGCCCAGATGCCGAAGGCCACCCCGCGCCTGGCCGCCGGGATGGCGGCGGTCAGCAGGGTGAGGGTGAGCGGCATCGACACCGCGGCACCGACGCCCTGGACGGCGCGGGCGGCGATCAGGGCGCCGATGCCGGGCGAGAGCGCGGCCGCGGCCGAGCCCGCGGTGAAGAGCGTGAGGCCGATCACGAACATCCGGCGGCGGCCGAAGCGGTCGCCGAGCGCCGCGCCGAACATCAGCAGCACGGCGAAGGACAGGGTGTAGGCGCTGACCGTCCACTCCAGGTCGGAGAGCCCGCCGCCGAGCTCCTCCCGGATGGACGGCAGTGCGGTGGTGACGACCAGGTTGTCCAGAGCGGCCATGAAGCCCGCGAGGGCGGTGATCACCAGGGTCCAGACGCCGGTGCGGCCCAGGCCCGGTTTCTCGACCGTGCTCCCCGGGGCGCTCCCAGCCGTGTTGTCCGTCATGACTTCCCCCACAGTTTCCTGGATAGTTATTGATCACTAACTTTCGAGGCCCGGAAAAGGGCCGCACGGACCCCGCCGTGCGACCCGCTACTCGGCCGCCTCGTCGCTCGCAGCCACCCCATTGCTCGCAGCCGCCTTGTCGTCCTCGGCCCCGTTGTCGCCGAAGCCGTCCCAGATCCGGTGCCCCTGGGGAAAGCCCAGCGCCACCAGGGTGTTGATCAGCATCCCGTAGGCGAAGAACTCCGTCGTCCCCTGCACGTCCCCGCCGACCCGCTCCCGGACCCGCTCGAACAGCTCCCCCCACAGCCGCCGGGCGGTCTCGCCGATCTCGTCCTCGCCGGCCATCCGGGAGGCGAACACCGAGACGTAGAGCTGCATCTGCATCATCAGCTGCTCGCTGTCCTCGACCAGTCCCATGTACGCCTCGGACATCGCCGCGGCGGCCTCCTCGCCGGTCAGCCCGGTCGACGCCTCGTCGAAGACCCTCCAGGTCTCCTCGATGCAGCGCTCGGCGGCGGCCGTGAAGATCGCCTGCTTGCCCGGGAACAGCCGGAACAGGTACGGCTGCGAGACGCCCACCCGGCGGGCGATCGCCTCGGTGGAGGTGCCGCGGTAGCCGTTCCTGGCGAACTCGATCACCGCGGCCCGGACGACGCTCTCGCGCCGCTCCTCCGCACTCATCCGCATGCTCGTCTTCGCCATGAGAGCAAAGTTAGTGACCAATCACTATCTTCGCAAGACCCCGGACCGCCCGGAGAATCCGGACTCCCGGGAACGCCGACCGCCCCGGGAACGCGGACCGCCCCGGCGACCCGTGGAACGGGCGGCCGGGGCGGCGCACAGCGGAGGACGGGCGCCTCAGGCCAGTCGGACGACCGCCCGGGACATCCCCAGCACCTTCTGCCCGCCCGAGGTGGCCAGCAGGTCGATCTGCACCTTGCGGTCGTCCAGCTTCTTGGCGACCTTGGCCGAGACCTCGATCACCGCGCCGACCCCGTCGTTCGGCACCGGCACCGGCCGGGTGAAGCGGACGCCGTACTCGACCACCGCGGCCGGGTCGCCGACCCAGTCGGTGACCACCCGGATCGCCTCGGCCATGGTGAACATGCCGTGCGCGATGACGTCCGGCAGGCCGACCTCCAGCGCGAACTTCTCGTTCCAGTGGATCGGGTTGAAGTCACCCGAGGCGCCCGCGTACTGCACCAGAGTGGCGCGGGTCACCGGGAAGGACTGCGCCGGCAGCTGGGTGCCGACCTCGACCTCGTCGTAGCTGATCGCCATCGCGCTCACTCCCCCGCCTCGTCGGCGGCCCGGGCCACCAGCGTTATGACCGCCGTCACCACGTGCTCGCCGGTCTCGTCCGCCACGTCGCCACGGACGGTGAGCACGTCGTTGCCCGCCAGCGACTTGATGTTGTCGATGGTGACCGCGACCGTCAGCCGGTCGCCGGCCCGCACCGGGCGGCTGTACTGGAACTTCTGGTCGCCGTGCACCACCCGGGTGTAGTCCAGGCCCAGCTCGGGGTCCTCGACGACCTGGCCGGCCGCCCGGAAGGCGATCGCGAACGGGAAGGTCGGCGGAGCGATCACGTCCGGGTGGCCCAGCGCCTTCGCGGCCTCCGCGTCGGTGTACGCCGGATTGGCGTCACCGATCGCGAGCGCGAACTCACGGATCTTCTCCCGACCGACCTCGTACGGCTCGGTGGGCGGGTAACTACGCCCGATGAAGGACGGGTCGAGCGCCATGGCAGCTCCTCGGAACGCGGACGGAAACGCGGACGGATACGGAAAAGACTCCGGGCCGCACCCCCTGTTGAGGGATACGGCCCGGAGTCGAAGACCTGAATTCACACAGGCCCGGCGCCCTGCGACAGGGTCAGCGGGTCTCGCGGTGCGCGGTGTGCGAGTTGCAGCGGGGGCAGTGCTTCTTCATCTCAAGACGGTCCGGGTCGTTACGCCGGTTCTTCTTGGTGATGTAGTTCCGCTCCTTGCACTCCACGCAGGCCAGCGTGATCTTCGGGCGGACGTCGGTGGCAGCCACGGGAGTGCCTTCCTTGGACAACGAATAAGAACACAACAAGAGTAGCCGACCGGGAGTGCGATCTCCCGACCGACTACGCGGGGTAGCGGTGACCGGACTTGAACCGGTGACACAGCGATTATGAGCCGCTTGCTCTACCAACTGAGCTACACCGCCACAGTGATCAGCGGACCAGCCGAAGCTGACCGCCTTTCACCAGAGCCCCCATGCGGAATCGAACCGCAGACCTTCTCCTTACCATGGAGACGCTCTACCGACTGAGCTATAGGGGCGAACGAGGAAGAGATTACACGTTCCGCGCCCAGAGGTGAAATCCGTATCCCGGGGCGAAGACCGCAGGTCGGCGAGGTGCACGCGCGGACGATCCAAGGCCGGGCGTTCGATCGACCCGGAAGCCGTGCGCCCCGAGCCGATACGACTATTGCCCGCCTCCCGGAACCCCGCCCCCGTGCGCCATAGGCTCGGCCCTCATTGACCGGGGCACCGGCCGATCCCCCTCGGGGCCCCCTCCCCACGGGCCCCACGGGCCCCACTGGCCAGCGCGAGAAGGAGCCGGCGATGGACAGCGCAGCCGCCGACGGGCCGCACCCCGGGCCCAGCCCGGCGGCCAACCCGCTCGGACACGGCCCGGTCCTGCTGCTCGCCGGAGCCCGACTGGCCGACGGACGGGTGGTGGACGTCCGGATCAGCGGCGACCGGATCCAGGCGGTCGGCACCGCCGGCAGCCTCGGCCCGCTGCCCGCCCTGCCCGGCGCCCCCACCGTCACCACCGGCGCCCGGATCGACCTCCGGGGCTACCTGCTCCTCCCGGCCCCGGCCGAGGCGCACGCCCACTACGACTCCGCCTTCTCCGCCGCCCTGCCCGCCCCGCCGCCGGACACCCCCGCCGACCTCACCCGCCGGGTCACCGAGGCCGCGCTCACCTCGCTCGGCTACGGCGCCACCGCCCAGCGCACCCACGTACGGATCGGCGACGTGCACGGGCTGCGCCGGCTGGAGGCGGTGCTCACCGCCCGCCAGGCGCTGCGCGGCCTGGCCGAGCTCCAGGCGGTGGCGATGCCCCGGCTGCTCACCGGCCGGGCCGGCGCGGACGGGCGGGCCCAGCTGCGCGAGGCCCTCAAGCTGGGCGCCACCGCGGCCGGCGGCTGCCCGGAGCTGGACCCGGACCCGAGCGGGTACGTGCAGCTGCTGCTGGAGGCCGCCCGGGAGGCGGACTGCCCGGTGGACCTGCACACCACCGCCGCCGACGCGGCCCAACTCGCCCGGCTGGCAGGCGCCTTGGCGCCGCTGCGGCCCCGGGTGGTGCTCGGCCCGTGCGGGGCGCTGGCGCGCGGCGCGTCCACCGTGCTGGCTTCCAGCGGGGTGCGGGTGGTCTGGCTGCCGCAGAACGGCGGCTGCACCGGGCTGGAGGGCCGGCCGAGTGGCCAGCGGCCGGGTCTGGTGCGGGAGTTGGTCGCGTCCAGGGTGCCGGTGGCGGTGGGCAGCGGGGCGCTGCGGGACCAGTCCAACCCGGTCGGCCGGGCCGACCCGCTGGAGTCCGCCTATCTGCTCGCGGCCGCCGGGGAGTTGGCCCCGGAGGCGGCGTACGACGCGGTGGCGAACCAGGCCCGGGCGGCGCTCGGACTGCCGCCGGTCCGGGTGGACGCCGGGTTCCCGGCGGAGCTGCTGGCGGTGCGCGGGGACAGCCTGGCCGGGGCGCTCGCGGGCGGGCACAGCCGGCTGGTGGTGCACAGCGGCCGGGTGGTCAGCCGGACCAGCGCGGTGCGGGAGTTCGCGGACACCGTGGCACTGGCGCTGCCCCGGCAGTCCGGCGGCACGGACTGCTGAGGCGGCGCGGACGACCGCACCGGAAAGCCAAGGGGCGCGCGACCTGAGTCGCACGCCCCTCCCCCACTACTGGCCGTCCATGGACGGCGGACGAAACGGGCCCCAGGCTTCCCCCACGGAGCGGGGCCCGCTCGCTTCACCACCGACACTACGACCACGGAGCACCGCCCCCGACCGGCCTTGACGCTCCCCTGTCGCCCACCGACCGGCTCTTGACGGACCGTTGACGGCCCGCCCACGCCGCCGGGTCCCGCCCCGGCGCTACGGCACGTACCGGTAGCCGATCCCCGGCTCGGTGATCAGGTGCCGCGGCCGGGCCGGGTCGCGCTCCAGCTTGCGGCGCAGCCCGGCGAGGTAGACCCGCAGGTAGTTGCCGCGCGCCTCCTGCGCGGGCCCCCACACCTCGCGCAGGATCTGCCGCCCGGGCACCAGCCGGCCCGGGTTGGCGAGCAGCAGGCTGAGGATCCGCCACTCGGTCGGGGTGAGCCGCACCGGGCCGCCCGGGCCGAGCACCGTGGTGGCCGCGAGGTCCACGGTGTGGTCGCCGATCACCGGCCGGCCCGACGGGACGGCACCCACCGGCCGGCGCAGCACCGCCCGCAGCCGGGCCAGCAGTTCGTCCATCAGGAAGGGCTTGGTGAGGTAGTCGTCGGCGCCCGCGTCCAGGGCGCCGATCTTGTCGGAGGCGTCGGAGCGGCCGGAGAGCACGATGATCGGCACCGCGCTGTGGGTGCGCAGTCCGCGCAGCACGTCCATGCCGTCGAGGTCGGGCAGGCCGAGGTCGAGCAGGACGGCGTCCGGGACGGAGTGCGCGGCCCGGTCGAGCGCCTCGCCGCCGCTGGCGGCGGTGCGCACCGCGTAGTGCCGGGCGCTGAGGTTGATCCGCAGGGTGCGCAGCAGCGCCGGTTCGTCGTCGACGACGAGGATCTCGGAGTTCTCGCCGGTTCGCCCACCTCGTTCGCTTCGGTCACTCATGGCGCGGTGGTTCCTCCCCGGTGGCGACGTTCTCGGTCTCGAAGGTGTCGGGCTCGAAGGGCTCGTTCCCGAAAGGCTCGTCCTCGAAGGGATCGGCTTCGGAGCCCCCCGGGGCCGCGGGCAGGGTGAGCAGCATGGTGGTGCCGCCCCCCGGGGTGTCCTCCACCTCCAGGCTGCCGCCCATGGCCTCGGCGAGGCCGCGGGAGAGGGCCAGGCCGAGGCCGACCCCGGTGGTGTTGTCGGTGTCCCCGAGCCGCTGGAAGGGCAGGAAGACCCGGTCCCGGTCCTCGGGGGCGATGCCGGGGCCGCGGTCGATCACCCGGATCTCGACCAGGTCGGCGTGGTGGCTGGCGGTGACCAGCACCGGCGCGCCGGGGGCGTTGTACCGCAGCGCGTTGGTGATCACGTTGGCGAGCACCCGCTCCAGCAGCGGCGGGTCGGCGAGCACCGGCGGAGCGGTGTCCAGGTCGAGCGGCTGGATCGGCGCGTACGGGTCGGGGAGGCTGTCGAGCGCCCTGGGCAGGATCTCGTCCAGGTGGGTCTCGGTGAGGTGCAGGGTGAGCGCGCCGGCCTGGAGGCGGCTCATGTCGAGCAGGTTGTCCACCAGCCGGGTGAGCTTGACCAGCGATTCGTCGGCGGTGGAGAGGAGTTCGGTCTGGTCCTCGGGCGAGAACTCGACGTCGGGGCTGAGCAGCGAGCCGACCGAGGCGCGGGCGGCGGCGAGCGGGGTGCGCAGGTCGTGGCTGACGGCGGCGAGCAGTGCGGTGCGCATCCGGTCGGCGGCCTTTATCGGCTCGACCTCGGCGGCCACCACGGCCAGCCGGTCGCGCTCCAGGGCGGCGCCGACGTGGGCCGCGAAGGCGGTGAGCACCCGCTGGTCGGCGGCGGGCAGCCGGCGGCCGGTGAGGACCAGGACGGCGTCGGCGCCGACCGGGACCTCGGTGGTCTCGTGCTGCGACTCGTCCTCCTCCGGGTGCTCGGCCTGGCAGTGGGCGAGCACCTCGCCGCCGGAGCGGGAGAGCAGTGCGACGGTCTGCATCCCGAAGGCCGTCCGGGACTTCTCCAGCAGGGCGGGCAGCGCGTCGGCGCCGCGCAGCACGCTGCCGGCCAGGGTGGAGAGGGTCTCCGCCTCGGCGGTGGCGCGGGCGGCCCGGCTGGTGAGCCGGCTGGCGTGGTCGACGACGGTGGAGACGGCGAGCGCGATGGCGGCGAAGACCACCAGGGCGACGATGTTGTTGGTCTCACCGATGGTCAGGCTGTGGACCGGTGGGATGAAGTAGTAGTTCAGCAGCACCGAGGCGATGAACGCGGCCACCAGGGCGGACATCGCGCCGCCGAGCAGGGCCACGATGACCACGCCGAGCTGGAAGATCAGCGCGTCGGTGGTGAGGTTGATGGTGGCGTGGGCCTGCGAGAGCACCGCGGTGAGCAGCCAGGGGATCACCAGACCCGCGACGTAGCCGGCGATGGTGCGGCGCCGGGAGTGGCGGCGGCCCAGTGAGGGCAGCCGGCCGCGGCCGGTGAACTCGTGGGTGACCATGTGGACGTCGATGTCCTCGGAGGCGTCCACGGTGGTCTCGCCGATGCCGGGTCCGGTGAGGAAACGGTTGATCCGGCCGCGGCGGCTGGTGCCGAGCACCAGCTGGGTGGCGTCGTGGGCGCGGGCGAAGGCGAGCAGGGCGGTCGGGATGTCGTCGCCGACCACCACGTGGTAGCTGCCGCCGAGGGTCTCGACCAGCTGTCGCTGCTGGGCGAGCGCGCCGGCGGAGGCGCCGGCCAGGCCGTCGCTGCGGGTGATGTGCACGGCCAGCAGGTCGCCGCCGGCGGTGCGGTCGGCGATCCGGGCGGCACGTCTGATCAGGGTCTCGCCCTCCGGGCCGCCGGTGAGGGCGACCACCACGCGCTCGCGGGTCTCCCAGACCCGGTCGATGTTGTGGCTGGCCCGGTAGTCACGCAGCCCCTCGTCGACCCGCCCGGCCACCCAGAGCAGGGCGAGCTCGCGCAGGGCGGTGAGGTTGCCGACCCGGAAGTAGTTGGAGAGCGCGGCGTCCACCTTCTCCGCCTTGTAGACGTTGCCATGGGCCATGCGCCGGCGCAGCGCCTGGGGCGCCATGTCGACGAGTTCGAGCTGGTCGGCCCGGCGGACCACCTCGTCCGGGACGGTCTCGCGCTGCGGGATGCCGGTGATCTTCTGGACGACGTCGTTCAGCGATTCCAGGTGCTGGATGTTGACGGTGGTGATGACGTCGATCCCGGCGGCGAGCACTTCCTCGACGTCCTGCCAGCGCTTGGCGTGACGGCCGCCGGGGATGTTGGTGTGCGCCAGTTCGTCGACCAGGACGACGGACGGGCGGCGGGCGAGCACCCCGTCGAGGTCCATCTCCTCGAACTCGGCGTCGCGGTAGGAGCGGTGGACGCGCGGCAGGACCTCCAGGCCCTCGGTCATGGCCTCGGTGTGACGGCGGCCGTGGCACTCGATGTACCCGACCACGACGTCGGCCCCGCGCTCCTGTCTGCGCCGGGCCTCGTCCAGCATCCGGTAGGTCTTGCCGACCCCCGGGGCGGAGCCGAGGTACACCCTCAGCCGGCCGGTGCGGATGCCGGAGCCGGGGGTGAGGTCGCGGGCCATGGGCACTGCTTCTTTCCATCGGGAGCTGACGGCTGGGCGGTACGCGTCTGCGGATACGGGCCGGGGGGGGCCCGGGGCGGGGGCCCCCCCCCCCCCCCCCCCCCCCCCCCCCCCCCCCCCCCCCCCGGGGGGGGGTGTAGGGGGTTATGAAAATCGTCGGGGGGGGC
>NZ_JBIVHS010000004.1:0-200919 GCF_044749365.1 Kitasatospora sp. NPDC089509 | reverse complement strand
AAAGAAACCTCGAACACCCACAACAACACACCAACACACACACAAACCCACCACCACCCCCCCCCCCCCGCCCCCGGGCCGGCCCGGTCACCCTGGTATCGGGTGTGGTGTCACTGGTGCGTCACTTCGCTTCGCTGACGGCCTTGTTGAGCAGCACGACGTTGACGCCCTCGTTGCCGAGGAAGCCGAGCGAGCGGCTCTCGGTGTACTTGTCGACCAGCTTGGCGACGACGTCCGTCGACAGGTTGCGCTCCTTGGCGACCCGGTTGACCTGCTCCTTGGCGTAGGCCACCGAGATGTGCGGGTCGAGGCCGGAGCCGGAGGCCTCCAGCGCGTCGGCCGGGACGCTCGCCGGGTCGACGCCGTCGAAGGCGGAGACGGCGGCACGGCGGTCGTTGACGGCCTTCAGCAGGTCGTCGCTGTTCGGGCCGAGGTTGCTGGCACCGGAGTTGTCGCCGGCGTAGTTGTTGGCGGAGGGCCGCGGCTGGAAGAACTTCGGGTCCGGGACCGGGTCCTCCTTCGGGTCGTCCGGGTTCTTCTTGGGCAGGTTGTAGTTCTGGCCGAGGAGGCTGGAACCGATCTGCTTGCCGTCCGCGGACACGAACGAACCGTTGGCCTTGTCGCTGAACGCGACCTGGCTGATGCCGGTGATCAGCAGGGGGTAGGCGATCCCCAGGATCACCGTGAGCACCAGCAGTGCGCGCAGCGCGGTGAAGTGGGTGCGGATGGTCGTCGGCAGGGGCTTGGACATGGTGTTTTCTCCTTCCCTGCGTCAGCTGAGGCCGGGGATGAACTGGATGATCAGGTCGATCAGCTTGATGCCGACGAACGGCACCACGAGGCCGCCGAACCCGTAGATCCCGATGTTGCGGCGCAGCAGCGAACTGGCGTCGGACGGGCGGTACTTCACGCCGCGCAGGGCGAGCGGGATCAGGCCGATGATGACCAGGGCGTTGAAGATGATCGCCGAGGTGATCGCGGACTGCGGGCTGTGCAGGCCCATGATGTTGAGGTGGTGCAGCCCCGGGTAGACCCCGGCGAACATCGCGGGGATGATCGCGAAGTACTTGGCCACGTCGTTGGCGATCGAGAAGGTGGTCAGCGCACCGCGGGTGATCAGCAGCTGCTTGCCGATCTCCACGATCTCGATCAGCTTGGTCGGGTTGGAGTCCAGGTCGACCATGTTGCCGGCCTCCTTGGCCGCCATGGTCCCGGTGTTCATCGCGACGCCGACGTCGGCCTGGGCGAGCGCGGGGGCGTCGTTGGTGCCGTCGCCGGTCATCGCGACCAGCTTGCCGCCCTCCTGCTCCTTCTTGATCAGGGCCATCTTGTCCTCGGGCGTGGCCTCGGCGAGGAAGTCGTCGACGCCGGCCTCCTCCGCGATCGCCTTGGCGGTCAGCGGGTTGTCGCCCGTGATCATGATGGTCTTGATGCCCATCCGGCGCAGCTCGTCGAAGCGCTCCCGCATGCCCTCCTTGACCACGTCCTTGAGGTGGATCACCCCGAGGACACGGGCGGGCTTGCTGCCGACCTTGGTGGCCACCACCAGCGGGGTGCCACCGGCGGCGGAGATGCCGTCGACCAGGGTCGCGACCTCGTCCCCGACCGAACCGCCGTTCTCCGTGACCCAGTTGGAGACGGAGCCGGCGGCGCCCTTGCGGACCTGGTGGACGCCCTCGGCCTCGTCCAGGTCCACACCCGACATCCGGGTCTGGGCGGTGAACGGCACCCAGGTGGCGTGCGTCAGCTCGCCCTGGACACGGGCCCGCAGGCCGTACTCGGTCTTGGCCAGGACCACGATCGAGCGGCCCTCGGGGGTCTCGTCCGCGAGGGAGGAGAGCTGGGCGGCGCTGGCCAGTTCGTCGGTCCCGACGCCCGGGGCGGGCAGGAACTCGGCGGCCTGGCGGTTGCCCAGGGTGATGGTGCCGGTCTTGTCGAGCAGCAGGGTGTTGACGTCACCGGCGGCCTCGACGGCGCGGCCGGACATCGCCAGCACGTTGCGCTGGACCAGGCGGTCCATGCCCGCGATGCCGATCGCGGAGAGCAGCGCGCCGATGGTGGTCGGGATGAGCGCCACGATCAGGGCGACCAGGACGATCATCGACTGCGGGGCGCCCGCGAAGGTGGCCATCGGCTGGAGCGTGACGACCGCGACCAGGAAGACGATGGTCAGCGAGGCCAGCAGGATGTTGAGCGCGATCTCGTTCGGCGTCTTCTGCCGGGCGGCGCCCTCCACCAGGGCGATCATCCGGTCGATGAAGGACTTGCCGGGCTCCGAGGCGATCTTCACCACGATCCGGTCGGACAGCACCTTGGTGCCACCGGTCACCGCGGAGCGGTCACCGCCGGACTCGCGGATGACCGGCGCGGACTCACCGGTGATCGCCGACTCGTCGACGCTCGCGACACCCTCGACGACGTCACCGTCGCCGGGGATGACCTGCCCGGCCTCGACCACCACGTGGTCGCCGAGCTGGAGCGCGGTGCCGGGCACCTCCTCCTCGACCTGGGTGGCCGGCCAGTTGGTGAGCCGACGGGCGACGCTCTCGGTCTTGGTCTTGCGCAGGGTGTCGGCCTGGGCCTTGCCGCGGCCCTCGGCGACGGCCTCGGCCAGGTTGGCGAAGACGGTGGTGAGCCAGAGCCAGACGGTGATCGACCAGGCGAACACCGACGGGTTGGCGATCGCGGAGACGGTGGTGACCACCGAGCCCACCTCGACCACGAACATCACCGGGTTCTTGATCATCACCCGGGGGTCGAGCTTCTTCACCGCGTCCGGCAGGGACGAGAGGATCAGCTTCGGGTCGAGCAGGCCGCTCTGGACTCTGTGCGGCGCGGCGGCCTCGGCCTTGTCGTCGGCCGGTGCGGGGTTGAGCGTAGGGGTGGACATCAGGAGAGACCTTCCGCAAGCGGCCCGAGGGCCAGGGCCGGGAAGTAGGTGAGGCCGACGACGATCAGGATCACGCCCGACAGCAGGCCCACGAACAGCGGCTTGTGGGTGGGCAGGGTGCCCGGAGTGGCCGGAACCGGCTGCTGCTGGGCGAGCGAGCCCGCCAGCGCCATGACGAAGACGATCGGCAGCAGTCGCCCGAAGATCATCGCCAGGCCGAGCGCGGTGTCGTACCAGTCGGTGTTGACGGTCAGACCGCCGAAGGCCGATCCGTTGTTGTTGGCGGCCGAGGTGAAGGCGTACAGCACCTCGGAGAAGCCGTGGGCACCCGAGTTGAGCATCCCGGCCCGCTCACCCGGCAGGGCCATCGCCACACCGGTGCCGACCAGCACGATGGTCGGGGTGGTGAGGATGTACAGCGAGGCGAACTTCATCTCGCGGCCGCCGAGCTTCTTGCCCAGGTACTCGGGGGTGCGGCCGACCATCAGGCCCGCCACGAACACCGCGACGATGGCCAGCACCAGCATGCCGTAGAGGCCGGAACCGGTACCACCGGGCGCGATCTCACCGAGCATCATGTTGAAGACCGTCAGCCCGCCGCCGAACGGCGTGAACGAGTCGTGGAAGGAGTTCACCGCGCCGGTCGAGGTCAGTGTGGTCGAGGCGGCGAACAGGGTCGATCCGGCGATGCCGAAGCGCTGTTCCTTGCCCTCCATCGCGGCGCCCGCGGCCTGCAGGGCGGTGCCGTGGTGAGCGGCCTCGGACCAGGTCAGCAGGGCGGTCGAGGCGATCCAGAACAGACCCATCACGGCGACGATCGCGTAGCCCTGGCGGTTGTCGCCGACCATCTTGCCGAAGGTCCGGGGCAGGGCGAACGGGATCACCAGCAGCAGGAAGATCTCGATCAGGTTGGAGAAGCCGGTCGGGTTCTCGAACGGGTGCGCCGAGTTGGCGTTGTAGAAGCCGCCGCCGTTGGTGCCGAGCAGCTTGATGACCTCCTGGGAGGCCACCGGGCCGCCGGGGATCTTCTGCACCTCGCCGCTGAGGGTGGTCACGTCGGTGAAGCCGTGGAAGTTCTGGACCACACCGCTGGCGGCCAGGATCAGGGCGAACACGATCGAGATCGGCAGCAGCAGGCGCAGGTTGATCCGGGTGAGGTCCACCCAGAAGTTGCCGACGCGGTCCGTCCGGTTCCGGGTGAAGCCCCGGATCAGCGCGGCGACGACGGCGATGCCGACGGCCGCGGAGACGAAGTTCTGCACCGCCAGGCCGGCCATCTGCGCCACGTGGCCCATCGCGGACTCGCCGCTGTAGGACTGCCAGTTGGTGTTGGCGACGAAGGAGATCGCGGTGTTCCAGGCCTGGTGGCCCTCCATCTGCGGAACCCCGAGGCTCAGCATCAGGTAGCCCTGGAGGCGGATCAGGCCGTAGAGGAAGAGCACCGAGACGGCCGAGAAGGCCAGCACCGAGCGCAGGTACACCGGCCACCGCTGGTCGGCGTCACCGTCGACGCCGATCAGCTTGTAGATGCCGCGTTCGACTCTGAGGTGCTTGGAGGTGGTGAGGAGCTTGGCGATGTAGTCGCCGAGGGGGCGGTAGCACAGGGCCAGCGCGCCGACGAGGGCGAGGGCCTGCATCCAGCCCGCGAGAGTGGATCCCATGTCAGAACTTCTCCGGGAAGATCAGCGCCACGACGAGGTAGCCGACGAGAGCGACGGCCACGACCAGACCAGCGATGTTCTCGGCACTCACAGCTTCTCCACCCCCCGCGCGATCAGGGCGATGACGGCGAACACGGCGACCGTGACACCGACGTAGATGAGATCGGACATGGGCTCCACCAGCGTGGTTCGGGAGATGCCGCGTACGGCCCGGGGGCTTCCAGCGGCACCGGCGGACAACCGGCAGATGCAGCAAACCAGCCGTCTAAGGGGCGTTAGGGCTCCCTGACGCCCTCCATACGGGTGAATGCGGTGCGTTGACGCGACCTTGACGCCCGCTTCACCGGGCCGAGACCGCCGTGACCTGGCCGAGACCGGGGGTGCACCGGAGCGAGACCGGGCTGCGTTGGGCCGCGTTGGGCTGCGTCGGGCCGCACCGGGCCTCAGCGGGCTGCACCGGGCTCGGGTGCGGACGTGAACGGGCCCCGGCGCGGCCGAGGCCGCACCGGGGCCCGTGGGTTCACCCGTCAGTGTCCTGGGGCCGCTCCGGCCCCTCCGTTCACATCCGTCCGTTCATCCGTTCGTCCGCCCGGTCACATCCGCATCCGCAGCCGGCAGACCACCGCGTCGGTGTGCCGGCGCAGGGCGCGGTCGATCACGGCGCCGCGGCGGTTCTGCAGCGCGCGCTGGTACCAGTGGGCGGGCTCGACCTCGGGGATCAGCACGGTGAGCCGGTCGTAGGCGTGCTCCTCGCCGAGCCGGTTGACGAAATCGGCGATCGGTAGGCCGAGCCGCCGGCGGTCCTCCGGGACCTCCAGCAGGGGCACCCCGGGCTGCCACAGCTCCCAGTCCCGGCGCAGCGCCTCGGCGTCGGCCGGATCGTGCACCACGGTCACCGCGAACACCTCGTCGCCGAGCGACAGGGCCGCCGACAGGCCGTCCCGGGTGAGCCTGGTGATCGCCGTCACCGGGACGATCACCAGGCTGCGCTGGCGGGTCACCGCGCCCGGCACCCGGCCGAGCTCCAGCCGCTCGCCGATCCGCCCGTAGCTGCGGTGGATCGCCTCGAACAGCAGCACCAGCAGCGGCAGGGCCACCACGATGCCCCAGGCGCCCTCGGTGAACTTGGTCCCGGTCACCACCACGGTCGCGACGCCGGTCAGCACCGCGCCGAAGCCGTTCAGCGCGGCCTTGCGCCCCCAGCCGGCCGGGCGGTGCAGGTACCAGTGCCGGACCATGCCGACCTGGCAGATCGTGAAGCCGACGAACACGCCGATCGAGAACAGCGGCACCAGGCTGTTGACGTCACCGCCGGAGCCGACCAGCAGCGCGGCCGACACCGCGGCCAGGAACAGCACGCCGTAGCGGTACACCTGGCGGTCGGCGCGCAGCGCGAAGACGTGCGGGAGGTGGTTGTCCCGGGCCAGCAGGTCCATCAGCACCGGCAGGCCGCCGAAGGAGGTGTTGGCGGCGAGGCCGAGCAGCACCACGGTGGCGAACTGGACGACGAAGAAGCCGACACCGTGGCCGAGGGAGGCGTCGGCGAGCTGGGCGAGCACGGTGACGCCGTCGACCGGCTGGAGGTGGAAGCGGCCGATCAGCACGGCCAGGCCGATCAGCATCACGCCGAGCAGGACGCCGAGCATCACCTCGGTGTGCTGGGCCCGCTTCACCCGCGGGGCACGGTAGGAGGGGACGGCGTTGGCCACCGCCTCGACGCCGGTCAGCGCCGAACAGCCGGCCGCGAAGGCCTTGAGCAGCAGCAGCGCGCCGACCGCGGTGGCGTTCTCGGCGAGCACCGAGGCGTGCCCGGCGGCGGCCTCGGTGCTGGCCGGGGCGTCCCGGAACAGGCCGACCACGATGATCGCCAGGATGGAGAGGACGAAGACGGCCGTCGGCGCCATGAACCAGCGCGCCGACTCGGCGATGCCGCGCAGGTTGACGGCCGTCACCAGGGCGAGCACGCCCAGGCAGAGCCAGACCCGGTCGTCGTACAGGCTCGGGATGGCGGAGGTGAGCGCGGCCACGCCGGCGGTCACCGAGACCGCGACGTTCAGGATGTAGTCGATCACCAGCGAGGCGGCCGCGGTCAGCGCCGTCCGGCGGCCCAGGTGGGCCTTGGCCACCGCGTAGGAGCCGCCGCCGTCCGGGAACGCCGCGATCACCTGCCGGTAGGAGGCCACCAGCACCGCGAGCAGGACGGCGATCGCCACCGTGACCGGCAGGGTGAAGCCCAGCCCGTACGAGCCGGCCGCGGCCAGCACCAGCACGATCGACTCCGGGCCGTACGCCACCGAGGCCATCGCGTCCAGCGACAGCGCCGCCAGCCCGCCGAGCGCGCTGAGCCGGTGCCGGTCGTCGGCCGCCCCGGTATCCGGCGGTTCGTCGGCCGTCACGGCCGGGGTGGAGATGGCGCTGGACATCGGACGGGACCTCCGCAGTCGGTAGTTGCTCCGATCCTGCGGTCCGCGCCCCCGAGCGGCTCCTGCCCCCTACGCGTTCCTGACGCCGCCACCGGCGCCCTTGACGGGGCCTTGACGCGGCCGTCGGCCGGCGCGGGAGGGAAGGTGGCGGGGGTGGGGTGAGCCGTGGTCCCGGCGGGCGCCGGTTGGGAAGACGATCAGCTCGGTCGAAGGACTCCCACCCCCGGCCACCACTCTGCTGCTTGGGGGAGGTAATTGCAAGCAATGCGCAATAAGTGCCACCCCTTCGAACAGCCCCACCACCCCGGCCACCCGGCCCGTCCGGCCCCGCCCCAGCCCCATCCGCACGCGTCCGGGCACACGAAACAGCCCCCGATCCGCGTTTCCGCAGATCGGGGGCTGAATCTCTATCCTGTGGCTGGTGCAGGGTTCGAACCTGCGTAGCTTGCGCGACAGATTTACAGTCTGCTCCCTTTGGCCGCTCGGGCAACCAGCCAGGATTCGTGTTTCCCGAGGCTCGCGCCCCGTTCGACTTGGTAAACCATACCCGATCCCACGGGGTGCTCCGCCACTCGATAGATCACGTGACGACGGGGAAGCGCCGCGCGGCGGTCACGGGCGGGGCCGGGGTGACGCTGGATAGGCTTGGGCCGCGGGCGCTCCGGTGGGGCGGGCCGTGTCAGTGAAGCCAGAGCATCAAGGAGACCAACACCCATGGCCGACTCCAGTTTCGACATCGTCTCGAAGGTCGAGTGGCAGGAGGTCGACAACGCGATCAACCAGACCTCCCGCGAGATCGCCACCCGCTTCGACTTCAAGGGCGTGGGCGGCGAGATCAGCCGCTCCGGCGAGAAGATCGAGATGAAGGCCAACGGCGAAGAGCGCGTGCGGGCGATCCTGGACGTGCTGCAGACGAAGTTCGTCAAGCGCGGCCTCTCGCTGAAGGCGCTGACCCCCGGCGAGCCGCAGCTGTCCGGCAAGGAGTACAAGATCTTCGCGGACATCAAGGAGGGCATCACCACGGAGGATGCCAAGAAGGTCGCGAAGATCATCCGGGACGAGGGCCCGAAGGGCGTCAAGGCCCAGGTCCAGGGTGACGAGCTGCGGGTCAGCTCCAAGAGCCGCGACGACCTCCAGACCGTCCAGGCGCTGCTCAAGGGCAAGGACCTGGACTTCGCGATCCAGTACGTGAACTACCGCTAGTCGACCGCCGCCCCCGTTCCGCGGGGACAGGACGGCACGGCCCCGCTCCCGGGTTCGGGGGCGGGGCCGTTCGCGTCGGTGCGACCGGTGGGATCCGGTCAGTCGACGGCGGGGTGGGAGTGGGGGGCGGAGGTGAGGGCCTGCGCCTGGGCGCGCAGGGTGTCGAGCTGCTCCTGGAGGTCCGCGGGCGCGGAGCCGGGGAGCTCGGGCGAGGCCGGGACGGCAGCCGCGCCCGGGACGGCGGGCAGCGGCGGCACGGTGGGCAGCGGCGGCACGGTCGTCGGGAGCTGGCCGAGCAGGTTCTGCACGATGCCCTGCAGGGAGGAGACCAGCTGCTGGACGGCGCCGAGGTCGGGGACGGCGGAGGTCACCGACGAGACCAGGCCGGTGATCAGCTTGACGACGTCGCCGAGCGCCCCGAGGGCCGCGCTCGGGTCCGGCGTGGCCGGGACGGTGGGCAGGGTCGGCAGGGTGGGGAGCGTCGGGGCGCCGGGGACCGTGGGCAGCGCGGGCACGGCGGGGGCGCCGGGGACCGTGGGCAGCGCCGGGTCGTCGGCCGGGAGGACCGGGACGGCGGCGGCGACTGAGGCCGGGGCGGTGGTACGGGGGGCCGCGGTTCCGTTGCCGGCGGCGGTGGCGGACGCCGTGGCGACCATGGTCAGCGCGAGGGCTGCGGTCAGCGCGGCGGCCATCCGGGTGGCACGCATGGGTACTGCTTCCTCTCGGTACGAGTCAGGCGAGATCGCCTGACTCACACCGTGCGGTCGCCACCCGGAGGCAGCCACCGCAGGTACGCCGAACGGCGGCGCGTCGTCACGCGGTGCTTCGTGGCACGGGAGTTCGTCACGCTGTGCACGGCCGGGCCGTACGCCGGCCTGCGGCAGCGGTTCAGCCGGCCGCCCAGTCGGCGGTGCTGCGGTGCGCGCCCAGCCCGACCGAGGCGAACTCGTCCGTCCGCCCCGGCTCGACCTGCCCGCCGAGCCACCGCAGGGCCCGGGAGATCGGGGTGCCCTCGGCCGGTACCGGCTCGGACTCCGCGCTGCTGAGCGGGCCCAGGACGACCCGGCCGTCCGACCAGACGGCGGCGCGCTGGGTGCCGGTGCCGCCGAAGTACTCGGCCTCGACGCAGGCGATCGGACCGGCCTTGGACCAGGCGGCGAGCCGGAGTTCGAAGCCGTCCGGGTGCCAGCCGAATCCCGCCCCGCCGCCGGGCTTGGGCACGGCGGCGTCGCCCTGGAGCGCGGACAGCACGGCGGAGGTGACCGGGATCAGTGCCAGCCCCTGCGTCAGCGGCACCACCCGGGCCGCCGGCACTTCCGCCGCCGCCACCGTCAGCAGCTCCACCATGCCTATCAGCGCTCGGAGTTCATACGACATGCCCGACATGCTGTCCCACCGCACCGACAGTCGGCCCGGAATTTATCGTTCCGTGCCCGGTTCCGTGCCCGCGCGGAGACCGTAGAGCAGGGTGAAGAGGGTCACGTCCACGGCGTCGTCGGCCGTGCTCGGACCTTCCGCGGTCAACTCGTCCAGCAGTTCCTTCAGTTGGGACTGCAGTCGGGCCAGTCGCGCCGGGGCGAGCCGCAGCGCGAAGTCCGCGAACAGACCCGACGGGGCACCCTCGCCCTCCGGGGAGCGGCCGAAGTCCAGCCGCCCGCCGACCGCGTGGCCGCGGAAGTCGCCGCGGACCCGGTCCATCGCGGCCAGCATGGCGCCGTACGCCTCGGAGCGGACCGGGGAGTCGGCGGTGAACATCTCCGGGGCGAGCCGGATCGAGTCCTGGGCGACCTGGTAGCGGCTCTCCACGATGCCGGAGACCAGCCGGGTGCCGGCGACCAGGATCAGCCCGGCCTTCTCCAGTTGCTTGATGTGCCGGTAGAGCTTGGTCTGCGGTTCGCCGAGCTCGACGGCGAGCTCCTTGGCGGTCCGCGGGCGGTCCTCGGAGGTCTTCAGGGCGCCGAGGATGGCGAGGCGCAGCGGGTCGGCCAGCGCCTTGAGCACCGCGACATCGCCCACCTGGCGTTCCTTCACCCAGGTGGTGGGCTGCTCGTCCCCGTCGGCGGGTTCCCGTTCGTGCTCGGCCACGGGCCCACCCTGGCAGATCGGTCGCCGCGGACGCAATCATGCCCGGGTGAGCGCTCACCCTTGCGCCACCACTCACCCTTGCGGCACCACTCACTCTTGCGCAAGCACTCACTTGTACGCCACCATTCACGACAGCGTGAACGATGACGGAGAGCGCGAACGATGGGGGCGGGATCATGACGGAGCACACCAGCACGACGGTCGAGCAGGTACGGCCGACCCCTGGGCCGGCCCCCGAGCCGGCCCCCGAGCCGACCGACACCCCGCCACCGCCCGTACCGCTGCGGCGCAACCTGCGGTTCCAGGCCCTGTGGATCGGCCAGTCCTGCGCGACCCTCGGCATGCGGATCGGTGACACCGCCTTCCCGCTGCTGGTCCTCGCCCTCACCGGCTCCGCCACCGCCGCCGGCGCCTTCGGCGCGGTGGAGATGGCCACCACCCTGCTGCTCGGCGTCCACGGCGGCTCGCTCGCCGACCGGCGGGACCGCCGCCGGGTGCTGCTCGTCGCCGACACGGCCAGGCTGCTGGCCCTCGTCAGCGTCCCGGCCGCCCTCGCCTTCGGCCGGCCGTCGCTGGTCCACCTGCTACTGGTCGCCGCCGTGATCGGCGCGACCGCCGCCTACACCGGCCCGATCCGGCTGCTGGCGCTGCGTTCGGTGGTCACGCCGGAGCAGCTGCCGCAGGCACTCGCCCAGGACGAGGCCCGGATGAGCGGCGCCTCGCTGGCCGGTCCGCCGCTGGCCGGGTTCCTGTTCGGGCTCGGCCGCTCGGTGCCCTTCCTCGGCGCCGCGGTCGCCTCGCTGGTCTCGCTGGTGTCCGCCCTGGTGGTGCGCTTCCCCAGCCCGGCCGCGCCGCAGCGGGGCGAGCGGGGCGGCGCGCTGGCCGGCTTCCGCGTCCTCGCCGCCTCCCCGCTGCTGCGCCCCGCGCTGGCCGTGCTGCTGGTGATCAACCTGACCGGGGCGGCCCTGCTGCTGCCCGTGATGGTGCTGCTGCGCGAACACGGCACCGGCAGCGGCGGGATCGGTCTGGCGCTGACCGGCGAGGCGGTCGGGGCGCTGGCCGGGGCGGCCCTGGTCTCCCGGCTGCACCGGCTGGCCGGCCCCGGCGTGCTGCTGCTGGTCGTCGCCTGGACCGCCGTGCCGGTGCCGCTGGCGCCGCTGCTGCCCGGTGGGGCGGTCACCGTCTTCGTCGCCCTGTTCGTGGTCGGCGCGGGCATCCCGGCCCTGCGGGTGATGCTCGACCTGCTGGTCTTCCGTCAGGTGCCGGACGAGCTGCGCGGCCGGGTGATCGCGGCGACCGTCACGCTGCTGACCGCCGGGATGCCGGCCGGGACCTTCGCCGCCGGTCTGCTGCTGGACCACCTCTCCCCCGCCGCCGCCCTGGCCTCGATCGCCGGTGTGCTCGCCGCCGCCCTGCTGCCCGCCACCGCGAGCCGCACCCTGCGCCGCGCGGTCTGGCCCGCCGCCACGCCGACCTCCGCCTCCGCCCGGGGCTGAGCACTCCTCACCCGCCCGGCCCGCCGCCACGCCGACGTCCGCCCAGGGCTGAGCACCGCTCACCCGCACGGCCGCACGCCGCATGCGGCCGACGCGGCAACCGGGTGAACTGGCCGGGTACGGCCCGCCCCGGGGCCCTCCCGGCGACCCCGCGCAGCCGACCGAGGCCGCACCGGGGTCGCACCGGAGCCGTACCGGAGGAGGACCGATGAGTTCCACCGACGCGCCCCCACCCGGCCCCGGCGGCGAGGCCGCCCCCACCGCCGCCCCCACCGCCCCTGGCGCCCCGACCACCCCCGCCGCCCCCGCCACCCGGGAGCGCACCGGCTCGGTCGCCAGCCGGCTGGCCGCCGCCCCGCGGATGTCCTGGATCACGCTCGCCCTGATGACCACCAGCTCGGTGGCCAGCCTGCGCTCCGCCCCGACCATGGCGGTCTACGGCCTGGCCTGCGTCTTCCTCTACCTCGTCCCGGCGCTGGTGTTCCTGCTGCCGACCGCGCTGGTCTCCGCCGAGCTGGCCTCCGGCTGGGACGGCGGCGTCTACCGCTGGGTCTCGGAGGGCCTGTCGAAGCCGCTCGGCTTCCTGGCCGTCTGGTGCCAGTTCGCGATGACGATCTTCTACTACCCGTCGCTGCTGGCGTACGTGGCCTCGACCATCGCGTACGTGGTGAACCCCCGGCTGGCCAGCAACGGCCCGTACACCGCGGTCGTGATCATGGTGCTGTACTGGACCGGCGTCTGGGTCTCCTCGCGCGGGACGAAGGCGGTGGCCGGGCTGTCCTCGATGGGCCTGGTGATCGGCACCCTCGTCCCCGGCACCCTGCTGGTGGTGCTCGGCTTCGTCTTCCTCGGCGAGGGCAACGCCTCCGCCGCCCCGATGGACGCCGGCCACCTCTTCCCGCAGTGGACCGGCCTGGCCAGCTTGGTGCTGATCGTCAACAACTTCCTGGCGTACTCCGGGATGGAGATGAACGCGGTGCACGTCTCCTCGCTGCGCGACCCGGCCCGGGAGTTCCCGCGCTCGATGTTCACCGCGGCCGGCCTGGTGCTGGCGATCTTCATCCTGCCCGCACTGGCGATCAGCTGGGTGGTGCCCTCCGCCGAACTGAGCCTGACCGCCGGGGTGATGCAGGCCTTCGACGCCTTCTTCCAGTACTTCGACATCGGCTGGCTCACCCCGGTCATCGCGGTGGCGCTGATCGCCGCCTCGCTCGGCGGCATGCTGACCTGGCTGGCCGGGCCGTCCAAGGGCCTGCTGATGATCTCCCGCCAGGAGGGCTACCTGCCGCCGTTCCTGCAGCGGCTCAACCGGGAGGGCGTCCAGCAGAACCTGCTGGTCTCCCAGGGCGTGGTGACCACCGCGATCGCCCTGCTGTACGCGCTGATCCCGAACGTCTCCAGTGCCTACTGGATCTTCTCGGTGATCACCACCCAGGTGTACCTGATCGTCTACCTGCTGATGTTCACCGCCGCGATCCGGCTGCGCCGCACCCAGCCGGACCACCCGCGTGGCTACCGGGCCCCGGCCCTGGTGCCGATCTGCGTGATCGGCCTGCTCGCCTCGGCCGCCGCGATGGGGATCGGCTTCGTGCCGTCCTCGCAGTTCGGCAGCGGCAGCGTCTGGTCGTACATCGGGATCGTCGGCGGCGGCCTGCTGGTCCTCGGACTGCTCGTCCCGTTCCTCTTCCTGCGGCTGCGCAAGCCGAGTTGGCGCTCCCCCGACGCGGCCGCCGAAGTGGCCGCCCAGGAGGCGGCCGAGCTGGGCGGTGCGGCATGAGCAGGAGCCTGATGGCCTCCCGGCACCGCTGGATCTACCTCGGCTCGATCGCCCTGCTGGTCGCGATGCTGATCACCGGCCTGCTGTCGTTCTCCCAGCTGCACGCCACCGACCTGGCCGCGCAGAAGGCCCGGCAGCTCTCCGACCGGCTGAGCGCGGCCGGCTACCCGGTACCCGCCCAGGACCAGATCACCCACACCCTCGGCGAGGACGGCGGCGCGGTCTGCGCCGACCCGACGGGCGCGCTCAACCAGGCGCAGTGGAAGGAGGCGATGTCCAACGGCGCCGGCGGGCCCGGCCAGCGCCCGGTGCTGTCCGACCGCGAGGCGGTGCAGGCCGAGGCGATCGTGCTCTCGGTGTACTGCCCGGACCGGCTCGCCGCGATCCAGGACCGGATCGACGACCTCGACCTGCGCGACACCGTCCGCAAGTAGGACGCCGGAACCAGGAGTTGCAGATGACCGACGAACTCGCCCGCCGGATCGACGAGTTGATGCCCCGCGCGCAGGCCGACCTGGCCGAGCTGGTGGCCATCCCGTCCGTCGCCGACCCCCGCCAGTACCCGCCGGAGAAGTGCCGGGAGGCCGCCGAGTGGGTCGCCGCCGCCTTCGCCGAGGTCGGCCTGCGCGACGTCCACCTGGAGGAGACCCCGGACGGCAGCCACGCCGTGGTCGGCCACCGCCCGCCGCCGCCCGGCGCCCCGACCGTGCTGCTCTACAGCCACTACGACGTCCAACCCCCGCTCGACGAAGCGGCCTGGACCACCCCGCCGTTCGAACTCACCGAGCGGGACGGCCGCTGGTACGGGCGCGGCGCCGCCGACTGCAAGGGCAACATCGTCATGCACCTCACCGCGCTGCGGGCGCTCGGCGAGTCCGTCCCGGTCGGCCTCAAGCTGGTGGTCGAGGGTTCCGAGGAACAGGGCACCGGCGGCCTGGAGCAGTACGTGCCGCAGCACGCCGGGGAGTTGCACGCCGACGCCCTGCTGATCTGCGACACCGGCAACGCCGCCGTCGGCGTCCCCACCGCCACCACCTCGCTGCGCGGGGTGGTCTACCTGGTGGTCGGGGTCGAGACGCTCAAGGGCGAGGTGCACTCCGGCATGTTCGGCGGCCCCGCCCCGGACGCCCTCGCCGCGCTGATCCGGATGCTGGACTCGCTGCGCGACGCCGACGGCGGCACCCGGATCGACGGACTGGACTGCGACGGGACGTGGAGCGGGGTCGGGTACGACGAGACGCGGTTCCGGGCCGACGCCGGGGTGCTGGACGGCGTCCGGCTGACCGGCTCCGGCACCGTCGCCGACCGGCTCTGGGCCCGCCCGGCGGTCACCGTCCTCGGCATCGACTGCCCGCCCGTGGTCGGCTCCGCCGCGGCCGTCCCGGCCACCGCCCGCGCCCGGGTCAGCCTGCGGGTGCCGCCCGGCACCGACGCCCGGACCGCCCAGGACGCGCTGGTCGCCCACCTGGAGGCCGCCGCGCCGTGGGGCGTCCGGGTCGAGGTGGAGCGGGAGAGCGCCGGCGCGCCGTTCCGGGCCGACACCGGCGGGCCCGCCTACGCCGCGCTCGACAAGGCCGCGCAGGAGGTCTACGGCAAGCCGCTCTCCTTCCTCGGCCAGGGCGGCTCGATCCCGCTGTGCAACGTGCTGGCGACCACCTTCCCGGAGTCGGAGCTCGTGCTGATGGGCGTCGAGGAGCCGCGCTGCCTGATCCACGCGCCGAACGAGAGCGTGGACCCCGAGGAGATCCGGCGGATGGCGCACGTCGAGGCGCTGTTCCTCCAGAACTTCGCCAACCGGCCCTGAACGTGCTGGAGTTGGAGCACGCCATGCCGACGGACCCCGAGGAGGAAGAACCGTGCCCCGTCCGTTCACCACCGAGGACCACACCGCCCGGATGATCCGGGCCACCGCCGAGGCGACCGCCGCCGGACTGGCCGGCCTGGTGATCGCCCCCGGCCCCGACCTGACCTACCTGTGTGGCTACCAGCCCACCGCCGTCACCGAGCGGCTCACCGCCCTCGTCCTGACCGCCGGGCGCCGGCCCGCGCTGGTCGTCCCCAAGCTGGAGCGCCCGGACGCCGAGAAGGCGGTCGGCGCCCCCGCCGTCGACCTGCTCGACTGGACGGACGGCGAGGACCCGTACGCCACCGCCGGTCCGCTGTTCGAGCCGGCCGGCCGGTACGGCATCTCCGACAACGCCTGGGCGATGCACCTGCTCGGCCTCCAGTCCGCACTGCCCGGCACCGCCTTCACCTCGCTCACCGAGACCCTGCCGATGCTGCGCGCGGTCAAGGACGCCGAGGAGCTGGAGCGCCTGGCCGCGGCCGGCGGCGCCGCGGACGCCGCCTACCGGGGCATCCTGGAGGTCGACTTCGCCGGCCGCCGGGAGACCGACGTGGCCGCCGACCTCGGCGCGCTGCTCATCCAGTACGGGCACAGCCAGGTCGACTTCACGGTGGTCGGCTCCGGCCCCAACGGCGCCAACCCGCACCACGAGGCCGGGGACCGGGTGATCCGCACCGGCGACACCGTGGTGCTGGACTTCGGCGGCCTCAAGGACGGCTACGGCTCCGACACCACCCGCACCGTGCACGTCGGCCCGGACGTCCCGGCCGAGGTGCGGACGGTGCACGACCTGGTCCGGCTCGCCCAGCAGACCGCCTTCGAGGCGGTCCGCCCCGGGGTGAGCTGCCAGGAGATCGACCGGATCGCCCGCCGGGTGATCACCGAGGGCGGCTACGGCGAGTACTTCATCCACCGCACCGGCCACGGCATCGGCATCACCACCCACGAGCCGCCGTACCTGGTCGAGGGCGAGGAGCGGCCGCTGGTGCCGGGCATGTGCTTCTCGATCGAGCCCGGGGTCTACCTGCCCGGCCGGTTCGGGGTGCGGATCGAGGACATCGTCACGGTCACCCCGAACGGCGGGCGGCGTTTCAACAACACCCCGCACGAGCTCGGTACGGTGGCCTGACCGATCGTCCCCTGAAGTCGCATTCGGGACCTTCGTCCCAACAAGATTTGACCCAACCGTGTGATTTTCTTACGAGCCGGTCATAGTTCACCCAGCGTCCTTCAAGCTTGCGTTGCTAGTTTCGGTGAGCATGACGAAGCTGCTGAGCCCGGCCCCACCGTCCGCGGTGCGGGCCGGACGACTGCGTCCCGTGACCGACCGCGGCCGCCGAACCGGCCTGTCGAGACTGCGCCTGCTGGCCTGGCCGGCCTACCTGACCGCCTTCGTCTGGTTCCTGGCCACCCAGGGCATGGCCTTCGCCAACGACGTGGTGTTCCTCTGGCTGATCGGCGCCCTGCTCACCGCCGCGATCCACAGCGGCCACGGCCGACGCGGTTTCCTGCTGGTGCTGCGCGACTGGATCCCGGTGATGGCCGTGGTCTGGGCCTACTCGCTGCTGCGCGGCTACGGCGCCCACACCCCCTGGGCCCCGCACTGGCTGCCCCAGCTGCGCGCCGACGAGGTGCTCGGCTTCGGCGAGACCTGGACGGTCCGGCTCCAGCACGCGCTCTACACCCCCGGCTCCCCGCACTGGTACGACTACCTCGCGACGACCGTCTACCTCTCGCACTTCCTCGTGGTCTTCGTGCTGCTCGCCGTGCTCTGGCGACGCGCCCACGACCGCTTCCGACAACTGCTCGCCTGCTACTTCACGCTGACCTTCGCCGGCTTCGCCACCTACCTGCTCTACCCGGCCGACCCGCCGTGGCTGGTCGGCCAGGAGGGCAACATGCCGGGGCTGCACCGGGTGGTCTGGGAGACCATCTCCGCCGTCGGCCTGCCGCAGGCCGACTCGCTGCTGGAGAACGGCAGCCAGTTCGCCAACGACGTCGCCGCGATGCCCTCGCTGCACTCCGCCTACCCCGCGATGCTGCTGTTCTTCTTCTGGCCCACCGCCAAGCCCTGGCTGCGCGCCGTGCTGGTCGCCTATCCGCTCGCGATGGCGTTCACCCTGGTCTACGGCGCCGAGCACTTCATCGTGGACATCCTGGCCGGCTGGACGTACGCGGCCGTGGTGGTCTTCGGCCTGCGGTGGCTGCGCAACCGCCGTACCGACCGGGTGGCGCTCGCGGCAGACTTGGCCCGGTGCGATCCCACTCCATGAGCGCGACCCCCGCGCCGAAGCCGACGCCCGAACAGCTCCGCGCCGCCCAGGACACCACCATCCCCGACATCACGGGGCCCGGGCTGCGGGTGCTGTTCTGCGGCATCAACCCCGGCCTGTGGTCCGGGGCCACCGGGCACCACTTCGCCCGCCCGGGCAACCGCTTCTGGCCCGCCCTGCACCGCTCCGGCTTCACCGACCGCCAGTACCGCCCGGACGAGCAGGGCGAACTGCCCGCCCTCGGCCTCGGCATCACCAACGTCGCCCCGCGCACCACCGCCAAGGCGGACGAACTCACCGCCGAGGAACTGCGCGCGGGCGGCGCGGCGCTGCGCGAACGGGTGCTGCGACTGCGGCCGCGGGTCCTCGCGGTGCTCGGCATCGGCGCCTACCGGACGGCCTTCGGGCAGCGGCGGGCCGCCATCGGCCGCCAGCCGGAGGGCATCGGCGACACCGAGGTGTGGGTCCTGCCCAACCCGAGCGGCCTCAACGCCCACTACACCCTGGACGCGCTGGCCGCCGAGTTCCGCACCCTCCGGGAGAGCCTCGACGAGAGCGCCCGGGACTACTGAGCCGCCGCCAGACCGGCCGGCAGCGGCAGCGCGCGCAGCCCGCGGATCAGCGCCCGGACGGCGGGCGTCCCGGCCAGCTCGGGCGTGGTGACGTACCCGACGAAGCGGCTGGGCGGGCGCGGGCCCAGGTCGGTCACGGCCAGCCCGGGCGGGGCTCCGAGCAGTGCCGTCCGGGGCATCACCGCCATCCCGAGGCCCTGGGCGACCAGCGACAGCGCCACCGTGTCGTCCTCCACGTCGACGGTCGCGGGCGGCAGCCAGTCCTGCCGCCGCCACCAGTCCCGGGTGTAGGAGTCGCAGTTCTCCGCCCAGTCCACCAGCGGCAGCCGACGGGGATCCGGGTGGTTCCGGGGGTGCGCCAGCGCGTACGACTCCCGGTACAGCCGGACCGCGACCAGGCCCGGGACGGGTGGCGGACCCCCCGCGTCCAGGGTGGCCAGCCCGAGGTCGGCCCGGCCGTCGGCGACCTCCCCGGCGGTACCCCGGCCGAGCTCCCGGACGATCCGCACGTGCGGGGCGAGCCCGGGGTGGTCGACGGCGAGCCCGGCCAGTACCGGCGGCAGCAGGTGGGCGGCGGCGCTGCGGAAGGCGGCGATCCGCAGCGTGCCGGTCACCGGGCCCGCCACGGCGGCCCCCGCGCCCCGCACCTCGGGGCCCATCACGGCCAGCAGCCGCAGGATCCGCCGGGCGTACCCGACCGCCCGCGCGCCGGCCTCGGTGGGGCGCGCGCCATGGCGCCCGCGTTCGAAGAGCACCACGCCGAGCTTCCGTTCGCAGGCACGCACGGCGTGCGAGACGGCGGACTGGGTGGTGTCCAGGCGCACGGCGGCCGCCGTGAAGCTCCGCTCCTCGTCCACGGCGACCAGGACGCGCAGCTCGTGCGGGGCGAGATCGGTCATGCCGGCGAACCTACCGGCATCCATCGACCCCGCTCATGGAAGCCCCCGTTCCATCGCCGCCGGCCCCTGCCCGGCCGCTGCCCCGCTTCCTACGGTGGGCACGTCCCCGACCGCACCCGCCCGTACGGAGCACCGCCGATGTCCCGCCCCACCGCCCGCGCCGTCCACCTGGTCTCCCGCCCCACCGGCGCACCGAGCGCCGAGAACTTCGCCTTCGTCGACGTGTCCCTCCCGGTGCTCGCCGCCGGCCAGGCACTGGTCGAGAACCTCTACCAGTCCGTCGACCCGTACATGCGCGAGGAGATGGACGAGGGCGGCTGGGCGCTGCACGCCCCGCTGGAGGGCCGCACCCTGGGCCGGGTGGTGGAGTCCCGGGCCGACGCCCTGCCGGTCGGCACCCTGGTCTTCCACCGGCAGGCCTGGCGCACCCACTCGGTGGTCACCGCCGAGCTCGCCCAGCCACTGCCCGACTTCGCCGGCGTCCCGCTCAGCGCCCACCTGTCGGTGCTCGGCGGCACCGGGCTGTCCGCCTGGGTCGCACTGACCAGGATCGCCCGGCTCCAGCCCGGTGAGACCCTGTTCGTCTCGGCCGCGGCCGGCGGCGTCGGCACCGCGGCCGGCCGGATCGCCCGACTGCTCGGCGCCGGACGGATCATCGGCAGCACCGGCTCCGCCGCCAAGGCCGCCCACCTCACCGGGCGGCTCGGCTTCGACGCCGCCTTCGACTACCACGACGGCCCGATCGCCGACCGGCTGCGCGAGGCCGCGCCGGACGGGCTGCACGTCTACCTCGACAACGTCGGCGGCGACCACCTGGAGGGCGCGATCAGCGCGCTGCGCGACCACGGCCGGATCGCCTGGTGCGGCGCCGTCGCCCAGTACGACCGCCCCCAGGACCCGCCGGCCGCACCGCGCAACCTCTACGAGGTGGTCGGCAGGAGCCTGCGGCTGGAGGGCTTCCTGGTCCGCGACCACTTGGACGCCCGCCCCGAGCTCTACGACTTCCTGGTCCCGCACCTGCGCTCCGGCGCGCTCGTCCCGGACGAGACCGTGGTGGACGGCTTCGACCACGTGGTGGACGCCTTCCTGGGCATGCTGCGCGGCGCCAACACCGGCAAGATGATCGTCCGGTGCTGAGCCCGCTACCAGGGCGTGACGGCCTTCAGCACCACCAGCAGGGCCACCGCCGCGTTCAGCGCGCACAGCGCCGAGGCCGCCGTGCCGACCGCCGCGACCATCGCCGCCAGACCCGCCGGGGTCTTGGCCGGCGGCCAGTTGCGGGCCGTCGGCACCGGGCCGAGCAGCGCGGCCACCCGGCGCGGCACCGGGCCGGGCTGGGCCGCGGCCGGGGCGGCGAAGGCCGCGAAGCCGGGCGCCGGGGCGGCGTGCGAGACCAGCGCGGCCCGGGCCACCGCCCGGGCGGTGATCCGCCGGTCGCCCACCGCCTGGGCCGACTCCTCGTCCGCCCAGCGCTCCGCGCTGAACGCCACCGCGTCCTGCAGCGGCCGCAGGAAGGGGTTGACGCAGGCGGCGAGCTGGGTGGTCAGCAGGTAGCGGTGGTGCCGGTACCGCAGGTGCGCCCGCTCGTGTGCCAGCAGCGCCTCGCGCTCGTCCTCGGCCAGCCCGGCCAGCATCCCGGTGGAGACCACCACCCGACCGGGCGAGCCGGGCAGCGCGTAGGCGTACGGGCTGGCGTCCGGCAGCACCGCGAGGTCGCCGGCCTCGGCCGGCCCCGCCGGCAGCCCGGCCAGCGCCCGCCGGGCCCGGGCGCGGATCCGCAGGTGCCGCACGACCGTCCGGCAGCAGGCGAAGCCGACCAGCACCAGCAGCCACATCGCGGCCGTGCCGACCGTCTCGTGGTACGGCAGCGCGTGCCGCACCACCGGGTCGGACCAGCTGTCCGGCAGCGGGTTGCCGGGGATCTGCGCGGTGCCCACCACGCCGATCAGCCCGAGGCAGAGCACGCTGCACACCGCCATCACGGCGCTGATCACGGTCATCAGCCGGGCCGCGCCGCGCGGATGGAGGTGCTGCTCGGTCAGCCGGGCGATCGGCACCGCGGTCAGCGGCAGGATGAGCGGGAGGAAGACGAAGAAGCCCACGGGTCAGCTCTCACGGTCGGCCGCTGCCGGATCCGCGGACGCGGCGTCCAGCAGCGCCCGCAGCAGTTCCTCGTCGTGCGGCAGCAGCGCACTGACGAAGCTGGCGAGCACGGCGTCCCGGTCCGCCTCGCCGTCGAGCATCCGGCGCATCCGCAGCGCGGCCAGCCCGGCGGCGTCGGCGGAGGCCAGCCACAGGTACGAGCGGCCGGAGCGGCTCCGGGAGACGGCGTTCTTGGCGTGCAGCCGGGACAGGATGGTCATCACCGTGGTGTACGCCAGATCGCCCTCCAGGCGTTCCTGGACCCACCCCGCACTGGCCGGGCCGGGCGCCCGCTGGAGCACCTCCAGCACCTGCGCCTCCAGCTCGCCCTGACCGCGCCGTCGGGCCGGCGCGTCCTCGGACGCCGGGGCGTGCCTCTCGTCTGCCATGACGGCCCACTCCCTCCGGGTGCCGCGCCCAGGACCGACGCGGGGCGCGGGGTCATCCTAACGAGCGGGCACCGCCCCGGACGGCCCAACCCGAGGGTTCGGGGACGCACGACGTGGCCCGTGGGGCCGCCGGGAGCCCGGCGGAACCACCGGACACCGGGCCCTAGCCGCGGCTGCGCTGGGTGACGGCGATGCAGACCAGCACCACCCCCGCCGTCACCGGCGCGGCCACCGGCAGGTCCTCCCCCAGCAGCAGAACCGACCAGACCAGCGTCAGCAGCGGCTGGGCCAGCTGCAGCTGACTGGCCCTCGGTACGCCGATCGCCGCCATCCCCCGGTACCAGGGCACGAACCCGCCGAGCTGGGAGACCACCGCGATGTACGCCAGCCCGGCCAGCGCCTTCGGGCCGGGGTGGACCGGCTCGACGGCCAGCCCGTACCCGGCGGTCAGCGCCATCACGGGCAGCGCGGCCACCACCCCCCAGGCGATCACCCGGGCGCCCGGGATCTCCCGGGACAACCGCCCGCCCTCCGCGTACCCGAACGCGCAGACCAGCAGGCCGACGAAGAGGAAGAGGTCCGCGAGGGTCGGCCGACCGTGGCTCTGCAGCAGGGTGAAGACCAGCACCGCCGACGCCCCGGCCACTGCCGCCGCCCAGAACGCCCGGGACGGCCGACGGCCGGTGCGCAGCGCCGAGACCACCGCCGTGGCCAGCGGCAGGAGACCGATCACCACCGCCGAGTGGGCGGTCGAGGAGGTCCGCAGGGCGAGCGTGGTGAGCAGCGGGAAGCCCACCACGCAGCCGGCCGAGACCACCAGCAGGCCGGGCCAGTCCCGGCGCTTCGGCAGCGGGGCGGCGGAGGCCATCAGGTAGAGCCCGGCCAGCACCCCGGCCAGGACGCCGCGCAGCCCGGCCGAGCTCCACGGGCCGAAGCCGGTCAGCGACCACGCGGTGGCCGGGAAGCTGAGCGAGAAGGAGGCCACCCCGAGGGCGGCGAGGGCGGTACCGGTGGCGGGGCCGTCGTGCTGCGGTGCTATCGCCACCGGACGGATAGCGCTATCTTGTGCCTTCATGAACGAGCGTAGCAGTGTGGCCGAACTCGCCGACAGCCTGCGACGCGAGGTCGAGCGCTACCCGGAGGGACGGAAGCTCCCCTCCAGCCGGGCGCTGATGGAACGCCACCAGGTCAGCCCGGTGACGGTCTCCCGCGCCATCGCCGTCCTGGTCGCCGAGGGGCTGGTGGTCTCCCGGCCCGGCGCCGGGGTGTTCCGGGCGGCCTCCTTCGCCGCGGCCCCGGACCGCCCCGCCGCACCGGCCGCCCGCCCCGGCGACCTCTCCTGGCAGGAGGTCGCGCTCAGCGCCGACTCCGGCCCGCGCGACCTGCTGGCCGCCCCGGTGTTCGCCACCCTCCGGGTGCCCCCGCCGGACGTCATCGACCTCAACAGCGGCTACCCGCACGCCTCCCTGCTGCCCGAACGGCTGCTCGCCGCCGCCCTCGCCCGGGCCGGCCGCCGCCCCGGCGCCTGGGACCGCCCGCCCACCGACGGCCTCACCGAACTGCGCGGCTGGTTCGCCCGCGACATCGGCGGCCACGCCGGGCCGATCAGCGCCGGGGACGTCCTGATCACCTCCGGCGGGCAGGGCGGGCTCACCGTCGCCATGCGCTCGCTGGCCGCGCCCGGCTCACCGGTGCTGGTCGAGTCGCCGACGTACTCCGGCATCCTCGCGGTCGTCCGGGCGGCCGGACTGCGGCCGGTGCCCGTCCCGATCGACGCCGACGGCGTCCGCACCGACCTGCTGGCCGACGCCTTCGCGGCCACCCGGGCCCGGGTGTTCGTCTGCCAGCCGCTGTTCCAGAACCCCACCGGTGCGGTGCTCTCGCCCGCCCGGCGGGAGGAGGTGCTGCGGATCGTCCGGGCGGCCGGCGCCTTCGTGGTCGAGGACGACTTCGCCCGGCTGCTGGTCCACGCGGACGCCCCGGCGCTGCCGCGCCCGCTCGCCGCCGACGACCGGGACGGGGTGGTGGTGCACCTGCGCTCGCTCACCAAGGCCGCCTCCCCCAACCTGCGGGTCGGCGCCCTCACCGCCCGCGGCCCGGCGCTCGCCCGGCTGCGGGCCACCCAGGTGGTGGACAGCTTCTTCGTGCCCCGGCCGCTCCAGGAGGCCACCCTGGAGCTGGTCTCCGACCCCGGCTGGGCCCGCCACCTGCGCACCCTCGGCGCCGAACTGCGCGACCGCCGCACCGCCGCGGTGGCCGCCCTGCACCGCGAACTGCCCGGCGTGCTCGACACCCACCGGCCGGGCGGCTACCACCTGTGGCTGCGCTTCCCGGACGGCACCGACGACACCGCCCTCGCCGCCGCCGCCCTGCGGGCCGGCGTTCAGGTCACCCCCGGCCGCCCGTACCACGCCGCCGAACCCCCGGCCGCGCACCTCCGGCTCAGCTACGCCGCCGCCGACAGCCCCGCCGCCGTCGTCGAGGGCATCCACCGGCTGAGGACGGCCCACGACCGGACCACGGCCTGACCGCGCCCCGACCCGGCCGGCGGACGACACCGCCGGTGGCCGCCACCACCGACGGGCGCTACCGCCGGTGGCCGGCCATCCGCTCCAGGCGGGCGATCCGCTCCGCCATCGGCGGGTGGGTGGAGAACAGCCGGGCGCCCGTCTCGCCCGGGCGGAAGGGGCTGGCGATCATCATGTGGCTCGCCGTCTGCAGCTGGGGCTCCGGCGGGAGCGGCAGCTGGCGGGTGCCGGCGTCGAGCTTGCGCAGGGCGCTGGCGAGGGCGAGCGGGTCGCCGGTGATCCGGGCGCCGTCGGCGTCGGCCTGGTACTCGCGGGAACGGCTGACCGCCATCTGGATCAGCCCGGCCGCGATCGGCCCGAGGATCATGATGGCGAGCATCCCGAACAGCCCGGGGCCGTCGTCGTCCTCGTCCCGGCCGAACGGGACCAGCCAGGCGAAGTTCACCAGGAACATCACCACCGAGGCCAGCGCCCCGGCGACCGAGGAGATCAGGATGTCCCGGTTGTAGACGTGGCTCAGCTCGTGCCCGAGCACGCCCCGCAGCTCGCGTTCGTCCAGGATCTGCAGGATCCCCTCGGTGCAGCAGACCGCCGCGTTGCGCGGGTTGCGGCCGGTGGCGAAGGCGTTCGGGGCCGGGGTCGGGGAGATGTAGAGGCGGGGCATCGGCTGCCGGGCCGAGGTGGAGAGCTCGCGCACGATCCGGTACAGCCCGGGCGCCTCGAACTCGCTGACCGGCCGGGCCCGCATGGCCCGCAGCGCGATCCGGTCGCTGTTCCAGTAGGCGTACGCGTTGGTCCCGAGGGCCACCAGCAGGGCGATCACGAAGCCGGTCCGGCCGAAGAAACTGCCGATCACCAGGATCAGCGCCGAGAGGCCACCGAGCAGGACGGCGGTCCTCAGTCCGTTGTGCCGGCTGTGCACGTCAGGCCCTCCAGTGGTGCGGTGGGGAAGCCCTTTCTGCCTCGTCCCTCTTGCCCGCTCAACGGGCGGGGCCCGGGACCTTGTTCCCTTGTGACCGACGCGACACCCGGTCGGCGGCCCGGCCCGCGCCCCGGGCGCCGCTCAGAACAGCGAGCCGCCGGCCACCTGGAGGACCAGCTGCGGGGCGACCGAGAGCACCACGGCCACCGAGGCGGTGAGCCCCAGCGTGGCGGTCAGGCCGAGCGGCAGCCGTCGCCCGTCCGGCTCCACGGCACCCTCCGCGACGCCCTCCGCCGGGGCGAACAGCCGGGTCGTCCACAGCAGGTAGTAGTACAGGGCGACGACCACGTTGACGGCCATCACCACGGCCAGCCACCCCAGCCCGGCGTCCACGGCCGCGCGGAACACCACGACCTTGCCGAACAGGCCGATCACGCCCGGCGGCAGCCCGGCCAGGCAGAGCAGGAAGAAGGCCAGCGCGAGCGCCGTCCAGCGGTTGCGGGCGAACAGGCCGCGGAAGTCGTCCACCCTGGTCCCGGCCCGGCGCCCGACCGCGGCGACCACCCCGAAGGCGCCGAGGTTCACCACGCCGTAGATCAGCGCGTAGGCGGCGGTCGCGCCGAGCGGGTCGGCGCCGGTGGGCGCGTAACCGGCCGCGGCGAGCGGCACCAGCAGGTACCCGGCCTGGCCGACCGAGGACCAGGCCAGCAGCCGCACCGCGCTGTACCGGGTGTCGAAGCGCTGCCGCAGCGCGCCGACGTTGCCGACCGTCATGGTGACGGCGGCCAGCACCGCGAGCACCAGGCCCCAGGTGTGGGCGTACGGGCGGAACGCGATGGTGGTGGCCAGCGCGAGACCGGACAGGCCGGCCGCCTTGCCGACCACGGAGAGGTAACCGGCCACCGGCAGCGGGGCACCGGTGTAGGTGTCGGGCACCCAGAAGTGGAACGGGACGGCGGCGACCTTGAAGGCGAAGCCGACCAGGGTCAGCACCGCGCCCGCCTCGGCCAGCGGCTTGAGCTGTCCGGGCGCGTGCTCCAGGCCCTCGGCGACGGCGCCGAGGTGCAGGCTGCCGCTGGCCGCGTAGACGAAGCCGACGCCGAGCAGCATCACGGCGGTCGCGGTGACCGAGGAGACGAAGAACTTGAGCGCGGCCTCCGCGCCCCGCCCGTCCCGGCGCAGCGCGACCAGGGCGAAGGCGGGCAGCGAGGCGACCTCCAAGGCGATCACCATGGTGGCGAGGTCGCGGGAGGCCGGCAGCAGGGCGGCGCCGGTGGCGCTGGAGAGCAGCAGGAACCAGTACTCGCCGCGCGGGAGCTTCTCGTCCTCGACCGTGTGCATCGACAGCAGGGCCGCGATCAGCGCACCGCCGAGCGCGAGCAGCTGGAACACCAGGGCGAAGTGGTCGGCGACGTACGAGCAGCCGCCGGCCGCCGGATTGTCGGTGCCCCCTGTTACATTCCGGAGGCAGAAGGTCGCTCGGGGTGAGCCGCCGGTGAGGGGAAGGAGCGCGATGAGGGCGAGGGCGAGTCCGGCCGCGGTGAGGCGGCCGAGCCACTTCTTGTGCCGCTCGGGCAGGAACAGGTCGGTGACCAGCACGGCGAGGGCGGCCACGGCGGCGATCAGCGGGGGCGCGATCGCCACCCAGTCCACGGACTGGATCAGGCTGCCCGGGTTGGCTACGGCGAGGGAGGTCACAGTGTGCTGCCCCGTGGAGTGAGGTCCGAGTGCGGCGGTGTGGGCTGCGAGCACGGTCAGCCACCCCCGAGGAGGTGCTTGACGGCGGGGTCGGAGAGCCCGAGCAGGAGGGCGGGCCAGAGCCCGGCCAGCAGCGTGAGCGCCGCCAGCGGCGTCCAGCTGACGGCCTCGTACGGGCGCAGGTCGGCCACCTCGGCCACCGGTGCGGGCTGCTCGGGATCGCCCATGCAGACGCGCTTGACCACGATCAGCAGGTAGCCGGCGGTGAGGAGGGTGCCGAGGCCGGCCAGGACCATGTAGGTGACGAAGGCGGGGCGGGAGAGCCCGGCGGCCGGGTCGAAGGCGCCGAACATGGCGAGCAGCTCGCCCCAGAAGCCGGCCAGCCCGGGCAGGCCGAGGCTGGCCACGGCGGCGAAGGCGAGCAGCGCGCCGATCCGGGGTGCCCGGCCGTACAGCGCGGCGCCGGTCGCTCCGGCGAGGGTGTCGAGGTCCGCCGTGCCGTAGCGGTCCTTGACGGCTCCGACCAGGAAGAACAGCAGACCGGTGATCAGACCGTGGGCGATGTTGGCGAACAGCGCCCCGTTCACGCCCACCGGGGTGAGGGAGGCGATGCCGAGCAGCACGAAGCCCATGTGGCCGACGGAGGAGTACGCGATCAGGCGCTTGAGGTCGCCCTTGGCCCCGGGGCGGGCCAGCGCCAGACAGGCCAGCGAGCCGTAGACGATGCCGACGGCGGCGAAGGCGCCCAGGTAGGGGGCGAGCGTCGCGGTGCCGTCCGGCACGATCGGGAGGAGGACCCGGACCAGTCCGTAGGTGCCCATCTTCAGCAGCACGCCGGCCAACAGCACCGAGCCCACCGTCGGGGCGGCGGTGTGGGCGTCGGGGAGCCAGCTGTGCAGCGGCCAGGCGGGGGCCTTGACCGCGAGCCCGACCATGATCGCCAGCGCGGCGGTCACCTGGGTGGTGTGGCTCAGGCCGTGGCCGTGCCCGGCGGCCAGCGCCTGCATGTCGAAGGTGCCGGCCTTGCTGCCGATCAGCAGGAAGCCGAGCAGCATCACGGCCGAGCCGAGCAGCGTGTAGAGGATGAACCGGTTGGCGGCCGGGGTCTTCGCCCCGCTCCCCCAGCGGGCGATCAGGAAGTACATCGGGATCAGCACGATCTCGAAGGCCAGGAAGAAGAGCAGCAGGTCCAGCACCGCGAAGGTGGCCAGCATGCCGACTTCGAGCAGCAGGAACAGCCCGACGAAGGCCTGCGCCGAGGGGGCGTTCTCCCCGTCCGGCAGCCGCTTCTCCGAGTACAGCGCGCAGAGGAAGGTGAGCAGTGCGGTCAGCACGACCAGCGGCAGCGAGACGCCGTCCACGCCGAGGTGGAAGCGCACGTGCAGGGCCGGGATCCACTCGACGTCGGTGGTGGCCTGCATCCGGGCCGGCGCGTCGTGGTCGAAGCCGACCGCGAGGGCGACCGCGAGCAGCAGCACCGCACCGGTGACCACGGAGTTCAGCCGCAGCGCCCGCCGGTCGGCGACGGCCCGGTCCGGCCCGAACACCGGCGCCAGGGTGAGCGCGGCGCCGAGCAGTGGCAGCACCAGGAGGGCGATGAGGACCGCGTTCATCGGAGGCTCCCAGCGACAGCGGCGGACGGGACGGGGATGGGGGACGACAGCACCGGCTACACCGCCACCAGGACGGCCAGCAGGACGACCCCGGCGAGCAGCGCGCTGAGGTAGGTCTGCGCGTTGCCGGTCTGGGCGAGCCGGACGGCCCGGCCCAACAGGTTGGCGCCGATCCCGCTGCCCTGCACGTAGCCCTCGACGACCTCGCGGTCGAGGAAGCGGACCAGCCGGGCCGCGGCGCCCACCGGGCGGACGAACAGCGCGTGGTACAGCCGGTCGACACCGAAGCCGTGCCGGGCCGGGCCGAACAGCGGGCCGAGCAGGGTGCGCCCGGGGTCGGCCACGACCACCTCGGCGGCCGGGGCTCCGGCCTGCTCGGGCACCCTCCCCCAGCCGTCGGCCGGGGGGACCCCCATGGCGGCGGCCGGGGCGGGGCGGCCGGTGGTCAGCCGCGCGGTGGCCGAGCGCCAGGCGCCGTACGCCGCGAGCACACCGACCACGGCGAGCCCGGTACCGGTCACGGCGGTGACGCCGGAGGGGCGCAGCGAGCCGCCGTCCAGCAGGGCGGGCAGCCAGTCCGAGCGGAGCCCGGCGACGCCGAAGCCCATGGTCGGGACGGCCAGCACCCAGAGCGGCCAGCGCATCGCCGGCGGCTCGGCGGTGGCCGGGTCGGCCTCGTCCGGCTCGGGCGAGTACGGCGCGTCGGCCTCGTGGTCGGCCGGGCCGGCCACCGGGGCGAGCGGAGCGGCCGCCCCCGCCGGGCTGTGGAAGGCGACCAGGAACAGCCGGGCCGCGTAGGCGCCGGTGAGCAGCGCGGTGAGCGCGGCCGAGATCAGCACGATCCACCCGGCCGCCTGGGGCACCCCCGAGGCCGGGCCGAGCCCGTTGGTCAGCGCGTCGCCGTTGGCGGCGTGCTCGGCGGCGGTCAGCACCGCCTCCTTGCTGAAGAAGCCGGAGAACGGCGGCAGCCCGGCCAGCGCGACCAGGGCGATGCCCATCGTCCAGTAGGCGTCCGGCACCCGCTTGCGCAGCCCGGGGATCCGGGACATCGCGGAGATCGAGTTGGTGTGCGCGGCGTGGATCACCACGCCGGCGGCCAGGAACAGCAGCGCCTTGAACGCGCCGTGGCTGACCAGGTGGAACACCGAGGCCTCCCGGTCGCCGCTGGCCAGCGCGCCGGCCATGTAGCCGAGCTGGCCGACGGTGGAGTAGGCCAGCACCCGTTTGAGGTCGTCCTGGGCCAGCGCGCAGAGCGCCGAGCCGATCATCGTCACGGCGGCCATCACCGCGAGCACGACCAGCGCCGCGCCCGACAGCAGGAACACCGGCATCAGCCGGGCCACCAGGTAGATGCCGGCCGCCACCATGGTGGCGGCGTGGATCAGCGCGGACACCGGCGTCGGACCGGCCATCGCGTCCGGGAGCCAGGTGTGCAGCGGGAACTGGGCGCTCTTGCCGGCCACACCGGCCAGCAGCAGCAGCGCGATCAGCGTGGGGTGGCCGAGCCTGCCGTCCCCGGCGGCGGCCAGCACGTCCGGGATCCGGAAGCTGCCGGCGTCCGCGCCGAGCAGGAAGATCCCGAACAGGAACGGCACGTCGCCGAGCTTGGTGACCAGGAAGGCCTTGAGCGAGGCGGAACGCGCGTCGGCGGTCTCCCAGTGGTGGCCGATCAGGAAGTACGAGCAGACGCCCATGACCTCCCAGCCGACCAGCAGCACGACGAGGTCGCCCGAGTAGACCACCAGGAACATCGCCGCGGTGAACAGCGAGACCAGCGCCGCGTAGGAGGGGTAGCGCCGGTCCTCCTTCAAGTACGCGGTCGAGTAGACCTGGACGCAGGTCGCGACCAGGCCGACCAGCACGGAGATCAGCGAGCTGAAGCCGTCCAGGTGGACGGCCAGCGCGATGTCCGGACCACCGGTCGGGGTGAGTCGGGTGGCCGCGTCCAGGCTCTGGCCGGTGCCGAGCTGGAGGGCGACCACCAGGGCGAGCACGGCCGAGACGGCGACCGGGACGATCGCCAGCGGACGGGCCAGCCCGGGCGCCTTCCGGCCGGTGGCCAGGGTCGCGGCGGCACCGAGCGCGGGCAGCGCGGGGACGAGGGCGGGCAGGGCGAGGTTCATGCGGTGGCCCGGCCCTTCAGTGCCTCGGCTGCGGCCGGCTCCTCCTCGGCGGGGGTGTGCGGCTCGGCCGGGTCGCCGAGCGCGGTGGCCCGGTCGATGTCCGCGGTGCCCCGGGCCCGGAACAGCAGCAGGACGATGGCGAGCCCCAGCCCGACCTCGGCGGCGGCGACGGTGATGGTGAACAGGGTGAGCGCCTGCCCGGCGTGCAGCGCGTCGCGCAGCCAGGCGTCGAAGGCGACCAGGTTGAGGTTGACGGCGTTGAGCATCAGCTCGACGGACATCAGCACCAGGACGGCGTTTCGCCGGGCGAGCACGCCGTACACGCCGACGCTGAACAGCAGCGCGGAGAGCACGACGGGGTAGGCGAGGTGCATCAGCTCTCCTCCGTCACGGGCGGGGCGGCGGCCTCCGGCGCGGTCACGGAGGGCTTGGGCGCCGTCGCGGCCACGGTCCCGTTCGACCCGACCGGCCGACCGGCCCGCAGCCGGCCCGCCCGCGGCGCCGGTACCCGGCGCCCGGAGCCGCGCGACAGCACGATCGCGCCGACCAGCGCCGCCAGCAGCAGCACGGACAGCGCCTCGAAGGGCAGCACCCAGTGCCGGAACAGGCTGGCCCCGGTGACGGAGGCCGAGCCGCCGCCCGCCCCGAGGTCGATCCAGGAGGTCCGGAAGGCGTCGACCACCAGGGTCACCAGCGTCCCGGCCGAGGCCAGCGCCACCACCAGGGCGACCCAGCGGTTCTTGGAGTCGGCGTCCGGTGAACGCCCGATCGGCGCCTTGGTGAGCATCAGCCCGAACAGCACCAGGACGACCACCGAGCCCAGGTAGATCAGCACCTGCACCCAGGCGATGAACTCCGCCGTGAGCAGCAGGAACTCCACCGCCAGCCCGCCGAGCGCGACCACCAGCCAGAGCGCGGCGTGCACCAGCTGCTTGGTGGTCACCGAGACGACCGCCGAGCCGAGCACCGCGATGCCGACCAGCAGGAAGACGATCTCCTGGCCGGTCGGGGACAGGAACGAACGGGCGGCCGGCTCCAACGAGCCGGTCGCCGCGAGGAGCACGGCGCCACCGATCACGCGTCGTCACCCTTCTCCTCGGCGGCGGCCGCAGCGGCGGCCGCCAGCTTGTCCGCCGCCTTCCGCGCGGTGGCGATCTCCTTGGGCTCCTCGGCGGCCGGGTCCAGGGCCGGCGGCGCCGGAACCGTCCACATCCACTCGCGGAGCTTCTCCCGCTCGTGGGTCAGCTCGTGGATGTCGGTCTCCGCGTACTCGAACTCCGGCGACCAGAACAGCGCGTCGAAGGGGCACACCTCGATGCAGATCCCGCAGTACATGCAGAGCGAGAAGTCGATGGCGAACCGGTCCAGCACGTTGCGGGTGCGGGCCCGGGCGTTCGGCTCGGCGGCCGGCAGCGTCTCCTTGTGGGAGTCGATGTAGATGCACCAGTCCGGGCACTCGCGCGCGCAGAGCATGCACACCGTGCAGTTCTCCTCCAGCAGCGCGATGACGCCGCGCGAACGCGGCGGCAGCACCGGCTGCACGTCGGGGTACTGCGCGGTGACGCTCTTCCTGGTCATCGTCCGCAGCGTCACGGCCAGCCCCTTGGCCAGGCCGACACCGGGAAAACTCATGCGATCGCCACCTTGAGGATGCCGGTGAGGGCCAGCTGGACGAGGGCGAGCGGGATCAGCACGATCCACGCGAAGCGCATCAGCTGGTCCTCGCGCAGACGCGGGTAGGTGACCCGCAGCCAGATGACCACGAAGGCCAGCGCGAAGGTCTTGAGGAGCATCCAGAGCCAGCCGAGCTGGTCGGACATCGGCCCGTGCCAGCCGCCGAGGAACAGCACCGCCGTCAGCGCCGACACCACCAGGATGCCCACGTACTCGGACAGCAGGAACAGCGCGAAGCGCAGCCCGGTGTACTCGGTGTACGCGCCGAAGATGATCTCCGAGTCGGCGACCGGCATGTCGAACGGCGGCCGCTGGAGCTCGGCCAGACCGGCCGTGAAGAAGACGAAGGCGCCGATGATCTGCCAGGGCAGCCAGTACCACTGCCAGGCGTCCAGGATCCCGGGCAGCGACAGGGTGCCGGCGGCCATCGCCACCGAGGCCGCCGCGAGCACCATCGGCAGCTCGTACGACATCAGCTGCGCGGCCGTGCGCAGGCCGCCGAGCAGCGAGAACTTGTTCGCCGAGGCCCAACCGGCCATCAGCTTGCCGATCACCCCGACGCCCATCACGGCCAGCACGAAGAACAGCCCGGCGTCGATCGCCTGGCCGACGAAGCCGTCCGGGCCGATCGGGATCGCCAGCAGCACGAACAGGTACGGCAGCAGCGAGACGGCGGGGGCCAGCTGGAAGATCCGGCGGTCCGCCCCGGCCGGGACGATGTCCTCCTTCTGCGCGAACTTCACACCGTCCGCGACGAGCTGCGCCCAGCCGTGGAAGCCGCCCGCGTACATCGGGCCGAGCCGGCCCTGCATGTGCGCCATGACCTTGTGCTCGGTCTGGCCGATGACCAGCGGGAAGACCAGGAAGACGACGAGGGTGGCGACGCAGCGGAGCACCGTGTCGAGCAGGTTCACGCGCCGTCTCCGTCCTGGTCGGCCGTCCCGGCCGACGTCTCGTCCTTCTTCTCGCCCGGCTCGGCCGACCCGCCCGAGGGCTTCTCCTCGTGGGCCGGCACCGGGTTGTGCCAGGGCGCGTCGGAGGACCGGGGCCGGGCCGGAGCCGCGGGCTCGACCGGAGCCTGGGCAGCCGGCTCGGCAGCGGCCTCGGCCGTGGGCTCGGCCGTCTGGCTGGCCGACCCGTCGGAGACCGACCGGGTCCGCCGCGGCCGGTCCGCCCGCACCGCCGGAGCACCCTCCACCGGAGCAGCGGGAGCAGCGGGAGCAGCAGCGGAAGCCTCCGGCTCAGCCGCCTGGCTCGCCGACCCGTCGGAGACCGACCGGGTCCGCCGCGGCCGGTCCGCCCGCACCGCCGGAGCACCCTCCACCGGAGCAGCGGCAGCAGCAGCGCCGGCGCCCGCCCGGGGCGTGCGCGCCGCCGCACCCGCCGCCCGCGCACCGCGCGCGGGCCGCTCGGCGACCGGCGGCAGGGTGCCCTTGAGCGGCCCCCACTCGTTCGGGTCCGGCACGCCGGCCGGCTGCATCTTGCGCCGGGCCGGCCCGTCGCCGTGGTCGGACTCGCCCGGCTCCTTGGCGCCCGGCCAGGCCTTGGCGACCCGCGCGGCGAGCACGAACTCCTTGCGCAGCGGGTGCCCCTCGAAGCCGTCCGGCAGCAGCAGGGTGGCCAGGTACGGGTGCCCGGGGAAGTCGATGCCGAACATCTCGTGGGTCTCGCGCTCGTGCCAGGCGGCCCCGGCGTACACCGCGACGGCGCTGGGCAGCGCGGCCTTCTCCCGCGGCACCCGGGTGCGCAGCGCGAGGTGCCGCACGCCCGGCGCCTCGACGGCGGCCAGGTGGGCGACCACGGAGAAGCCCTCGGCGAGCTCGTCGACGGCGCTCAGCCAGTCGAAGTAGCCCAGTCCCAGCACGTCCCGGGCGGCGGTGAGCGCCTCGGTCCAGTGCTCGGCGGGCACGTCGACGGTGATCAGCCCGTACGCCTCGGCGCCGGTCGCCCACTCCCCGACCGACGCCGCGTACTGCTCGGCCGTGATCACGACTCTCCTCCATCGCCGGACGGTCCCGCCACCAGCGGGCGGCGCAGCGCCGCGGCGGGTGTGGTGTAGCGGCCGGGCAGGGACTCGGCGGCGATCTTCTCCTGCAGCTTGAGGATGCCCTGGAGCAGCGCCTCCGGACGGGGCGGGCAGCCGGGCACGTAGACGTCGACCGGGATGATCTGGTCCACGCCCTTGGTGACGGAGTACGAGTCCCAGTACGGGCCGCCGGAGTTGGAGCAGGCGCCGAAGGAGATGACGTACTTCGGCTCGGGCATCTGCTCGTAGAGGCGCTTGACGGCGGGCGCCATCTTGTCGGTGACCGTCCCGGAGACGATCATCAGGTCCGCCTGACGGGGTCCGGGCGCGAACGGGATGACGCCCATCCGGATGAAGTCGTGTTTGGCCATGGACGCGGCGATGAACTCGATCGCGCAGCAGGCCAGGCCGAAGTTGAAGCACCAGAGGCTGTAGCGCCGGCCCCAGTTGAGGACGACCTTGACCGGGTCGGGCGCGAGCCGGGCCAGCGGGCCGATGCTCCGGCGCTCGACCGCGCCGGGGCGGGCCGGGTCGGGCAGGCCCAGCGGGACGGGACCGCCCTGGGCGCCGTGCGGGTGGGTGTGGGTCACGTCCATTCCAGAACGCCCTTCCTCCAGGCGTAGAGCAGTCCGACCGCGAGGAAGCCGATGAAGAGGAACATCTCCACCAGCGTTCCGGCGCCGTACCCGGCGGCCGCGAAGACGGTCGCCCACGGGAACAGGTAGATCGCGTCGACCGCGAAGATCACGTACAGGAAGGCGTACACGTAGTAGCGGATCTGGGTGTGCGCCCAGTCCTCGCCCACCGGGTCCACCCCGCACTCGTAGGCGAGGAGCTTCTCGGGCGAGTGCACCACCGGCCGCAGCAGGCGGTTGGCGGTGAACGCCACGGTCACGAAGAGCACCCCGACGACGGCCAGCAGGCCCATCGCGGCGTACGCGTCGAAGTAGCCGCTGCCGACCGCGGGGTCGGCCGCGACGGCAGCCGCCTGCTGCCCCTCCATGCCCTTCGCCTCCACCTCGGCCGCGAACCCGCCCTCAAGACAGTTCTACGACTTTTCTCCGCACCATCTGCACCATCGGCACCACGGTCCCAACCGTGGCCAATGCGTGAGTCTAAGGGGAGGCCTCGGCTCCTCCCGAAACCTGCCCGCTCAGCAAGACGTCCGGTGGACACCTGGATGAACGTCCGGGGGTGGGGATAACCCCCGTACGGGAAGATGTATCACCCCCATGGCACATCCCCGGCCCGGTTCGGGAAGCTGGGACCCGCTGGCTCGAACGAGGGGACGATGATCCGATGAAGCGAGCGCACCGCCGCGCCGTGGACGCCATCAAGGAGCAGGACGCCCGGATGGAGCGTCCGCCGCTGTACGGCGCGCGGATGTGGCGCCAGGTCGGGCAGCTGATGCTCAACTTCCCGCTGGGCGTCGCCGGCTTCGTGCTGTCGATCGCCGCGCTCTCGGCCGGCCTGGGCCTGGCGGTCACGGTGATCGGTCTGCCGGTGCTGGCCCTCGGGCTGGCCGGCTGCCGCGCCCTGGGCGCCCTGGGCCGCAGCCGGGCCCGCTCGGCGTACGGCTCCGCGATCGACGAGCCGGAGCCGGTGCGCCCGCGCCGTCCCGGCCTGGTCGGCTACACCATCGCCCACCTCACCGACCTGCTGAACTGGCGCTCGGCGCTCTACAACGTGCTGTTGCTGCCCTGGGGCATCCTGAGCTTCACCCTGGCCCTGGTCTCGGTGGTCACGCTGTGGCCGGTGCTGCCCTTCATGGTGCGCGGGATGGCCGCGGTCGACCGGATCCTGATCGAGTCGCTGCTCTTCCCCGGCGCCCTGGCCGAACGGGTGCGCGAGCTGGAGGACGACCGCGGCACCGTGGTCGACACCGCCGCCGCCGACCTGCGCCGGATCGAGCGGGACCTGCACGACGGCGCCCAGGCCCGGCTGGTCGCGCTGGCGATGGACCTCGGGATGGCCAAGGAGCGGCTGCGCGAGGTGGAGAGCCAGGAGGACATGGCGGCCGCCGCCAGGATGGTCGACAGCGCGCACGGCGAGGTGAAGCTCGCCCTCCAGGAGCTGCGCGACCTGGCCCGCGGCATCCACCCGGCGGTGCTCACCGACCGCGGTCTGGACGCGGCGCTGTCCGCGGTCGCGGCCCGCTGCACCGTCCCGGGCGGGGTGAAGGTGAACGTCGACCTGGCCGGGCCGGGCGGCGAGCCCGAGCGCCCGGACTCGGCGGTCGAGGGCATCGCCTACTTCACCGTCAGCGAGTTGCTGACCAACGTCTCCAAGCACGCCGGGGCCCGCAGCGCCTCGGTCGACGTCTGGCGCTCGGACAGCCAGCTGATGGTGCTGGTCCAGGACGACGGCCGGGGCGGGGCCGCGCCCTACCCGGGCAGCGGGCTGGCGGGGCTGGCCGAGCGGATCCGGGCGGTGGACGGGGTGTTCCTGGTGGAGAGCCCGGAGGGCGGCCCGACCACCGTCACCGTCGAGCTGCCCTGGCGCACCCGCACCGCCCGGCGCTGAACCGCCGCGGGACGTGAAAGGGCGCCGGGCTCCCGTCGAGGCAGTGGACGGGGGCCCGGCGCCGGTCCGGTGCGTCGGCCGGCCCGCGGAACCCTTGCACGGTGGGCGGGCCGGCCGGCGCACCGGGGCTGAGCGGATCTAGGGCGTGTCTGACAATTCCCGCCGGGCGCGCGACGTCGGGGCACGCCCTAGGAGCTGCTCTCCAGGGTGCCGAGGGTGACGTCCGCCGTCCTGCTGTTGCCGTCCCTGGTGTAGGTGACGGTCACCTTGCTGCCCGGGGTGAGCGAGGCGAGCGCGGTGGTGAGCGCGTTCAGCGAGTCGACCTGGGTGTCACCGATCTTGGTGATCACGTCGCCGGGCTGGAGCCCCGCCGCGGCGGCCGCACCGCCCTGGCTGACCGCCACGATGACCGCGCCGGCCGGCTGGAACTGCTGGTTGAAGCTGGTCCGGGCGGTGATGCCGAGCGCGGCCCGACCGGAGTTGGTGACCTTGCCCTGCTTGATCAGCTGGTCGGTGATGTTGGTGATGGTCGCCGCCGGGATGGCGAAGCCGATGCCGGGGGCGGCCGCGCCGTTGGTCTGCGGCTCGGTGGCGGCCAGGGTGTTGATGCCGATCACCTGGCTGTCCAGGTTGACCAGCGCGCCGCCGCTGTTGCCCGGGTTGATCGCCGCCGAGGTCTGCACCATGTTGCCGATGGTGGCGCCCGGCGAGCCGCCGCCGCGGGGCTCCGAGACGGTCCGCCCGGTGGCCGAGACGATGCCCTGGGTGACGCTGCTGGAGAGGCCGAGCGGGCTGCCCATGGCGAGGGTGATCTGGCCGAGCTGGACCTTGCCGGAGTCGCCGAAGACGGCCGGCTTGAGGCCGCCGGGCGGGCTGCTGAGCTTGATCACCGCCAGGTCGGAGTCGGGGTAGCTGGCGACCAGCGTGGCGTCCAGCGACTTGCTGGAGTTGGCCAGCGTGACGGTGAAGGTGCTCGCGGTGCCGACCACGTGGGCGTTGGTGACGATGTCGCCCTTGTCGTCGTAGACGATCCCGGAGCCGAGGCTGTCGCCGGTGGTGATCTGGACCACCGAGGGCAGCACGTCGGCGATCACCTTCTGGTAGGCGTCCTGCAGCTGGTTGGCGCCGCCCGGCTGGCCGGTGGGGGCGGAGGAGGCCTGCTTGGCGCCGGAGGCCGAGGGCGAGGAGGCCGCGGAGGAAGAGGAGGAGGACGAGCTGCTGCAGCCGGCCAGCGCCAGCGCGGTCACGACCGCGACCGCGACCGGGGCGAGCAGCCGTCCGTGCGCCTTGGGGCCGGTCGGCCGGGGGCCGGCCGGCAGCGGGCGGTTGTGTTCCTTCGTTCGGCTCACCTGGCTGCCTCCGATTCGTCACCACGCCGGGGGCGCGGGCATGAGAGCACGGAAATCTTTGTCAGCATTTCACCGATTTGTCCGTTTTGCCGACTCGACTCGCCCGGGGCCGTCGGCCGAAACCGAACGCCTAGGATTGCCGCATGACTTGGTTGATCACCGGCGGTGCCGGATACATCGGTGGGCACGTCGTCCGCCAGCTGCTCGACGCCGGCGAGCGCGTCGCCGTCCTGGACGACCTGAGCACCGGCGACGCCTCCCGGGTTCCGGCCGGTGTGCCGCTGATCGAGGGCTCCACCCTGGACCGGGCCGTCCTGGACGCCGCGATCCGCGAGCACGGGATCGAGGGCATCCTGCACTTCGCCGCCAAGAAGCAGGTCGGCGAGTCGGTCGAGCAGCCGTTCCTGTACTACCGCGAGAACATGATCGGCCTGCAGACGGTGCTGGAGGCCGCGGCCGAGGGCGGCGTCAAGCGCTTCCTGTTCTCCTCCTCCGCCGCCGTCTACGGCATGCCGGACGTCGACCTGGTCACCGAGTCCACCCCGTGCGCCCCGATGAGCCCGTACGGCGAGACCAAGCTGGCCGGCGAGTGGCTGGTCGCCGCGGCCGGCCAGGCCCACGGGATCTCCACCGTCGCCCTGCGCTACTTCAACGTGGCCGGCGCCGCCTCCCCCGAGCTCTCCGACGCCGGGGTCTTCAACCTGATCCCGATGGTCTTCGAGCGGCTGACCGCCGGCGACGCCCCGCGGGTCTTCGGCGACGACTACGCGACCCCGGACGGCAGCTGCGTCCGCGACTTCATCCACGTCTCCGACATCGCCTCGGCCCACGTGGCGGCCGCCAAGCGGCTGGCCGCCGACCCGGCCGGCGAGACCGCGCTGGTGCTCAACATCGGCCGCGGCGAGGGCGTCAGCGTCAAGGAGATGATCGAGGTCATCGGCAAGGTCACCGGCTACGACACCACCGCCGACGTGACCCCGCGCCGCCCGGGCGACCCGGCCCGGGTGGTGGCCGCCGCCGACCTGATCCACCGCGAGCTGGGCTGGACCGCGCGCCACGACGTGACCGACATGGTCTCCTCCGCGTGGGAGGGCTGGTGCAGCCGCCACCCCGAGGCCCGCAAGGCCTGACCCGGCACGGCCCGACGGCGGTGTCCGCCCGCACTCAGCGGGCGGGCACCGCCGTGCCGTAGTAGGCGTCCAGCGCGTAGACGCAGCGGTCCTTGGAACCGACGAAGACCCGCCCGCCGACCGCCACCGGGGAGCCGGTGAGCTCGCCCTTGGTGCCGAGCTCCCAGCGCAGCTGACCGGTCGCCAGGTCCAGGGTGTGCAGCGAGTGGTCCCGGCTGCCCAGGTGCACCAGGCCGTCGGCCAGCGCCGGGGAGCCGACGATCTCGCCGCGCGCGGTGTAGCGCCAGCGCTCCCGGCCGGTCGCCGCCTCGAAGGCGTACAGCACCTCGCCGCTGCCGACCAGCACCATGCCCTCGCCGACCACCACCGGCTCGGCGCCCTGACGGCTGCCGGTGACCCCGCGCCAGCGGTCCAGGCCGGTGGCCGCGTCCAGCGCGTAGACGGTGCCCAGGTAGTCCGCCACGTAGACGGCGTCGCCGTCCAGCGCCGGCGGGGTGAACAGCACCACCGGGGCCTCGAAGCGCCAGCGCTCGGCCCCGCTGGCCGCGTCCAGCGCGTACACCCGGGTACCGGCCGTCACGTACAGCACGCCGCCGCGCTCCACCGGGTGCGAGGGGACGTCGTCGCCGACCGGGACGGACCAGCGCAGGCCGGCCCCGCGCCCGTCCACGCAGCGCAGCCGGCCGGCGCCGTAGTAGTAGAGCGCGCCGGCCAGCAGCACCGGGCCGGACTGCGGGTTCTCGTAGTCCTGCTGGGCGTCGTCGGCCCGCCACAGCTCGGCGCCGGTGGCGGCCGCGCGGAGCTGGACGCCGCCGCCCCGCACGCCGCAGCAGAGCACGCCGTCGGCGGCGGACAGCGAGTAGACCCAGCCGTCCAGAGAGGTGCGCCAGCGCTCGGTGCCGTCCGCGACGTCCACGGTGTACAGGTGCGGGCCGTCCGCGGCGTGCACCCGGCCGGCGTCCACCGCGAGCGCCCAGGCGACGTCGCGGGTCTTGTAGCGGCGCTCGCCGGAGGCGATGTCCAGCGCGTGCACCTCGAAGCTGGAGACGAAGAGCGTCCCGTCGGCGACCACCGGGGTGCCCCAGACGTCGTTGGACATCCGGAACCGCCAGGGGCGCCAGCGCGCCGCCGGGGAGGGCGGCGGGGTCGGGATCGGCGGCGGGGTCGGCTGCACCCGGCGGACCCAGTCGGTCGTGGCCGGGGCGGTGCTCGGACCGGGCTGCTCGTGCTCGGCCCGCGGCCCCGGGCCTATCCGCACCGAGGCGCCGGACAGCTGTACCTCGACGGCCATCCCGCCGGTGGGCGCGCGGTGCTTGTTCTTGGACGGGATCTTCGCGGTCGGGATCTCCCCGTCCGTGGCACCGGGACGCGACCCGGCGTGCACCGGGCCGGTGGGCGGCGCGTGCCCGGCGCCCGGGTAGGTGCGCGGGTCGTCCGGGCCCGGGTGCTGCGGCGGCACCGGCGGCGGGCCCTGGGGGTGCGGCGGCCGGTGCGGCTCGACCGGCCCGGAGTGCGGCGGGCGGGGCGGCACGACGGGACGGCGGCCGCGCTTGCTCTCGATCAGCGCCAGCGCGTGGGCGGGCAGCCAGTCCCCGGCCTCGCCGGAGGCGTCGTCCCGGGAGAACAGGTGCGGGGCCAGTTCGGCCTGGATCTGGGCCGGGGTGGGCCGGCGCTCAGGCGCCTGCTGCATGCAGGCCCGGACCAGGTCCATCAGCTCGGGCGCCATGCCGGTCAGGTCCGGCTCCTCGCGCAGCAGCTGGAACACCGTCTCGACCGGGTTGGTGCCCCGGAACGGCGGGTGCCCGGTGGCGCAGAAGACCATCAGCGAGCCGAGCGAGAAGACATCGCTGGCGCCGCGGACGGTACGGCTGTCCCGGGCCTGCTCCGGGGACATGTAGGCGGGGGTGCCGACCGCGACGTTGGTCATGGTCAGCCGGGTGTTGGAGACACCGGCCGCGATGCCGAAGTCGATCACCTTGGGGCCGTCCTCGACCACCAGGACGTTGGAGGGCTTGAGGTCGCGGTGGACCAGCCCGGCCGCGTGGATGGACTGCAGCGCCTCGGCGATGCCGGCGACCAGCCAGCGGGTGGCGTCCACCGGCAGCGGGCCGCACTCCTCGACCAGGTCCTCCAGCGAGGGCGCCGGGATGTACGCGGTGGCCAGCCAGGGCACCCGGGCGTCCGCGTCGGCGTCCACCACGGCCGCGGTGTAGAAGCCGCCGACGGTCTTGGCCGCCGCGATCTCACGGGCGAAGCGGACCCGGAACAGCTCGTCCTCGGCCAGCTCCCCCCGGACGGTCTTGATGGCCACCCTGCGCCCGGAGGAGGAGCGCGCCAGGTAGACCAGCCCCATCCCGCCCGCGCCGAGCCGCCCCAGCACCTCGAAGGGCCCGATCCGCCTCGGATCGTGCGCCGTCAGCTGGTCCACTCCGCAGCCACCTCCCCGTTGTCCGCACCCGCCGCGTGGTGTCGGACCCGATTCTCCAATGCCGCCCGGCGCAACTCCAACCTCCCCCACCGGGAGACGGCCGCCGCCCCGGGCCGACAGTCCGCTGGTCAGCGATGACACAACGGCCGGATTCTGACGACCGCTCCGGCCGCGGCTTGCGCCCCGGTGCCCGGACCGTCGGGGTGTCACCCCGCACAGTCGATCACTCTCCGTCACTCGACCACCCCTCAGCGGACTCGCCGTCACGCTATGGGGTCAAAAGCACACGGGGGGGCTTCAAGAGCGCCTTCGGAGCCCGGTGAATATCCGTCCGAACTGGTTCGGGCCGCTATAGCAACCCCCCGTGCGGAGTAATAGTCGCATCACCGAATCGCGCCAAGATCGTGCCACGGTAAGCTGACGGCATGACAGGACAAGTTCGCACCGTCGACGGTCGCGTCGCCGGGCGACGCGGACAGGAGACGCGGCAGAAGCTGCTCGACTGCCTCCGCGAGATGCTCAGCACGTCGCCCTATCGGGACGTCAAGGTCATCGACGTCGCCCGTATGGCGGGTACCTCCCCCGCGACCTTCTACCAGTACTTCCCGGATGTCGAGGGCGCAGTCCTCGAAATCGCCGAGGAAATGGCCAAGGACTCCGACACCCTCAAAGAGCTGGTGGCCGGAAAGTCCTGGGCAGGGAAGTCCGGACCGACCACTTCGGAAGAACTGGTCGACGGATTCCTCGCCTTCTGGCGCAAGAACGACGCCATTCTCCGAGTGGTCACGCTGGGTGCCGCAGAAGGGGACAAGCGGTTCTTCAAGATCCGCATGACCGTCCTCAACTCGGTGGCCAAGCCGCTCGCGGAGGCCGTCAAGGAACTCCAGGCGAAGGGTCAGGCCGACAAGTCGCTCGACCCGAATGCCGTGGCCGGGGCCCTGGTCTCGCTGCTCGCCTCCGCAGCCGAGCACCAGAAGGCCTTCACCTCCTGGGGCGTCAAGGTCAAGGACCTCAAGCCCAACCTCGCTCCCCTGGTGTACCTGGGCGTCACCGGCAAGAAGGCGCCCAAGTAGCACCGTCCGTTCGATCCACCATCCGCTCCGCGCGCAGCCCCGGCCTCCTGTCCGGGGAACGACGGACGGCGGCCGTGTCCTCGGGGGAGGTCCGCCGACGTACCGCACGCGCGCCAGACATGCCGGTGGGCGGGCACCCCTCACACAGGGTGCCCGCCCACCGGCATGTTCTGCTCCAGGGGCCGGACGCCCCCGCCCCGAGCCGAAGGGGCGCGCCGGTGCCGAAAGGGAGAAGCGAGGGAGCGACGAAGGAGCGAGGGAGCGCCGACCGTCGGGACCGGGTCAGAGCGCCCCGGAGACGAGCGGGCGAGTGGCAGCAGCGCCGACCGTCGGCACCGGATCAGAGCGCCCCGGAGGCGAGCGGGCGACTTACTTAGGGACAGCGCACGACCTGGCCGGCGTAGGCCAGGCCGCCGCCGAAGCCGAAGAGCAGGACCGGGTCGCCCGGGGAGAGGGCGCCGCGCTCGACCAGCTTGGAGAAGGCGAGCGGGATCGAGGCGGCCGAGGTGTTGCCCGAGTCGACCACGTCCCGGGCCACCACCGCGTCGGCGAGGCCGAGCTTGGCGGCGATCGCGTCGATGATCCGCAGGTTGGCCTGGTGCGGCACGAAGCCCTTCAGCTCGGCCGGGTCGATCCCGGCGCGCTCGCAGGCCTGCCGGGCCAGCGGGGCGAGCTGGGTGGTGGCCCAGCGGAACACCGACTGGCCCTGCTGGCTGATCACCGGGTCCCAGCCGGTGATCACCACGGCGTCGCCCCGTTCCGGCTCGGAGCCCCAGACCACCGGCCCGATGCCCGGTTCGGCGCCCTCGGGCTGGGCCTCGACCACCGCGGCGCCCGCGCCGTCGCCGAAGATCACACAGGTGGAGCGGTCGGTCCAGTCGAGCGTGTCGGACATCCGCTCGGCGCCGATCACCAGGGCACGGCTCGCCGCCCCGGCCCGGATCGCGTGGTCGGCGGTGGCCAGCGCGTACGAGAAGCCGGAGCAGACCGTGTTGATGTCGTACGCGGCGGGCGCCCGGATGCCCAGCCGGGCCGCGACCGCGGCGGCGGTGTTGGGGCTGCGTTCGATCGCGGTGCAGGTGGCGACCACCACCAGGTCGATCTCCGCCGCCGTCCGGCCGCTGTTGGCCAGCGCCTTCTGCGCGGCCTCGGCAGCGAGGTCGACCAGGGACTCACCCTCGGCGATGTGCCGGGTGCGGATGCCCACCCGGGTACGGATCCACTCGTCATCGGTGTCGACGAGTGCCGCCAGATCGTCGTTGCCGAGGATCTTGGGGGGCTGGTAATGACCGAGTGCCACAATGCGCGAACCGCTCATGGTGCCATGGAACCGGGTTACCCGCTGGTCAGCAGGGCACGACCGGCTACAGGATCCGCGCCGACGATCTGTAGGGGCTCCACAAGCCCCTTGGGGCGCCTGGGTTCCGGCGGTCCGTCGAGGTCACGCGGCCAGCGAGGCGGCGTCGCCCATCGCGATCACCGGGTGGGCCGCCGGGTCCAGGGTGCGGATCAGCTGGGCCATCTTGTCCTCGGGTATCGACACGCAGCCGTGGGTCGGGCCGTCGTGGTCGACGTGCAGCCAGATGCCGCCGCCCTTCTTGCCGCCCATCGGGCGGCGCGGGTCGAGCGGGGAGCTGCCGGCCACCCGGTTGTAGTTGATCGCGACGACGTAGTCGAAGGAGCCGGCCAGCTGGTCGCCGAAGAAGCCCGTCCCGGAGACCACGAAGCTCGGGTCCTTGTCGTACGGGAGCTTGCTGCCGGGGTCGGCGTTGCGGCCACCGGCGTCGGTGAGGTCGAAGACGCCGATCGGGCTGCGCAGGTCGCCCTCGTTGTGGTCGGTGGTCCAGCCGTTCTTGCCGTTGTGGCCCTGCCAGGTCTCGCCGGCCAGCCAGCGGCCCTCGGGGGTGCGGGTCCACAGGGTGACGCTGTTCTTGTCGGTGTCCTTGCCCTGACCGGTGGCGACCACCACCTGGGTGGTCGCGGCCGGGATCTTCGCGGTGAAGGCGGCACCGAGGCCGGGTATCGCGGCCAGCGAACCGTCCGGACGGGCCTCGCCGCGGCCTGCGGCCGCGGGCGCGGACTGCCGGTCGGTGGCGGCCTGGACGGCGGCGGGGGCGGGGGCGGGTGACGCGGGGTGGTCAGGCTTGCTGACGCCCTCCGGCGCGGGGCCGTCGGCGGCGGTGGCGACGGCCTTGGCGCCGTCCTGGCCGACGGTGTACCAGCCGGCGGCGGCCGCGACCAGCAGGGCGGTGCCGGCCATCACGGCCTTGCCGTGGCGCTTCTGCTTCGCCTTGCGCCGGCGGCCGCGGGCGGCGGCCCGGCCGCCCGGCCCGGGGGCCGCCGGGGTCACGGAGGCGAGGGGCACGACCGGGGCGAGCTGCTCGTGGGCGGGCTCGGCGTCCACCTGGTCCGGGTACACCGGCTCCGGGTGGACCGCGTCCGTGTACAGCGGCTCGGCGTACTCCGGCTCTGCGTACTCCGGCTGGACGGCGTACGGCTGGAACGGCTGGTCGTACGCCTCGAAGTACCCGTCGACCGGCCGCGGGTACTCGCCGTAGCCGTCCTGCGGAGCCTGCGGGTACTGCTGGTACGCGCTGTACGGCGCCTCGTGCGACTGCTGCGGCACCCCGTACACCGGCTCCTGCATCGGCTCGTACGGCGGGTACTCGGTGGCGCGATGAGAACCGGACATGCCGTCGATCCTGCCAAACGCGCTACCCGTTGGTAAACCCGGGGCACGTGCGGGAGCCGTGAAGACGCCGCCGCCCGGGCCGCGGGTGCGGTCCGGGCGGCGGCGGGCACACCGGGGTGTGCGCAGGTCAGAGGCGCATCGCCTGCGGGGTCTCGCGGCGGTTCAGGTCCGGGCCGTCGTACTCGCGGATGATCTCGTAGCGGGTGTTGCGCTCCACCGGGCGGAAGCCGGCGTCCCGGATCAGGCCGAGCAGGTCGTCACGGCCGAGCTTGTTCGGGGTGCCGAAGTTGTCCGCGTCGTGGGTGATCTTGTACTCGACCACCGAGCCGTCCATGTCGTCCGCGCCGTGGCTGAGCGCCAGCTGGGCGGTGGTCACGCCGTGCATCACCCAGAAGACCTTGACGTGCGGGACGTTGTCGAAGAGCAGCCGGGAGACCGCGAAGGTCTTCAGCGCCTCGGCGCCGGTGGCCATCTCGGTGCGGGCCATCAGCTTGTTGCGCACGACGCCGTCCTTGGAATCGTGGAAGTCGTGCTGGTAGCGCAGCGGGATGAAGACCTGGAAGCCGCCGGTCTCGTCCTGCAGCTCACGCAGCCGCAGCACGTGGTCGACCCGGTGGCGGGGCTCCTCGATGTGGCCGTACAGCATGGTGGCCGGCGTCTTGAGGCCCTTGCCGTGCGCCAGGCGGTGGATCCGCGACCAGTCCTCCCAGTGGGTGTCGTGGTCGACGATGTGCTGGCGGACCTCCCAGTCGAAGATCTCCGCGCCGCCGCCGGTCAGCGACTCCAGACCGGCGTCGATCAGCTCGTCCAGGATCTCGTCGGCGGGCAGGCCGCTGATCTTCTCGAACCAGTGGATCTCGGTGGCGGTGAAGGCCTTCAGCGAGACGTTCGGCAGCGCCGCCTTGAGCTCCCGCAGCGAGCGCGGGTAGTAGCGCCAGGGCAGGGTCGGGTGCAGGCCGTTGACGATGTGCAGCTCGGTGAGGGAGTCGCTCTCCATCGCCTTGGCGAGGCGGACGGCCTCCTCGATGCGCATCGTGTAGGCGTCCTTCTCGCCCGGCTTGCGCTGGAACGAGCAGTACGCGCAGGACGCGCTGCACACGTTCGTCATGTTGAGGTGGCGGTTGACGTTGAAGTGGACGACGTCGCCGTTCTTCCGCGTCCGCACGTGGTGCGCCAGCCCGCCCAGCCAGGCCAGGTCGTCGCTCTCGTAGAGCGCGATCCCGTCCTCGCGGGTCAGCCGCTCACCCGCGTAGACCTTCGCCTCCAGCTCGCGCTTGAGCCCTGCGTCCATGCGGTGGCCCGCCTCCTCCGACATTCGATTCCTTGCCGGAGACGAGGTTACGCCTATGCCGTCAAGAGCTCGGCGAGCAGACCCGGGTCGATGTTGCCGCCGCTGACCACGGCCGCCACCTGGCGGCCCCCGGTCTCGGCGGCCCGGTGGAAGTACGCGGCCGGGGCGACCGCGCCGGAGGGCTCGGCGACCAGTCGGCCGCGGCGGGCCAGCAGGGCGACGGTGGCGCGGATCTCGTCCTCGGTGACGGTGACGATGTCGTCCACGTAGGCGGTGATGTGCTCGTACGGCAGCACGCCGACCGAGGGGGTGCGCAGCCCGTCCGCGACGGTCCGGTAGGTGTCCGCGACCGGCCACTCCACCCGGCGCCCGGAACGCAGGCTCTCCTGGGCGTCGGCGGCCAGCTCCGGCTCCACCCCGATCACCCGGATCTCCGGGCGGCTGAGCTTGAGCGCGGCCGCCGTCCCGCCGATCAGGCCGCCGCCGCTGACCGGCACCAGCACGGTGTCCAGCCCGGCGGGGGCGTCCTCGGCGATCTCCAGGCCGACCGTGCCCTGGCCCGCGAGGATGAACGGGTCGTCGTACGGCGGCACCCAGACGAAGCCGAACCGCTCGGCCAGGTCGCCGGGCAGGGTGTCCCGCTCCGCCGGCGGGACGAGGATCACCTCGGCGCCGAACGAGCGGGTGGCCGCCACCTTCACCTCGGGCGAGGTGTCCGGCATCACGATCACGGCCTTGATGTCGAGCAGCTGCGCCGCGTAGGCGACGGCCTGGGCGTGGTTGCCGCTGGACTGGGCGACCACGCCGCGGGCCCGCTCGTCCGCGTCGAGCGCGGCCAGCCGGTTGTAGGCGCCGCGGGTCTTGAAGGCCCCGGTCGGCTGGAGGTTCTCGGGCTTCAGCCAGAGCCGGCGCTCGCCCTCGGCCGCCCAGGGGGCGGGGACCAGCGGGGTGCGTACGGCCACCCCCGCGATCCGCTCCCGGGCCGCGTGCAGCTCCTCCAGACCGACCAGTGCCATCTCGTCACTCTCCTACGGGGGGTAGCTCGCTCACCCGGTTCTCCCACTTCGTGGAGAGTACGACGGTGGTGCGGGTGCGGGCCACGCCTTTCGTGCCCGAGATCCGCTTCACCACCGACTCCAGGCCGGCCACGTCGGCCACCCGGACCTTGAGCATGTAGGAGTCGTCACCCGCGATGAACCAGCAGTCCTCGACCTCGTTGAGGTCCTTCAGCCGGAATGCGACGTCCTCGTGGTCGGCGGCGTCGGTGAGTTGAAGGCCGATCAGGGCCGTGACGCCGAAGCCGAGCGAGGCCGGGTTGACCGTCGCGCGGTAGCCGGTGATCACACCGGCCTGCTCCAGGCGGTTGATGCGGTCCGTGACGCTCGGGCCGGAGAGTCCGACCAACCGGCCCAGCTCTGCGTAGGACGCGCGGCCGTTCTCCCGGAGCGCCTGGATGAGCTGTCTGTCCACCGTGTCCATATACCGTCCGCGTCCTTCCGAACCTCACCAGACCCACAGATCATTATCCGGATTCCAAGGCGCCGTGCGCTGAACGACCCGGATATCGCAGAGAAGATACTCTCCCGCCTTCGGTCTCCTTACTCCCCCTCGGCCGGAGCGGCCTCGCCGTCACCGGGTTTGCGGGCCGCCGCTCCCAACTCGCCCTCCCAGCGCAGGTACAGGGAATGCGGCACGTCGACGGCGTCCAGCACCCGGCCGGCCACGAAATCGACGAGTTCGCGCACGGTGGAACCGCCGGCGTAGAAACCGGGTGCGGCGGGCAGGACGACCGCGCCCTGTGCGTCGAGCTCCACCAAGTGCTTCAACGTCACCCCGTTGAGTGGTGTCTCGCGCACGCAGACGACGAGCGGACGGCGCTCCTTGAGGGTGACGCTGGCCACCCGCTGCAGCAGGTCCTTGCTCAGGCCGAGCGCGATCCCGGCCACCGCGCCGGTGGTCGCCGGGACCACCAGCATGCCCTTGGCGGGGTACGAGCCGCTGGACGGGCCGGCCGCGAAGTCCCCGGCGGACCAGTAGCGGACGTCGTCCAGCCCCTCCTCGGTGCCCAGCCAGCGCGCCAGGTCGGTGCGCCAGTGGGCGTCCCGGAAGGAGATGCCGGTCTCGTCCAGGATGGTGAGCCGGGCGGCCCGGCTGACGATCAGGTCCACCGCCTCACCGGCGGTGAGCAGCGCCCGGATCACCGAGGCCGCGTACGGCGTCCCCGACGCTCCCGAGACCCCGACCACCCACGGCTGACGCTTCGCAGTTCCCATGGGGCAATTCTGTCGGGCTTCACGGCCGGGCGTCCGCCCGCACCCGGCGACCGGGCCCCGTCACCTGCGGTTCCGTCCCGGGTCGCGCCGACCGGGTCCGCTCGGGCCCGCCCCCTGGGAGGATGGGCGCATGGCAGCGACCCTCGTCGACCTCACCCATCAGGTGACCACCGCGATGCCGGTCTACCCCGGCGATCCGGCCGTCCTGCTGGCGCCCGCCCTCACCACCGCCACCGCCGGGGTGAACGTGCTGGCCCTGCACCTCGGCTCGCAGTCCGGGACGCACGTGGACGCGCCGTACCACGTGGACGTCACCTGGCCGACCCTGGACGGGCTGCCGCTGGAGCGGTTCACCGGCCCGGCCGTGGTCGCCGACGTGCGCGGGCTGGAGCCCCGGGCGGCCGTCACCCCCGAGCTGCTGGCGCCCGCGCTGGAGCGCTGCGGGGAGGGCTCCGTCCTGCTGCTGGCCACCGGCTGGGCCCGGCACTGGGGCACCGACGCCTACCTCGCCCACCCCAGCCTGACGCCGGCCGCCGCCGAGGCGATCGTGGCCGCCGGGGTGCGGACGGTCGGCGTGGACGCGCTGAGCGTGGACCCCACCCCCGACCCGGGGCCGGAGGACCCGGCGGTGGCCGCCCTGCTCGCCGACCTCACCGACGAGCACGACGGGCCCGACCCGGTGGACGAGCCGACGCTGGCCGCCCACCGGGTGCTGCTGGGGGCGAGCGGCGGCGGGGTGATCGCCGAGAACCTGACCGACCTGCGGGCGCTGCTGGAGGCACAGGAGGCCGGTCGGCCGGTGGAGGTCTCGCTGTTCCCGCTGCGACTGGTGGCGGCGGACGGGGCCCCGGTCCGGGCGGTGGCCCGGCTGGGCTGACCGACGCGCGACGAACCGTTCCTGCCACGGCACTTGGTCTAGACCATCCCCCGGTGGCGCCACTAGGCTGTCCGGCCATGGCTGAGATCATCGGAGTGGTCGAGCGACTCTGGCGCTACCCCGTGAAGTCCACCGGCGGTGAACGACTCGACGCCGTCGACGTGGACGTCCGCGGCCTGGCCGGTGACCGGCTCTACGCCGTCCGCGACGCCTCCGGCAAGCTCGGCTCCGGCAAGAGCACCCGGCGCTTGCGCCGGATGGACGGCCTGCTCCGGCTCTCCGCCCGCCTCGGCCGCCGGATCGACGGACCCGAGCTGTTCGACCCGCTCGGCCGCCCCGTCGACCACCCGACCGCCTTCCTGCGCGCCTACCTCCAGCGCGCGGACGTCGAACTCGCCCGCGAGGACGCCGTCCCGCACTTCGACCGGCTGCCGGTCAGCGTGCTCACCACCGCCACCCTGGACTGGGTCCGCGAGGCCGTCCCGTTCGCCGTGGTGGACGAACGCCGCTTCCGCCCCAACATCGTGCTGCGCACCCCGCCGGGCACCCCGCCGTTCGTCGAGGACGACTGGTTCGGCCGGCAGGCCCACGGCGAGGCCCCGGACAGCGCCCGGTTCGCCTTCGTCACCTCCAGCGAGCGCTGTGCGATGAGCGGCGCCCCCCAGCCCGGGCTGCCGCACGCGCCCGAGATCCTCAAGGCGATCGTGCACGCCCACGACGGCCGGCTGGACGCGCTCGCCGAGGTGGCCGCGCCGGGGCGGCTGCGGCTGGGCGACCGGCTGGTGCTGGACTGAGTCGCCGGACCTCCGGCTGAATCCGCAGGTCAGAGCCGTTTCCAAGATTCTCCGAAAAAACTTCGAAACCACCTGCAACCCCCGTGACCCTTGGACGTCTATGGGAGTGAGCGGCGGGGAGACCCGCCGGGACGGACCGCAGGCGACACCGGGGCACCACCTCGGACCTCGGGTCCGGATCACAGACCACACCTGATCGACCGGCTTCAGACGATCGCCGGTGAACACCCTGGGGGGTATGCACTATGTCCGTCGTGCGCGCACGTCGTTCCCGTTCCACCGTTCTGACCGCCGCCACCCTGGGCGCCCTGCTGGCCACCGGCGCCGTGCTGGCCTCCCCGGCCGCCTACGCCGCCGAGGCCCCGGCCGCCGCCACCGCCCCCGCCGCGCCGACCGCCAAGGCCACCTCCGACCTGTCGCTGCAGGTCAACGCGCCCAAGACGGTCGGCCGCGGCGGAGAGCCGGTCGAGTTCACCGAGACCGTCACCAACTCCGGCGCCACCGACGCCTCGTTCAACCTGCGGGTCAAGGCCACCACCGACGCCAGCCCGCTCGCGTACCAGGCCATCAAGGTCGAGTACCGCGACGCGGACGGCACCTGGAAGGCCGTCACCGACACGGTGCCCGGCCTGACCGTCGCCGCCGGCGCCAGCAAGGCCGTCCAGCTGCGCCTCACCACCGGGCTCCACGCCTACTGGACCGACCAGGTGTCCACCGTCAAGCTCGGCTCCGCCGTCCTCGACGCGACCAGTGGCACCGTCCTCGCCGAGAGCACCAAGGACGTCTCGGCCGACTACCTGACCATGGAGGTCGGGAACGCACCGACCACCGCGGTCATCGGCGGCGCGCCGGTCGAGTTCGACTACACCGTCAAGAACCCCACCGAGTCCCGCTTCACCAACGTCGCCAAGGTCGTGACGGCCAACAAGTACAGCACGCTCCAGATGCAGAAGGCGGACGGCAGCTGGGAGACCCTCACCGGGACCTCCATGCCCCACGCCGACGACGACCTCCGCTACCTGCTCGCGGCCGACCAGAACCTGGCGCCCGGCGAGACCTTCACCCGGCACCTCCGCCTCGCCTTCAACGGCGACGCCAAGATCGGCACCACCTACGCCCACGCGTACGCGGAGCTCACCAACGGCGGGAACTCGTCCACCTACGTCGGCCCCCAGTTCATCCAGATCAACCTCACCGGCTCCCCGCTGGGCCTGTCGGTGCAGGAGCCGTCGTCGATCGGCAACGGCGGCAAGCCGGTCGAGTTCACCGAGACCGTCACCAACGCGAGCGGCTCCGAGGCGCCGTTCAACCTCAAGCTCGACGCGAGCAACCCGGTCGCCCGCAGCGCCGACCGCATCACCCTGGAGTCCCGTGCCACCGACGGCACCTGGAAGCCGGTCGGGCTCACCTTCACCCAGCAGCCCGACGGGTTCCACTTCGTCGGCTCGCTCGCCGGCGTGACCGTCCCGGCCAACAGCACCAAGACCGTCCAGCTGCGCCTCGCCGCGCCGCTGAACAACGACTGGGCCGGCCAGAGCGGCACCGTCAAGCTCTCCTCGACCGTCCTCGACCAGACCGGTCAGTTCGTCCTCGCCAACAGCACCAAGGACGTCGCGCTCAAGGCCCTCGACGTGCAGACCAAGGGCGCGCCCACCACCGCCGTCCTCGGCGGCGCCCCGGGCGAGTTCGACGTCACCTTCGCCAACCCCAGCGCCTCGGACTACGACAACGTCTCCGAGGTCGTCCAGACCGACCGGCGCAGCACCCTCCAGGTGCAGAAGGCCGACGGCAGCTGGGAGGACATCACCGGTCTCCCGACCGGCCAGCCGGGCGGCGACCAGGCCGTCTACCACCTCAGCGGGGACAAGAACCTGGCCGCCGGCGCCTCCGTCACCCGGCACGTCCGCCTCGCCTTCACCGCCGACGCCCCGATCGGCCGGACCTACGTGAACACCTGGGCCGTCCTCGGCGAGGGCACCGACTTCCCCGCCTCCGTCGGCCCCCAGGGCTTCCCGGTCGACGTCACCGCCACCGCGGTCGCCGGCACCGGCGCCGTCGACAAGGCCACCACCAACGGCGGCACCACCGTCGTCAAGGCCGGCCTCACCACCACCGACGGCACCGCCGCCTCCGGCAGCACCGGCACCTCCACCGACATCGCCGACGTCCAGTCGGCGGGCGGCGTGCTCGCCCACACCGGCTCGGACGGCATGCTGGCCTCCGCCGCGGCCGCCGCGAGCCTGCTCGCCGGCGGCATCGGCGCGCTCTTCTTCGCGCGTCGCCGTCGCAGCGCCTGATCACCGCTCCGCGCAGTACCCGAGCCCCGGCTCCCCGGCACCGTCCGGGGGCCGGGGCTCCGCGTTTCTCAGCCCCTGACGAGGCAGAAGGGGTGTCCGGCCGGGTCGGCGTAGACCCGCCAGCCGCCGGCGTCGTGCAGCCGTACGGCGCCGAGGGCGAGGACCTCGGGCTCGGCGGCGTCGAGGTCCGGCACGTCGACGTCCAGGTGCGCCTGCTGGGGGTGGTCCGGGTCAGCCCAGCGGGGCGGGCGGTGGTCGGCGACGCCCTGGAAGCAGAGCACCGTGCCGTCGTCGAGGTGCAGGGTGGACCAGTCCGCGCCGAGCGACCAGCGGCGGTCCGGGCGGTCGACCTCGCCGCCGAGCACCGCGGCGTAGAACCGGGCGAGCGCCGCCGGCTCCGGGCAGTCGAGCACCAGGCACTGCAGTCTGCCGATCACGGGTCTCCTCAGGGGGTGTCGTCCTCCCCGGATTCTGCCTCCGGCAGCGCGACGGCCCGCAGGTAGGCCTCGGTGAAGAGTTCGAGGGTCTCCTCCACCGAGGGCAGCTCGGACCCGAGGACGGGTTCCAGGGACGGCCGGAGCAGCATGTGGTTGAGCAGCGGGCCGAACATCAGCTGGGACAGCACCGGGAGCGGCAGCGGGCGCAGCCGGCCCGCCTCGATGTGCGGCTGCAGCAGGCGGGTGAGGCCGTCGAACATCCGCGGCAGGTAGAAGGCCATCATCCGGGCGGCGGGGCCGTCGGATCTGCCGAACAGGTCGGCGAACATCGCCGGGACGACCTTCGGGTCGCTCTGGAGGGCCGCGGCGAAGGCGCGGTACAGCGCCCGGACGGTGTCCTCCAGCCGCTCCGGCGGGTCGGCGGCCAGCGCCTCCAGGTCCGGCAGCGGGCCGTACTGGACGAAGACGGCGGAGAGCAGGCCGTCCCGCCCCTCGAAGACGGTGTGCAGGCTGGGCAGCGAGCACTCGGCCAGATCGGCCACGGCGTCCAGGGTCACCCCGGACAGGCCGCGTTCGGCCACCAGCCGGCCCGCCGCCTCGATCGCCCGCTCCCGCACCGGCGGCCGTCCGCCCGGGTCGACGCCGGTCCGCCGGACGGCCTCGTCCAGCGGGGCCCGGGAGCCGCCGAGCCGGCGCAGCAGGGTGCTGCGCGAGATGCCGGCCGCCGACGCGATCGCCGTCAGCGGGACGTCCGCGACGTCCCGTCCCCGTTCCTTCGCCGCGGTGAGCGCGGCCGTCACCAGATCGTCCATGTGACACAGAGTACTACTTGACACCTGAGACGGTCCCAGAGATGCTCTATAGGCGAGTTTCACACAGGAGCGGCAAGGGATCGAAGGGGAGAGAGCCATGAGCGTCGTCATCTCCGGGGGCGGACCGGCCGGAATGATGCTGGGCCTGATGCTGGCCCGCGCGGGTGTCGAGGTGACCGTGCTGGAGAAGCACGGCGACTTCCTGCGCGACTTCCGCGGGGACACCGTCCACGCGTCCACCGTGCGCCTGATGGACGAACTCGGCCTCGGCCGGAAGTTCGCCCGGCTGCCGCAGAGCCGGCTCGGCAACCTGATGATCCCGCTGCCCGGGGGCGGCGAGTTCGCGCTGAGCGCCTACGACCGGCTGCCCGCGCCGTACAACTACATCGCGATGATGCCCCAGTGGGACCTGCTGGACTTCCTGGTCCAGGAGGCGCAGCAGGAGCCCACCTTCACCGTGCGGATGAACACCGAGGCGACCGGGCTGCTCCGCGAGGGCGGTCGGGTGGTCGGCGTCCGCTACCGGACCCGGGACGGCGAGGAGGGCGAGATCCGCGCCGAGCTCACCGTCGCCGCCGACGGCCGGCACTCCACCCTGCGCCGGGAGGCCGGTCTGGTGCCCCGGGAGCACCCGGTGCCCTTCGACGTCTGGTGGTTCCGGCTCCCCCGGCACCCCCACGAGCAGGCGGGGCAGCCCAGCATCGTCCCCGGCTTCGGCACCGGTGAGATGGCGCTCAGCATCGCCCGCGACGAGTACTTCCAGATCGGCTACTTCAAGCCCAAGGGCTCCGACGCCCGGCTGCGCGCCGAGGGCGTCGAGCGGTTCCGCGCCCGGATCGCCTCGATCCTGCCGCAGTACGCGGACCGGGTCGACCAACTGGCCGCCATGGACGACGTCCACATGCTCGACGTCAAGCTCAACCGGCTCGACCGCTGGTACGTCGACGGCCTGCTGCTGATCGGCGACGCCGCCCACGCGATGTCCCCGGCCGGCGGGGTCGGGATCAACCTCGCCATCCAGGACGCGGTCGCCGCCGCCACCCTGCTCGCCGAGCCGCTGCGCCGCGGCCGCCCGACCGTCGCGGCCCTGGCCCGGGTCCAGCGCCGCCGCGAGTGGCCGACCGTGGTCATGCAGCGCCTCCAGCGGGTCCTGCACCACGTCATGTTCATCCCGACGCTCACCGGCCGCCGTTCGGGCCCGCCGACGGCCTTCGCCACGCTCTCCCGCCGGGTGCCCGCGGTCCAGGTGGGCCTCACCCGACTGCTCGCCCTCGGCCCCCGCTCCGAGCACGCCCCGGACTTCGCCCGCCGCCCCGCCGCCTGACCGGCCGCCTCCCGAACGGCCGGTCCGCCACCGCTGACCGGCCGTTCGGGCGGGCCGATTCCGGGGAACGACCAACGGCATGACGATCCCTCACCGCCGCACCGGCACCGGCGACCACCCCGTCCTCGTCCTGCACGACTGGTTCGGCACCAGCGCGGGCTGGAGCCCCTTCCTCGACTACCTCGACGGCAGGACCTTCAGCTACGCCTTCCTCGACTACCGCGGCTACGGCGACCGCAAGGACGTGACCGGCGCCTACACGCTGGCCGAGATAGCCGCCGACGCCCTCGCCCTCGCCGACCAGCTCGGCTGGGACCGCTTCTCCGTGGTCGGCCACTCGATGGGCGCCAAGGCGGCCCAGCAGCTGCTGGCCGAGGCGCCGTCGCGGGTGCGCAAGCTGGTCGGCCTGGCGCCGGTGCCGGCCGGGTCGTACCCGCTGGACGAGGCCGGCGAGCAGCTGTTCTACGGCGCCGCCGAGGACCGGGAGAAGCGGTTCGCGATCCTCGACCTGGTCACCGGGCAGCGGGCCGGCCGGGTCTGGCTGGACCGGATGGTCGACCAGTCGCTGCGGCTGTCGACCCCCGAGGCCGTCGACGGGTACGTCCGGGACTGGACGACGGCCGACCTGGAGCGGCGGATCAGCGGGAACCCCGTACCGGTCAAGGTGATCGTGGGCGAGTACGACCTCGCGCTGACCACCGATCTCATGCGGGGCACCTGGCTGGAGCACTACCCCAACGCCGAGTTGGAGGAGCTCAGCGGCAGCGGGCACTACCCGATGTACGAGGCGCCGGTCGCACTGGCCTCCTCGCTGGAGTCCTTCCTGCACGACTGACCGGCGCCCCACGCCCGTTCACCGGGTCCACGGCCGTGGGCCGGGTGGCCGGGCGCCCGTCGCGGTAGACGGCGGTAGACGATGGCGCATGGACCGGAGACCCGTGCGCATGGGGCGTCGAGGGCTCCGCGCCTACCGTCGAGGTATGACGGAGAACACGACTGACGAGGCGTCGACGGTGCTGCTGGTCGGCGCCTCCGGGGCGGTGGGGCGGCACCTGGGACTGCAGCTCGCCGCCGCCGGAGTGCGGGTGCGGACGCTGACCCGGCGCGCGGACCGGGCCCGGCAGCAGGGGTACGTGCACGGCGACCTGCGCGACCCGCGCTCGCTGCGCGCGGCCGCGCACGGCGTCGACGCGGTGTTCCTGCGCTGGCCGTCCACGACCGCCGAGGGCGCCGCGGCGGCGGTGGCGGCGCTGGCCGGGGAGGTCCGGCGGGTGGTGCTGCTCTCCCCGGCGGGCGGGCCCGCGGCGCCGACCGGGGAGGTCGAGGCGCTCCTCGGTCGCAGCGGGCTGCCGCACACCGTGCTGCGGCCGCACGGCCTCGCGGGCGACGCGCTGCGCTGGGCGGAGGAGATCCGGGCCGGGGACGCCGTGCGCGGCTACGGCGGCACGGCCGGGCTGAACCTGGTGGACGAGCGGGACATCGCCGCGGTGGCCGTCCGGGCGCTGACCGAGGACGGGCACGACGGCGCCCGCTACGTCCTCACCGGCCCGGAGTCCCCGACCCAGGCCGAACAGGTGCGGATCATCGGCGAGGCGGCCGGGCGGGAGGTCCGCTGGGAGGAGGTCCCCCGGGAGGCCGCCCGCCACCGGATGCTCAGCACCGGCTGGCCCCCGGCCCTGGCGGACGGCGCCCTGGACTTCATCCACGCCCGGATCGCCGCCCCGGAACCGGTCACCACGACGGTCCAGGACGTCACCGGCCGGCCCGCCCGCCCCTTCCGCGCCTGGGCCGCGGACCACGCCGCGCTGTTCCGGTGAGCCGCCGGACGGTCAGGCGCGGCCGGCTCCCCGGCCGGTCGGGCGCGGGCGGTCGGGAGGGGCGGTCAGATCCCGAGGCCGCGGACGACCAGGTCGACCAGGGCGAAGAAGAACAGCGAGATGCCGACGAAGCTGTTGGTCTGGAAGAACGCCCGGTTGAGCCGTGAGAGGTCGTTCGGCTTGACGATGGTGTGCTCGTAGCCGAAGGCACCCGCGACGACCGCCAGGCCGATCCAGAAGGCCGGGCCGGCGTCGGTGAGCACCGCGAACCAGCCCAGCAGCAGGGTGGTCAGGACGTGGCAGACCCGGGCGCCCCAGATCGCGGCGGGGACACCGAACCGGGCCGGCGGGGAGCCGACCCCGTTCTCCCGGTCGGACTCGACGTCCTGGCAGGCGTAGATCAGGTCGAAGCCGCCGATCCAGATGCCGACCGCGAGGCCGAGCACCACGGCCTCCCAGGACCAACTGCCGGTCACCGCGAGCCAGGCGCCGACCGGTCCCATCGCCTGGGCCAGGCCCAGGATCGCCTGCGGGAAGTTGGTGAACCGCTTGCCGTACGGGTAGACCACCATCGGCACCACGGCCACCGGGGCGAGCGCCAGGCACAGCGGGTTGAGCAGCGCCGCCGCGCCGAGGAAGACCACCAGCGCGACCGCCGAGCCGATGTACGCGGTCCTCAACGAGACGGCGCCGGTGACGAGTTCGCGACCGGCCGTGCGCGGGTTCCGGGCGTCGAGCTCACGGTCGATGATCCGGTTGGCGGCCATCGCGAAGGTGCGCAGGCCGACCATGCAGACGGTGACGACGAACAACTGGCCCCAGTGCACCCGCCGGTCGGCCAGGAACATCGCGGTGAGCGCGGCGATGTAGGCGAAGGGCAGGGCGAAGACCGAGTGCTCGATCATCACCAGCCGCAGGAACGCCTTGGTGCGGCCCGGGGTCTCGACGGCAGCCGTGCTCACAGTCCGTATTCCTTCCAACGACGGGTCACCAGCGCGGCGGTGGCCGGGTCCGAGGAGACCATCTCGGGCCAGCCGCCGTCCCGGGTGTAGCCCTCCTCGGGGAGCTTGCGGGTCGCGTCGATGCCCGCCTTGCCGCCCCAGAACTGCTGGTAGGAGGCGTGGTCGAGGTGGTCGACCGGACCCTCGACCACGGTGAGGTCGCGGCTGTAGTCGACGTTCCCGAAGGCCCGCCAGGCGACTTCCTGGTAGTCGTGCACGTCGCAGTCGGAGTCCACCACGATGATCAGCTTGGTGAGCGACATCATGTGGGCGCCCCAGATCGCGTGCATCGTCTTCTGGGCGTGCTTGGGGTACTTCTTGTCGATCGAGACGATCACGCAGTTGTGGAAGCCCCCGGCCTCGGGCAGGTCGTAGTCGACGATGTCCGGGATGATGATCTTCAGCAGCGGCAGGAAGAAGCGCTCGGTGAACTTGCCCAGCGGGCCGTCCTCGGTCGGCGGCCGGCCGACCACGATGGACTGCAGGATCGGCCGGCGGCGCATCGTCACGCAGTCGATCTTCAGCGCCGGAAACGGCTCCTGCGGGGTGTAGAAGCCGGTGTGGTCGCCGAACGGGCCCTCGGGGAGCATCTCACCGGGCTCCAGCCAGCCCTCCAGGACCACCTCGGCGTCGGCCGGGACCTGCAGTGGGACGGTCTTGCAGTCGACCATCCGGACCCGCTCGCCCGCGACGAAGCCGGCGAACAGGTACTCGTCGATGTCGCCGGGCAGCGGCGCGGTGGCCGCGTAGGTGACGGCGGGCGGGCAGCCGAAGGCGATCGCGACCGGGAGGCGCTCGCCGCGCTTGGCGGCGACGGCGTAGTGGTTGCGGCTGTCCTTGTGGATCTGCCAGTGCATCCCGATGGTGCGGCGGTCGTGCCGCTGGAGCCGGTAGAGGCCCAGGTTGCGGACGCCGGTGTCCGGGTCCTTGGTGTGGGTCAGGCCCAGGTTGAAGAAGGAGCCGCCGTCCAGCGGCCAGGTGAACAGCGCGGGCAGCTCGTCCAGGTTGACGTCGTCACCGGTGAGCACGACCTCCTGCACCGGGGCGTCGCCGGGCTTCACGTGCCGGGGCGGGACGTGCGCCATCGAGGCGAGCTTGCCGAAGGCGTCCCGGAATCCGGTGAAGCCCTGCGGCAGTTCGGGCTTGAGCAGGCCGGCGATCTTCTCCGCGATGTCCTCCGGGCCCTTGAGGCCGAGGGACTTGGCGAGCCGCCGCTCGGTGCCGAAGACGTTCATCGCGAGCGGCATCGACGAACCCTTGACGTTCTCGAACAGCAGCGCCGGGCCCTTGGCCTTCTGCACGCGATCGACGATCTCGCCGATCTCCAGGTGCGGGTCCACCTCCGCCTTGATGCGCTTGAGGTCGCCTTCGCGGTCGAGGGCCCGGAGAAACGAGCGGAGATCGTCGTATGCCATGTCTGTCAGTATCCGCCACCGGATAGCCTGGCTTGCGTCAAGGGCCCCGGAAGGCGCCCGCCGCTACCGCCGTCGCCGGGGGGAGATCACAGCCGTGCTGAGGATTCTTCTGACCATCGTCCTTCCGCTCGCGCTGTGGGTGTGGGCGTTCATCGACTGCCTGGTCACGCCCGAGGAGGAGGTGCGGTACCTGCCGAAGGTGATCTGGCTGATCATCGTGCTGCTCTTCCCGCCGCTCGGTCCGATCGCCTGGCTGGTGGCCGGCCGGCGGCGCGGCTTCCTGCGGGCCGCGGCACCGGGCGGGCCCGGACAGTCGGCCGCCGACGGCCGGCCGGGGCCGGGCGGGCCACGCGGCGGGCGCCAGGTGGCACCGGACGACGATCCGGAGTTCCTCGCCTCGCTCGGGAAGGCGGCGCCGTCGGGTGACGGGTCGCGCCCCGGGGGCGGGTCGTTGCAGGAGGACGACAAGGACCACGAGGCGATGCTCCGGCAGTGGGAGGCCGATCTGCGCCGGCGCGAGCAGGAGCTGCGCGGCGGCGACGAGCCCGAGGACGGGCGAAAGAGCTGATCGGAGCGGTTCGGCCGCTCCCCCGGACAGCCCACCCGGACGCTCACGGGTGGGCTGTGGCGTTTTTGGCGCTTCCCTACGACTGCGGACCCTCTAGCACGAATCGGCTCCTTCCCGGCGTCGGGATTGAGCGGAGCTTGAGCCGTACCCCAGACGGGCGCCCTACAGTGCTGTGAGACGTCCCTGACCTGCGCTTTCCTTCATGCTCAGATCATCGGATCATCATCTGCCCGACAACCCCCAGTATTCGAACGGACACCGAGCGCACAGCCTTCGCACCGACCGCTTCTGTACAGGCCTGACAGCTAAACGAACTGGACCTTGTACGGAATCGACGCCGAAACCAGCGCACGGCCCCTCGTACAGTCATAAGTGAAGAAGTTGTTTCGCAGCTGGGGGCACAGCAGACGTTGGCTGTCGGACAGTTCCCTCACCCTTGGAGTGGTTCGAGATGACGGTTGTGCATGAGGTGCCGGTCGGCGGCGAGGTCCCCGAGGTCCCGGCTGACGCCAAGGGGCGGGTCGCCGAGCTCCACGAGCTCCGCGAGAAGGTGCTCCGCGGCCCGAGCGACAAGGCCACGGAGGCCCAGCACGCGAAGGGCAAGCTGACCGCCCGCGAGCGCATCGACCTGCTGCTGGACGAGGGCTCCTTCCGCGAGGTCGAGCCGCTGCGCCGGCACCGCGCCCAGGGCTTCGGCCTGGAGGCCAAGAAGCCGCACACCGACGGCGTGATCGTCGGCTGGGGCACCGTGCACGGGCGCACCGTGTTCACCTACGCGCACGACTTCCGGATCTTCGGCGGCGCCCTGGGCGAGGCCCACGCGCAGAAGATCCACAAGATCATGGACATGGCCATCGCGGCCGGTGCCCCGCTGGTCTCGCTGAACGACGGCGCCGGCGCCCGCATCCAGGAGGGCGTCACCGCCCTGGCCGGTTACGGTGGCATCTTCCAGCGCAACACCAAGGCCTCCGGCGTCATCCCGCAGATCTCGGTGATGCTCGGCCCGTGCGCCGGCGGCGCCGCGTACTCCCCCGCGCTGACCGACTTCGTCTTCATGGTCCGCGAGACCTCGCAGATGTTCATCACCGGCCCGGACGTGGTCCAGGCGGTGACCGGCGAGAAGATCAGCCAGAACGGGCTGGGCGGCGCCGACGTGCACGCCGGCGTCTCGGGCGTCTCGCACTTCGTCTACGACGACGAGCAGTCCTGCATCGAGGAGGTCCGCTACCTCCTCTCGCTGCTGCCGCAGAACAACCGCGAGATGCCGCCGTCCGTGGTCAGCGAGGACCCGGTCGAGCGCCGCAACGACAGCCTGCTGGACCTGGTGCCCGCCGACGGCAACCGCCCGTACGACATGCGCAAGGTGATCGAGGAGATCGTCGACCACGGCGAGTACCTGGAGGTCCACGAGCGCTGGGCGACCAACGTGCTGTGCGTGCTGGCCCGGGTCGACGGCCACGTCACCGGCATCATCGCCAACCAGCCGCAGTCGCTGGCCGGCGTGCTGGACATCAACGCCAGCGAGAAGGCCGCGCGCTTCGTCCAGATGTGCGACGCCTTCAACATCCCGCTGCTCACCCTGCTGGACGTCCCCGGCTTCCTGCCCGGCGTCGACCAGGAGCACGGCGGCATCATCCGGCACGGCGCCAAGCTGCTGTACGCGTACTGCAACGCCACCGTGCCCCGGATCTCGCTGATCCTGCGCAAGGCCTACGGCGGCGCGTACATCGTGATGGACTCCCGCTCCATCGGCGCGGACCTGTCCTACGCCTGGCCGACCAACGAGATCGCCGTGATGGGCGCCGAGGGCGCCGCCAACGTCATCTTCCGCCGCGAGATCAACGGCGCCGAGGACCCGGACGCCATGCGCGCCCAGAAGATCAAGGAATACAAGAACGAACTGATGCACCCGTACTACGCGGCCGAGCGCGGCCTCGTGGACGACGTCATCGACCCGGCCGAAACCCGCCAGGTGATCGCCGCAGCACTGGCCATGCTCCGCACCAAGCACGCCGACCTGCCCAGCCGCAAGCACGGCAACCCGCCGATGTAGCACGGCGGTTCGCCACGGCAGGCCGCACCGAGCACCACCTCACACCACACGCAACCGGGGGAGAAACGAAGACATGACCGCTTCCGCCGAACCTCTCGTCCGCATCGTCCGCGGCACCCTCTCCGACGAGGAACTCGCCGCCCTCACCGCCGTGCTGGCGGCGCGTGCCGCCGTCGCGCAGCAGGCCACCGCCACCGCGCAGGTCGAGCCGATCGCCAGCTGGCAGCGCCTGGAGCGCCGCCCGGCGTACTACTCGCCGGTCAGCTGGCAGCAGGCCGCCTGACGCTTCCGGGCTCCGGCCGTCGCAGGACAGGCCCCGACGGCCGGTCACCCGCTCCGGGTGGCCGGCCGTCGGGCCGTCCACCGGCTCCCGACCGGACGTTCCGTCGGCACACCGGGGGGCCGGCCCGGGTGCGGGCGCCGTTCGCACCCGCCCTCACCCGTTCGCACCCGTTCGCACCCGTCCGGCCCGGCGCGGAGCGGCTCGGTAGGATACCTACCGGACGGTTCGCGCCCGTCGCCCCGTCGGCCCCCATAGGATCGGCCGCTGCCGAGGTACAGAACTTTCCAGGGAGGCTGCGATGGCCAGGCAGGCCCGCGCGCTGGCGACCCGCCAGGCGGTACTCCTCGCGGCGGCCGAGGTGTTCGACGAGCGGGGCTACGCCGCCGCCACGATGTCCGAGATCCTGGACCGGGCGGGTGTCACCAAGGGCGCGCTGTACTTCCACTTCCGCTCCAAGGAGGAGCTGGCGCTCGCCGTGATCGAGGGTCAGGGCGCCTGGATCGCCTCCTGGGAGCCCTCCTCGGACAGCCCGGTGCAGACCCTGATCGACCTCGGGTACGCCTTCGCCCGGGCGCTCCAGGAGGACCCGCTGGTGCGCGGCAGCATCCGGCTGACGATCGAGCACGGCAGCTTCACCCAGCCCCAGATCGCCGCCTACCAGGGCTGGATGGACCTGGTCCGGGCGCTGCTGGAGCGCGCCCGGGAGGCCGGGGACCTCCACCCCGGGGTCGACCTGGTCGCGGCCTCCGGGGTGATCACCGGCGCGGTCACCGGGATCCAGCTGAGCTCCCAGGTGCTGGCCGACCGGCAGGACCTGATCCAGCGGATGGCCGACCTGTGGACGCTGATCCTGCCGGGGCTGGTCCAGCCGCACGCACTGGCCCGGTTGAGCGTCGCCGAGCGCGGCTGAGCGTCGCGGAGCCCGGCTGAGCCCCGGCGGACCCGGCGGACCCGGCTACACCCGGTATCCGGCCCGGTCGTCCGGGCCCACCAGGGCCGGCAGCACGGCCGTCCAGAGCCGCCGGACCGTCTCCGGTGCCGGCCGGCCGGGCTCCTCCGCCGCCAGCAGCACCTGACCGGCCACCACCGTGGTGATCAGCTCGGCGCAGGCCCGCCGGTCCGCCCCCGGGCACAGTTCGCCGGCCCGTTCGGCGCGGTCCAGCAGTCGGTGGACCACGGTGTCGAGGCTGCGCCAGGCGGTGTCCGGGCCGGCCTCATCGGTGCGACCGGCGTCCGGCCGCGGGCCCTGCCGGCCGAGCCGGACCCCGGCCCGCACCACCACGTCCTCGCGCAGCAGCCGGGCCAGCTCGTACGAGAAGTCGATCAGCCCCTGGACGGCCGGGCCCTCGGCGCGCAGGGCGCGCAGCGCGGCCGAGCCGATCTCCCGTCCGGCGGCGGCCCGCACACCGTCGGCGAGGGCCTGCTTGGAGACGAAGTGGAAGTAGAGGGCGCCCTTGCTCACCCCGGCCCGGCGACTGATGTCGACCAGGCTGGCGGCCTCGAACCCGACCCCCGCGAAGGTGTCCGCGGCGGCGAGCAGCACGGCCTGCCTGGTCCGCCCCGCGCGTTCCTGCTTGACCACTGATCCCCCCGGACTCCGCCGGACGCGCTTCCCCGCCTCACCCGGCCGCTGTCGGCGCGCCCTCGGTCGGAGGCGGCACCTCGCACGCGGACGACGCTGGCCGAAACCGCATGGTTGGTATCTAATCTAGCGCCTGTGTCGACCCCGCCGTCCAGCGGGGACCGCCCCCCGCCCAAGGTCTGCCTCCCCCGTTCCAGGCATTCCCGCAGCCCAGAGGCCGGGTAGCGTGGTCGGTCCGGGTCCTGCGACGGGGCCACCCCGGCCGCAGAAGACAAACCGGGTGGTATGTATGTTTTGCTGTGGGCGACCGTAGCGGCCGCCGGACCGACACCCTGGAGCTGGGGCCAGTCATGCCAATGATCGTAGAGCCGGACGCCTTCGGCCCGTACGCCCACCCCGGCTCCGACCCGTCCCCCGGCAGCCGCCCCGGCTCCGGCTCCGGCTACGACTTCCACGACCGGACCGTCTCCCGGCACCTGGTGCACCGCGCCTCGGTCTCCGAGGTCTTCCTCACCGGCTGGCAGGCCACCGGCCCGTACGACTTCCTGCTCGGCGCCCAGTGGCCCCGGCTGCACGGCTTCTACCGGCTGCCCGGGGACCGCTACCACGACCCGGTGCTGATGGCCGAGACCGTCCGGCAGGCCGGACTGCTGATCGGCCACGCCGGCTTCGGGGTGCCGCGCGACCACCACTTCGTCATGGAGGACCTCGGCTACGCGCTCGGCGAGTCGGGCCTGCCCGGCCTGGCCGTGACCGCCGGCCCGGCCTCGCTGATGCTGACGGTCGGCTGCCAGGACGTCCGGATGCGGCACGGCCGGCTGGCCTCCCTGCGGGTGCAGGCCGAGATCACCCGGGACGGCCTGCGGATCGGCCACGGTTCCGGCCAGCTGCGGGTGATCACCCCTGCCTCGTACGAGCGGCTGCGCGGCCACCGCACCGTCGCCCCGGCGCGGCCGCCGGAGCCCGCCGCGCCCGAGCTGGTCGGCCGGGCGGAACCCGCGGACGTGGTGCTCAGCCCGACCCTGCGGCCGGACACCTGGCTGCTGCGCGCCGACGCCGACCACCCGGTGCTGTTCGACCACGAGCTGGACCACGTGCCCGGGATGCTGGTCCTGGAGGCCGCCCGGCAGGCCGCCCAGCGGCTGCACCACCCCGAGCCGGTGGTGCCGGTCGAGCTGGTGACCTCCTTCGACCGCTACATCGAGCTGGACCGGCCCTGCTACGTGCGGGCCGTCCGCGAGCGGACACCGGACGGCCGCCGCACCCCCGTCCTGGTCAGGCTGCTCCAGGACGGGCGGACGGCGGCCGAGTGCCGGCTGCTCACCGCGCCGGTGGACGGTCCGCGGGTGCCGGTCCGGCGGGACGCCTTCGAGGGCCGCCCCACCGCGCCCGGCCTGCTGCCGCTGGCGAGCTGAGGGCCGCCCTCAGGCGGCCACCAGGGCGGCCGGCCGCCGCCCGGCGTGCATCACGCTGAGGTTGGCCGCCAGCCGGACCGGGTCCTGGGCCAGCCAGAGCCGCAGCGCCGCGCCCAGCGCCGCGCTGGCCGACTCGATCCGGACGTCGGTGATCTGGGCGATCCGGGCCGCGCCGGGCACCAGCAGGTCGGCCAGCGCGGTCGGCAGCCAGACCGTCAGCGCGCACGGCGCCGGCGTGGCGATGGCGCTCAGCAGCCGGTAGGCGTCCCCCGGCGCGCTGAGCGTGGGGATGATGTCCAGCAGAGCGTCGGCCACCACTTCGGACACGTCGCTCCGGTGTCCCTGGGCGAGCCGACGGAGCAGCAGCTGCTCGGCGGCGGTGATTCGGACGGTCAGCATGACCTCGTCGCACTCCATTGCGCGATTTCCTCCTCGTTCCTCCCCGTACCGGCACGGGACGGCCGGCACGAACTACCCCCGTTGCACCTCGGCCCGGCCACCTCCGTGGACAGCCGGGCCGACGGGTGGGTGCCCCCGGTCAGATCCCCGCGTACGAGTGCTTGCCGGTGACGAAGATGTTCACGCCGTAGTAGTTGAAGCACCAGCAGGCGAAGGCAGCCAGCGCCAGGTAGGCGGCCTTGCGGCCCTTCCAACCGGCCGTGGCCCGGGCGTGCAGGTAGCAGGCGTAGGCGACCCAGGTGATGAACGACCAGGTCTCCTTCGGGTCCCACTCCCAGTACTTGCCCCAGGCGGCCTCGGCCCAGATCGCGCCCGCGATGATGGTGAACGTCCACAGCGGGAAGACCAGGGCGTTGATCCGGTACGACAGCTTGTCGAAGGTGGAGGCGGCGGGCAGCCGGCGCCAGATCGACGCCGAGGTGCCCAGCGGGCCGGTGGTCAGGCCGGCCGCCATCCGCTTGTCGAAGGAGTCCTTGGCCAGGTACAGCAGGGTGGAGATGAACGCCGCGTAGAAGGCGCCGCCGCAGAAGATCGCGGTGGAGACGTGGATCGCCAGCCAGTACGAGTGGAGCGCCGGGACGAGCTGCTCGGAGTCGGTGTAGAGCACCTGGGTCGCGATGCCGAGCGTCAGCAGCACGGCGACGGCGACCGGCAGGCCGAGCCAGCGCACGTTCTTCCGCGAGGCCAGCAGCACCAGGTAGGTGGCCGTCATCGCGAAGGCGAAGGCGCAGGAGAACTCGTACATGTTGCCCCACGGCCAGCGGGACACCGAGAGGCCGCGGGCGACGATGCCGCCGCCGTGCAGCAGCACCGCGAGGACGGTCAGCGAGACCGCGATGCGGCCGGCCAGGTCGGCCTTCTCGTTGGTGCCGGCCGCGCCCGGGCCGTCCACGTCCTCGTCGCCGCGACCGCCGGTGACCACCGTCGCGCCCGCGTCCGCCAGGACGGTGCGGGTGAGCGTGGTGGTGCCGCCCTTCGCCCCGGCGACGGTGACGGTGACCTTCTTGGCGGCCTTGGGCTCGGCGGCGGCGACGGTCTCGGCGAGGTTGCCCGCCTGCTCCGTGGACCGGACGGCGACCGCGCCCTTGCTGCCGAACGTCCACTCGAACATGTGGGCGAACATGGCGATCGTGTAGACCGCCATCGCCGAATAGATCAGCTTGTTGGAGAGGTCGGCCAGCTGTGGGTCGACCCCCGAGGCGAGGTGCACCGTCTACTCCTTGGCGTTCTGGTCAGCAGGGGCTGTGGGGTCTTCTGCTGCGGGGTCTTCCGCTCCCGGGGCGTCCGGTGCGGAGGCTTCCGGTGCGGGGTCTTCCGGTGCCGCCGGGTCCTCGGGTGCCTCGTCGGCCCCCTGGTCCTCCGACGCCGGGGCGTCGTCCTGGAGGTCCACCGCGAGTTCGGCCAGCTCCTCGGCGATCTTCGCCGACTCGCTGCGGGCCAGGCCGGCCAGCTCCACCTGGGTGCCGCCGCCCGGCAGGGCCACCGCCCGCACCCAGATCCGGCGGCGCTGGATGAACAGCGAACCGATCAGACCGAGGATCGCCAGCACCGCGCCGGTCAGCGCGATCTCGTTGCCGGGGCGGTGCGAGACGTTGAAGCTCGCCCACTGCTTGTAGCCCTCGAAGGTGACGCTGCCGTAGCCGTCCGGCAGGTTCCAGGCCTGGCCCGGCTTGAGCAGGGCCTTGGCCGGCTGGCCGTCCTGCTGCATCTGGGTGAGCTTGGCGGTGTTCAGCTGGTAGATGTTCTGCGGCAGGCCGGAGTCGGTGCCGAGGTCGCCGGAGAAGGCGTTCAGCACCAGTTCGGGGGCGGCGTCGCCGGGGAACAGTGAGATCGGGCCGGTGCCGGCGAAGCTCAGCGGGGCGGTCGGCAGGAAGAAGCCGGAGAAGCCCAGCTGGGTCCGGTTGCCGTCCGGGCCGGCGCCGTAGTCGGAGACCTTCACCACGCCGGTCGAGGTCAGGTTGGCGTCCTGCGGCAGGAACGGCACGACGTCGTGGTAGACCACGTCGCCCTTGCCGTTCTTCACGGTGATCACCGGGGCGTAGCCGTGGCCGATCAGGAAGACCTTGCTGCCGCCGATCTCCAGCGGGTGGTTGACCTCGATCGTGCCCTTCTTCAGCTTCGACTCGTCGCTGCCCTCGTAGTACTGCACGTTCGCGGTGAACTGCCGGGCGGCGCCCATCTGGTCACCGGTGTTCTGGAACTTCGAGGTGAAGTCGTTGAGCTTCAGGTAGAACGGGTCGAGGTCCTGGCTGCCGTAGAACCGGGTGCCGGTGAAGTCGTCGAGCTGGGTGATGGTGTTGGAGTAGCCCTGGCCCTCGACCATCAGCTTGCCGCCGGTGCCGGAGGCCAGGCTGGCCCAGGCGAAGCCGCCGAGCAGCGCGAACAGCGACAGGTGGAACAGCAGGTTGCCGACCTCGCGCAGGTACCCCTTCTCGGCGGCCACCGCGCCGCCGGCCAGGTTGGCCCGGAAGCCGCGCTTGCGCAGCAGCCGGTGGGCGGCCGCGTTCACCTGCTCCGCGTCCGCGTCGGTGCGCCAGGCCGCGTACACCGGCATCCGGGTCAGGTTGCGCGGGGCGGCCGGCGGCTGGGAGCGCAGCACGCCGACGAACTGCCAGGTCCGCGGGATGATGCAGCCGGCCAGCGAGACGAACAGCAGGATGTAGATCGCCGAGAACCAGACCGAGCTGTAGACGTCGAACAGCTGGAGCTTCTCGTAGATCGGCGCGACCGTGGTGTGCTGCGCCTTCCAGGTCTGCACCTTGAACTGGTTCTGGCCGTTCTGCGGGATCAGCGACCCCGGGATGGCGGCCAGCGAGAGCAGGAACAGCAGGATCAGGGCGACCCGCATCGAGGTCAGCTGGCGCCACATCCAGCGCGCCCAGCCGAGCACCCCTATGCCGGTCGGTCCCTCGGACTCGACCGGCGCGGTGCTGAGCCGCTCGGCGGCGGCGTCCTCGTCCGGCGCCGGGGGCAGCTCGGTATCGGTCGTGGTCTTGCTCACGGTCAGATTCCGATCTGGGAGTCGGCGGTCCAGGACTGCAGTTCGCTCATCCAGGAATCCCAGATCCCGGTGACGAGCAGCAGACCGACCGCGACGAGCATGCCGCCACCGATCCGCATGACGAGCGGGTAGTGCCGCTTGACCCACCCGAAGGCACCCAGCGCGCGGCGGAAGGCCAGCGCGGCCACGATGAACGGTACGCCGAGGCCCAGGCAGTAGAAGGTCATCAGCAGGGCCCCGCGCGCCGCGTCGGCCTGGTTCAGCGACAGGCTCTGGACGGCGGCCAGGGTCGGGCCGATGCAGGGCGTCCAGCCGACGCCGAACACCACGCCGAGCAGCGGCGCGCCGAGCAGGCCGACGGCCGGGCGGCGGTGCGAACGCACCTCACGCATGCTCAGCCCGGGGACGAGGCCCATGAAGGCCAGCCCCATCACCACGGTGAGCGCGCCGAGCACGATCGAGATGGCCCGCTTGTGCTGCAGCAGGGTGGTGCCGAACTGGCCGAACAGCGCCCCGCCGGAGACGAAGACCGCGGTGAAGCCGAGGATGAACAGCGTCGCCCCGAGCAGCATCCGGCCACGCCGGGCGCCGCGGGCGTCCGCGAGGTCGGCGGCGGAGAAGCCGGTCACGTACGAGAGGTAGCCGGGCACCAGCGGCAGCACGCAGGGCGAGAAGAACGACACCAGGCCGGCCACCAGCGCGATCGGCGCCGCGGCGAGCAGCGCCCCGCTCTGCACGGTGCTGAAGTTGTCCGCCAGCGGGAGTCCGGCCTGCGCGAGTTCGGCGAGTCGTGGCGCCCCGCTCACTGGTGCTGCTCCGCGACCACCGGCTGGACGATCGACTCCAGCGCCTCCTGGGTCGTCCCGCCGACGGCGCGGGCGGCCAGCTTGCCGTCCCGGTCGACGATCAGGGTGGTCGGGATGGACTGCGGGTTGAGGCTGCCCTTGGGGAACTTGAGCAGCTGGGTGCCGGCCGGGTCGAAGATGCTCGGGAAGGAGACGCCCTGCTCCTGCTCGAAGCGGACGGCGTTGGTCTTGTCGGTGTCCCGGGTGTTGATGCCGAGGAACTGGACGCCCTTGTCCTTGTACTCGTCCGCGACGGCCTGGAGGTTCTTCGCCTCGGCCCGGCACGGCCCGCACCAGGAGCCCCACACGTTCAGCACCACGACCTTGCCGCGGTAGTCGGAGAGCTTGACCTGGTTGCCCTCCAGGGTCTCCCCGGAGATGTCCGGCGCGTCCCCGCGCTTGCCCGTGTCCGCCTTCGACAGGTTGGTCCCCTTGACGGTGACGAACCCGACCTGGCCCTCGCCGCTGCCCGACGAGCCCGAGGAGGAACAGCCGGTGAGGACGAGCGCAGCGGCGGCGACTGTGGCGGCGGCTGCGGCGACACGGGGACGGGGGCGCGTCATGGCAGACATGTGAAAAGTTTCGCATGGAGTTCCGGCCCGGTTCGCCGGGGTCCTACCTTGCGCGTCGCACCCCGTCTGACCTGCGACGACTTCGGGTCACCCGGCATTTGCCAGGTGACCCGAAGTCATACTTACGCACCGCTTACGGGGTCAGGCGCCGAAGCTCTTGCCCACCGGCTTGTCGCCCTTGCGGCCCTTGCCGACCAGGTGCGCGGGCAGCAGGTCGCGGGCCGGCTCGCGGTAGCCGACCGAGACGATCCGGTCGCCCTCGAAGGTGAAGCTGGTCAGCGAGGCCAGCGAGCACTGCCGCTTGCGCGGGTCGTGCCAGAGCCGACGGCGCTCGACGAAGGAGCGGAGGATCCAGATCGGCAGCTGGTGGCTGACGCAGACCGCCTCGTGCCCGCGGGCGGCGTCCCGGGCCGCGCCGAGCGCGCCCATCATCCGCACCACCTGGTCGAGGTACGGCTCGCCCCAGGACGGCTTGAACGGGTTGGTGAGGTACTTCCAGTAGCCCGGGTTGCGCAGCGAACCGTCGCCGACCCCGAAGGTCTTGCCCTCGAAGATGTTCTCCGCCTCGATCAGCCGCGCGTCCTCCGCGACGTCCAGGCCGTGCGCCTTGCCGATCGGCGCGGCGGTCTCCTGGGCCCGCTCCAGCGGGGAGGCGACCACGTGGGTGATGTCCCGTCCGGCCAGGTCCTCGGCGACCCGGTCGGCCATCTGCCGGCCCAGCTCGGACAGGTGGTAGCCCGGCAGGCGCCCGTACAGGATGCCCTCCGGGTTGTGCACCTCGCCGTGCCGCATCACGTGGACGACGGTGATCTCTTTGGCGCTCACTTCTCAACTACTCCTGGGACTCGGGGCTCAGGCCGTGGCGGCGGCAGCGGCGCGCGCGGCGGCCGGCAGGGCGGCGGCGATCCGCTCGATCGCCCGGGCGTCGTGGGTCGCCGAGACGAACCAGGACTCGAAGGCGGACGGCGGCAGGTAGACGCCCTCGGCGAGCATCGCGTGGAAGAAGGCGGTGAAACGGTACGCCTCCTGGGTCCGGGCCTCGTCGTAGTTGGTGACGGGGGCCTCGGTGAAGAACACCGAGAACATGTTCCCGGCGGTCTGCAGCCGGTGCGCCACGCCCTCCTTGGCGAGCGCCTCGGAGACCAGGCCGGAGACCTCGGCGGCCACCTCGTCCACCGTCGCGTACACCTCGTCGGTGCAGCCGCGCAGCTGGGCCAGGCCCGCCGCGGTGGCGACCGGGTTCCCGGACAGGGTGCCCGCCTGGTAGACCGGTCCGGCCGGGGCCAGGTGGGCCATCACGTCGGCGCGGCCGCCGAAGGCCGCGGCCGGGAAGCCGCCGCCCATGACCTTGCCGAAGGTCAGCAGGTCGGGCGCCCAGCCCTCGTGCGCCGCCTCCAGGCCGTACCAGCCGGCCTTGGAGACGCGGAAGCCGGTCATCACCTCGTCGGAGACGAACAGCGCGCCGTTGTCCCGGCAGAGCCGGGCCAGGCCCGCGTTGAAACCGGGCAGCGGCGGGACGACGCCCATGTTGCCGGGCGAGGCCTCGGTGATCACACAGGCGATCTCGCCCGGGTGGGCGGCGAAGGCCTGCTCGACGGCGGCGAGGTCGTTGTACGGCAGCACGATGGTGTCGCCGGCCTGGGCGCCGGTGACGCCCGGGGTGTCCGGCAGGCCGAAGGTGGCCACGCCGGAACCGGCGGCGGCCAGCAGGGCGTCCACGTGACCGTGGTAGCAACCGGCGAACTTGACCACCTTCGCCCGGCCGGTGAAGCCGCGGGCGAGCCGGATCGCGGACATGGTGGCCTCGGTGCCGGAGGAGACCAGGCGGACCTGCTCGACCGGGGCGACCCGGGCGACGATCTCCTCGGCCAGCTCGACCTCGCCCTGGCCGGGGGTGCCGAAGGAGGTGCCGCGGGCGACCGCCTGCTGGACGGCCTCGATCACGGCCGGGTTCGCGTGGCCGAGGATCATCGGACCCCACGAGCACACCAGGTCGACGTACTCACGGCCGTCGGCGTCGGTGAGGTAGGGGCCGTTGCCGGACACCATGAAGCGCGGCGTTCCGCCGACCGCGCGGAAGGCGCGCACCGGGGAGTTGACGCCGCCGGGCGTGACCACGGAGGCGCGATCGAAGAGCGACTGGGACTGGGGGGCTTCGTAGGGGTAGCTCACAGGAGACATGGTCTCAAATCGTGTCCTTGAGCTCTGCATGTCCGGCCCGATCATCTGGAACGATGATCCGGGCACCGTTGTCTGTACGGTTGTCCGTGACGGTTGTCCGTGGCGGTCGTGTACGGGCGGGGCCGCTGGCTGTTCCGGAGCACGGACCAGTCAGACTGTGGGCACGGGGTGCGCGAGCGCCCGGGGTGTGTGCAGGGGTGTGGAGAGGACTGCCGCGTACCGCGGATGGGTACGGCGGCGCATGACGGGTAAGGAGCACGTCCGGCGGGACGCCGGGCGTGCGGGGGTCTGTCGATTCCGGCGAATTCCGGTGAGGATGGTCCGAGTGTCCGAGGCGCAGGACGGCTTCGACGAGGCGGCGGGTGGCTCCCGCAGGCCCGCCGAAACCGCACGCGGGGGTACGGGAGCGGGTACGGGGCGTGGTCGCCGCGGCGGCGAGAGGCGGGGTGAGGGACGCGTGGGGGTGACGTACAAGTACTTCGGCGCACCGGACCGCGCGACCGCCGCCAGAGTCCCCACCGCCCTCGGCCCGGGCGGTCTCGGTCTGGACGCCGGTGAACTCGGCGCGCTGGGGCGGCTCGGCGACCTGATGGAGACCAGCGGCTCCCCCACCGGCCACCTCTCCACCAAGATCAAACCGGAGACCATGAGCGCCATGGTCCTCACCGGCATCCAGGGCGTGCCGCTGCACCAGGTGCCGCCGCTGGAGCTGGTGGTGCTGCACCCCGACTACGCCGTCGTCCAACTCCCGCACAACGTGGTCGAACCGCTCCGCAAGGCCGACGAGACCGAGCTCGGCGCGGCGGCCTTCATCTGGTCCACCGTGCCGGACCGGCGCGGGCCGCGGGACGCCTTCGTGATCTACAGCATGCTGCACGAGTGGCAGGACTTCGCCAACCGGCTGCACGACGCCGGGCACCAGCTGTACTGCCTGGTCTGGCCGTAGCGACCGCGCACCCCTGGGCGGTGAACCTGCCCAGGGGTGCGCCGAGTTGACGGCTCGTCAAGCTTTGCTGACGGGTCGGACCAGAATCGCGGCGAGCAGCAGGGCCAGTGCGAGCAGCCCGGTGGCCACCGCGAAGGCGAGTCGGAAGCCGGCCGTGAGCGACTCGGCCGCGGGGTGCCCGGCGGCGGCCAGGGTGTGGGCGCGGCCGGTGGCGAGGGTGCTGAGCACGGCGACCCCGAGCGCGCCGCCGACCTGCTGGGAGGTGCCGAACAGGCCGGAGGCGGTGCCCGCGTCGCGCGGGTCGACCCCGGCCATGGCGAGGGCGGTGAGCGCCGAAATCGCCAGGCCGAAGCCGCTGATCAGCAGCATGGTGGGCAGCACGTCGAGGGCGTAGTCGGCCTCGACGGGGAGCCTGGTCAGCAGGGCCAGCCCGGAGAGCAGCAGGACCAGACCGGTGAGCAGCATCCGGCGCTCGCCGAAGCGGGCGATCAGCCGGGCGGAGAGCAGCAGCGAGACGGCGCCGACGGTGGTGGCGGCCGGGAGCAGTGCGAGGCCGGTGGCGGCGGCGCCGTAGCCGCGGACGTCCTGCAGGTAGAGCGCGATCATGACCTGGAAGCCGAACATCCCGCCGACCATCAGGGTCTGCACCGCCGCGGCGGCGGAGAGGCCGCGGGAGCGGAAGACCCGCAGCGGGAGCAGCGGTCGGGCGGCCCGGGCCTGACGCAGCGTGAAGGCAGCCAGCAGGGCGAACGCGAGCGCGCCGAGGAGGAGGGTCCGGGGCGAGGTCCAGCCGTGCCCGCCGGTGCCGACGATGGCGTAGATGCCGAGCATCAGGGCGGCGGTGATCAGCGCGGCGCCCGGGGCGTCGACGCCGGCCCGCAGGCCCGGGCCCCGGTCGGGCGCCAGCACCCGGAGGGCCAGCAGGCCGGCGGCGAGGCCGATCGGCAGGTTGATCAGGAAGATCCAGTGCCAGTCGAGGGCCTGGGTGAGCGCCCCGCCGAGGACCTGGCCGATCGAGGCGCCGGCCGCCCCGACGAAGCTGAACGCGCCGATCGCGCGGCCGCGTTCGGCGGGCTCGGGGAACAGCGTGACGATCATGCCGAGGCTGACGGCCGAGGCCATCGCGCCGCCGACGCCCTGGAGGAAGCGGGCGGCGATCAGCATCCCCTGCGACGTGGCGAGGGCGCAGAGCAGCGAGGCGGCGGTGAAGACGGCGAGGCCGGCGATGAAGACCCGCTTGCGGCCGATCAGGTCGCCGAGCCGGCCGGCCAGCAGGAGCAGGCCGCCGAAGGCGATCAGGTAGGCGTTGACCGTCCAGGTCAGGTCGGCGGGCGAGAAGTGCAGGTCGTCCTGGATGGCGGGCAGCGCCACGGTGACGATCGAGCCGTCCAGGATGATCATCAGCATCCCCGCGCAGAGCACCGTGAGGGCGAGCGCGCGGGAGCGGGTGGGGCCGGGGGCCGGGGGCGCCGTGTCGGGCGCGGCCGGGGCGTGCGTGGTCATGGCGGTTCTCCCGGTTCGTCAAGTACCGGGAAGGACGCTATCAGATTGTTTTCTTCGGGACTATCTATCTCGGGATGGAAACTCAGCCCCGGGAGCGCCGGGCCCGGCGGACGGTCCGTTCGCTCTCCACCGGCTCCGCCAGGTGCCCGTCCACCAGGCGGGTCAGGGCCGCGACGAAGGCGTCCTGCTCGGGCTGCGGCAGCGCGTCCAGCAGCTCCCGGTGGACCCGGTCGGCGATCCGGGTGCCCTGCTCCACGGCGCGGGTGCCCTGCTCGGTGACCGAGATGATCCGGGCCCGGCGGTCGGTGGCGGACGGGCGGCGCTCGGCCAGGCCCGCCTTCTCCAGCTCGTCGACGGTGACCACCATGGTGGTCTTGTCCAGGTCCGCCAGCTCGGCCAGCTGGATCTGGGTGCGTTCCGCCTCCTGGGCGTGGAACAGCACGCAGTACGCACGGGGGGTGATCCCGAGCTCGGTGAAGGCGGCCGCCATCCGGGTCGCCAGCACGTGGCTCGCGTGGTCCAGCAGGCCGGAGATGTCGCGGATCTGGCGCACGGGCACGGGCGGGGTCGTCGTCATGCGTCCGAGGTTAGCAACGGCCCGTCTGCTGCCGGATGATCCCGTTGCTGACCAACACCGGGGTTACGGGATTCCCAACTCGAACAGCGCATAGCCGGCGTACCAGCCGGCCGCGATCACCGGCATCGCGAACAGCCCGACCAGCGTCGAGGTCCGCACCCGGCGCAGCGCCACCGCCAGACCGATGAACAGCGGGAAGGCCGGCAGCAGGTAGCGCGAGATGTTGCCGAAGATCTGGTTGCTGCTCAGCGCGGTGAAGACGGTCAGCCCGGTGAAGATCCACAGCACCAGCGGCGGACGGGCCTTCCCCAGCAGCACCAGCAGGCCGGGCAGGGCGATCAGCAGGGCGATGGCGATCAGGTCCGGGACGGGGTTGGACTGCCAGAAGTCCCAGTGGCCGGTGATCACGTCCATGAACGTCCGCGCGGTGGAGGCGCCGAAGTCGAAGTAGCGGTTCCAGGCGCCGCGCTGCAGCTTGAAGTAGCCGCCCCAGTCGCCCATCCGCCAGCCCACCCAGGCCACGTAGCCGAACAGGCCCCACGGGGTGATCAGCATCGCGGTCAGCGGGCGGGCCACCCCGTCCCTGCGGCGGACCAGCGCGACCAGCGCGGCGATCGAGACCGCGGCGATCAGCGCGGCCGCGGTCGGCCGGTTCAGGCCCGCGACCAGGGCCAGCAGGCCGGCCGCGAGCCAGCGGCGGGTCATCACGCAGTAGCAGGCCCAGGCGGACAGCGCGACGAACAGCGAGTCCGAGTAGACCGCCCACTCCACCCCCGAGCCCGGGAACAGGCCCCAGATCACCGCGGCGATCACCCCGGCCCGGAAGCCGCCCAGCCGCTCCGCGATCGCGAAGATCCCGGCCGCGGCGACCAGCGAGGCGATCACCGAGACCGCGATCCCGGAGCCGTACGGGCCGAGCCCGGTGACCGCGCCGACCAGCCGCATCAGCCAGGGGTAGAGCGGGAAGAAGGCGGCGGAGTTCTCGTAGTAGGTGGCCAGCGGGAAGCCGTGCAGCGGGATCAGCTGCGGGTCGTAGCCGTTCTCGGCGATCCGCTGGTACCAGACGCCGTCCCAGGTGCCCAGCACGTCCCAGGCGTGGGCGCCGCCGCCGCGGCCGACCTGCTTCTTCAGGTAGTCGCCGGTGTGGTCCAGCAGCAGCAGGAAGACGGCCAGGCCGGTCGCCTTGACCACGGCGTAGGCGCCGAGCGCGGGCGCGAAGCGGTCCACCAGCGCCATGAAGCGGCCGGGCGCCGGGCCCGTCCGCTGCTCGGAACGCCCCTCCGACTCCGACTCCGGGGCCGTCACCGGCCCGGTGCTCGACGACCCTCCGGCGGCCGGTTCGGTGCTCGACGACTCTCTGGCGGCCGGTTCGGTGCTCGACGACTCGGTGCTCGATGCCGTGCTCATCTGGTCTGGGTACTCCCCGCCCCGCTCCTGGTGCGCGCGGCTCCGGCGCGACGATGTTCCCGTGAGCCTACGGCACGCCCCCGAGCCCGGGCCCTCCCCCGGCCGCCCGGGAATCCCGTGGCGCCGGGGGTGCGGCCGTCGCCGCCCGGGCCGGGCGGCGACGGCCGGCGGGCTCAGCCGTGGAGGTACACGATGCCGAGCTTGGTGAGCTGCCAGAGCTGGGCAGGGGCGCCGGTGTCGGTGGCGAGTTCGACGTAGGGGTTGCCCTTGGCGTCGAGGGCGGTGGCGGCCGCCAGCACCTTGGTGGGATCGGCCGAGTCGGCGATCTTGTAGTTGCCGTTGCCGGCCGGGACGAACACCCAGTGCTGGTTGGCGCCGCCGTTGCAGCCCCACTGCTGGATCCGGGTGCCGGCGGCGGTGGCGGCCGCGTTGGCGTCCAGGCACATGTTGCGGTTGCCGCTGAAGTCCAGCTCGTAGCTGCCGCCGGCCTTGGCCTCCAGGACGAAGGACTGGTTCAGCCCGCCGGTCGCCGGGTAGCTGATCGCGGCCCGGCCGTTGGTGGAGTCGTCGTAGGTGCCGCCGCCGGAGAGGTCGAGGGCGTTGCCGGTGGCCGCGTTGGTGAGCTGGTACCAGGAGCCGTCCTCGGGGCCGTCACCGAAGGGCTGTCCGGGGGTGAGCGGCTGGATCGAGGTGGTGTTCTGCTGGTTGAGCGTGCAGTAGGCCTCCGCCTGGTCGGGCTTGGCGAAGAACTGGCCGAGGCAGACGCCCTCACCGCGGTAGCCGGCCACCCGCAGGTGGTACGACTGGCGGACCATGTTCATGCACAGCCCGGGGATCCCGATCTGCGAGTCGCAGCCGTTGCGGGCCCACTCGGAGAGGTTGATGACGTCGCCGTTGCTGTACTCGTACGGCGAACTCGTCCACTCCGCGCACACCTCGTGCCCGAAGGCGACCCGCCGCTGGTCCAAGTACCGTACGCCGGGCACCTGTTCGGCCGCGCCGCGGAGCGCGTCGCTGAACGTGGGCACCACCCAGTCGTGGCCCCAGGCGAGGTCCTCGGGGAAGGCCGGGCAGCCGTCGGTGATCTTGCCGAGGTAGTCGTTGCGCCGGATGTCCGGGGTGATCGGGTTGAAGTACGACTGGTAGACGAGCTGGTACGCGGAGTCGGCGTAGCCGGCCTTGCGCATGGTCTGCCGGACGTCCTGGAGCGCGGCGACGACCTTGGGCTGGACCGCCTTGGCCCGGCGGCGGATCTCGTCGCTGCCGATGGTGTCCCGGCAGCCCTGGTCCTTGGGGATCGGGAAGTACTGGGCGAGGCAGTGCATCATGATGCCGCTGAAGTCGAAGTCGTCGTTGGCGCCGATCGTGACCACGACCATCTTGACGTCGTACTTGCCCGCCGCGTCGGCGAGTTTGACGTCCTGTTTGGGCTCGCCGAAGTCGCCGAAGCCCGGGCCGGTGATCTTGGCCAGCTCGGGGTCGCTGACCAGGTCGCCGGTCTGGGCGCCGGAGCAGGCGAGGTCGATCGGGGTGACCCCGGGGATGTCGGTGGCGAAGATCTCCGACTTGGGGTGGCGGTGGCAGTAGTTGGTGGGGGTGTCGGTCCCCGGGAAGTAGCCGTCGTTGGTGTCGGTGCCGGCACCCTCCCCGGAGATGGCGCTGTCGCCGAGGGCGACGATCGCGGCCGGGCGGGTCGGCGCCGGGGCCGGGGCCGGGGCCGGCGAGGTGTCGGCGAACGCGGCGGGGGCGCCGGCCAGGCCGAGGGTGGCGACGAGGACGCCGGTGGCGAGCAGCGCGGCGGACCGGGACGAGCCCGTTCGCCCTCGCCGCGCCGCGGACGTGCGGAACCTGATCACACGCGACTCCTTGCGGGGGTGGGGGAACCGCCCGACTGGGGGTGCCGGACGGCGCGGAGCAAGAGAGGTGGTGCCGAAAAGGTGAGCAGGTCTCATATTCTAAGTACTGACAAGTAGTACAACAAGGCTTATGACCGCTCCGGGAACTGACCCGGAGTCGGCTGCCGGGCACGGAAAAGAGCCGCCGTTCCGCGCCCCAGGAGGGAAGCGCGGAACGGCGGCTCTCACCGGCCGAACCGGGGGTGGATTCAGCCCACGTTGGCGCAGTGGTTGCCGAACGCCGGGTTCAGCAGACCCACGATGTCGACGCTGTTGCCGCAGAGGTTGACCGGAACGTGCACCGGGATCTGGATCTGGTTGCCCGAGATGACACCGGGGGAACCGGCGGCGACACCCTCGGCGCCGGAGCTGGCCATCGCGGTGCCGGCGCCGGCGGCCACGATGCCCACCACGGCCGCGCCGACGGCGGCGGTCTTCTTGATGCTCATGTGAGCCTCCTGACTGTTCATACAGAGATGCACGGGGAGTGCGACATCTAGAACGAGACCCGTCCGGCCCGGTTGCGACGGTGGACGCACTGTCACCCGTCTGGCGCAATGCGACCGTCCACCGGGCATTCGGGTGATCTTCGGCGGGAGGAGGGCCGGACCGTTTCCCCCCGCGCGCTGCCTCGTTCTCCCTCACGAAGACGATCCAACCCGGCCCTGCTCCTGAAACGAGTACCGCCCATGCGCAACTCGCCCACGGCCTCGACGGCACCGAGGCCACCGGCAAGTCGGTCGACGTGGCGGGCCCCCCAGAACCCGGCGTTCGGCGACACCGCCTGAACGCCTGACCGGGAATTCCTGGTCGCACCTCCGTCCGAATCGTTCCCGGCCGTGCGGGAAATGTTCGCGGGGTGCTGGAAGAAACGCGGCGGCTGCGTCGACGCCCGAGCCATGGGCGGAACACGCCGGTGTGCGCCGCCGGAGTGACAATCACGGCGATCCCTGAAGCCTTCGGGTGAGTATTCGTGCTCGCCCGTTTCCCGACATTTCCCTTCCGTCGGGCAGAAATCGGAGGAACAACATGCGCAACCTCAAGAAGGCCGCCGCCCTGTCGCTGGCCGCCACCGGCCTGGTGCTCGGTGCCGCCGGCGGCGCGTTCGCCAGCTCGGGCGCCCAGGGCGTGGCCGCCGGCTCCCCCGGCGTGCTCTCCGGCAACCAGCTCCAGGTGCCGATCCACATCCCGGTCAACGTCTGCGGCAACAGCATCGGCGTCATCAGCATCCTGAACCCGGCGTTCGGCAACTCCTGCGCCAACATCGGCTGATTCGGCTCCCGCCGCACCGTCGGCAGCTGATTCACCCGAGCCCGTGCCGCGCCCCGCAGCGCCGGGGCGCGGCACGCTCCACCCGTGTGTGATCGAGGAGATCAACCCCCATGCAGAACGTGAAGAAGGTCGCCGTCCTCTCCGCCGCCGCTGCCGGCCTGGTGCTGGGCGCGGCGGGCTCCGCCGCCGCCAGCTCCGGCGCCGAAGGCGTGGCCGCCGGTTCCCCCGGCGTCGTCTCCGGCAACCAGCTCCAGGTGCCGGTCCACATCCCGCTCAACGTGTGCGGCAACACGATCAACGTGATCGGCCTGCTGAACCCGGCCTTCGGCAACACCTGCGTCAACGCCGAGGCGCACCCGATGCCCGCGGACGACTGCTGATCCCCGATCGGCACGCGTTTCGGCCGTACTGCCCCCCGACCAGCCGGCCGGGGGGCAGTTCGGTTTCCCCGATCCCTCGAAGGGTGATCCGCATGGTTTCGACGGTTTCGATGAAGGGCGGGGCCGGACTGGCCGCCGCCGTGGGCGCCGCGCTGCTGCTGGGCGCCGGTGCCGGTACCGCACAGGCCGCCGCCCCCGCGGGGCAGCAGCCCGCGGCGGGCCCGGCCACGCTGGCCAAGACCGACGTCGGGCAGGCGCTGGGCGGGACGACGGCGGGCCTCGGCTACGGCGTCGCGCCGATCAAGAGCCTGCGCCTGGACCCGTGGGCCAACTCCTCGGCCGACGTGCTGAACAACGGCGCCACCGTCCAGCCGGACCAGGGCCTGGCCCCGCTGGGCACCGGCACGCTGACCGGTCCGCTGAGCTCTGGCGGCGGGGTCAAGGACCTCCCGCTGGTCGGCGGGCTGTCCGGCGTCCTGCCGGGCTGAGCACCGGGCGTACGGACGCGGGGGGGGCCCCCCCCCCCCCCGCCCCCCCCCGGGGGGCCCGCGGGGGGGCGGGGCCCCGCCGCGTCCGGTCGGGTTGCGGAACCGGCTCAGAGCTGGGTCAGGTCGGCCAGGCCGCTCTGCTGCACCAGGCCGGTGACGGTCGAGGTGGCCATGGTGGGGGCGTCGGTCTGCTGCAGCACCCCGGTGGCGGTCGCGGTGGTGGTGTTCGCCAGGTCGTTCGCCTCGTCGGTGACGGAGAGCCGGCTCTCGTCGGTGCCGAGGCTCGCGGTGGCCCCGGGGACGGTCTGCACGGCACCGGGCACCAGGTGCGGGTCCACCTCGTCCACCCGGATCCGGCCGTCGGCGAGCTGACCGGTGCCGTCGTGCACCAGCGACAGCGGCTTGCCCACGTCCAGGCCGGGGGTCTTGGCCTGGAGCGGCGCGGCCGGGGCCTCCAGCAGCACCTCGCCGAGGTCGGCGCCCTGGTCGACCAGCGGGAGCGGCAGCTGGGCCTTGGCGCTCGGGCCGACCTTGCCGGTGGCCAGCTGGGGCAGCACGTGGTCCGGGAGCAGCCCGTTGTCGGTGGTCCGGCCGGCGACCGGCGGCATCACCAGCGAGGTCGGGATGCCGGCCGTGACGTGGCTGCCCAGCGGGGTGAGCGGCACGTCCGCCGGCACCTGCTGGGTGGACAGCTTGTCCTCCAGGGCTCCGACCTGGTCGGGGCTTACCGGGGCGGCGGAGGCCGCTCCCTGGGAGGCGAGCACGCCCGCACCGACCGCCAGCAGCATCGCGCCGGCCCGCTTGGAGAACTTCATGCTTTTCACCGTTCTGCCTGTCCGTACCGGGGACGCCTGGAGACCCGGTACCGGAGTTCCTTCGGGGAGGGCTGCGGGGCCCGCAGCCGGAAAGCAATCTGCGCAACGAGTGACCGTGAGTTCGGATTGCGGGCGTTAACCGATTCGGCCTAATAATCCGACCGCAAACCACCCTTGGACGCGCCTCCCGGACTCTTTTCAAAAATCCCCGTAACCTTCCGTGCCGTCATTCTTTGATCTGGACGTCAGTGACTGCAGACCGGGTCTGAGCGTTCGACGCGTTGCTACGCACGGAAACCGAAAGCATTTCAGAGAGGGATCTCCCCATGATCCAGAAGTCCTTCGCCGCCGCCGGCCTGGCCGTCGCCGCGCTGGCCGGCGCCGCCGCACCCGCTTCCGCCATCGGTGACGCGGACGGCGCGGCCGCCTCCATCGAGGGCAACGGCGGCACCAACTTCACCGGGACGGTCGGGAACAACAGCCCGAACTTCCACTTCCTGGACAACGCGAACGTCTGCCTCCCCGAGATCCACAACATCGCCGTCGGCGTTCTCGGTGTGGCCGTCCCGGTCGAGGTCCCGATCGCCAACAGCGGTGGCAAGCAGTACTGCACCCAGGGCCAGGGCACCCAGAGCCACGGCGACGCGGGCGTGTCCCACCTGGTCGGCTGACGCTCCCCCAGCCCACCTCGCACCACCTCCTGAACCACCCTCGAATCGCTCCCCGATTCACCCTTGAGAGGAAAACCGGAAATGATCAAGAAGTCCCTCGCCGCCGCCGGTCTGGCCGCCGCCGCCATCGCGATGTCCGCCGGCTCGGCTTCCGCCATCGTCGACTCGGACGGCGCCGCCACCTCCGTCCAGGGCAACGGCGGTACCAACCAGACCGGCACCCACGGCAACGGCAGCCCGAACTTCCACACCCTGGACAACGCGAACATCTGCCTGCCGGAGGTCCACAACATCGCCGTCGCCGTCGTCGGCGTCGCGGTTCCGGTCGAGGTGCCCGTCCTGAACAGCACCCCGAAGCAGATCTGCAACGTCGGCCAGAACACCCAGTCCTCGGGCGACGCGGGTGTCTCGCACCTGATCGGCTGATCAAGGGGCATGGCACGGACGGAGGGCCCGGGGAGGAAAGTTCCTCCCCGGGCCCTCCGGGCTTGACCGAGGTGTCCGGCCGGACCGCCGAACGGGTGCGGGCCGTCCGGTCGACCGTCCGTCCGGCCCGGCGCGTGGGGCGTCGGACCGGACGGGCCGAGTGATCACCAGTCAGAGGCAGAGCGCCCGTGGGGGCGCTCCCACAGAGAGGGCAGATCCATGAAGAGCAAGCTGGCCAAGGCCGCCCTGACCGCCGCCGCCGCGCTCGCGCTCGCGGGTGCCGCCACCCCGGCGTTCGCGCACGTCGGCCTGGAGGGCGGCGGCGGCCTGGTCGCCACCGGCGACCAGCCGTTCGTGGCCGGGGGCGGGTTCGGCGTCGGCCACACCTCCAACGTCATCGCCGGCGGCTTCGCGGGCGGCGGCGCCACCGCGACCGACCTGGCCGGCGGCGGCGAGGGCTTCGCGCACGTCAACGGCTGGCACTAGGACGCCGGAAGGCCGGGTCGCCCCGCGGGGGACGGCCCGGCCTTCCGTCTGTCCGACGCCTACTGCTGCTTGAGCATCGCGGCGGCCTCGACCGCCCAGTAGGTGAGGATCTGCTCGGCGCCGGCCCGGCGGAGCGAGGTGAGCGTCTCCATGATCATCCGCTCCCGGTCGATCCAGCCGTTCGCGGCGGCCGCCTCGACCATCGCGTACTCGCCGGACACCTGGTACGCGGAGACCGGCACCGGGGAGGCGTCGGCGACCTGGCGGAGGATGTCCAGGTAGGCCATGGCCGGCTTGACCATCACCATGTCGGCGCCCTCGGCGAGGTCCAGCTCCAGCTCGCGCAGCGCCTCGCGGGCGTTGGCCGGGTCCTGCTGGTAGGCCTTGCGGTCGCCCTTGAGCGAGGAGCCGACCGCCTCGCGGAACGGGCCGAAGAACGCCGAGGCGTACTTGGCGGTGTAGGCGAGGATGCCGGTGTCCTGGTGCCCGGCCTCGTCCAGGGCCCGGCGGATGACGGCGATCTGGCCGTCCATCATGCCGGACGGACCGACCAGGTGGACGCCCGCGTCGGCCTGGACCCGGGCCATCTCGGCGTAGCGCTCCAGGGTGGCGTCGTTGTCCACGCTGCCGTCGGCGGCCAGCACGCCGCAGTGGCCGTGGTCGGTGTACTCGTCCAGGCAGAGGTCGGACATCACCACCAGGGAGTCGCCGACCTCGGCGACCACGTCCCGGATCGCCTGCTGGAGGATGCCGTCCGGGTTGGTGCCCTCACTGCCGATCGCGTCCTGCACGAGCGGGACGCCGAACAGCATCACACCGCCCAGGCCCGCCTCGGCCGCCTCGACGACGGCCTTGCGCAGGGTGTCCCGGGAGTGCTGGACCACGCCCGGCATCGAGCTGACCGGGACGGGCTCGCTGACGCCCTCGCGGACGAACATCGGCAGGATCAGCTCGGCCGGGTGCAGCCGGGTCTCGGCCACCAGACGGCGCATCGCCGGGCTCTGCCGCAGCCGGCGCGGGCGGACGTACGGGAATTCAGCGGACACGGCTTCTCTCTCCGAACGGTTGTGCAGCACTGGGGACGGCGAACCGCCGCCCCCAGCACCATAGTTGGCCTTACACCCGGGGGCGGGGACCCTCAACGGGCCTTGCGGCGGGAGCCCGGACGACGCTCGCTGGGCCGGTAGACCGGCTCGCCCGCGGCCGTCGCGGTGTCCCGGCGCCTGGCCCCGAAGTCCGCCAGCGCCTGGGCCAGCGCGGCCGCCGACGGCGCCGGGGCCATCACGTCGACCCGCAGGCCGTGCTCCTCGGCGGTCTTGGCGGTGGCCGGGCCGATGCAGGCGATGACCGTGACGTTGTGCGGCTTGCCGGCGATGCCGACCAGGTTCCGGACGGTCGAGGACGAGGTGAACAGCACCGCGTCGAAACCGCCGCCCTTGATCGCCTCACGGGTCTCGGCCGGCGGCGGCGAGGCGCGCACCGTCCGGTACGCCGTCACGTCGTCGACCTCCCAGCCGAGCTCGACCAGGCCGGCCACCAGGGTCTCGGTGGCGATGTCGGCGCGCGGCAGCAGCACCCGGTCGATCGGGTCGAAGACCGGGTCGTACGGCGGCCAGTCCTCCAGCAGCCCGGCCGCGGACTGCTCGCCGGAGGGCACCAGGTCCGGCTTCACGCCGAAGTCCACCAGGGCCTGGGCGGTGGTCTCGCCGACCGCCGCGACCTTGATCCCGGCGAACGCCCGGGCGTCCAGGCCGTACTCCTCGAACTTCTCCCGGACGGCGCGGACGGCGTTCACCGAGGTGAAGGCGATCCACTCGTAACGGCCGGTGACCAGGCCCTTGATGGCCCGCTCCATCTGCTGCGGGGTGCGCGGCGGCTCGACCGCGATGGTCGGCACCTCCTGCGGCACCGCGCCGTACGAGCGCAGCTGCTCGGACAGGCCGTGGGCCTGCTCCTTGGTGCGCGGCACGAGGACGTTCCAGCCGAACAGCGGCTTGGTCTCGAACCACGAGTGGGAGGCGCGGTGGGCGACCTGCTCGCCCACCACGGCTATCACCGAGGTCGCCGGGTCCACCGGGGCGGAGACCGGCGAGGGCAGCACCCGGGCGGCCTTCAGGTCGGCCGCGATGGTGGCCAGCGTGGAGGTGAAGGTGCGCTGCCGGGTGGTGGTGCCGGACAGGGTGGCGCTGAGCGCCGAGTCCGGCTTGCGGCCGTTGGAGACCAGCGCGCTCGCGGTGGCCGGCAGCTGGCCCAGGGTGGTGCGGACCACCAGGGTGGTCTCCGGCGCGCCCAGGTCCACCGGGACGCCGGACAGCAGCTGGGCGCCGTCCACGAAGCGGACGTCGGCACCGGCCGCGCCGCGCAGCGGGACGCCCGCGTACGCCGGGACGCCGACCGACTGGGCGACGCCCGGGATCACCTCGAAGGGGATCCCGTCGCCCGCGCAGCTGAGCATCTCCTCGGCCGCGCAGCCGTCCAGACCCGGGTCGCCGTCGACGGTGCGGACCACGTGCTTGCCGGCCCGGACGGCCTCGGCGACCAGCTTGGCCAGGTCGAAGCCGGCGCCCTCGGCGGCCGGGGCGTGCACCTGCACGCCGGCCGGACAGTGGGTGCGCACGGCGGCCGCGGTCAGCGGGTCCGCGACCAGGACGTCGGCCGAGGACAGCACCTCGACCGCGCGCAGGGTCAGCAGGCCCGGGTCCCCGGGACCGGCTCCCAGGAAGGTGCACCGTCCGGTGGGCTGACCGGCCGGGAACAGGGCGTCAGTGGCGGCGGTGGGGCTCATCGGGCTCGCTCCCCCATCAGGGTGGCCGCGCCCGCGTCGAGCAGCCGGGCGGCCAGGTCGTGGCCGAGGGCCCGCGCCTGCCGCTCGGCGGTCTCGTCGAGGACGATCGGACCGTTGGCGGACATCTTCAGCAGGGCGGCACCGTCGGGGTCGCCGACCACTCCGTCCAGCTGCAGTTCGTTCTCCCGGCTCCAGGTGGCCAGTGCGGCCACCGGGGCCGAGCAGCCGGCCTCCAGGGCGGCCAGCAGGGCGCGCTCGGCGGCCACGGCGACCCGGGTGGGGGCGTGGTCCAGCAGCGCGAGCGCGGCGGTCAGCCCGGTGTTCCCGGTGGTGCACTCGATGGCGAGCGCGCCCTGGCCGGGGGCCGGGATCATCAGCTCGGGGTCGAGGTGCTGGGAGATCTCGGCGCTGCGGCCGAGCCGGTTGAGGCCGGCCGTGGCCAGCACCACGGCGTCCAGCTCACCGGCGGTCACGAAGCCGATCCGGGTGTCCACGTTGCCGCGGATCGCCACCGTCTCCAGCCGGGCCCCGTGGGCCCGGGCCCAGGCGTTCAGCTGCGCCATCCGGCGCGGCGAGCCGGTGCCGATCCGGGCCGGGCGGCCGGCTCCGGCCAGCTTCTCCACCAGCTCGTCCAGGGTCAGGCCCTCGGCCGCGACTAGGGCGTCCCGGACGTCCTCGCGGACCGGGACGGCGGCCAGCGCCAGGCCCTCGGGGGCGGCGGTGGGCAGGTCCTTGAGCGAGTGCACGGCGAAGTCGATCCGGCCCTCCAGCAGGGCGTCCCGCAGCGCGGAGACGAACACGCCGGTGCCGCCGATCTGGGCGAGCGCCTCCCGGGAGGTGTCTCCGTAGGTGGTGATCTCGACCAGCTCGACGGGGCGGCCGGTGAGCCTGGTCACCTCGCGGGCGACCATGCCCGACTGGGCCATGGCGAGCGCGCTGCGCCGGGTGCCGAGCCGCAGGGCGGCGGCCGGAGCCTGCTCGGTGAGCGGTTGACCATTCATGAGGTGATCGTCCCGGTGGTACTCGTGGGATGGCTGACGGTTCATCTGGTGCCCCCGCCCGAAGGCTGGGGCGGACCGCCGACGGGCGTGCCCGACACGGCGTGCACGGCCGCCGGGTCGAGGTCGAACAGCTCGCGCAGGGCGTCCGCGTAGGAGGCCCCGCCGGGCTCGGCGGCCAGCTGCTTCACCCGGACGGTCGGAGCGTGCAGCAGTTTGTCGACGACGCGGCGGACGGTCTGGGTGATCTCGGCGCGGGAGCGTTCGTCCAGGTCGGGCAGCCGGGAGTCCAGCCGGCCCAGCTCGGCGGCGACCACGTCGGAGGCCATCGACCGCAGCGCGACCACGGTCGGCGCGATCCGGGCGGCCCGCTGGGCGGCGCCGAAGGCGGTCACCTCGTCGGAGACGATCCGGGTGACCTGGTCGACGTCGCCGGCGCCGGGGCTGGCGGCGTGCGCGTGGGAGAGGCTCTCCAGGTCGACCAGCAGGGCGCCGGCCAGCTCGTGCACGGCGTGGTCGACGTCGCGCGGCATGGCCAGGTCGAGCAGGGCGAGCGGCTGGGGCGAGGTGCGTACGGCGACCGCGGCGGCCACGTCCTCGGCCCGGACCACCACACCGGCCGCGCCGGTGCAGGAGATCACCAGGTCGACGTCGGCCAGCGCCTGGGGCACCTTGGCGAGGTCCAGGGTGCGGGCCACGTCCGGGCCGAGGATCTCCACCAGGCGCTCGGCGCGGGCCGGCGTCCGGTTGGCGATCAGCAGGTCGGTGACCCCGGAGCGGACCAGGGTGGCGGCGGCCAGCGAGCTCATCGAGCCGGCCCCGACCACCAGGGCGCGCTTGCCGGCGATCTCGCCCGCGCCCGCGGCGACCTGCTCCAGGCCGAAGGTGACCAGCGACTGGCCGGCCTTGTCGATGCCGGTCTCGCTGTGCGCCCGCTTGCCGACCCGCAGGGCCTGCTGGAACAGCTCGTTCAGGTCGCGGCCGGCGGTGTGCTCGTCCTGGGCCTTGGCCAGCGCGTCGCGCAGCTGGCCGAGGATCTGGCCCTCGCCGACCACCATCGAGTCCAGGCCGCAGGCCACCGAGAAGAGGTGGTGGACGGCGCGGTCCTCGTAGTGGACGTACAGGTGGGAGGTCAGCTCCTCCAGGTCCACCCCGCTGTGGTGGGCCAGCAGCAGCGACAGCTCGGCGACGCCGGCGTGGAACTTGTCCACGTCCGCGTACAGCTCGATCCGGTTGCAGGTGTTGAGCAGCGCGGCCTCGGCGACGGTCGAGGACGCCGCCGCGTCGTGCAGCAGCCGGGTCGGGACCTCACCGGTCAGCGCGGCGCGCTCCAGCACGCCGACCGGTGCCGTCCGGTGGCTCAGTCCGACGACGAGAAGACTCATGCCCGCCCCCCACGGCGTTCGGTGTTCATGCGGGCATCACCGCGGACAGCTCGCCCTCGCCGCCCTTGGCGGTCTTGCCCTTGACCGACTGCTCGGCCTGGTCCTTGTCCTTGGCCGCCGGCTCGGCGCCGGTGCGGCCCTTGCCGCTGCCGCCGGCCGCCCGGCGCAGCTTGGCCGCGGCCGCGCGGACCGGGCCGGGGGCGCGCTCCAGCACCGACTCGGCGCGGTCGGGCTCCTCGCCGGCCTTGCGCTGCTCGTGGAAGGCCAGGATCTGCAGCTCGATGGAGAGGTCCACCTTGCGCACGTCCACGCCGTCCGGGACGGTCAGCACGGTCGGGGCGAAGTTCAGGATGCTGGTGACGCCCGCCTCGACCAGCCGGTCGCAGACCTGCTGGGCGGCGCCGGGCGGGGTGGTGATCACGCCGATCGAGACGTGCTGGCTCTCGACGATCGACTCCAGCTCGTCCATGTGCCGCACCGGGAGCCCGGCGGCGGTGGAACCGACCACGTTCGGGTCGGCGTCCAACAGGGCGGCGACCCGGAAGCCGCGCGAGGCGAAGCCGCCGTAGTTGGCGAGGGCGTGGCCGAGGTTCCCGATCCCGACGATGACGACCGGCCAGTCCTGGGTCAGACCGAGCTCGCGGGAGATCTGGTAGACGAGGTACTCGACGTCGTAGCCGACGCCGCGGGTGCCGTAGGAGCCGAGGTAGGAGAAGTCCTTGCGCAGCTTGGCCGAGTTCACGCCGGCCGCGGCGGCCAGCTCCTCGGAGGAGACGGTCGGCACCGAGCGCTCGGAGAGCGCGGTGAGGGCCCGCAGATAGAGGGGGAGCCGGGCGACGGTCGCCTCCGGGATGCCCCGGGCGCGCGCGGGGCGACGCGCGGCGCCCTGGTCGGGCGTCTGCGAACTGCTCTGTGGTGATCGGCCGATTGCCACGGTGCTCCTGTGGGTGAAGCTGGGCTTTGGCAGCCAGGCTAAGCGTTTGTGAACGTGTGCACAAAGATGGTGTCCGTTTTGTCCCCGCACAGTGATGCGCATCACGCCGTCGAACCCATAGCACCGGCCCGGGTCAGGACCAGCTCCGGGGCCGTGGAACCGGGCAGCCAGGGCCCGTACGACGCCTCCCGGCGGAGCAGCCGGACGGCCGTGCCGGACGGACGGGACCGGGCCCGGCCCAGCCGCGGCCAGGGCACCCGGGCGGCCTCGCGAAGCGGGCCGGTCCAGTCGTCCGGCGGGCAGGACGGGACCCCCACGCAGTGCCGCAGCAGTTCCGCCGTCACCCGGGCGTCGCCCAGCGCGGTGTGCGCCGGGTACCAGCCGAGACCGGCCGCCTCCACACAGGCCGCCAGGCCGTGGCTGCGGGCCTCCGGCAGGTGGGCCCGGGCCAGCCCCATCGTGCACAGCAGCGGGACGGGCGGCAGCGGCACCCCGATCCGGGCGAACTCGCGGTCCAGGAAGGCGTGGTCGCAGCTGACGTGATGGCCGACCAGCACCCGGCCGGCCAGCAGCTCCAGCAGCCGGGGGGCGATCTCCCGGAACCGCGGGGCGCCCTCGACGTCGGCCTGGCGTATCCGGTGCACATGGGTCGGGCCGACCGGGCCCAGCGGGTCCAGCAGGGTGGCGAACTCGCCCTCGGGGCGGAGCCGCTCGTTCAGCAGCACCACCGCGACCTCGACCACCCGGTGCCGCCACGGGCTGCGGCCGGTCGCCTCCACGTCCACCACGGCGAACCCCCGGGAGCCGGGCAGGGCTTCGGGCGGACCGGGGGTCGGGCGGGGAAGCATGGCGGCACTCCTCGTGTGCTCAGCCCCCCACGGGCGCAAACGCGTTCGATCGTAAGCCGACCACGGCGCGCCGCCCCAAGCCGGAACGGAGTGTCTTTGGCAACGATTCGGCGAACCGCCCCCGCCGGTCGGCGGGGGCGGTGGTGCACGAACGGAGGTCGGCCGGACGGGGTCTAGGCGCCCAGGGCCTTGCGCAGGCGCTTCTCGTCGACCCGCCAGAAGTCGTGCTGCCGACCGTCGATCAGGGTGACCGGGATCTGCTCCCAGTAGCGGCGGTACAGCTCCTCGTCCAGGGTGATGTCCTTCTCCTCGAAGGTCGCGCCCAGCTCGGCCGTCACCCGGAGCAGCACCTCCCGGGCCTCGTCGCACAGGTGGCAGCCGGGCTTGCCGACCAGGGTGACGGTACGGTCGGCCGGCTCGGGGCTCTTACGTCGCAGCAGTGGGCTCACCCCGCCATTGTGGCGGGGCCGACGGATCGGCTGTTCACCCCACGGGCACGGCTCCGTCACGGCCGCTCCCCGCCCGGCTGGCTATGCTCGATGACATGGCCGTGCTCCGAAGGCTCACCCAGTCCAGACGCTCCACCACCGAGCGGAGCGCCCTGGCAGGCGAGGCCGCCGCCGCGGCGGCCGAGGCCGCACTGCGCGCCCCCGCCCTGGACGCCCCCGCGGCCCCCGCCCCGGAGGCCCCCGCGACACCCGAGACCGAGGCATCGGAGACCGCGACGCCGGAGACCGAGGCGTCGGCGGGCAGGCCGGGGAAGGCCCCCAAGGCCCCGGCCGGGAACCACACCCCCGACCCGGACGACCCGCGCGCCGCCGCCTTCTTCGACTGCGACAACACCATCCTGCGCGGCGCCGCGATCTTCTACCTCGGCGTCGGCCTCTACCGCCACGGCTTCCTCACCCGCCGCGACATCGCCCGCTTCGCCTGGCAGCAGGCCCTCTTCCGGGTGCAGGGCACCGAGGACCCGGACCACATCTCGGACGCCCGGAACACCGCCCTCGGCATCGTCGCGGGCAAGCCCACCGCCGACCTGGAGGCGATCTGCGAGGAGGTCTTCGAGCAGGTCGTCGCCGACAAGATCTGGCCCGGCACCCGCGCCCTGGTCCAGATGCACCTGGACGCCGGTCAGCGGGTCTGGCTGGTGACCGCCGCCCCGCTGGAGGTGGCCCGGATCATCGCCCGGCGGCTCGGCATGACCGGCGCGCTGGGCACCGTCGCCGAGGCCCGGGACGGCCACTACACCGGCCGACTGGTCGGCGACCTGCTGCACGGCCCGGCCAAGGCCGCCGCGGTGCGCGCGCTGGCCCGGCACGAGCGGCTGGACCTCGACCGCTGCGCCGCCTACAGCGACTCGGCGAACGACATTCCGATGCTCTCGCTGGTCGGCCACCCGTACGTGGTGAACCCGGACGGCGCGCTGCGGCGGCACGCCCGGGCGCAGGGCTGGCGGGTGCGCGACTTCCGGACCGGGCGCAAGGCGGCCCGGGTGGGGCTGCCGGCGGCGGCCGCGCTCGGGGTGCTGGCCGGTGCGACGGCCGCCGGGGTGGCGCTGCAGCGGCGTCGTCGGCGCGGCTGATCCCGGCCGACCCGGGGGTCCGGGGCGCCCCGCGCCCCGCCGCGCGCCCGCCGCGCCCCATCCGGGGAACCGTTTCTGCCTTCTCCCCCGCGCGGGTGAGAAAGCGTCAATCAGGGGCCTGACCTGGCCCCTCGTACGAGCGAACTCCCCGCCCCGACACGGCCGTCCGGGCTCGCTGACAGAACCTGTCACCCGGTGACCGGTTCTGATCGTTCGCCAGGCCGGGAAAGTCAGGGGTTGCGGAGCCCCAAGGCTGGGAAACCGCCCGCAGTACCGCCGAATTGGTCACCCTGGGCGCCCGAACGGTCACGTTGAGCCGGATGAACGATGACATCTCCGGTCAGTGTCAGCCGAATATGCACAACAAATGGATCCCAAACGACCACTTCGACCACACGGTGTAGCTGTCATTGCACAAAGCGTTATTCTCTCCTGGATGCACGTCACCCATGCATCCCGCTCGAACGGATGTCATGGGGAGTGCTCTCCGCGCAGGCGGAGGTGATCCGTCCACAGTTCTGCCTCTGGGAGTCCCGTGTACCCACCCGTCCGGAACGACGCGCCTGCACCCTCCCGCCCGTCGTCCGCGCCCCTGCGTCCCCGCACCGGCCTGCGCGGTCGGCCGGCCGAGCGGCAGATCTCCACCGGCCTGGACCTGCTGCGCACCCTGCTCCGCAGCCAGCTCGCCATCTCACCCCAACTCGTGCCCGCCGGTGTGCCGTTGGGCCACCAGCACGGCCCCGGCCTGGCGCTGCGCACCACCGCCGCCGGCTCGACCGGCACCGGTTCACGCGGCCGCACCGGCAGCACCGGAGTCGGCCGCGGCCGCACCCGCACCGCGCCGAGCCCCGGCTACGAGACCGAGCACAACCCGATCATGGAGCTGGTCGAACGGGCCCAGGCCGGCGAGAGCGACGCCTTCGGCCGGCTCTACGACCACTACGCGGACACCGTCTACCGCTACATCTACTACCGGGTCGGCAGCCGGGCCACCGCCGAGGACCTCACCAGCGAGACCTTCCTGCGCGCGCTGCGCCGGATCGGCACCTTCACCTGGCAGGGCCGGGACTTCGGCGCCTGGCTGGTCACCATCGCCCGCAACCTGGTCGCCGACCACTTCAAGTCCAGCCGGTTCCGGCTGGAGGTCACCACCGGCGAGATGCTCGACTCCAACGAGTGCGAGCGCAGCCCGGAGGAGTCGGTGCTGGAGTCGCTCTCCAACGCCGCCCTGCTGGACGCGGTGCGCCGGCTCAACCCCCAGCAGCAGGAGTGCGTCACGCTGCGCTTCCTGCAGGGGCTCTCGGTGGCCGAGACCGCGCGGATCATGGGCAAGAACGAGGGTGCGATCAAGACCCTCCAGTACCGCGCCGTCCGCACCCTGGCCCGGCTCCTCCCGCCCGACGCCCGGTGAGGCGGCGGTGACCGAGGGGGCGATAGCCCGGCGGTCCGACGGCCCGTCACCACGCCCGCCCGGCCGACACGTCCGGGTGAACGGTCGGTCCGATGATCAGCCGTGCGTAACCGACCGCCCGCACCACTCGTTGGCCAGCGTGCAAGCCCCCACCAGGCGTACGGTCAAGCCGAATTGCGACCGGTCACCCGATGGAGTGGCTTTGGCCCGCCGGGGCAACCGTCCGGCAGGCCGGGGTGTCGACAACGACGAAGGGAGGTGTGGCCCGTGACGGCAAACGTGCTGGAGCACCGGCGGGCGAAGGCCTTCGCCGAGGCGCTGGAGGCCCACCAGGCGGAGCAACGCCACGCGGCCGGCGCCGAATCGGCCAACGCCGCTACCGGCGAGGTCGGTTCGATGGCGATGGCCGAACTGGTCGGTCTGGCCGACGCGCTGGGGGCACTGCCCGGACCAGCCCTGGACCAGGAGGTCCGGACGGTCCAACGAGCCCAGCTGATGGCCGCGTTCGAGCAGGCCTTCGCCGGCGGACCGGGCGCCGCGGTGCCCCGCCAGCGACGCCACCGGGCGATCCGGACGGCGCCGCGCGGCCGGTGGAGCCGCCGCTTCGCGATCGGCGGGCTGGTCGCCGGACTCGCGGTCGGCAGCCTGGCCGGGGCCGCCGCCGCCAGCTCCAACGCCCTTCCCGGGGACACGCTGTACGGCATGAAGCGTGGCCTCGAAGGGCTCCGGCTGGACCTCGCGGACAGCGACTCGGAGCGCGGTGAACTGCTGCTCGGCAACGCGGCCACCCGGCTCGGCGAGGCCAACGCCCTGGTCGGGCAGCCGGGTTCGGCCACCGGGCTGAGCCCGGACACGGTCGCCCGGGTCCGCCGCGCGCTGGACGACATGCACGCCGACGCCCTCAAGGGCCGCGACCTGCTGCGCTCGGTCTACCGCAGCAACGGCTCGTTGGACCCGATGCGCGCCCTGGCCGGCTTCGCCCACGACGAGGACGGCCGCTGGAGCGAGCTGCAGGGCCGGCTGCCGGTCCAACTCACCGACCAGGCCAGCCTGGTGAACCAGCTCTTCGACGACATAAGCGAGGACGTCGCGCCCCTGCGCCTGGCCCAGCCCCCCGCCAAGAGCGGCGGCCCGGCCGGCACCGGAGCGGGCGACGACTCCTCCGCCACCACCGGCGGCTCCCCGGCCGACCCCGGGACGAACGGCGCCGCCCCCGGCTCCGCGCAGTCCCAGGGCGGCACCGGCGACACCAGCCGTCCCGGCGGCCCCGACCGCGCCCCGGCCGACCCCGGCGCCGGCAGCACGGCCGGCAACGGGTCCAAGGGCGGCGGCCTGCCGAGCACCCTGCCCAGCAGCGCCCCGGACGCGGTCAACGGTCTGGTCGGCAACCTCACCAGCGGGCTCACCGGTGCCGGCCGTCCCTCGCCGAGCGCCGACGCCGTCCCGCCGCAGGTGCCGCAGCAGCCGTCCGGCCCGCCCAGCACGCCGAGCGGCGCCCAGCAGGGCGTGGACGTGCCCCCGCTGATCCCGGGCCTGCTGCCCGGACTGCGGATCCTCGGCGGCAGCTGAGGAAGGTCGTGACGGGGCCCCGGCGGAGCGTTCCGCCGGGGCCCCGTCACGACCTCAGCAGACCAGCCGGATCAGCGGACCAGCCGGATCGGAAGACGCTGGATCAGAAGAACACCGACCGCCGCTGCACCAGCAGTTGGTACAGGGTGTGCTGGATGGTCTCGCGCACCTCGTCGGCCAGGTCGAAGACCAGCATCGGGTCGTCCGCCGCCTCCGGCGGGTAGCCGTCGGTGGCGATCGGCTCGCCGAAGCGGATCGTCCACTTGGTCGGCAGCGGCAGCATCCCGACCGGCCCCAGCCACGGGAAGGTCGGCGTGATCGGCACGTACGGCAGGCCGAGCAGCCGGGCCAGCGTCTTGGCGTTGCCGATCATCGGGTAGGTCTCCTCCGCCCCGACGATCGAGCACGGCACGATCGGCACCCCCGCCCGCAGCGCCGAGGAGACGAAGCCGCCACGGCCGAAGCGCTGGAGCTTGTAGCGCTCGGCGAACGGCTTGCCGATGCCCTTGAAGCCCTCCGGCCAGACCCCGACCACCTCGCCGCGCTCCAGCAGCGCCTGGGCGTCCTCGTTGCAGGCCAGGGTGTGACCGGCCTTGCGGGCCAGCTCGTTGACGCCCGGCAGCACGAAGACCAGGTCGGCGGCGAGCATCCGCAGGTGCCGGCGGCCCGGGTGGTGGTCGTGGACGGCCACCTGGGTCATCAGGGCGTCCAACGGCAGGGTGCCGGAGTGGTTGGCGACGATCAGCGCACCGCCCTCGGCCGGGATGTGCTCGACCCCCTGGACGTCGACCCGGAAGTACTTCTCGGCCAGCGGGCGCAGCAGCGAGAGCAGCACCTCCTCGGTGAGCTCCCGGTCGAAGCCGAACTCGTCGACCTCGTAGTCGCCGGTGATCCGGCGGCGCAGGAAGGCCAGCCGCTCGGCGGCCCGGCCCTCCCAGCCCTTGCCGAACAGCCGGGTGGCCGCCGGGCCGAGCTGCCCGGACAGCGCCCCGCCGACCGCGCCGGCCAGCCGGTCGGCCAGGGCGGGCGCCTCGGGCGAGGTGTAACTGGGGGCGGACTCGATCGGGATGACCTTGGCCTCGCCCGGCACGTTCTCGGCGGCGGCACTCATCGCGGGTTCAGCTCCTCGGGCGGTGGGGACGGTGCGGTACGGCGGTCGCCGTGCCGGCGGCCGGTTCCGGGCCGAGCAGGGCGGTCAGCCGGTCGGTGACGGCGGCCAGCCGCTCGGGCGGCAGCAGGCCGGGGCCCAGCGCGTCGGCGAAGTCGGCGAAGGCCTCCGGGGTGGTGAACGCCGGGCGGTAGCCGAAGGTCTCCCGCAGCCGCGTGGTGTCCACCACCCGGCCGTGGGTGAGCAGCCGCAGCTGCTCCGGCGAGACGTCCACCAGTCGGGTCTGCCGGGCCAGCGCGGCCATCCAGCTGACCGCGGGCAGCAGCAGCGGCAGGGTGGGGCGGCCGAGCCGGCGGGCGCACTGGGAGAGCAGCAGCACGCCCTCGCCCGCCACGTTGAGGGTGCCGGTGTTCACGGTGCCCGGCACGGGCTCGTCCGCGGCCCGGCAGAGCACCGCGACCGCGTCGTCCTCGTGCACGAACTGCAGCCGGGGGTCGTAGCCGAGCACGGTCGGCAGCACCGGCAGCGCGAAGTACTCGCTGAGCGGGGTGTCGGCGCCGGGGCCGACGATGTTGGCGAAGCGCAGCACCGTCACCGCGACGTCCGGGCGGCGCCGGGCGAAACCGCGGACGTACCCCTCGACCTCGGCCGCGTCCTTGGCGAAGCCGCCGCCGGGCGGGTCCTTCGGCTGGATCCGCTCGCTGAACACCGCCGGGTCGCGGGGCGCGGAGCCGTAGACGCCGGTGGTGGACTTCACCACCAGCCGGCGCACCCCGGGCGCCTTCTGGCAGGCGCCGAGCAACTGCATGGTGCCGATGACGTTGGACTCCTTCACCGCGGAGCGGTTGGTGGAACCCAGTCCGGTGGCGCTGACGCTCAGGTGCACCACGGTGTCCACCCGGTGCTCGGCGATCACCCGGGAGACCGCGGGCCGACGCAGGTCGAGCTGGTGGAAGGTGTACGGCGCGACGGGGCCGTCCGGCTCCTCGACCGGCAGCCGGGGCGGCTGCACGTCCACACCGACGACCCGGTCCACCCCGGGGCGCCGGCGCAGCTCGGCGGCGAAGCGGGCACCCAGATGACGGGCCACGCCGGTGACGAGCACGACCACACCCACGGTGCTGCACCCCATTCCCTCGACCGAGCGGCCTGCGTGCACCGTACCGCGCCGCCCGACCGGGCCGTAAAACGACACCGCCCGCCCCGGGCCACGAGGGCCGGGACGGGCGGTGGAACGTCTGAACCCCGCGAGGGCGGGGCCAACGAGTTCTTCCTGCGCCGCTGAACGCGAGTCCGCGGGTGACCCCCGCGATGGCGGGGCCGAGGCGCAGGCTCAGACGTTACTTCTTGTTACGACGCTGGACCCTCGTGCGCTTGAGAAGCTTGCGGTGCTTCTTCTTGGCCATACGCTTGCGACGCTTCTTGATGACAGAGCCCACGGAACAACCCTCGCTCACTGAGACTCTCGTCCGTGAGAGACGGAGTCCATACGACTGACGTGAGGGCCTAGCCTACCGTCCATGGCCGGAAGGCCGTAATCGCGCTCCCCTCAGCCGGAGAACTCACGGGAAATCCGGGGCGAACGGGGGCGGATCCACGGCTGTGGAACCACCCCCGCCCGCCCGTCGGCTACGCGCTCTCCAGCCGCACGTAGGACTCCTTGAGGTACTCGTGCACCGCCTGCTGGGGCACCCGGAAGGACCGTCCGACCCGGATGGCCGGCAGCTCTCCGCTGTGCACCAACCGGTACACGGTCATCTTGGACACCCGCATGACCGCGGCGACCTCGGCCACGGTCAGGAAGACGACTTCCTGCAGGGGACGCTCGACGGAACTCATGACCATCACCCGACCCTTACCCGTGTGCAAGGCACCGGCTTCCCCTCCGGTGACTCCACCGGCACACGTGTATCCCCAGAGTAGTTATGGGTGGTACCAGTGGGAAGAGGGGAGGTGCAGTCCTCGTACGGTGAGAGATAGGACCGTTGCAGTACGTAGTCGGTCGGCGGATCGCACCAGTGGGCGTACGCACGGCCCGCCCGGCGACCGGCGAAACGGCGGATTCAGGCCAGTAGACCGTGGTGGGGGAACACCGCGCGGCGGCTGGCGAGGATGGCCTGATCGAGTCGGTCGGCCGGATCGTAACCCGAGTCGAAGTCGCGCCAGGACGGGCGGGCGCCGTCGGTCATCCGCAACGGGGCGGGCCGGCGGGTGCGGCGGTGGACCTCGGCACGCCAGCTCTCGGGGGTCTCGGTGGCCGGGTCGACGGGGCGGCCGGCCGCGGTGGCGACCAGGTGGGTCCAGGTCCGCGGGACGACGTCCACCACGGCGTAGCCGCCCCCGCCGGTGGCCACCCAGCGGCCGCCGGTGAGCCGGTGGGCCAGCTCGTGCAGCTCCTCGGCGATCAGCCGCTGGGCGTCCACGGTGACGGCGAGGTGGGCGAGCGGGTCCTCCAGGTGGGTGTCCGCGCCGTGCTGGGTGACCAGGACCTGCGGGCGGAAGGCGGCGAGCAGTTCCGGCACCAGGGCGTGGAAGGCGCGCAGCCAGCCGGCGTCGCCGGTGCCGGCCGGCAGCGCCAGGTTGGCGGCCGAGCCGGGGGCGTCCGGGCCGCCGGTCTCGGTGGGCCAGCCGGTCTGCGGGAAGAGCGTGGCCGGGTGCTCGTGCAGCGACACGGTGAGCACCCGGGGGTCGTTCCAGAAGGCCTCCTGGACGCCGTCGCCGTGGTGGACGTCCACGTCGACGTAGGCGACCCGCTCGGCGCCGAGTTCGAGCAGCCGGGCGACGGCGAGGGCCGGGTCGTTGTAGATGCAGAAGCCGGAGGCCTTGCCGGGCATCGCGTGGTGCAGCCCGCCGGCGAAGTTGACGGCGTGCGGGGTCTCGTCGCGCCAGACCGCCTCGGCGGCGGCGACCGACTGACCGGCGATCAGCGCGGAGGCGGTGTGGACGGCCGGGAAGGACCAGTTGTCGTCGGTGCCGAGGCCGTGCCGGGGGTCGGACTGCTCGGGGTGCGCGCCGGCGTGCTTGACCGCCTCGACGTACTCCCGGGTGTGCACCAGGTGCAGGGTGGAGTCCCCGGCGGGCGGCGCGGAGCGGACCGTCACCCCGGGTCCGGAGGCCAGGCCGAGGTCCTCGACCAGGCGCATGGTGAGCGCCAGCCGGGTCGGGTCCATCGGGTGGCCGGGGCCGAAGTCGTAGGCGGTGACGGCCTCGTCCCAGAAGAGGTGCAGGCCGCAGGGGGTGTCACGCTCGGCTTCGGGCATGACCTCCACCGTAGTGGGTGGCGGCGCCCGGGCTCGCCGAGCCCCCGTCGTCACCCCGCGGCGGCGGTGGCCGGAACCGGCGCGGGCGCGAAGCGCTCGGCCAGCGGCAGCACGGCGAGCACCAGCAGCATCGGGGCGAGCAGCGCCCAGCGGTACGAGCTGGCGTCCGCGACCGCGCCGACCAACGGCGAACCGATCAGGAACCCCACGTAGTTGAAGAGGTTGAGCCGGGCCACCGCGGCGTCCGAGTCGGCCGGGAAGAGCCGGCCGCCGGCCGCGAAGACCTGCGGGATGATCGCGCAGATGCCGAAGCCGAGCACGGTGAACGAGGCGATGCCCGCCCAGGGCGCGGGGGCCACCGCGGCCAGCCCGAAGCCGAGCGCGGCCAGCGCCGCACCGCCGCGCACCACCGGGACGGCGCCGAAGCGCTGCACCGCGCGGTCGCCCAGGGCCCGGCCGAGCAGCATCGCCACCATGTAGCCGAGGTAGGAGAGCTTGGCCAGGTCCTCGCGGCTGCCCAGGCCGTCGGTCAGGTACTTGACGCTGTAGTTGGAGACCGAGGCGTCCGCGATGTACGCGAAGGCCATCGCCAGGCACAGCGGCAGCAGCGGGCGCCAGGGGATGGACCGGGCGGCGGCCTCGGCGGCCTCCCGGACGGCGTCGCCGAGTTCGGCCGGGCCGGCGAAGAACCGGCCGGTCAGCACCGCGAGCGGGGCGACCACCGCCGCGGCCGTGCCGAACAGCACCGGCAGCCCCAGGTCGTAGTGCGAGCCGAGACCGGCGACCGCCGCGCCGAGGATGCCGCCGAGGCTGAACGCGGCGTGGAAGCCGATCATGATGGAGCGGCCGTAGCGGTGCTGGAGGCCCACCCCCAGCATGTTCATGCTGGCGTCCAGCGCCCCCACCAGCAGCCCGAACGCGCCCAGTGCCAGGGCGAGTTGCCACAGCGCGTCGCCCAGCCCGACGCCCGCCAGGCTGAGGCAGACGGCCGGCTGGACGACCCGCAGCACCGCCCGGGCGCCGGTGCGCTTCACCAGCTGCTCGGAGAGGATCGAGCCGACCCCGGCCAGGATCGGCACCGCGGCCAGGAAGACCGGCAGCAGCCCGTCGCTCAGCCCGTACCGCTTCTGGATCTCCGGGATGCAGGTGACCAGCAGCGCGAAGGTGGTGCCCTGGAGCAGGAAGCTGACGGCGAGCGCGGCCCGCCCGACCCTCAGGCCGGGCGGGACGGTCGGGGACACGACGCTCATGCGGGACCTCGCTACTGGCCGGTAGAACGATGTTGGCCGAGAGCGTAGGGGCTGCGCCGCCTTTGCGGGAGGGGTCGTGCAGCGATCATTTCCCGCCGGAGGCCAGCTCCCGGGAGCGGTCCCGGGCCGCCTCCAGGGCGCCCAGCAGTGCGGCCCGCACCCCGTGGTTCTCCAGCTCGCGGATGGCCGCGATGGTGGTGCCGGCCGGGGAGGTGACCGCCTCGCGCAGCTTCACCGGGTGCTCGCCGGAGTCGCGCAGCATCACCGAGGCGCCGATCGCGGACTGCACGATCAGGTCGTGCGCCACCTGCCGGGGCAGGCCGAGCAGGATGCCCGCGTCCGTCATCGCCTCGACCAGGAAGTAGAAGTACGCCGGACCGGAGCCGGACAGCGCGGTCGCCGCGTCCTGCTGCGACTCCGGCAGCCGCAGCGCCTTGCCCACCGAGCTGAAGATCTCCTCGGCGCGCGCCAGGTGCTCCTCGCGGGCGTGCGAGCCGCCGGAGATGACGCTCATCCCCTCGTCCACCAGCACCGGCGTGTTGGGCATCACCCGGACCACCGGGGTGCCGGCCGCCAGCCGCTCCTCGAACCAGGCGGTCGGGACGCCGGCCGCCGCCGAGATCACCAGCCGGTCGGGGGCGATGTGCGGGGCCAGCTCCTCCAGCAGGGTGCCCATGTCCTGCGGCTTGACCGCCAGGATCAGGGTGTCGGCCAGCTTGGCGGCCTCGGCGTTGGAGACGGCCACCACCCCGTAGCGGTCGGCGAGTTCGGTCGCGCGCTCCGGTCGGCGGGCGGTCACCAGGACGTCCGACGGGTCCTTGCCGGCCCGCAGCAGACCGGAGAGCAGGGCCTCCCCGATCTTGCCGGTGCCCAGGAAGGCGATCTTCTGTCCGTGCGCTGCGCTGCTGCCCATGGTCCGCTCCTTGCCTCGGTACTGCGGTCATCCTCGCACCGTGCGGCGGCCGCCGGCAGGACCGTCCGCTCCGTGATCGCCCGGGGACGGCGACCCCTCGCCCCTAGGGAGAAAACTCGGGGGTTTCCCCTATGGCCTCCGGCCCCGCCCGGGCGCACCGTGGAGTCATGGCACACGACGGAATGTCCCGACGAGAGAACCGGCAACTCGCCGTCGCCTCGGCGACGGTGGGCCCGTGGCGGACGGCCGCGGGAGTCGGTGCGGTGGTGGGTGCGACCGCCCTGGGGGTCGAAGCGATCTCCGGGAACTGGTCACTGAGCATGCTGGCCGGACCGGCCGGCTGGGCCCTGTTCTTCTTCTTCCTGGTCGGCAGCGTCGGCGGTCAACTGCGCCGCGACACCGCCGACCGGCGGCTGCGCCGCTGGGCGGAGGCGCACCCGTGGCAGTCCGCCCTCCCGGTGGCCGGCGGACTGCTGGTGCTCAACATGCTGGCGCAGCTGTTCCTCGGCGACGCCGGGCTGTTCGGCGCCTTCTTCGTCTCGCTGCTCCCGGCCGGCATCCTGCTGGCGATCGCCGGGGTGGTGGGCTCGGTGAAGCAGGCCCGCGGCAAGGGTCAGGACCACTGACCGGGGCACGTTTCCGGACAAAGGGGTGGTGAACTCACCTGCCGCGCACACGGGTTCACCACAAGGTGTGCCCCCGATCAACGAATCGTCACACCCCGTCGGCATACTGGCGCGATGCCGATAGCCGAAGATCCGGAACCGCGCCCCTCCGAGGGCCGTGAACCGGACGGGTCCGACCCGTCCGGAGCGGGCGGGAAGGACCCGTTCGCCGACCTCGTCCTGGACGACGAGTTCGTCAAGGGCGCCACCGTCAAGGAACAGTCCGGGCGCAGCAGGATGCTGTCCGCCCGGTGGAAGCACACCCCGCCGGTCGACCCGGGCGGCCGCCGCTCGGTCAACGACGGCCCGCCGCAGGCCAAGCGCCGGTTCGGGCGCAAGCCCAAGCCCCAGGTGGTCGACCCCTGGGGCAACGTCCGGCAGGCCAAGCGCCGACGCGCCCTGGAGTGGCGCACGCCGCTGTTCGTCGTGCTGACCCTCGCCGTGCTGCTGGCCGCGCTCAACATCGACGGGCTGCGCGACTGGCTGCACACCGGCGGCTCCTCGGCCGCCCACGTGCCGGTGCCGACCGTCGCCCCGGAGACGGCCAGGCCGACCACGGCCCCGCCGACCGTTCCCGCCGACCAGCCCACCGTGGCCCACCCGTGGGCGGGCTCCCCCGCCGAGGGCTGGCCGAACGGCGCGGACGCCTTCGTGCTGCCCGAGGCCAAGGCCACCGGGGTCTTCTCCGCCGACCAGGTCGCCGACCAGCTGCAGCTGGTCAAGGACTACCTGACCGCCGGCAACCTGGACCCCAAGGTGGTCGCGGGCGGGCGGCCGGAGGCCGCGCTCGCGATGCTGCAGCGGGAGGAACGGGACGTCGCGGCCAACGCCCTGGACAACCCGTCCCAGAAGAACGACCCGACCAGCTGGTTCAGCCGGTTCGATCCGCGCGACGCCGTCCCGGTGGGCGACGTGGTCAAGGTGCAGGGCCGGATGACCTTCGAGGGGGACGGCGACAAGGGCGTCCTGGTCCACACCGACTTCAGCTACGTGTACCCGCTGCGCCCCGGCCCGGAGGCCGCCAAGCGGGCCGCCACGCCGGCGCCGCCGGCCGGCTCCCCGAAGCCGACCGAACCGGCCGCGCCCCGGGGCGGCACGGCCAAGCCGGTGGGGCTGCTCACGCCGGTCGACGACGCGCCCGCGGACACCTGGACCACCCGCACCATCGTGCGCCGGGTGGACACCTTCCGCTTCTACGACCCGGGCCGCTACTCGGTCAACCCCAAGAAGCTCGCGTTCGCCGGCCAGCAGACCGACCCGGCCAACTCCGCCTGCGACGTCTACGACGGCTTCTTCCACCCGCAGTTCGCGCAGTTCGACCAGCTCCGGCCGGACACCCCGGGGCCCCGGTCGACCGGTCCGGCGGAGGACCCGTACGACCGCAGCAAGGACATCCCGAAGGCCGAGGGGTGCGGCACGGTCAGCCGCACCTGACGGTCAGCGCTTGCGCTTCCCGCCGGGCCGGCCGCTGCGGCCGGTCCGGCGCTTCTCGTACTGCTCGACGGCCCGCTGGTGGGCGGCCCGCTTGACCCCCTCGCCGGGGGCCTCGACCAGGCTGCGGGCGAAGTAGGCGGCCAGGCTGCCGGCGCCGCCGATCAGCCAGACCGCGCCGAGCGACTTGTCCTCGGTCATCCAGCCGGTCAGCTGGTCCTTGCCCTCGGTGAGCACCTTCCAGGTGCGCCGGACGGCCAGCAGCGAGCAGACCGCGATGGCGGCGGTCAGCAGCCCGTTCAGGAAGCCTCCGCTGGAGGAGAGCGCGACGCCCTCGACGCCGAAGCGCAGCACCAGCACGGCGGCCGCGGTGGCGGCCAGGGAGCCGACCGAGACGGCGACCCGGCGCAGCCAGTAGCCGTTGTCCCGGTTGAACCAGGAGGTGCCGAAGAAGCGGATCGGCTCCGGCTCGGGGGCGCCGACGGGCTGGGGGGCGGGGGTGGGGGGCTGCTCGCTCACGCCGTCGATTATCACCCGGGCGCGGGATGCGGCGGAGGAGCCGTCCCGGGGGCCGGACCCGGCGGGTACGACGGAGGAGCCGTCCCGAACGGCGGGGCGGCTCCTCCGGTGCGTGCGGGCGGGGTCAGCCGAGCTTGCTGACGTCCCGGACGGCGCCCTTGTCGGCCGAGGTGGCCATCGCCGCGTAGGCCTTCAGCGCCTGGCTGACCTGGCGGTCGCGGCCGACCGGCCGGTAGCCGTGCCCGGCCTCCAGGGCGCGGCGGCGCTCGGCGAGGACCTCGGCCGACACCTCCAGGGAGATCGTCCGGGCCGGGATGTCGATGGCGATGGTGTCGCCGTCCTCGACCAGCGCGATGGTGCCGCCGGAGGCCGCCTCCGGGGAGGCGTGGCCGATGGACAGGCCCGAGGTGCCGCCGGAGAAGCGGCCGTCGGTGATCAGGGCGCAGGCCTTGCCGAGGCCGCGGCCCTTGAGGAAGGAGGTCGGGTAGAGCATCTCCTGCATGCCCGGGCCGCCCTTGGGGCCCTCGTAGCGGATGACGACCACGTCGCCCTCCTTGATCCGCTTGGCGAGGATCGCCTCGACCGCGGCCTCCTGGGACTCGCAGACCACGGCCGGGCCGCTGAAGGTCCAGATCGACTCGTCCACGCCGGCCGTCTTCACGATGCAGCCGTCCTCGGCGAGGTTGCCGTACAGCACGGCGAGGCCGCCCTCGACGGAGTAGGCGTGCTCGACGCTGCGGATGCAGCCCCCGGCGGCGTCGGTGTCCAGGGTGTCCCAGCGCTCGGACTGCGAGAAGGCCTCGGCGGAGCGCTTGCAGCCGGGGGCGGCGTGCCACAGTTCGACGGCCTCGGCGGAGGGCGAACCGCCGCGCACGTCCCAGGTCTTGAGCCACTCGTCGAGCGAGTCCGAGTGCACGGTGTGGACGTCCTCGTTGAGCAGTCCGCCGCGGTACAGCTCGCCGAGGATGGCCGGGATGCCGCCGGCCCGGTGCACGTCCTCCATGTAGTACGAGCCGTTGGGCGCGACCTTGGAGAGGCAGGGCACCCGGCGGGAGACCGCGTCGATGGCCCGCATGTCGAAGTCCAGCTCGGCCTCCTGGGCGGCGGCGAGCAGGTGCAGGATGGTGTTGGTCGAGCCGCCCATGGCGATGTCCAGGGCCATGGCGTTCTCGAAGGCGGCGCGGCCGGCGATCGAGCGCGGCAGCACCGAGTCGTCGTCCTGGCCGTAGTGGCGGTTGGTGATCTCGACGACCGTGCGCCCGGCCCGCTCGTACAGGTCCTTGCGGGCGGTGTGGGTGGCGAGCACCGAGCCGTTGCCGGGCAGCGAGAGGCCGATCGCCTCGGTGAGGCAGTTCATCGAGTTGGCGGTGAACATGCCGGAGCACGAACCGCAGGTCGGGCAGGCGTTCTCCTCGATGATCGCGATGTCCTCGTCGGAGACGTTCTCGTTGACGGCCTGGGAGATCGCGTCGATCAGGTCCAGCTTGCGCACGGTGCCGTCGACCAGGGTGGCCTTGCCGGCCTCCATCGGGCCGCCGGAGACGAAGACGGTCGGGATGTTGAGGCGCAGCGCGGCCATCAGCATGCCGGGGGTGATCTTGTCGCAGTTGGAGATGCAGATCAGCGCGTCGGCGCAGTGCGCGTTGACCATGTACTCGACCGAGTCGGCGATCAGGTCGCGCGAGGGCAGCGAGTAGAGCATGCCGCCGTGGCCCATCGCGATGCCGTCGTCCACCGCGATGGTGTTGAACTCGCGCGGGATGCCGCCCGCCTGCTTGATCGCCTCGGAGACGATCCGGCCGACCGGCTGGAGGTGGGTGTGGCCGGGGACGAACTCGGTGAAGGAGTTGGCGACCGCGATGATCGGCTTGCCGAAGTCCTCGCGGGCTACGCCGGCGGCCCGGAGAAGCGCCCGGGCGCCTGCCATGTTGCGACCGTGGGTGACCGTACGGGACCTCAGCTCGGGCACTGTGCTCCACTCCTTCGGGGCTCGCCGCCGGCGCCCCGCCGATGAGGAGGGTGCGGGGGCCGTTGTGGCTTACGAGCCTACGCCCGCCGTCCGGCCGGCGGACGGCGCGTCCGCGATGCGGGCAGCGGGCGGGCGGCGGGCGGGCCCGGGTGCGGACTCCCGGGCGGGCCCGCGCAGGTGCCCCGGGCGTCAGCCGGGCTTGACGGCCACGGTGAGGTTGAGGCTGAACGGCTCGACCACCACGCCGTCCGGGAACTCGGCCAGCATGGCCTCCCGTTCGGCGGCCAGCACGGGCGCGCGCCCCTCCGGACCGAGCGAGGCCAGGTAGGAGCGGGAGGTGAGGTCGGTAAGCACGTGCTCGACGGTGACCCGCCGCTCCCAGTGCAGCACCGCCTGTTCGACCACGAGGCCGGCCGGGGCGAAGTGGCTGGTGTGGCCGCTGATCCCGCCGTAGCCGTGGTAGCGGTCGGGCAGCGCGACGGCCATCCGCTCGCCCCGGGCCCGGACCCAGGGCACGGTCTCGTCGTAGACGTTCCACCAGGTGGCGAGGGCGCCGCCGGGCCGCAGCACCCGGATCGCCTCCGGGACGGACCGCTCGGGGTGGGTCCAGTGGAAGGCCTGGGCGTAGGTGACCAGGTCGGCGGAGCCGTCGTGGAAGGGCAGGTCGTCGCCGTCGCCGCGGACCAGCGGCAGGGTCGGCGAGGAGGCCAGGAACTGGGCGGCCATGCCGTCGCTGGGCTCGACCGCGACCACCTCGGCACCCCGGGCGGCCAGCAGCCGGGTCGCGATGCCGGTGCCGGCGCCGACGTCCAGCACCCGGGCGCCCTTGAGGCCGTGGCCCCAGAGCCGTTCCAGCTCGTCGAACAGTTCGTCGGGGTAGCCGGGGCGCCCCCGGTCGTACTCGGCGGCGACCGCGCCGAAGCTCACCGCGAGCTCCCGGAAGTTCCGATCCTCCGTCATCTCTCCCCCTCGGTACGGCAGTTCGCGCCCCGCTGGGCGCGGAGCTCAGCGTACGCGCGAGGGGGTCGCGAGGTGCAAGCGGGTGAAGGCGAGGGCCTCGGCGAGATCGGCCTCGCGTTCGGCGGGGGACGCGGAGCGGCGGGTGTTGACCTCCAGCACCACGTGGCCGTCGAAGCCGGTGCGGGCCAGGTGTTCCAGGAGCTCGGCGCAGGGCTGCTTGCCCCGGCCGGGGATCAGGTGCTCGTCCTTGCCGGAGCCGCTGCCGTCGGCGAGGTGGACGTGGGCGAGCCGGTCGCCCATCCGCTCGACCATCGCGAAGGCGTCGATCCGGGAGGTGGCGACGTGCGACAGGTCGATGGTGAAGTGCCGGTACTCCTCGTCGGTGACGTCCCAGCCGGGGGCGTACGCCAGCACCTCGCGGTCGCGGTAGCGCCACGGGTACATGTTCTCGACGGCGAAGCGGACGTCGGTCTCGCCAGCCATCCGGTTGATGCCCTCGACGAACTCGCGGGCGTACTGCCGCTGCCAGCGGAACGGCGGGTGGACGACGACGGCGCTCGCGCCGAGCTTCTCGGCCGCGGCCCGGGCCCGGACCAGCTTGGTCCACGGGTCGGTGGTCCACACCCGCTGGGTGATCAGCAGACAGGGCGCGTGCACCGCCAGGATCGGCAGCTGGTGGGCGTCGGAGAGCCGGCGCAGGGCCTCCAGGTCCTGGCTGACCGGGTCGTTCCAGACCATCACCTCGACCCCGTCGTAGCCGAGCTTGGCGGCCAGCTCGAAGGCGACGGCGGTGCTCGCCGGGTACACCGAGGCGGTGGACAGCGCCACCTTGGTGTCCGGGATGTGCAGGGTGGGGTGCGGGGGCAGCACCAGCCGGTCGGTGGTGCGCAGCAGCGGCGGGCGGACGGCGTCGCGCTTGGCGGCCTTGACCGAGCGGACGGACTGGACGGCGGCCTTGGCGGCGCCGGCGGCCCGGGCGGTGCGGGTCTCCTTGGGGGGCTCGGCCGGTGCCCTCCCGGCGGGAGCGGCCTGCGCGGGAGTGCTCTTCGCGGAGGTGTTCTTCGCCGGACCGTTCTTCACGGCGGCGCTCTTCTTCGCGGCGCCCCTGGCTGCGCCCTTCTTGGCGGCGGCCTTCTCCGCGGTCGTCCCGGCGGCCTTCTTCGCGGTGCGCTGGGCCGCCTTGACGGCCTTGGCGGCCTGCGCCGCGGTGGCGCCCTTGACGGCCTTGCCGAGGCCCGGCTTGCCCGGTCGGCGGCGCGGACCGTCCGGCCGCGGCTGCCCGTCGCCGGGAGCGCGGCCCTCCTGCGTTCCGTCCTCGCCCGCTGGTTGCACCACGGGAGACAGCGTAAGCGGAGCACGCCGCGAACGGGGTCGGATGCCCGGCGGAGTGACCACCGGCACGCCCCGCGGGGGCGTGCCCTACGAGGTGAGCGCCGGGCGGCGGCGGTCGGCGGGGCTGTCCATGGCGTCCAGCTCGCGCAGGATGATGCCCTCGCGCAGCGCCCACGGACAGACGTCCAGTTCCTCCAGCCCGAACAGGTCCATCGCGGCGTCGGCGACCAGCGCGCCCGCCAGCAGCTGCTTGGCCCGGCCCTCGGAGACGCCGGGGATCTGCGCCCGCTCGGCGACGGTCATCGTGGACAGCCGCGGCAGCCAGGCGGACAGCCCGCTGCGGGTGAGCCGCCGGTCCGCGTACGGGCCGGCGTCGGCGGGGGCGGCGCCGGTCATCCGGGCGAGCTGCTTGAAGGTCTTGGAGGTGGCGACGGCGTGCTGCGGCGGGCCGAGCCGGGAGACCTCGCCGACCACGCGGGCGATCTCGGCCCGGATGTGCCGCCTGAGGTCGCGCAGCCCGTCCGGGTCGGCGACGTCGCCGGGCAGCCAGTGGGCGGTCAGCCGCCCGGCGCCCAGCGGCAGCGAGCAGGCGACGTCCGGCTGCTCGTCCAGGCCGCAGGCGATCTCCAAGGACCCGCCGCCGATGTCCAGGTTGAGCAGTCGGCCCGAGGACCAGCCGAACCAGCGGCGGACGGCCAGGAAGGTGAGCCGGGCCTCGTCCTGCCCGGAGAGCACCCGCAGCTCGACCCCGGTCTCGGCGGCGACCCGGCGCAGCACCTGCTCGCCGTTGGCGGCCTCGCGGACGGCGGAGGTGGCGAACGGCAGGATGTCGACGACGCCCTTGTCCTCGGCGACCCGCAGCGAGGAGGCGACGTGCCCGATCAGCCGCTCGACGCCGGCCTCACCGATCGCGCCGGACTCGTCCAGCAACTCGGCCAGGCGCAGCTCCGCCTTGTGCGAGTAGGCGGCCAGGGGGGCGGCACCCGGATGGGCGTCCACCACGAGGAAGTGGACCGTGTTGGAACCTACGTCGAGTACACCGAGTCGCATAACTCTCCACGCTACGCGATCCGGCCCCGGCGGTGATCGGTCCTGCCGGTATTCGCGCTGGTCCCGACCGTTTTCGGTGTGGGTGCGATCGACTGCGCCGCCTCGATCGCCCGGCGGCTCGGCGGTTCAGTGACCCACCGGCGGTTCAGTGACCCACCGACCGGGCCGCGCGGCTCCGGCCCGGCGCCCGGTGCGGCAGTTGGCGTCCACCCAGCGGCGGGCCGGGCCCGGGGTGTCGGTGATCAGGCCGTCGACGTCCAGGCCGGTCAGCCGCCGCCAGGCCTGCGCGTCGTCCACCGTCCACCCGTAGACCTCGTGCCCGGCCGCGCGCTCGGCGGCGACCCGGGCGGCGGTGACCAGGCCGGACTCCAGGGCGATCCCGTCCAGCCGCAGGTCCCCCGGGGCCTCGGCGATCCCCCGGCCCTGGATCAGCACCACCGGCAGGGCGGGCGCCACCGCGTGGGCCTGGCGCAGGTGGTCGGCCGAGAAGGAGTAGAGCACCACGTGCGCCCGGCTGGCCGCCGCGATCCGGGCGATCGTGGCCACGTCCTGGGCCCGCTGCCACTTGATCTCCATCAGCAGGGTGGTCCTGCCGCCGGCGAGGCGCCCGAGCAGCTCCGCCAGGGTCGGGACCGGCCGGGCGGCGCCGGGGCCGACGGTCACCCGCAGGGCGGCGACCTGGGCGGCGGTCAGGTCGGCGACCGCGCCCCGGCCGTCGGTGGTGCGGTCCACGGTCGGGTCGTGCATCAGCACCGGGACGCCGTCCCGGGTGGTCTGGACGTCGGTCTCCAGCCAGTCGGCGCCCTGGTCGAGGGCGGCCTCGAAGGAGGCCATGGTGTTCTCCGGCGCGGTGAGCGGCGCGCCCCGGTGGCCGATCACCACCGGGGAGCCGCACACCGGCGGCGAGGCGGCCGGGCGGGCCCGCGACGCGAGGGCGCCGGGAGGGCCGGCGGCGCCGGGGGTACCGGGGGTGCCTGCGGCGCAGCCGACCGCGAGGGCGAGGGCGGCGAGCGCTGCGAGGCGGGCGGCCCGGGTCACCACGTCGCGCTCCAACCGGCGGGTACGGCAGGCGGGTTCATGCGGTTCACGGCATCCTCCGATCCGTCCACCCCCGCCCGCACCGGGATCAGAGCAGGCCGTCCCACAACTGTTCCACGATGACGGCCCACCAGTTCTCCGGATCGCCGTAGAGCGTGCCGTCCAGCTCCGCCAGCCCCCGCTGCAGGGCGTCCACCGCAGCGCCCGCGGCGACCGGGTCCAGCCCGCGCAGGGTCGGCCACCAGCCGGCGAACAGCTCCAGGCAGCGGAGGAAGGAGCGCAGGTCGGCGTTGCAGTGCCGGGCGGTCGCGTAGTCGGGGTCGACGGCCCGGACGGTGCCCCGGCTCGCATCGAGGGTGATCAGCGCCCACCCGTCCGTCCCCAGCACCGACTGCCCCGCCAGCGCCGACCGTTCCCGCTCGGCCGCCCGGTCACCGCGGCCGAGCGCCGCCAGGTGCGCGGCGAGCGGCGGCAAGGCGGCGCCCGGCCGGGAGCCGTCCGCGATCGCCGTGACGCCCGGGTGACGCAGTGCGAAGAACCCGTCCACCGCCTTCGGCACCCCGACCGCCAGCAGCAACGCGGCCGCTTCCCCGGGCAGTTCGGCCCGCGCCAGGTCCGCCGGGTCGAACCGCTGCACCCCCGCCGGGCCGAAGCGCCCGGCCAGCCGCTCCGCCAGCACGGCGTCCGGCTCCGCCGGCAGCGGCGGCACCGCCCGGGGGAACGGCACCCGGTTGCGGACCGGCCCGTCCGCCTCGACCGGCAACTCCCGTACGGCGGCCGCCCGGTGGTCGAAGCGCGGCCCGTACGGCAGGTCGAACTCCAGCCGGACGTGCGGCAGTTCGGCGGCCAGTGCGTACGCCCAGTAGCCGCCGGGCAGCGCGGCCGGCCGCAGGTCGGTCCGCACCGCCAGCACGTCCTCGGCGGCGACGCCCCGCTCCCGCAGCCACCACCAGCCGCGCAGCGCCGGGTGCGGCAGGCCGGGGGCCGAGCGCAACGCCAGCGCGGCGGTCCCGCCCGCACCGTCCCGGTACGTCAGCTCGGCCCGGGCACCCCGGCCGGTGACCGGCGGCCCGGTCGGGTCGTACCCGCCCGCGCCGACGAAGTCCCGGTACAGCACGACCACTTCATCCACCGGCACCGACGGCCACACCGTGCACCGCCCGCTCTCCCGGTCCACCACGGCACACCCGGCCCCCACCTCCTCCGGCGCCCGCCGCCGCCCCGTCCGCGGATCCACCGCCACCCCCGGCGGCTCCGCCCACACCACCCACCCGAGCTCGAACTCGTGCGCACGCACCCGCCGCACCGCCCCGACCCCCTGCGGCAGATCCCCGTTCAGCCACCGCTGCCCCGCCTCCACCGCCTGCGCCCGCGAGATCACCCGTCCACCCCCGTCTCCCGACTCCGTTCCTCACCATCCAACCCCGTCCGGCTACCGGTGCAGTCCGTCGGAGGAGGACACTGGTAGCGGCCCCGCCCGATGAAAGCCTCCGGAGGAACGGTGAGCGCAGCACCCCTGCACGGCCACCACGACAGCCACCAGCCCATCGCCCGCACCCAGGACGCCGTCGCCGCCGCGCTCCCGCCGGCCCAGCGGATGGAGTTCTACCGGGAGATGGGAGAGGCCGACGACGAGACGATCGGCGGCGTCCTGCGCCGCTGGTGGCTGCGCGCCCAGCTCTACCGCGACCCGGAGGGGGACCGCATCCACGCCGCCATCCAATCCGGCACCGCTCCCGGCAGCCCGGCGTCCGAGGTCCTGCGCCGGCTCGGTGCCGAGTGAGCGACCACGTCGAGGCACCGCGACGAGGTCGTTCCGACACGGTCACCAGGCCGCCGCCAGGTCCAGGGGGCGGCCGTCCGGAGTGAGGGCGACGGCCCAGAGGCCGTGGGTGGCGGGGTGGAGGGGAGCGGGGCCGCGGCGGGCGAGTTGGTGGTCGAGGTAGCTGACGGTGTCGCGGTGGTTGACGGCGTTCCAGGCGTGGGGGCGGCCGTAACCGTCGAGGGTGAGGAGGACCGCCTGGGCGCCGTGGCCGGCGCGGCGGAGTTCGGCGGCGAGGCGGGTGAAGGCCTGGCCGCCGTCGCCGAGGTCGTGGAAGGGGGCACCGAGTTCGCGTTCGGCGCGGTCCCGGCCGCCGCGTTCGCCGGCGGCGCCCTCGGTGGGGATGCGCGGCGCGGCGCAGGTGGGGCGGCCGGTGTAGGTGTCGACGGCGGAGAGGGCGATCTCCAGGCTGTTGTTGGCCCGGCCGGGTTCGCGGTGGCCGCCCGCGTTGACGGCCTCGGCCCAGTCGCCGGCGGCCGGGTCCGGGTGACGGACGGGCAGGCCGTCCTCGTCGCGCGGGGCCCGGCGTTCGAGTTCGGCCTGGTGCTGGGGGTCGACCGGGCCGAGCCCGCCGGGCAGGCCGTACGGGCGGCTGTCGGCGATGGTGCGCGGCCGGGGTCCGAGGTCGTCGGCGAGCGGGCCGCGACGGGCGCGCAGGGCGAGGTGGAGGGCCGTCGCGTGGGCGGTGGCGACCGGGACGGCGCCCCAGAGGAGGGTGGGGTCGGTGACGGCCGCGGCGGTGTCCCGGCGGCGGCCGTCGCCGTGCTGCGGCTCGGGTCGGCCGGCGACCGGGGCGATCGGGACGGTCCCGACGACCGGCGGCTCCGGCGGGGCCGGGAACGGCGCGGTGACCGGGTGCGGGGCGGCACCCACGGGGGTGCGGGGCGCTCCGGGGGGCTGCACGGGACCGCCGGGCACCGGCGATCCGACCACCGGCGTTCCGACCACCGGGGCGCCGCCGCCGGGCGCGCCCGTCCCGATGCCGCCGCCGAACGGCGCCCCGATCGGCCCGGGGTACCCCGGGGCCCCGCCGCCGACCGCGAGCGGGCCGGGCCCGACGGTGCCGCCCACCGGGTAGCCGCCCGGGTACGCCGGGGTCCCGAACTGCCCGGGACCGCCGCCGGCCGACGGCACCGCAGGGGCGGGCGTGGGCGGCGCGACCACCGAGTCGGTCCGTACGGTCACCGGCCCGCCCCCGCCGCCGGAGTCGCGGCCGGGCGCCTGGAGCGGGTAGTCGTCGTCCGACCGACTCGCCGCCACCCGGACCGCAGGCCGGTCGTCCCGCCCGGGCGGCGCCCAGTCGGCGGCGACCGCAACCGCGGCCCGGTGCGGGCCGGGGCCGTCGAACCCCGGCCCGGCCAGGGCGGGGACGACCGCCGGATCGGCCACCGTCACGACGGCCGACGGGGCCCCGGAACCGGAGACGGCGGAAACCGAGACGGCGGGGGCGAGCGCGGAGGAGTCGACCGTGAGCGCGGCGGGGATCGCCGACGCGGCCGGGTCCATCCCCGGCTCCGCACCGGACGCCTTCGGATCGGTCAGGTCGGCGAGCGGCAGCCCGTGCAGTTCCCGGCCCGCCCGGTCGGTGACCACCGGCTGCCCGTGCTCGTCCAGCCCGACGGCCAGGTCGGCGATCCCGACCACCGGTCTGCCGTCCGGCCCGGTCACCACGAGCAGTCCGCCGGCGTCGGCAACCACCGTGCCGTCGGAGCGCAGGATGACCGGCTTGCCGTCCGGGCCGAGGACGGGCTGCCCGTGCTCGTCGAGCTCGACGCCGAGGCCGGGCACGCCGACCAGGGGCTTGCCGTCCCGCCCGGAGAGCACGACCAGCCCGGTGCCGTCGCGGCCGAGCACCCCGGGCTCGCCGAGGGCGGCGGGCAGTCCGGCGGCGAGCGGGTCGAAGCCGCCGCCGGTGCGGTAGGAGGCCGGGGTGACGCCGGGCCCGGAGGCGGTGCCGAGGCGTAGCAGGGCGACGGCGGACGGGTCCTTAAGCGCGGTGGCCAGGGCGTCCTTCATGGCGCGGCCGAGTTCGGTGAGCAGCCCGGCGATCTTCAGTGCGGCGGCCTCCACCGCGACGGCCCCGACGCCCGCGGCGACCTGCCCGGCGGTGGCGGTCCGCACGTCCTGCGCGAGGCCGACGCCGGACTCCTCCGGTCCGCCGAACACCCCGGTCCGCCCGGTCCGCCCGACGTTCCGAGTGGCCGGGGTCGAGGCCGGGCCCGGGCCCGGGGCCGGGGCGGCCTGCTCCTCGGCCCGCGCGAGCTCGGCGGCCAGGTTCCGCAGGGTGGCGATGATCTCGGCCTTGGCGCCGTCGACGGCGTGCGCGGCGGCGTCGAAGGCGGCGGCGACCAGCCCGACCGCGGTGTGGGCGTCCACCAGGCGGCCCTTGCCGCCGTCGTCGAGCGTCCGCCAGTACGCGGTGAAGGAGTCGACCGCGTGGCCGGAGTTGTCGGCGGCCACCCGCCGGACGGACTCCGCGCCGCGGCGGGTGATCCGCTCGGCCTCGGCGGCGAACTCCCTCCAGTGCCCGGCCGCCGTGCGCAGGGCCTCCTCGTCGGCCTGCGGCCAGGGCTGGCCGGTCCTGGCCAGCAGCGGGACCAGGTCCTCGGGCAGTTTCCGGGACACGCGCCCCTCCCCCTCCGCGTCGCCTTCGAGCCGGCCGATCAGACCGACATGTCCTTGGGGACGGCCGGGACCGCCCCCGGGGTTGCCACGGCCCCGGACGACGTGGCAACCCCCGCCGTCCCCCCGAAGCCGTCCGCGGTCGTGGTGTCGGTGTCCGTGGTGCGCTCCGCCATGGTGTGCAGCCCGGCCCCGACGCCTCCCAGCTGACCGGCCAACGCCCTTAGCCCGCCCAGGAGTTCACCGCGCGCCGGACCGTACACGGCGGCGAAGGCGCCGCCCGGCCGGTCGGCGCCCCAGGGGGCGCCGAGCGCGGCGAGGTCCTTCTCCAGGGTGCCGACGGCCTTGCCCAGCTCCCGCCCGAGCTTCTCGAACTCCCGTCCCTCGCCGTGCAGTTCCCACGGCTTGAGGACGAACCCGGCACCGTCGTGGTCGGACGCCCCGGTGCTGCCGTCTGCCATCCCCGTACCTCCCCGTAGCGGACCGCCCGCCATCCTAGGGAGACCCCTCCCCCGCCCGCACCGACGGCACGCACCTCTTCACCCCGTCTCCACCGCACCCGGTCGGCACGCCCCCGGCGGCGCCCACCGGCCCGTACGCCCCCGGGAAGCTCTACCCTTGCCGGGTGGCACCAGCAGAAACCTCCAAGAAGAAGGCCAAGGCGAAGCCCGAGGCCTCCCCCGCCCCCGTCGACCTCGCGATGCCGACCCTGCGCCGCGAGATCCCGCGCGACGAGGTCCCGCTCGACTTCCCGCGCGCCTGGGTCGAGTTCGCCGACCCCGCCGACGAGGAGCAGGTCTTCCGCTGCGACCTCACCTGGCTGACCTCCCGCTGGTCCTGCGTCTTCGGCCAGGGCTGCCACGGCATCCGCGAGGGCCGGGGCGAGTCGGACGGCTGCTGCACGCTGGGCGCCCACTACTCGGACGAGGACGACGAGAAGCGCGTCCTCGGGCACGCGGCCCGGCTGACGCCCGAGCTGTGGGAGAACTTCGCCGCGGGCACCGACGCCAAGGGCCGGATCAGGAACGACGGCGGCGTGACCATGCTGGACGAGGACGGCGACCGCCAGACCCGCCGGGTCAACGGCGCCTGCATCTTCGTGAACAGCCCCGACTTCGCGGGCGGCGCCGGCTGCGCCCTGCACGCGCTCGCCCTCAAGGAGGGCCGGGAGCCGCTGGAGACCAAGCCGGACGTCTGCTGGCAGCTGCCGGTCCGCCGCACCTACGACTGGATCGACCGCCCGGACGACACCCGCTACCTCCAGGTGTCGATCGGCGAGTACGACCGCCGCGGCTGGGGCCCGGGCGGCCACGACCTGCACTGGTGGTGCACCGGCGCCCCGGCCGCGCACCAGGGCGCCGTGCCGGTGTACGTCAGCTACCGCCCGGAGCTCACCGAGCTGATGGGCAAGGCGGCGTACGACGTGCTGGCCGGGCTGTGCGAGGAGCGGATCGCCACCAAGGGCGACCGCAAGGTGGCCCCGCACCCGGCCGACCCCGCCCGGCCCAAGAAGGACAAGCCGGGCAAGAAGGACAAGTAGCGGCCCGATCCGGGCCGGGGACCGGCAAGAAGGAACCGGCACGTGGGGACCGGCAGGAAGGCCCGGTGGCGGCCTACTTGTCGATGTCCCCGACCACGAAGAACGTCGACCCGAGGATCGCCACCATGTCCGCCACCAGCGTCCCCGGCAGCAGTTCGGTCAGCACCTGGACGTTGTTGAAGGACGCCGAGCGCAGCTTGAGCCGCCACGGCGTCTTGTCGCCGCGCGAGACCAGGTAGTAACCGTTGATCCCGAGCGGGTTCTCGGTCCACGCGTAGGTGCTGCCCTCGGGCGCCTTGAGCACCTTGGGCAGCCGCAGGTTGACCGGGCCGGGCGGCAGGGTGGCGAGCTTGTCGAGGCAGGCGTCGGCCAGGTCCAGCGAGTTGAGGGTCTGCTCCAGCAGGCACTCGAAGCGGGCCAGGCAGTCGCCCTCCTCGCGGGTGACCACGGTGAGCACCTGCCGCAGTTCCTCGGATCCGTACGCGAGGTAGGGCTCGTCGCGGCGCAGGTCGAGGTCGAGGCCGCTGGCCCGGGCGATCGGGCCGCTGACCCCGTACGCCTGGGCCTTCGCCTTGCTCAGCACGCCGACGCCGGCGGTGCGGGCGCGGAAGATCTCGTTGCCGAGGACGAGGTCCTCGAAGACCGGCAGCTGCGAGCGGACGGTGGCGACGGCGGTGCGGACCCGGCCGAGCCAGCCGGCCGGGAGGTCCTCCTTGAGGCCGCCGACCCGGTTGAACATGTAGTGCATCCGGCCGCCGGAGGCCTCCTCCAGCACGTGCTGGAGGTCCTCGCGGCCGGTGAAGGCGTGGAAGATCGGGGTGATCCCGCCGAGTTCCAGCGGGTAGGAGCCGAGGAACATCAGGTGGTTGAGCACCCGGTTGAGCTCGGCGAGCAGGGTGCGGATCCACACCGCCCGCTCCGGGACCTCCATGCCGAGCATCCGCTCGACGCCGAGCACCACGCCGAGTTCGTTGGAGAAGGCGGAGAGCCAGTCGTGCCGGTTGGCCAGCATGATGATCTGCCGGTAGTCACGGGCCTCGAACAGCTTCTCCGCGCCCCGGTGCATGTAGCCGATCACCGGCTCGGCGGTGATGATCCGCTCGCCGTCGAGCAGCAGCCGCAGCCGCAGCACACCGTGGGTGGCCGGGTGCTGCGGGCCGATGTTGAGCACCATGTCGGTGGTGCCCGCCTCGCCGGTGAAGTTCTCGGCTCCCGCCCCGATGCCGACCGTGGTCTCCCTCATGACGACAGAGTCTGCCATCCCGGCAGCGGCTCCAGGCTCGTCGGTACCGACATGCGGACGGCCTGCACCAGCCACCCGAAGGCGCCCAGCCCGCCCGGGTCGGTGAGCTCGGCCGCCTCCCCCGCACCGCCGAGCGCCCGCAGGTAGGCCGCCGGGTCGGTGGAGGCGAGCGCCAGCGGCGGGCGTCCGCCGCTCACCCCGAGCGCGCGCAGGGCCGCGCGCTGCGTCGTCCACAGGCTGTGGAGACCGGGCACGGCGACGGCGTCCAGCGCGACGTGCGCGGTCACGTCGCAGGAGCCGTCCGGCACCGGGGCGACCTCCCGGCCGTCCCGGAACCCGGTGAAGGTCCCGAACTGCGGCCGCCGCCCCGCCGTGTGCCCGTAGTCGACGGCGACCGCCAGGCCGCGCTCCAGCCCGGCCACCGCCCGCGCCCAGGCGGCGTCCCGGGGGGCGCCGAACTCCACCACGTCCCCGGGGTCGCCGACCGGCCACCAGCGTTCGGCCCAGGCCGCGTCGGCCGCCGAGACCGGATCGCCCAGGCGCTCCTCGCCGGTCGCGGTGTCCACCTCCTGGTAGCGCAGCACCCCGTCCCCGTCCACCTCCCCGACGTCCAGCGGCACGTTGTCCAGCCACTCGTTGGCGAACAGCAGCCCGGTGACGCCGCGCGGCGGTTCCGTCGTCCACAGGGCTGTGGACGGAAGTCCGGCGGGCCGCGCCGCGAGCTCCACGCCGTACGGGCGCAGCCGGGCCAGCACCTCGCCGGGCAGTTCGGCCAGCACCCCGGTCAGCAGTTCCCCCCGCCCGGCCCCGACGTCGACCAGGGCCAGCTCCTCCGGACGGCCGAGGGCCTCGTCAACCTCCAGCAGCAGCCGGGCCACCGCACGGGCGAACCGCGGCGAGGCGTGCACCGAGGTCCGGAAGTGCCCGGCCGGCCCCTCCGGCCTGCGGTAGAAGCCGCCGTCCTGGTCGTACAACGCCCGTTCCACGGCGGGGGCCCAGCGCATCCACGTCATGGGGCGGGACGCTACCGGGACCGGACGTACCCCTCCCAACCGGCGCCGTCCCGTCTCCGACCTACGGAGTAGGACGGATCGCCCTACCGGCGGACCTGGGCACCTCACCCGACTGCCTAGGCTGGAGACGTGCATCGACTCAACGCCTGGCTCCGCCGTCACCCCATGGTGGTCGACGCCGTCTGGGCGTCGATGATCCTCCTCCTCGGCCTGGTCCCGAGCGGCACCGGGGACAACTGGCCGTACACCCCCCAAGTCGTGATCGCGGTACTGCTGCCGCTGCTGATGGTCTTCCGGCGGCGCCACCCCGACGTCACGGTCGCCACGGCCGCCGGCCTCGGGCTCGGCCAGGTGCTCGCCGACGTCGAACCGGGCGCCTCCTCGCTCGCCTACCTGGTCTTCGCCTACACCGGCGCCGCCTTCGGCCAGAAGTGGACCTCCCGGCTCGCCCTGGTGGCCGGCCTGGCCGCCGGGCCGCTGGAGTTCTGGCGGCTGCACCCGACCAAGACCGTCTCCACCGGCTCCGGGCACTACGTCTCCCGCCCGTTCGGTTTCGGCGAGGCGCTGCTGTACGCCCTGCTGATGAGCACCCCGTTCATCCTCTGCTGGGCCTGGGGCCGACTGACCCGGGTGCGCCGCGCCTACCTGACCGAACTGGAGGACCGCGCGGCCCGGCTGGAGCGCGAGCGGGACGCCCAGTCCAAGGTCGCGGTGGCGGCCGAGCGGGCCCGGATCGCCCGCGAGCTGCACGACGTGGTGGCGCACAACGTCTCGGTGATGATCGTCCAGGCCGACGGCGCCGCCTACGTGCTCGACAACTCCCCGCAGCAGGCGAAGGAGGCGCTCGGCACGATCGCCTCCACCGGGCGCCAGGCGCTGGTCGAGATGCGCCGCCTGCTGGGCGTGCTGCGCACCGCCGACACCGCCGAGGAGTACGTCCCGCAACCGGGCGTCGAGGAGCTGCCGGACCTCCTGGAGCAGGTCCGCACCGCCGGGCTGCAGGTGGACTACGCGACCTCCGGGCACCCGCGCGAACTGCCGCGCGGCGTCGAGCTGACGGTCTACCGGATCGTCCAGGAGGCGCTCACAAACGTCCGCAAGCACGGCGGCCCCGATGTGCACGCCCGGGTCGCGGTGGACTTCGGCGAACGCGAGCTGGCCGTCCTGGTGGAGGACGACGGCCGCGGCAGCACCGACGAACAACTGGCCACCGGCGGCGCGGACGGTCTGGGCCACGGCCTGATCGGCATGCGCGAGCGGGTCGGCATGGTCAGCGGCAGTCTCGACGTGGGCCCCCGCCCCGGCGGCGGCTTCCGGATCCGCGCCGTCCTCCCGCTCAAGGCGGCGCACTAACCCCCCGCCCCCCTTAGGAGCCACCTTGACCATCCGCGTGATGCTCGTCGACGACCAGGAGCTGCTGCGCACCGGCTTCCGGATGATCCTCCACTCGCAGGGCGACATCGAGATCGCCGCCGAGGCGGGCGACGGCGCGCAGGCCCTGGAACAGCTGCGGCACACGCCGGTGGACGTGATCCTGATGGACGTCCGGATGCCGCGGCTGGACGGGGTGCAGGCGACCCGCCGGATCTGCCTGGCCGAGGACGGCAGCCCGCTGCCGAACGCCCCGCACGTGCTCATCCTCACCACCTTCGACCTGGACGAGTACGCCTTCGCCGCGCTCAAGGCCGGTGCCAGCGGCTTCCTGCTCAAGGACGTCCCGCCGACCGAGCTGGTGGCCGCGATCCGCGCGGTGCACGGCGGCGACGCGGTGGTCGCCCCGACCACCACCCGCCGGATGATCGACCGCTTCGCCGAGGTGCTGCCCACCCCGCAGAACGCGCCCGGCTCGGACGTGCTGGGCCCGCTGACCGAGCGCGAGCGGGAGGTGTTCCTGCTGGTCGCCCAGGGCCTGTCGAACGGCGAGATCGCGGCCCGGCTTGTGCTCTCGGAGGCCACCGTGAAGACCCACGTCGGCCGGATCCTGGCCAAGCTGGCGCTGCGCGACCGGGTCCAGGCGGTGGTGCTGGCCTACGAGGCCGGGCTGATCCGGGCCGGGGCCACCGACTAGGGCCTGTCCGGGGCCTGGGCCCGGGCCGGGCCCGGCGGCGCCCGTACACTGGGGCGGTACGTCCGGTACCCGTCAGCGGACTGGAACGGTCATTCAGGACAAGGGTGGACATGGCTTCGTCCGACTTCACCGACTTCGCACCGCTCGACGACCCCAGCGACCCGGGCAACCGCCCGGCCCGGCTCGCCGTCGGCGTGGTCGGCACCGGTCGGGTCGGCCCGGCGCTGGGCGCCGCCCTGCAGCTCGCCGGGCACACCGTGGTCGCCGCCTCCGGGGTGTCCGCCGCCTCCCGCCGCCGCGCCGAGTCGCTGCTGCCGGGGGTGCGGATCGTCACCCCGCCGCAGGTGATGGCCGCCGCCGACCTGGTGCTGCTGACCGTCCCGGACGACTCGCTGGCCGACCTGGTGGCCGGCCTGGCCGCCACCGGCGCGGTCCGCCCGGGCCAGCTGCTGGTGCACACCTCCGGCGCGCACGGCGTCGGCATCCTGGAGCCCGCCACCCGGGCCGGGGCGCTGCCGCTGGCGCTGCACCCGGCGATGACCTTCACCGGCACCTCCGTGGACCTCGCCCGGCTGGCCGGCTGCCCGTTCGGGGTGACCGCCCCGCAGGAGCTGCGGCCGGTCGCCGAGGCGCTGGTGGTGGAGATGGGCGGCGAGCCCGAGTGGGTGCCCGAGGAGGTCCGCCCGCTCTACCACACCGCCCTCGCGCACGGCTCGAACCACCTGGTCACCCTGGTCGCCCAGGCGATGGACCTGCTGCGCACGGCGGGCGTCGCCGAGCCCGGCCGCTTGCTCGGCCCGTTGCTCGGCGCCGCCCTGGACAACAGCCTGCGCTCCGGCGACGCGGCCCTCACCGGCCCGGTCGCCCGGGGCGACGCGGGCACCGTACGGCGCCACCTGGCGCAGCTCAGTACGGTGTCCCCGGACATCCCGGCGGCGTACCGCGCGATGGCCCGCGCCACCGCGCAGCGTGCGCTCGCCAACGGGACGATCGACGACGCGTCGGCGGCGGCGCTGCTGGACGTACTGAACGAGGAGAAGCCCTAGATGGCACGCGGCAAGCAGTCGAACAAGCCCCAGAAGACGCCGAAGGTCCACCGGGCCGTCGTCACCCGCACCGTGGACGACTTCGAGGCCGCGTTCTGGCCGGACGAGCGTCCGGTGGACAACGCCGTGGTGATGACCATGGGCGCGCTGCACGAGGGCCACGCCGCGCTGATCCGGGCCGCCCGCAAGCAGGTCGGCCAGGAGGGCCGGGTCGCGGTGACGGTCTTCGTCAACCCGCTGCAGTTCGGCCCGTCCGAGGACCTGGAGCGCTACCCGCGCACCCTGGACGACGACGTCCGGCTGGCCGAGGAGAGCGGCGCCGACGTGGTCTTCGCGCCGTCCGTCGAGGAGGTCTACCCGAACGGCGAGCCTCAGGTGCGGATGGCGGCCGGCCCGATGGGCGAGCGCTTCGAGGGCGCCACCCGTCCCGGCCACTTCGACGGCGTGCTGACCGTGGTCGCCAAGCTGCTGCACATCACCGACCCGGACTTCGCGTTCTTCGGCGAGAAGGACGCCCAGCAGCTGGCGCTGATCCAGCGGATGGTCGCCGACCTGGACTTCGACGTGGAGATCGTCGGCGTGCCGACCGTCCGCGAGGAGGACGGCCTGGCCCGGTCCTCGCGCAACCGCTACCTCTCCGAGGAGGAGCGCGGCCGCGCCCTCGTCCTGTCCGAGGCCCTGTTCGCCGGCCGGGACGCCGCCGCGCAGGGCCCGAAGGCCGTGCGCGAGGCCGCCTCGGCCCTGCTGGACGGCGCCGACGGCGTCACCCTCGACTACCTCGCCCTGATCGACCCGCACGACTTCTCGGAGGCGGCGGACGACTTCCAGGGCGAGGCGGTGCTGGCCGTCGCCGCGAAGGTGGGCTCGACCCGCCTGATCGACAACGTCCGCATGATCGTCCGGTAGTTCCGGCAAGTCCGGCGACACCGGCAGCAAACCCTTCCGGCATGCACTCACAGGAGGCGTGACCACATGCTCCGCACCATGCTCAAGTCCAAGATCCACCGGGCCACCGTGACCCAGGCCGACCTGCACTACGTCGGTTCCGTCACGGTGGACGAGGACCTGCTCGACGCCGCCGACCTGCTCCCCGGCGAGCTGGTCCACATCGTCGACATCAACAACGGCGCCCGGCTGGAGACCTACACCATCGCCGGCCCGCGCGGCACCGGCGTGATCGGCATCAACGGCGCCGCCGCCCGCCTGGTCCACCCCGGCGACCTGGTCATACTCATCGCCTACGGGCAGATGGACACGGCCGAGGCCAAGGGCTACCAGCCGAAGGTGGTCTTCGTGGACGAGCACAACCGGGTCACCGGCCTGGGCGGGGACCCGGCCGAGGCCCCGGAGGGCAGCGGACTGCTGCGCGGGGACGCGGCGTACCGTGACGAGGACGGCGCGGCCACCGCGGCCACGCGCTGAAGGAGCCCCTGAGCCATGTCCGCTACGCACCGCCTCACCGCCCCGGCCCCGGGCTGGACCGCCACCACCGACGTGGTCGTGGTCGGCTCCGGCATCGCCGGCCTCACCGTCGCCCTCAACGTCCGCAAGGCCGGCCTGCGGGCCATGGTGGTCACCAAGGCGGTGCTGGACGAGGGCTCCACCCGCTGGGCCCAGGGCGGCATAGCCGCCGCCCTGGGCGAGGGGGACACCCCGGAGCAGCACCTGGACGACACCCTGGTGGCCGGCGCCGGCGTCTGCGACGAGGAGGCCGTCCGCACCCTGGTCACCGAGGGCCCGGACGCCGTCCGCCGGCTGATCGCGGTCGGCGCCGCCTTCGACCGCGGCGAGGACGGCGAGATCCTGCTCACCCGCGAGGGCGGCCACCACCGCCACCGGATCGTGCACGCCGGCGGGGACGCCACCGGCGCGGAGGTCTCCCGCGCCCTGGTCGCCGCCGTCCGCAGCGACCCGGACCTCGAACTGATCGAGCACGCGCTCGTCCTCGACCTGCTGACCGACGCCGAGGGCCACACCGCCGGCCTCACCCTGCACGTGATGGGCGAGGGCCAGCGCGACGGCGTCGGCGCCGTCCGGGCCCGCGCGGTGGTGCTCGCCACCGGCGGCCTGGGCCAGGTCTTCTCCGCCACCACCAACCCGGCGGTCTCCACCGGCGACGGCGTGGCCCTGGCCCTTCGGGCCGGCGCCGAGGCCGCCGACCTGGAGTTCGTCCAGTTCCACCCGACCGTGCTCTGGCTCGGCCCGGACGCCGCGGGCCAGCAGCCGCTGGTCTCCGAGGCCGTGCGCGGCGAGGGCGCCCACCTGGTGGACGCCGACGGCGTGCGCTTCATGGTCGGCCAGCACGAGCTGGCCGAGCTCGCCCCCCGCGACATCGTCGCCAAGGCGATCACCCGGCGCATGCAGGAGCGCGGCTCCGACCACATGTTCCTGGACGGACGGCACTTCGGCGCCGAGATGTGGGAGAACCGCTTCCCCACCATCCTGGCCTCCTGCCGCTCCCACGGCATCGACCCGGTCACCGAGCCGATCCCGATCGCCCCGGCCTCCCACCACGCCGCCGGCGGCGTCCGCACCGACCGGCACGGCCGCACCTCCGTCCCCGGCCTGTACGCCTGCGGCGAGGTCGCCTGCACCGGCGTGCACGGCGCCAACCGGCTGGCCTCCAACTCGCTGCTGGAGGGCCTGGTCTTCGCCGAGCGGATCGCCGCCGACCTGGCCGAGCGGCACGCGGCGGGCGAGCTGCCCGAGCGCACCGTCGACGTCGCCGCCGCGCGGGCCGCCCGGCCGGTGCCGCTGCCGGCCTCCGAGGCGCGCGCCGAAATCCAGCGGCTGATGTCGCGCGGCGCGGGCGTGCTGCGCTCGGCCGCCTCGCTGGCCGACGCCGCGGCCGGGCTGGCGCTGCTCGCCGAGCAGGCCCGCGGCCACGTGGCCGAGGAGAAGCCGGCCGACCCCCGGGTGGAGACCTGGGAGGCCGCCAACCTGCTGCTGGTCGCGACCGCCCTGGTCGCGGCCGCCGCCCAGCGCGAGGAGACCCGCGGCGGGCACTGGCGCGAGGACTTCCCCGAGCGCGACGACGCCCACTGGCGCCGCCACCTGATCACCACCCTCGCCGCCTCCGGCGACCCCGTCAGCACCCCTGAGGAGCAGTAGAACCATGACCCACTCCCACGAGGAACTCCCCCTGGCCGACCAGGGCGGCTGCGGTGACGGCTGCGCCTGCGGCGACGGCGAGGGCTACGAGACCGGTCTGGACCCGCAGCTGGCCGAGCTGCTGGAGGAGGCCGGGCTGGACCCGATCGAGGTCGAGGACATCGCCACCCTGGCGCTGGCCGAGGACCTGGCCGGCGGCGAGGACGTCACCTCGGTGGCCACCGTGCCCGCCGACGCCGTGGCGACCGCCGACTTCACCGCCCGCCAGGCCGGCGTGGTCTCCGGCCTGCGGGTCGCCGAGGCCGTCGTCTCGCTGGTCTGCGAGGAGGAGTTCGAGGTCGAGCGGCACGTCCAGGACGGCGACCGGGTGGAGGCCGGCCAGGTGCTGCTGTCGGTCCGCTCGCGCACCCGCGACCTGCTGACCGCCGAGCGCAGCGCGCTCAACCTGCTCTGCCGCCTGTCCGGCATCGCCACCGCGACCCGGGCCTGGGCGGACGCCCTGGCGGGCACCGGCGCGGTCGTCCGGGACACCCGCAAGACCACCCCGGGCCTGCGCGCGCTGGAGAAGTTCGCGGTGCGCTGCGGCGGCGGCGCCAACCACCGGATGTCGCTCTCGGACGCCGCCCTGGTGAAGGACAACCACGTGGTGGCGGCCGGCGGCGTGGCCGAGGCCTTCCGGGCCGTCCGCGCGGCCTACCCGGAGCTGCCGGTCGAGATCGAGGTGGACACCCTGGAGCAGATCCCGCCGGTGCTGGAGGCCGGGGCGGACCTGATCCTGCTGGACAACTTCACCGTCGAGCAGCTGAAGGAGGCCGTCGCGCTGGTGGCCGGCCGGGCGAAGCTGGAGGCCTCCGGCGGACTGACCCTGGCCACCGCGCGCGAGGTCGCCCAGACTGGTGTCGACTACCTGGCCGTGGGCGCGCTGACCCACTCCTCGCCGGTCCTGGACATCGGCCTGGACCTTCGCGCCTGACCGTCAGGTCGAGAGCAGTCCCGTCCCGACTCGCAGAAAGCGTCCTCGTGCTCCTCACCATCGACGTCGGCAACACCCAGACCACACTCGGCCTGTTCGACGGCGAGGACGTGGTGGAACACTGGCGGATCTCCACCGATCCGCGCCGCACGGCCGATGAACTGGCGGTGCTGCTGCAGGGGTTGATGGGCAACCACGCCGCGGCCAAGGACGCCGTGGTGGAGGGGCTGGCGATCTGCTCCTCCGTCCCCGCCGTGCTCCACGAGCTCCGCGAGGTGACCCGCCGTTACTACGGCGACGTCCCCGCGGTGATCGTGGAGCCCGGGGTGAAGACCGGGGTGCACGTCCTGATGGACAACCCCAAGGAGGTCGGCGCGGACCGGATCGTCAACGCGCTGGCCGCCAACCACCTGTACGGCGGCCCGTGCATCGTGGTCGACTTCGGCACCGCGACCACCTTCGACGCCGTCAACGCCCGCGGTGACTACGTCGGCGGCGCGATCGCCCCCGGGATCGAGATCTCGGTCGAGGCGCTCGGCGTCCGCGGCGCCCAGCTGCGCAAGATCGAGCTGGCCCGCCCGCGCAACGTGATCGGGAAGAACACCGTCGAGGGCATGCAGTCCGGCATCCTCTACGGCTTCGCCGGGCAGGTCGACGGTCTGGTCGAGCGGATGGCCCGGGAGCTGTCCAAGGATCCGGACGACGTCCAGGTGATCGCCACCGGCGGCCTCGCCCCGCTGGTCCTCGGCGAGGCCACCAGCATCGACGTGCACGAGCCCTGGCTGACCCTGATCGGCCTGCGCCTGGTGTACGAGCGCAACCGCCCGAGCTGAGCACCCGCCGGGGCCGTCCGCCCGGCCGGAGCACCCGGCCGGGCGGACGCACGGAATTCCACGCGACGTTACCGACAAATCGGATATTCGTCACGTAGTGTCAGTCCATGCCTACGCCACACGGATCGCGCGGCGGCATGGCCTTCAGCGCCGACGAAGTCCGCGTGCTGCGCCGAGCCCTCGCCCAAGCCCTGCACCCCGCCGTCCCCGTCCACCTCCAGGGACCCGACCGGACGGCGCTCGCCGGGCCGGGCGCCGAACTGTGGGCCGAGGACGTCCAGGACGCCCTGCACCTGACCGAGGCGATCGACGAGGCCGTCCAGGAGGGCGGCCGACTGCGCGCCTTCCTGCTCGCCGACCTCTGCCGCTACCGCGCCGCGCTGCCCGGCACCGCCGCCGGCTACCTGGAACGGCTGGAGGAGGCGGTGACCGACGGCTACCTGCCCGGACCGGAGGACCTCACCGCGCTGCGCGGGCTGACCCGCCAGCCCTGCGGCCACGGCGAGCGGGCCCGCCGCTCCCGGCTGGCCGGGCGCTGCCACGCGCTGGCCGAGGCCGCCGTCCGCGAGCGGCTGGCGCTCACCGCCGGGCACCCGCGCCACCTGGTGGCCGTACCGAACCCCGCCGCACCACCTAGCAGTCACCCCACCCCTGTAGGAGGACGGACCACGATGAGCAGCACCGACTCCCGGGACTCCCGCCCGGAGCAGCCCGCCGCCGCGCAGACCCCGCCCCGCCCGCACCGGATGCCCACCCCGGCCGAGCTGTTCGGCCGCCGCCCCAAGCCCCCGGCCCACCCGGCCCCGCCCGCCGACGGGGCCCCGGAGGAGATCGAACTCCGCACCGGCACCGGCTGATCCGGCCCCGCCGCCGAGGGGAGACCGTCGCCACGGTCTCCCCTCGGCGCATCCGGGCGCGGAGCACGGTGTACGGCTGGCTACCCTTGTGGGGTGAGCGATCAGAGCCTTGTTCCCGCGACCGACGACCTTCCCGAGCAGATGCGCGTCCGGCGCGAGAAGCTGGACCGGCTCCGGGCGGCCGGCGTCGACCCGTACCCGGTCGGTTTCCCCCGCACCAGCACCATCGCGGACCTGCGTGCCAAGCACCCGGACCTCGAACCCGACACCGCGACCGGCGAGCGCGCCGGCATCACCGGGCGGGTGATCCTCTCCCGCACCGGCGGCAAGCTCTGCTTCGCCACCCTGCGCGACGGCACCGGCGACCTCCAGGTGATGTTCTCCCTGGACAAGCTCGGCCCCGAGCGGCTGGCCGCCTGGAAGGCCGACATCGACCTCGGCGACCAGGTCGGCGTCGAGGGCGAGGTGATCACCTCCAAGCGCGGCGAGCTGTCCGTGATGGTGGACCGCTGGGAGCTCACCGCCAAGTGCCTGCGCCCGCTGCCGGACAAGCACAAGGGCCTGACCGACCCGGAGGCCCGGGTCCGCCAGCGCTACGTCGACCTGATCGTGAACCCCGAGGCGCGCGAGATCCTGCACCTGCGCAGCAAGGTGGTCCGCTCGATCCGCCGCACCTACGAGGACCGCGGCTACATCGAGGTCGAGACCCCGATGCTGCAGCCGGTGCACGGCGGCGCCAACGCCCGTCCGTTCAAGACGCACATCAACGCGTACGACATCGACCTCTACATGCGCATCGCCCCCGAGCTGTACCTCAAGCGGCTGGTGGTCGGCGGCGCCGAGAAGGTCTTCGAGATCAACCGCAACTTCCGCAACGAGGGCGCGGACTCCACCCACAACCCGGAGTTCACCTCGCTGGAGTCGTACGAGGCCTACGGCGACTACGACACCCAGGCCGAGCTGATCCGCGCGACGATCGTCAACGCCGCCCGGGACGCCCTGGGCACCACCGTGATCAAGGGCCTGGACCCGCACGGCGTGGAGCACGAGATCGACCTGGCCGAGCCGTGGGAGGAGGTCAGCGTCTACCCGGGCATCTCCGCCCACCTGGGCGTCGAGGTCACCCCGGAGACCACCGTCGAGGAGCTGCGCAAGCTGGCCTTCGACCACGACATCCCGTTCGAGAAGAACTGGGGCCACGGCCAGATCGTGCTGGAGATGGTCGAGCGCCTGCTGGAGGAGAACGCCGTCCGGCCGACCTTCATCAAGGACTACCCGACCGAGGTCTCCCCGCTGACCCGCCAGCACCGCTCGGTCGCCGGCGTGGCCGAGAAGTGGGACCTGGTGATCTTCGGCACCGAGATCGGCACCGCCTACTCCGAGCTGATCGACCCGGTCGAGCAGCGCGCCCGCCTCACCGCCCAGTCCCTGCTGGCGGCCGGCGGCGACGTCGAGGCGATGCAGGTGGACGAGGACTTCCTGCGCGCCCTGGAGTACGCGATGCCCCCGACCGGTGGCCTCGGCCTCGGCGTGGACCGCCTGATCATGCTGCTGACCGGCAAGAACATCCGGGAGACGGTGCTCTTCCCGCTGGTGAAGCCGGAGCCGAAGGCTTCCGCCGCGACGGCGGAGAAGACCGAGGAGGAGTGACCTGATGGACTACGTCAGCGCGATCGTGCCGCCGCTGGTCATGGCGATCGGCTTCGGATTCCTGGTGCGGGCCATCATCCGCAGCCAGGGCGGGGCCCAGAAGGCCAAGGAAGACATCGACTGATCCGACTGACGTCGTCAGCCGCCACGCACCACCCGCGCCGCCATTCCCGATTCCCGGGGGTGGCGGCGCGCCGGTTTGGCGCACTTCACAAGATTTGCCCCATTCACTCCCTATCCTGGCGGCACTATGGTCCGGCAACTCGGCGAACTTGAGAACGCCATCATGACCCGGGTGTGGCGGTGGAACCGACCGGTGACGGTTCGCGAGGTTCTCCTGGATCTGCAGTCGGAACGGGAAATCGCGTACACCACGGTGATGACCGTCCTGGACAAGCTGCACAGAAAGGGCTGGTTGCGTCGCGAGCGGGTCGGCCGGGCCTATCGATATGAACCGGTCTCCTCGCGTGAGGCGTACACGGCGGCCCTGATGAACGACGCCTGGGCCACCGGTGACAATCCCGCGGCGGCCCTGGTGCACTTCTTCGGCCTGATGTCGCCGGAGCAGCGCGAGGCACTCCGGGACGCCCTGCGGGTGGCGGCGTTGTTCCCGTCCGATCCGGCGGCGGATCCGCCCGCCGGGGATTCCGCCGGGGACGGCCCGGATACCGGCGGCGCGGATACCGGGGAGACCGCGCCCGGCGCGACGCGATAACGTCCCGCCATGGAGGTCACCATCCGCCGCGCGCGGACCACGGACGTACGGGCCGTACGCGGGCTCATCGACGCCTACTCGCGCGACGGCATTCTGCTCGACAAGCCCACAGTCACACTGTTCGAATCCGTCCAGGAGTTCTGGGTCGCGGAACGCGACGACAACGGCGCGGTGGTGGCCTGCGGCGCCCTGCACGTGATGTGGGAGGACCTCGCCGAGGTCCGCACGCTGGCGGTCCATCCGTCCTGCCGGGGCTTCGGGATCGGGCATCTGCTCTTGGAGAAGCTGGTGCAGACGGCGCGCTGGCTGGGTGTCCGTCGGATTTTCTGCTTGACGTTCGAGGTGCCGTTCTTCGCGAAACACGGTTTCGTCGAGATCGGGGAGCTTCAGGAAACCGATGATGGTACGACAGATCCGGCGGCGATCGCTACGGACGTCTATGAAGAACTTCTCCGCTCGTACGATGAAGGTGTCGCGGAGTTCCTCGACCTGGAGCGGGTGAAGCCCAACACGCTGGGCAACTCGCGCATGCTGCTGCACCTCTGAGCGGCTCCGTGCCGGTCAAGGGTTTGTGTTTTCCGGAGAAAGGCGCTTTCCTTTCCTTAGGCAATGGGTCGTTTAGCGGAAAGGGAAGCCCGTGGCACAGAGGGTGCAGGTCATTCTTGAAGACGATCTCGATGGCGGTTCGGCGGACGAGACGGTGACGTTCGCGCTCGACGGCGTTGCCTACGAGATCGACCTGAAGAGCGCCAACGCGGACAAGCTCCGCGGTCTGCTGGCGCCCTACCTGGAGAAGGGCCGCAAGCAGAGCGGCCGACTCGCCGGCCCCCGTCGTCCGGGCCGCGGCCCCGCGACGCGTCCGGCCGGCAGTGCTCCCGACACCGCGAAGATCCGCGCGTGGGCCAAGGAGCAGGGCATGGACGTCAACGACCGCGGCCGGGTGCCGAGCACCGTCCGCGAGGCCTACGACAGGGCCAACGCGTCCTGACCCCGGCGCCACCGGCCCGCCGGAGCGGATGCGGGGCCCCGGCGGCCGTGCACGGCGCCGACGACACACGCGCGGGGCGCGGAGGGAACACCTCCGCGCCCCGCGGCGCGCACCCGGACGACCACGGCACCGCCGGTGCCGTGGCCCGGGGCGGCCGGACCGGCCGGGGCGGTGGGCTCGGGCGGCGGAACAATCACGAGCTGTGCAACGCTGTAGGGGCGAAGCGGTAACGCGGACACCCCCGGGACGGCGTACGACCACTCCGGTCGCCGTTGAACCACCGCCACCGCGGCCCGACTTCTCGCCAGGCGAACACCGCCACCGCGGAAACTGCGCGAGAACCGCCCCGATACCGGGTATGAATGCAGGTGGACGGGTTCTTCGACCCGTCCAGGGGCAGCGTGTGCGACCGGCCGCAGGGGGTCCGGCTCCGCCCCGGCGGCTCTTGTTCGCCGATGGCGTAGCGGATTCCGGTGCATCCGGCCCACCTGTGGGAACACCGATTCCCAGCATCAGGTTGGGATTGGTGTCGGCTGGTCGCGCAGCATCTCGCTCCTCTACCGGGGAGTGAATCCGTGGGCCGCGCCGCTGAGCGGGACTAGCATGCGGAAGGACAGGGCGGGGACGGACCCCGAACTGCCCGACCGCTCTGAGGAGCGATAAACGATGTTCGAGAGGTTCACCGACCGCGCGCGGCGGGTTGTCGTCCTGGCTCAGGAAGAAGCCCGGATGCTCAACCACAACTACATCGGCACCGAGCACATCCTCCTGGGTCTGATCCACGAGGGCGAGGGCGTCGCCGCCAAGGCCCTGGAGAGCCTCGGGATTTCTCTTGAGGCCGTACGCCAGCAGGTCGAGGAGATCATCGGCCAGGGCCAGCAGGCCCCGTCCGGCCACATTCCCTTCACCCCCCGGGCGAAGAAGGTCCTGGAGCTGTCGCTCCGGGAGGCCCTGCAGCTCGGCCACAACTACATCGGCACCGAGCACATCCTGCTCGGCCTGATCCGCGAGGGCGAGGGCGTCGCCGCCCAGGTCCTGGTCAAACTGGGTGCCGACCTCAACCGGGTGCGCCAGCAGGTCATCCAGCTGCTCTCCGGCTACCAGACCAGCGGCGGCAAGGAGTCGGCCACGGCCGGCGGGCCCGCCGAGGGCACCCCGTCGACCTCGCTGGTCCTGGACCAGTTCGGGCGCAACCTCACCCAGGCCGCCCGCGAGGCCAAGCTCGACCCGGTCATCGGGCGCGAGAAGGAGATCGAGCGGGTCATGCAGGTGCTGTCCCGCCGCACCAAGAACAACCCGGTCCTGATCGGTGAGCCCGGCGTCGGCAAGACCGCCGTGGTCGAGGGCCTGGCGCAGGCGATCGTCAAGGGCGAGGTCCCGGAGACGCTCAAGGACAAGCAGCTCTACACGCTGGACCTGGGCGCCCTGGTGGCCGGCTCGCGCTACCGCGGTGACTTCGAGGAGCGCCTGAAGAAGGTGCTCAAGGAGATCCGCACCCGCGGCGACATCATCCTGTTCATCGACGAGCTGCACACCCTGGTCGGCGCGGGCGCCGCCGAGGGCGCCATCGACGCCGCCAGCATCCTCAAGCCGATGCTGGCCCGCGGCGAGCTGCAGACCATCGGTGCCACCACCCTGGACGAGTACCGCAAGCACCTGGAGAAGGACGCCGCGCTGGAGCGCCGCTTCCAGCCGATCCAGGTCGCGGAGCCCTCGCTGCCGCACACCATCGAGATCCTCAAGGGTCTGCGCGACCGCTACGAGGCCCACCACCGGGTCTCCATCACGGACGCCGCCCTGGTCGCCGCCGCCACCCTGGCCGACCGGTACATCTCGGACCGCTTCCTGCCGGACAAGGCCATCGACCTGATCGACGAGGCCGGCTCCCGAATGCGCATCCGCCGGATGACCGCGCCGCCGGACCTGCGCGAGTTCGACGAGAAGATCGCCGACGTGCGCCGCGAGAAGGAGAGCGCGATCGACGCGCAGGACTTCGAGAAGGCCGCGTCCCTGCGCGACGACGAGAAGCAGCTCCTGCAGGCCAAGGCCAAGCGCGAGAAGGAGTGGAAGGCCGGCGACATGGACGTCGTCGCGGAGGTCAACGAGGAGCTCATCGCCGAGGTCCTGGCCACCGCCACCGGCATCCCGGTCTTCAAGCTCACTGAGGAGGAGACCTCGCGTCTGCTCCGCATGGAGGACGAGCTGCACAAGCGCGTCATCGGCCAGAAGGACGCCATCAAGGCGCTCTCCCAGGCCATCCGGCGCACCCGTGCGGGCCTCAAGGACCCGAAGCGTCCCGGCGGTTCGTTCATCTTCGCCGGCCCGTCCGGCGTCGGTAAGACCGAACTGTCCAAGACGCTCGCCGAGTTCCTCTTCGGCGACGAGGACGCGCTGATCGCGCTCGACATGTCCGAGTTCTCCGAGAAGCACACCGTCTCCCGGCTGTTCGGCTCCCCGCCCGGATACGTGGGCTACGAGGAGGGCGGCCAGCTGACCGAGAAGGTCCGCCGCAAGCCGTTCTCGGTCGTCCTCTTCGACGAGGTCGAGAAGGCCCACCCGGACATCTTCAACTCGCTGCTGCAGATCCTGGAGGACGGTCGCCTGACCGACTCCCAGGGCCGCGTGGTCGACTTCAAGAACACCGTCATCATCATGACGACCAACCTCGGCACCCGGGACATCTCCAAGGGCTTCAACCTGGGCTTCGCGGCCACGGGTGACTCCCAGAGCGGGTACGAGCGGATGAAGGCGAAGGTCGGCGAGGAGCTCAAGCAGCACTTCCGCCCCGAGTTCCTGAACCGCGTCGACGACATCGTGGTGTTCCACCAGCTGTCCGAGGACGACATCATCAAGATCGTCGACCTGATGATCGACAAGGTGGACGAGCGGCTCAAGGACAAGGACATGGGCCTGGAGCTCAGCGTCGAGGCCAAGAAGCTGCTGGCCAAGCGCGGCTACGACCCGCTCCTGGGCGCCCGTCCGCTGCGCCGCACCATCCAGCGCGAGATCGAGGACCACCTCTCCGAGAAGATCCTCTTCGGCGAGCTGCGGGCCGGCCACATCGTGGTCGTCGACGTGGAGGGCGAGGGCAAGGAAGCCAAGTTCACCTTCCGCGGCGAGGAGAAGTCGGCCGTCGCGGACACCCCCGCCGAGGTCGCTTCGTCCGGTCCGGACCTGACGAAGTAAGAGCAACATTTAACAGACAACTTCACAGCCACCGAGCCCCCGGCGTTCGCGCCGGGGGCTCGGTGCGTTCCCGCCTCCCGCACCCCGCCCCGGACCTGGGACGTTGCCGACGGGCCGTCAGCTGACGTGAAATCGGCGAGCATAGCGCCGTGCCCATGTCAGGGTCAAGGTCTATCTTTTCCCGCCCCACTTCGGTCAAATGACGTCCACCTGTCTTTCATATTGGTTTACCGGGCCTTGGCCAAGAGTCGGCTCGGTCGGGGAGGGCGTCACAACGTTGAAGACCACCAGGAGAGCCGCAGCGGTCGCCACCGCCGCGGCGGTCATAGTCACGCTCGGCGCGGGTCTGTTCCCGAGCAGCGCCGTCGCGGCCGGCTCGGCGCCGGTCCCGAGGGACCCCGCCGACGCCGTCCAGTCCGTCACCACCGAGCACAACATCCCGGGCCCGCTGACCGCCAAGGTCGAGGCCGAGAAGAAGGCCGCCACCGAGCAGCTGCTCAACGGCACCGCCCAGGTCGAGCAGCACAACGGCAGCACCAGCGTGAAGCTCGGCAAGGACAAGTACGTCGAGCTCGCCCGTGAGCGCACGGACAAGATCTTCACGATCCTGGTCGACTTCGGCGACCAGGTCGACAACACCACCAAGACCGCCGACGGCAAGGTCAAGTACGGTGGCGAGCCCGGCCCCAAGCACAACGAGATCGCGGCGCCGGACCGGGCCACGAACAACTCGACCGCCTGGCAGGCCGACTACAACCAGCAGCACTACCAGGACCTGTACTTCAGCAAGGACAAGCCCTCGCTGAAGACCTTCTACGAGAAGCAGTCCTCGGGCCGCTACTCGGTCGACGGCGTGGTCTCGGACTGGGTCCGGGTGCCGTGGAACGAGGCCCGCTACGGCTCGGACTACTGCGGCTCCAACGTCTGCTCCAGCGCCCAGGACCTGATCCGCGACGCCGTCGACATCTGGTACAAGGACCAGGTGGCGAAGGGTCAGACCGACGCCCAGATCAAGGCGACGCTGGCCCAGTACGACCAGTGGGACCGCTACGGGTCGCACCACGACGGGAACTTCAACCAGCCCGACGGGTACATCGACCACTTCCAGATCGTGCACGCCGGTGAGGACAAGTCGGCCGGTGGCGGCAAGCAGGGCAGCAAGGCCCTGTGGGCGCACCGCTCGTACGTCTACGGCAACCTGACCGGCCAGGCCGGTCCGGACAACAACAAGCTCGGCGGCGTCCAGGTCGGCAACACCGGCTTCTGGATCGGCGACTACACGATGCAGCCGGAGAACGGCGGCCTCGGCGTCTTCGCCCACGAGTACGGCCACGACCTCGGTCTGCCGGACCTCTACGACACCGCGGGCAAGGGCATCGACAACTCGGTCGGCTTCTGGTCGCTGATGTCCTCCGGCTCCTGGCTCGGCGAGGGCAAGGACAGCATCGGCGACATGCCGAACGACCTCGACGCCTGGAGCAAGTACCAGCTCGGCTGGCTGAAGGCCGACCGCGCCAAGGCCGGCACCGAGTCGACCCACCACATCGGCCCGGTCGAGTACAACACCAACCTGCCGCAGGCGCTCATCGTCGACCTGCCGAAGAAGAGCATCACCACCGACATCAACAAGCCCTTCGGGGGCAACAACGAGTGGTGGAGCGGCAGCGCCGACAACCTGAACGTCACGCTCACCCGGGACATCGACCTCACCGGCAAGACCAAGGCCAGCATCAACGCCAAGGCCTGGTACGAGCTGGAGCAGGACTTCGACTACGCCTTCGGTGAGGTCTCCGCCGACGGCGGCAAGACCTGGACCGTGGTGGACGGCACCTGGAACGGCGCCGCGCTGCCCAAGGAGAACGGCCGCCCGGCCCTCAGCGGCCTGACCGCCGCCTGGGGCGACCTGTCGTTCAACCTGGACGCCTTCGCCGGCAAGAAGATCCAGTTCCGCTACCACAACACCACCGACGGCGGCCTGCACTACCGCGGCTTCGCGGTGGACAACATCGCGGTGGTCGCCGACGGCGCGACCGTGTTCAGCGACGACGTGGAGAACGGCGACAACGGCTGGACCGCCGCCGGCTTCACCCGCTTCGGCGGCTCGTACACCAAGGACTACGCGCAGTACTACATCGCGGAGAACAAGCAGTACGTGTCGTTCGACCAGACGCTGAAGACCGGCCCGTACAACTTCGGCTCGGCCGCCAAGCCGAACTGGGCCGAGCACTACTCGTACCAGCCGGGCCTGCTGATCTGGTATTGGGACGAGTCGCAGACCGACAACAACGTGAGCGCCCACCCGGGCCACGGCCTGGTCCTGCCGGTCGACTCGCACCCGACCCCGATGAAGTGGTCCGACGGCACCCTGATGCGTCCGCGCATGCAGGGCTTCGACTCGACCTTCGGTTCGCGCCGCGTCCCGGCGCTGACCCTGCACAAGGCCGACGTCGAGACGGTCATCCCGAAGTCCAAGGGCGTCGACGAGTTCAACGACCTGAAGTCCTGGTGGTCGAAGGACAACCCGTACGCCGGTGTCGACGTCCCCAAGACGGGCACCAGCATCGAGGTCGAGAACGAGTCCGCGAACTACCTGGAGACCTGGATCCGGGTCCGCCCGGTCGACAACTGATCGCACCCGGTGTGATGGCAGTTTGACCCCAGCCTCCACGGCCGGCCCGCCCCCGCTTCCCGCGGGGGCGGGCCGGCCGCTTTTTCGGGCATCAAACCCGGTTCACGGGTGGCGATCGTCACAGCGATTCGCCGCGGTACGACCGGGCCTAGTAGTCGGGCGGGCGGGACGACGGGGCGGATCGGGCCGGTCGTGGACGATCCGATCGCATGATCATTACTCCGTCGGCTTGAATATCCGGCGCCACGATGACTACACGCCGTAGTACGTCACGCCGTTTGGGACTCCGCTCGGTGACCGTTACACCTGAGTGGTCCCCCGCTCAGCGAAGCGCCCGATCGGGCGCTTCGTGCTGCCCCCGTCCGACCGTGAGGTACGCCGGCGATGTCCACCGTTCCGCCCGTGGGACCGGCCCTGCGCCGGCTCGCCGTCCGTGCGACGGCCCAGGCGGCCGTCTGGCAGCCGCGGATCGGCCAGGCCGTCCGCAGCCGTGCCGTGCCGCCGCTGCGCCTGCTGGCCACCCCCCGACACGCCACTCTGCCGGGCAGCCGGCAGCGCACCGAGCGCGACCACGCGGTGGTCTCGGCCGGGTCCGTCGCGGTGCTGCTCGCGGGCGCGCTGCTGGTGGCCGCACCGGGCAGCGCCTCGGCGCAGACCGTGCTGCCGACCACCCCGGGCAGTTCGGCCTTCACCGCCCCGCGGGCCGAGGTGCCCAACCCCGGACTGGTCCAGGTGGCCGGGCCCAGCCCGTACAAGCTGCCGGACGACGGCGCCTCGGCGCAGGCCTTCGTGGCGGTCGCCCCCAACCTGCTGCCGTTCGACCCGCCGGCCCCGGAGCCCGGGACCGCCGATCCGGCCGCCCCCGAACCCGCCGCCGACCCCGCCGAGGCCCAGCCGGAGGCCGCCCCGGCCCCGGCGCCCGCGCCGGACTGGTCGGCGCCGGTACCGGACGCACCGACCAGCAATCCGTACGGGGTGGCCAACTCCGAGTACGCCGCCGGGTACCACACCGGGGTGGACTTCGCGGTGTCCCCGGGCACGCCGGTGCTCGCGGTCGGCGACGCGACCGTGGTCTCGGCCGGCTGGGACGGCGCGTACGGCAAGGAGGTCGTGCTGCGGCTCGCCGACGGGCACTTCGCCCAGTACGCCCACCTGTCCGCGCTCTCGGTCTCGGCGGGCCAGCAGGTGTCGGTGGGCCAGCGGATCGGGCTGTCCGGGAACACCGGCAACTCCACCGGGCCGCACCTGCACTTCGAGATCCGCACCAGCAACCGCTACGGCGCGGTGATCAACCCGATCGCCTACCTCTCCGGGCACGGCGTCACGGCGTTCTAGGGCCTGTCCACCGGACAGGCCCTGGCCCCCGGCACCTCAACTGGTGCCGTCGGCCCGCTCACCGATCCGGGCGCTGATCTCCAGCGCGACCTCCCGGGCCGCCTCCAGCGCCTCGTCCATCTCGGCGTGCGGCATCTTCTCGCCCCACACGTTCAGGGCGTCGCCGCAGTCGGCGTCGTCCTGCTTGAGCAGGAAGAACGCCGAGTGGGCGGTGAACAGCGCCATGGTGGCCCGCAGCCGGTCGCGGAACTGCGCCTCCGGTCCGTGCACCAGCTGCATCATGGTGATCACGCGGTCCCGGAAGGCCAGCCCGGCCGGGGACTCGCGCAGCGCGGGCTGGTTCTCGTGGAAGAACCGCAGCAGCGGGGCCCGCTCGGCCATCCCGTCCGCGTAGCGGCGGATCAGCTCGTCGCGCATCTCCGGGCTCCAGGCCTGCTCCCGGCCCCACGCGATGATCTCGTCGATCGGCGCGGCCATCCGCTCGACGATGCCCAGGACGATGTCGTCCTTGGTCTTGAAGTGGTAGTAGAGCGCGGCCTTGGTGACGCCCAGGCGGTCGGCGATCTCGCGCAGCGAGGTCTGCTCGTAGCCCTGCTCCGAGAAGAGCTCCAACGACACCTCGATGATGCGAGCCCGGGTGTCGCTGCGGGGGCTGTGCGGAGTGCCCATGGCCTGCCTCATGACTGCGTCGGTGACTACTTGCTGCGGACCCCGGGATGGCGTCCGCCCCGGGTCCATTCTCCCTGCCCAGGCGGCCGGTATCGAAACTGGCTTGACGACCGGCTAGGAAACAACTTACCGTGCCGACGATCGATAAACTAGCCGGGCGTCAAGTAAGTGAGCCGCCACCCGGCGGGACGCCCCTCCGAAACACCCCTCCGGGAGACCCACCCCATGTCACAGTCCAAGACCGCCGGCCAGGCACCGGAGGAGAAGACGGCCGAGGAGGAACAGCCGCGGTCGCCCCGCGAGATCCGCCTCGTGATGGTCGGCTTGGTCGTCACCATGCTGCTGGCCATGCTCGACAACCTGATCGTCGGCACCGCCATGCCGACCATCGTCGGCGACCTCGGCGGTGCCGAGCACCTGTCCTGGGTGGTCACCGCCTACACCCTGGCCACCGCCGCCTCCACCCCGATCTGGGGCAAGCTCGGCGACCTCTACGGCCGCAAGGGCGTCTTCCTCACCTCGATCGTGATCTTCCTGGTGGGCTCGGCGCTGTCCGGCCTGTCGCAGAACATGAACGAGCTGATCGGCTTCCGCGCCGTGCAGGGCCTCGGCGCCGGCGGTCTGATGGTCGGCGTCATGTCGATCATGGGCGCGCTCGTCGCGCCGCGTGACCGCGGCAAGTACCAGGGCATGTTCGCCGCCGTGATGGCCCTCGCCACCATAGGTGGGCCGCTGGTCGGCGGGTTCATCACCGACCACCTGAGCTGGCACTGGACCTTCTACATCAACCTGCCGCTCGGCGTCATCGCGCTCGCCGTGGTCGTGGTGACCCTGAAGCTGCCGAAGGTCCGCAACACCGCCCGGATCGACTACCCCGGCGCCGTGCTGCTCACCGTCGGCATCACCTCGCTCGTGCTGATCACCACCTGGGGCGGCCAGCAGTACGCCTGGGGCTCCAAGGAGATCCTCGGCCTGGCCGCGCTCGCCGTCGCCTCGCTGATCGCCTTCTGCTACGTCGAGCAGCGGGCCCAGGAGCCGATGCTGCCGCTGGGCCTGTTCCGGAACCTGAACTTCACCCTGGTCTCGATCATCGGCTTCGTGGTCGGCTTCGTGATGTTCGGCTCGACCGTCTTCCTGCCGCTCTACCAGCAGATCGTCCAGGGCGCCTCGGCCACCAACTCCGGCCTGCTGCTGATGCCGATGATGTTCGGCATGCTGGTGGTCTCGCTGGTGGTCGGCCAGGCCGTCACCAAGACCGGCAAGTACCGGATCTTCCCGATCATCGGCACCATCGTGATGACCGGCGGCATGATCCTGCTCTCCACCATGGGCACCGAGACCAGCAGCTTCACCTCGGCCTGCTGGATGGTCGTGCTCGGCGCCGGCATGGGCTTCCTGATGCAGATCACCATGCTGGTCGCGCAGAACAGCGTCGAGCTCAAGGACATGGGCGTGGCCAGCTCCACCGCCACCCTGTTCCGCACCATCGGCGGTTCCTTCGGTGTCGCGCTGTTCGGCGCCCTGTTCAACAACCGGGTGAAGGACACCATGACCGCGCGGCTGGGCGACCACGCCTCGGCCGGCGGCGGGGCGAAGGACCCGGGCCAGATGAGCCCGGTCGAGCTGCGCAAGCTGCCCGAGGTCGTCCAGGACGCCTACCACCACGCGGTCTCCAACGGCCTGCACACCGTCTTCCTGTGGGGCGCCGGGGTGGCCGTGATCGCCATCGCCGCGGCGGTGTTCCTGCGCGAGGTGCCGCTGCGCGGCACCGGCAAGGACGAGAAGCCGGCCGAGGTCTCGCTGGAGGCGGCGGCCGTCTGACGGTCCCCTCGGCCGTCCGACGGCCCTTCGTACGACGGTGCCCCCGGGAGAGCTGCTCTCCCGGGGGCACCGTCGTTCAGCGGGCGCCGTCGTTCACTGGGGCAGGCGGTAGACGCCCTGCTCGACGGGCTCGACCAGGCCGTCGGCGACCAGGCCGTCCAGCGCCCGGGCGCGCTGCACCGCGTCCGGCCAGACCGCGTCCAGCCGGGCCTGCGGCACCGTGCCGTGCGCCTCGCGCAGGACGGCCAGCAGCTTGCCGCGCACCTGGCGGTCGGTGCCCTCGTAGGACTGGCCGCGCCGGGCCGGGCCCTCGTACGGCGGGCGGCCGGCCCGCTGCCAGGCGCAGACCGTGAACAGCGGGCAGTCCCCGCACTCCGGGCCGCGGGCGGTGCAGACCAGCGCGCCCAGCTCCATCACGCCGACCGCCCAGGTGGCCGCCGTCGCGGCGTCGTCGGGCAGCAGCGTCGTCGCGGTGCGGCGCTCGGCGGCGGTGGTCGCGGTGGCCGGGTACTCGACGCCGGTCACGGCGCGGGCGAAGACCCGGCGGACGTTGGTGTCCAGCACCACGTGCCGCTGGCGGAAGGCGAAGGAGGCGACCGCGGCGGCGGTGTACTCCCCCACCCCGGGCAGCGAGAGCAGCGTGGCGTGGTCGTCCGGGACCTCGCCGCCGTGCTCGTCGGTGATCGCCACGGCGGCCGCGTGCAAGCGCAGCGCCCGACGCGGGTAGCCCAGTCGGCCCCACATCCGGACCGCCTCGCCGGGCGCGTCGGCGGCGAGGTCGGCGGGGGTGGGCCAGCGGGTCATCCAGGCCTGCCAGGCGGGCAGCACCCGCTTCACCGGGGTCTGCTGGAGCATGAACTCGCTCACCATGACCGCCCAGGGCGTCGCGTCGGGGGTCCGCCAGGGCAGGTCACGCTTGCTGGCCTCGTACCAGTCGATGACGGTCGAGTGCAGCAGCGGCAGGGGCAGCGGCGGCGCGGGGGCGGCTTCGGCGGCGGTGATGGCAGTCATGGCCCTTCGATCCTCCCACGGCCGCGGATCCGGCCGAAGTGGAGGGAGCTACTCCGGATCGACCGGATCAGTCGGCTGCCGGCCGGGAAATCAGCCTTTCGGGGCTCCCTCGAACGGATCAAATGGCGGATCATGTGAAAGAAGGGGCGACTGTGCGGTGTTGGTGAGTCAATCACCACACGGAGTCCCATAGAGTTTGATCGTGCCCTCTCTGCGTCAACCCGTGGGACCGTTGCCGGCCTCGATCTACTGGCGTCGGCGCGTCGTCGTGCTCGTCGCCGTCGCGGCGGTCGTCGCCCTGATCGCCTGGCTGATGTCCGATCAGGGCGGAGGCGGTGACGACGGCTCACAGAGCAAGGCCGCTCAGGCCGTTCCGTCCCAGAGTCAGACACCCGCCCAGGCGATCACGCCGGGCGCCTCGCCGAGCGGCCCCGCGGCGCACCCGGCCGGTGGCGGCTCCAGCGGCGGGCCGGTGGCCAGCGGCGGCGGCAGCGAGGTCGGCCTCAGCGGCGGCGGCACCGGTGGAGCCGGTGGCGCGGGCGGGTCCGGTGGCACGGGCGGCTCCGGCGGCGGCGCGAACGGCGGGTCCGGCGGCGCCGGTGGCACCGGAGGCTCGGGCGGTTCCGGCGGCCCCCCAGCGGTGAACACCACCGAGGTGATGGCGCTTCCGGTCTGCTCCTCCTCGCAGGTCGCCCTGGAGCTGGCGGGCACCCAGAACTCGTACCAGCCCAAGGACAAGCCCAAGCTGGCCCTAACGGTCAAGAACTCCTCCGGCGCCAACTGCCGGGTGGACCTGGGCCGTACCGCCTCCGTGATCACGGTCAGCAGCGGTGGCAACAACGACCGGGTCTGGTCCTCCGGCGACTGCCCGCCCGACAAGGGCAACATCTGGGTGCAGATCCCGGCGAACGGCAGCCAGACCGAGACCTTCACCTGGGACCGCAGCCGCAGCAAGCCGCAGTGCGCGACCGCCGACCAGACGGCGCCGGCGAACGGGACGTACGTGGTGCTCGCCGAGCTCACCGGGCTCTCCGGGGACAAGGTGTCGGCCCGGACCTCGATCCGACTGGACGGCTGAGCGACCGTCAGTTCCGTACGGAGCCCCCGACCGCCGCGGCGGTCGGGGGCTCCGGCGTTGTGGAGCTCCGACTCGGCGCGCCAGACATGGGACGGCCCCCGGGGAAGCGTTTCTCCGGGGGCCGTTGCCGCTCTGCGCCGCGTGCGGTCAGACGTAGCGCTCCAGAATGGACGATTCGGCAAGCCGGGACAGGCCCTCGCGGACCGAGCGGGCCCGGGTCTCGCCGACGCCCTCGACCGTCTGGAGGTCGTCGATGCTGGCGGCGAGCAGCTTCTGCAGGCCGCCGAAGTGCTCGACCAGGCGCTCTATCACCGTGTTGGGCAGGCGCGGGATCTTCGCCAGCAGGCGGTAGCCGCGCGGGGACACCGCGGAGTCCAGGGACTCCGGCGAGCCGGAGTAGCCGAGCGCCTTGGCGACCGTCTGGAGGTCCAGCAGCTCGGCGTGGGTGAGCGCCTCCAGGTCGGCCAGCACCTCGGTGACCGTCCGGCCCTTCTTGGCGGCGCGCTCCGGGAAGTAGTCCCGGGCGACCAGTTCGCGCTCCGGCTCCACGCCCGCGATCAGCTCGTCCAGCTGGAGCGAGAGCAGTCGGCCGTCGATGCCGAGCTCCAGCACGTAGCCGGCGATCTCGGTGGCGATCAGCCGGACCATCTCCAGCCGCTGGGCCACGGCCGTGACGTCCCGGACCGTCACCAGGTCCTCGATCTCCAGGGCGGAGAGCGTGCCGGCCACCTCGTCCAGGCGCAGCTTGTAGCGCTCCAGGGTGGCCAGCGCCTGGTTGGCGCGGGAGAGGACGGTGGTGGAGTCCTCCAGCACCCGGCGGGTGCCGTTGACGTACATGGCGATCAGCCGCATCGAGTGCGAGACCGCGACCACCGGGTACCCCGTCTGCCGGTTGACCCGCTCGGCGGTGCGGTGGCGGGTGCCGGTCTCGTCGGTGGGGATGGTGGAGTCCGGCATCAGGTGGACGCCGGCCCGGACGATCTTGGTGATGTCCTTGTCCAGCACCACCGCGCCGTCGAGCTTGCACAGCTCGCGCAGGCGGGTCGCGCTGAACTCGACGTCCAGCACGAAGCCGCCGGTGCACAGGGACTCGACGGTCTTGTCGAAACCCAGCACGATCAGGCCGCCGGTGTTGGCCCGCAGGACCCGTTCCAGGCCGTCACGAAGCGCGGTACCGGGCGCGATGGCGGTGAGGGAGGCCCGCAGCAGGGCCTCCTCACGGGAGGCCTTGTCCGCCCCCCGGTCGCTGGCTGCCACGTGACTCCTCCGGTCGACCCCGTGCCGCGCGCCTCGCGCCGTGCGCCGGTCCGCGGTCTGTTGCTCTGTCGCTCAGTACCGCTTCGGTACTGCCTTCTGGCCAATGAGACTGGGGAAAGTCTAACTGCGTGCGGCTTCGGCAGGGCTTGGGTCAGCGCAGTTCGTCGGAGTCGAGCGGCTCCCAGCCGTCCATCAGCTCGTCCGGGTACGCCGGGACCCGGGCGGAACGGGGTGCGGGCGGGGCCGACGGAGCCTCACCACGGGCTCCGGTACGGGCCTCGGCGCGATCGTCGGAGCGCGACTCGGAGCGTGCCTCGGCACGCGGTTTGGCGGCGGCCCGGCGGCGGCCCGGGATGGCCCGCAGCGCCTCGCCGATGTCGGCCACCTCGACCACCTTCATGCCCGGCGGCACCTTGCCCGGGTCCGGCGGGACCAGGGCGTGGGTGAAGCCCAGCCGGTGCGCCTCGGCCAGCCGGCGCTGCACACCCGTCACCCGCCGCACCTCGCCCGCCAGACCGACCTCGCCGATCGCCACCAGGTTGCTGGGCAGCGGGGTGTCGGTGGAGGAACTGGCCACCGCGAGCGCGACCGCGAGGTCCGCGGAGGGCTCGGTCAGCTTCACCCCGCCGACCGTCGCGGTGTAGATGTCCTGCTTGCCGAGCTTCACCCCGCCGTGCCGCTCGACCACGGCCAGGATCATCGCGATCCGGGGCGACTCCAGGCCCGAGGTGGTGCGCCGCGGGGAGGGGATCTGCGAATCCACCATCAGCGCCTGCACCTCGGCCACCAGGGGGCGCTTGCCCTCCAGGGTGACGGTGAGGCAGGTGCCGGGGACGGGCTTGTCACGCCTGGTCAGGAAGAGGCCGGACGGGTCGGCCAGGCCGACGATGCCCTCGTCGTGCAGCTCGAAGCAGCCCACCTCGTCGGTGGCGCCGTAACGGTTCTTGACCCCGCGGATGAGCCGCAGCCGGGCGTGCCGGTCGCCCTCGAAGCTCAGCACCACGTCCACCAGGTGCTCCAGCAGGCGCGGGCCGGCGATCTGGCCGTCCTTGGTGACGTGACCGACCAGCAGGGTGGCCATGCCGCGCTCCTTGGACGCCCGGATCAGCGCGCCGGCCACCTCGCGGACCTGGGCCGGGCCGCCGGGGGCGCCGTCCAGCTCGGCGGAGGCGATGGTCTGCACCGAGTCCAGGATCAGCAGGCCGGGGTTGACCGCCTCGATGTGCCCGAGCACCGCGCCGAGGTCCTGCTCGGCGGCGAGGTAGAGGTGCTCGGAGAGGGCGTTGATCCGGTCGGCGCGCAGCCGGACCTGGCCGGCCGACTCCTCGCCGGTGACGTAGAGGGTGCGGTGCCGGTCGGTGGCCGCCTTGGCGGCGACGTCCAGCAGCAGGGTGGACTTGCCGACGCCGGGCTCGCCGGCCAGCAGCACCACCGCACCGGGGACCAGACCGCCGCCGAGCACCCGGTCCAGCTCCGGGACGCCCGTCGAGCGGGCCGTCGCGACCTGGCCGTCCACCTGGGCGATCGGGCGGGCGGGGGCGCTGACCGGGCCGGCGGCCGTGGTGCGGATCGGCACCGCGCCGTACTCCTCGACCGTGCCCCAGGCGTTGCACTCCGGGCAGCGGCCGACCCACTTGGGCAGCTGGTTGCCGCACTCGGTGCAGCGGTAGGCCGGGCGCGGCTTGGCGGTGGTCTTGGAACGCGGAGGCATGCGGCCCACGGTAGCGGCTGGGTGTGACAGCCGTGGTCCGCGACGGAGTGCCCCGGCGGGGGCGCGCCGGTGCGGGGCGGGCGCCCACACAGATGGGCGATGTTGTTACCCGAAAGAAGTACATACGCGGTGAATGGCGGGGTCGGGCCGCCCGGTGTCCCTACCGTCGGACGGGTGACAACGCGAACTGTTGGGCCCGTCGGGGCGCCGGACGCCGTGCTCGCGGCGTACGACCGGCAGGTGGACGGCCTGTTCACCTACTGCCTCTCGGTGCTCTGCGAGCACGACGCGGCCGCCGACGCCCTGCGCGAGGTCCGCGAACTGGCCGGACGGCACGGCGCCCGGCTGGCCGAGCCCGGACTGGTGCGGGCCTGGCTGTTCTCGCTGGCCCGGTACTGCTGCCTGCGACGGCTGGCGGACGGCGGCACGGGCGCCGGGACGGAGCCCGGGGCGGGGGCGGGGTCTGGGCCTGCGGCGGGGCTCACGGCGGAGGTGGACGAGGTCGAGGCGGTCCGGCGGCGGCGCGAGCTGGCCTCGCTCGCCTGGCCGGAGGCGGCCGGGACGGACCCGGAGCAGCGCGAGGCGCTGGAGCTGTCCGTCCGGCACCGGCTGACCCCGCTGGAGGTGGCGGCCGTCCTGGGCCTGCCGTTCGAGCGGACCCGCGGGCTGCTCGTGGCCGCCGAGGCCGAGGTGACCCGGACCAGGGCGGCGCTGCTGGTGCTCGGGGTGGGCAGCTGTTCCGAGCTGGACCGGCTGGGCGGGGCCGGAGCGGAGTCCTGGCGGGACTGGGTGCTCGGCCCGGCGCTGCGGCGGGAGCTGGTGCAGCACGTGGTGGACTGCCCGACCTGTCGCGGGACGGCGGAGCGGGTGGCCGCCGGGGAGGCGGCGGAGGGTGCGGCCGGGCTGTCGGGGCTGCCGCTGCTGGCCGCGCCCCCGGTGGCCGGCGGGGCGGCGACCCCGGCCGGGGTGGTGGGACCGACCCCGGCCGGGGCACTGGGGCGGCGGCGGGGTGCGGCGGCGGCCGAGCCGGGGCTGCGGTTCGACCACGGCGGCTTCCCCCGGCACCGGGCGCCCGACGCGGGCCGGGGGCTGGCGGTCCGGCGGCGGGTGGTGACCACCGGGGTGCTCGCGGCCGTCCTGGCGGCGCCGGTGGTCGCGCTCTGGGCCGGGCACCGGGGCGGCGGCGGGGCGGGGACGGCGGCCTCGGTCTCGGCGGTGCGGGTGGACGGGCCCGGCCGGGACGCCGGGCAGCGGCCGCCGTGGTCGGCGGGGGCCGCGGTGGCGGCGGGAGCGGCGGCGGTCGTGGGCTCGGGGGTGCCGGGGCTGGAGCTGGCGGGCACGGGCGACCGGGGTGCGGGCGGCGGGGGCGTCGGGGGCGGCACAAACGCTGCAGAAACGTTGCTGCACGGTTCTCCGCGACTCACCCTGCAGGGGCCGCTGGTCCCGGTCCCGGCCCTCGGCGCGACCCCGCTCGGCAGCCCCGCCCTGGTCGCGGCCCCGGTCCCCCCGGCCGAACGGGCCTCCGCCCCGGGCCCGGGCGACCCGGCCCCGGCCGGACTGCTCACCGTCGAGGCCGGGGAGTACGGCAACCGGACGGTGCTCACGCTCACCAACTCCGGTACCACGGAGATCCGTTGGCACGCCGTGACGGACGCCGGCTGGCTCCGGCTCAGCCGCGACGCGGGGACACTGGCCTCCGGGCAGCGGATCACCGTGATCGTCACCGTGGACGAGGAGCTCGCGCCGGCCGGCCACTGGACCGCCCGGATCGCGCTGCCGCCCTCGGAGGCGGTGGTCACCCTGGAGGGCGGGCCGCAGGACCGGGGCGGGTCCGCGTCCTCCTCGGCGGAGCCGTCGTCGGGCGCCTCGCCCGGGCCGTCCGCCCCGCCTTCCGCTCCTTCTTCGTCGGCGCCTTCCTCGGCACCTTCCTCGGCGCCGGCCACGGCTTCACCGACCCCGGCCCCGACGCCGAGCCGGACGGACTCGCCGTCGCCCTCCGGATCACCGAGCGGTGCGCCGACACCGACGCCCACGGCGGCCCCGACCGGCGGCGCCTCCCCGCACCCGACGGGGGCGGGGACAGCTTCGGGGCACTAGCGCCGTGCTAGCGCGGGGGCCTCGGGGTGCGGTCGGCGGCGGAAGGTCAGGAGCGGTGGATCGGGGGGATCCGGTAGGTGCCGTCCAGGACCACGGGTTCCGGTCGGTAGAGGCGGATGATCGGGCGGAACTCGCCGAGGGGGGTGGGGAGCCAGTTGGCGGCGGCGGTCGGGTCCTCGGGCGGCTCGTGCTGGAGGGTGATCGTGAGGGATCCGTCCGGGTCGTGGACCAGGCCCGGGGTGCGGTCGCCGATCGAGTAGCGGTCGATCGGGTTCTCCACCAGGTAGTAGTCCGGCACCGAGTACATCGTGACGGACCAGAACGCGTGGGCCGGCGGGGGCTGTTCAAAGCGCAGGGTGTAGCTGTTGGCGCCGGTGAGCGGGCGGCCGTCGGAGTCGTCGTAGGTGGTCGCGTACGAGGCCTCGTAGGCGTGGTTGCCCCAGAGGCCGGCCCGGGCGGCGGCGGCACGGCTGAGGTAGGCGGCGCGGCGGTCGGGGATCCGCCACTCGGGGTCGTCCAGGGTGCCGGGGCCCAGGTGGTCGATGCTGTAGTCGAAGAGGTGCAGCGCGGAGCGCCATTCGCCGAGCGGGTGCTCCTCGGGCGGGCGGGTGGCGTCCTCGACCCGTTCGCGCCCGGAGGCCAGGCCCTTGGCGAGCGCGAGGGTCCACTCCGCGGCCGCCGCGCGGTACGGGGAGGCGCCGTCGTCCAGCAGGCCGAGCGGGGCGAAGCGGCGCTGGTACTCGATGTCGGGGGTGGCCGGCAGGAAGGCCTGCATCCACACCCGCAGGCGCTCGAAGAAGGCCAGCCGCTCGGGGACCTCCGGGTCGGGCTCGGGCAGTCCGGCGACCAGGCCGCCCGGCTCCAGCGGCTCCAGCTGCAGGCCGGCCTGCAGGGCCTTGACCCGGGGCAGGTCGTCCGGGCCGTTGCAGGCGAAGCGGCCGACGATCGTGCCGACGGTGGTGGGCAGTTCGATCACCCGGTCCGGATCCGGCGCGGTGCCGTGCCAGTCGGGCGGGACGACCAGCCAGGTCTGGGCGTCGGTGCCGGTGGCGCGGCTGCCGAGGTAGGCGATGTTGTCGGTCCAGGCACCGAGGAACTGCAGTACGTAGTAGGCGCCGGCGGTGTCCGGGACGTGCAGCACCTGGGGGCCCTCGGAGAGGTCGAGCTGGGCGATCGAGTAGACCGTGTCGTTGTTGACCGAGACGAAGTGGTCGCCGGGGCCGGCCAGCCGGGTGGCGTGGCTGAAGTGGTTGAACGGCGCCGCCGGGAGGGTGCCCAGGCCGCCCTTGGCGAAGCGCTCGACCATGGTGAGGCCGGCGACGAGCGGGTAGCCGTAGACATAGGCGTCGGCGGCCAGGGCCTCCAGCTCGGGCAGGTTCATCGGGGGTCCTTCGTCGGTGCGGGCGGGGCGGGATGGGACGGCGCGGGGCGGCGTGGGGCGGGTCAGCGCGGGGTGAGCGGCGGAGGCTGCCAACGGCCGTCCAGGACGGACGCCTCCGGGCCGTGGATCCGGAGCACGACGGCGAACGGACCGTCCGGGGCGGGCAGCCAGTTGGCGGAGTGCTCGGCGTCGACGGGGCGTTCGCGCTGGACGTAGAGGGTGAGGCCGCCGTCCCGGTCGTGGACTAGGCCGGGGGTGTGCCCGCCGACCGAGTAGCGGTCCAGGGGGTTGGCGACCAGCCGGTGGCCGGGGAGCGCGTACGCGGTGGCGGACCAGAAGAAGCGGGCCGGCGGCAGGGCGTCCGGGGCGAAGCGGATCAGGTGGTCGCGGTCGCCGGCGTCCGGCGGGCGGCGGCCCTCGCTGTCCGCGGCCCAACGGCCGTACCAGACCTCCTCGGTGGGCAGACCGTACGGGCCGAGCTCGGCGCCGACGGCCTGCCGGAGGAAGTCCCCGCCGAGTTCCGCGCGGGTGCCGAAGAGGCTTACGGAGTCGCGGAGTTCGGCGACCGCGCGGGTCAGTCGGGCACGGCCGTCGGCGATCCCGCGGTCGAGCTCGGCGCGGACCTCCAGCGGGAGGACGGCGGGCTCGAACTCGCCCCGTCCGTCGATCCCGAGGTCGGTCAGACGGCCGCGCAACTCGGCTTCGGCGGGCGGGAGTTCATCGGTCAGCGGGAAGAAGCCGAGCAGGAAGTCGAGGAAGGTGAGGAACTCGACGCCGTCCAGGACCTCGTCGCGCCAGACCGGCCAGACCGGCTCCGGCGCGGGGGTGGGGGCCGGGGTGCCGGCGTACTCGTGCAGCGGGCGCAGCCGGTACCGCTCCTGGACGGCCTTCAGGGCGGCGAGGTCGGCGGGGGCGGTCCCGGTGAGGCGGGTGTGGGCGAGGACGCCGACCAGTCGGGTGGCGGTGCGGATCACGCCGGTGATGCCGGGCGGGGTCTCCCCCTGCCAGTCCGGACCGGCCACCAGGTAGTCCCCGGCCTGCCGGCCGGTGGTCCGGGAGCCGATCAACCCGGCCTGGAGGGTGTCGAGTTCGTGCACGGCGAGGACGTGGTAACGCTCCTCGGCGGGGACCGAGAGCACCCAGGGCTCGGCGCGCAGGTCGAGCCAGGCGCGGGAGGGGAGGGTGTCGTTGTCGGGGGTGACCGCGTCGGTGTCGGCGGGGGTGGCCGGTCGGGTGGTGTGGCGGAAGACGCCGAAGCCGCCGACGTAGCCGGGGTCCGCGTCGTCCACGGCCTGGGCGTAGAGGGTGCGGTAGTTCCGCAGGATGGGGTGGGCGCGGATCCAGGCCTCGGCCGCGGTCGTGCGGATGGTGGCCGGATCGACGAGTGCCGGGTTGACCATGCTGTCGTTCTCCCAGGCCGAATCAGGGCAGATCGGTACATCTGGGATGCTAAGGGGGGTGGGGTGGGGTGGCATGTCGGACAGCGGGGCCGGGCGGCGGGCGGTGGGGCCGGGCGCTCTGCTCGGCGCTAACCCGGGCGTACCGGCGGGGCACCCTGGACAGGCTGGACGGTATGAGGATCCTCCTGCTCGGGGGTTCGTCCTTCCTGGGACGGGCCTACGCCGTCGAAGCACTCGCCCGCGGCCATCAGGTCACCACTTTCAACCGCGGCCGCCGCGCCCCCGACCTGCCCGGGGTCGAGGCCGTCCGGGGCGACCGCGACAGCGCCGAGGATCTCGCCCGGCTGGTCGGGGGCCGCCGATGGGACGCCGTCGTCGACACCTCCGCCCAGCAGCCGGCGCAGGCCGCGCTCTCCGCACGACTGCTGCGCGACCGGGCCGACCACTACACCTTCGTCTCCTCGGTGCACGCCCACACCGACTGGGCCACCCAGGTGATCACCGAGGACTCCCCGCTCCTCCCCTGCCCCGCCGACACCCCGCCCGACCAGCCGTTCGGCCGCGAGCTGAAGGCGGGCTGCGAGCGGGCGGTGGCGGAGGGCTTCGGCGCCGGGCGCAGCCTGGTGCTCAGCAGCGGGCTGCTGGTCGGACCGTACGAGTTCGGCGGCCGGCTGCCCTGGTGGCTGGAGCGGATGGCCCGCGGCGGGCGGGTGCTCGCGCCCGGGGACCCGGGCCGGACCATCCAGGTGATCGACGTCCGGGACTTCGCCGCCTTCGGGCTCGACCTGTCGACGGCCGGGACGACGGGACGCTTCCTCACCACCGCGCCGCCCGGGCTGCTCACCTTCGGGCAGTGGCTGGAGACCTGCCGGGAGGTCGCGGGCGCGGTCGGCACCGAGCTGGTCCGGGTGGACGACGGCCCGCTGCTCGCCGAGGGGCCGGACCGGGTCGAGCCCTGGAGCGAACTCCCCTTCTGGGCACCGGACCTACTGGACTGGGCGTACATCTGGGAGGTCGACAGCAGCCGCGCCCGGGCGGCCGGACTGCGCTGCCGCCCCTTCGCGGAGACCGCGCGGGACACCTGGAAGTGGCTGCGCACCCGGGGGCCGGTCGAGGACACCGACGCCGAAGGGCGCAAGGGCGCGCCGGGATGGCCGGCCCGGCAGGGCATCGAACCGGCCAAGGAGCAGCGGCTGTTGGCCGCGTACGGCTGAGAGGTGCGGAGGCGTCGCGGGGCGCCGGAGTGGGAAGTCGGACCGGCCGACTTCCCACTCCGAACGGGCTCAGCAGATGCGCAGCGGGGTGCGCAGCGGCCGCTCAGTGGGTGCGCAGCCGGTGCTCAGTGGGTGCGGCGGGTCACCAGCTCGGCGAGCGCCAGCAGTTCGTCGGCCGCAGCCGGCTCCGGGACGGCCGCGGCCAGCTGCGCCATCGCCGCCGCCATCCGCTCGCAGGACTCGCCCTGCGCCCAGCCGCGTCCGCCGGCCGCGTCCACGGCGGCCGCGCAGTCGGCCAACTCCTGGGCGCTGAGCGACCGTTCGAGCGCGTAGAGCTCGGCGAGCCGGGCGCCCGCGGGGGTGCCCGAGCCGAGCGCCTTGACCACCGGCAGCGACTTCTTCCGGGCGACCAGGTCCGCGCCGACCGGCTTGCCGGTGACCGTCGGGTCCCCCCAGATGCCGATCAGGTCGTCGATCAGCTGGAAGGCCAGGCCGATCTCCCGGCCGAAGCCGTCCATCGCCTGCGCCGCCTCCTCGGAGCCGCCGCCGTACAGCGCGCCCATCGCACAGGCGGCGCCGAGCAGGGCGCCGGTCTTGGCCTCGGCCATCGCCAGGCACTCGGTGAGCGAGACGTCGTTGCGCTGTTCGAAGGCGCAGTCGATCTGCTGGCCCTCGCAGAGTTCGACCACGCAGTCGGCGAGCCGGCGGATCGCGCCCCGGGCGGCCGGGTGGGCGTCCTCGGCGACCAGCCGCAGGGCGAGGGAGTGCATCGCGTCGCCGGCCAGGATGGCCTCGGTGGTGCCGAACACCCGCCAGGCGGTGGGCCGGTGACGGCGGGTCTCGTCCCGGTCGATGACGTCGTCGTGGAGCAGGGTGAAGTTGTGGACCAGCTCCACCGCGGCGGCCGCGGCGGCGGCCCTGGCGGGGGTGCCGCCGAGGGCCTGGGTGGCGGCGAGGACCAGGGCCGGGCGGATCGCCTTGCCGGAGGAGGACTCGGAGGGCGTGCCGTCCGCCTCCCACCAGCCGAAGTGGTAGCCGGCGACCTTGCGCATCGTGCCGGGCAGCGAGTCGACGGCGGCCCGCAGGACCGGGTCGACCAGCCCGCGGGCGCGGGCGAGGATGTCCGCCGCCTCGTGGCCCTCTTTGTGGTCCCGCTCCAGCGTGGAGCTCGTCATGGGTGTTCTCCCCCTGTAGGGCGCCTGTCGTGGGCCGGCCGGCCCGGTCGGGGCGGTCGGGTGGTGCTGGGGCGTGTCTGAGGCGTGGGGCGGGCCTGAGGCGGCGGGCGGCTCTGCTGCGCAGGGCGGCTCCGAGGCGGCGGGCCGGTGGCCGTACGCGCCGCAGCGCGCCGCCCGGCCGGGGCGGATCTCCCCGGTCGGACGGCGCGGATGCGCAGCGGATCCTCAGTGGGCGCGGCAGCTCAGCGCGGCGGCTCAGCGCCGGGCCGGCGGCTCAGCGCTGGGCGATGTCCACGTTCTCCAGCACGCCGACGGCGTCCGGGACGAGGATCGCGGCCGAGTAGTAGGCGCTCACCAGGTACGAAATGATGGCCTTCTCGTCGATTCCCATGAACCGCACCGAAAGGCTCGGCTGGTATTCGTCCGGAATTCCGGTCTGGTGCAGGCCGACGACACCCTGGTTGTCCTCGCCGACGCGCATCGCGATGATCGAGCTGGTGTGCCCGCCGACGATCGGGATCTTGTTGCACGGGAAGATCGGCACCCCGCGCCAGGAGCCGATGTGCTTGCCCTCGACCTCGACGGTGCCCGGGTAGAGGCCGCGCTTGCTGCACTCCCGGCCGAAGGCGGCGATGGCCTTGGGGTGGGCCAGGAACATCTTGGTGCTGCGGCGGCGGCTGAGCAGCTCGTCCATGTCGTCCGGGGTGGGCGGGCCGGAGTGGGTCTGGATCCGCTGGTCGTACTCGGCGCTCTCCAGCAGCCCGAACTCGGGGTTGTTGACGAGCTCGTGCTCCTGGCGCTCGCGCAGCGCCTCGATGGTCAGCCGGAGCTGGTGCTCGGTCTGGTTCATCGGCTGGTTGTAGAGGTCGGCGACGCGGCTGTGGACCTTGAGGATGGTCTGCGCGACGCTCAGCTCGTACTCGCGCGGCTTGAGCTCGTAGTCCACGAAGGCGCCGGGCAGGTCGTACTCGCCCTGGTGGCCGGCGGAGAGGTCGATCGCGGCCTCGCCGTGCTTGTTCTGCGCCTGCTGGAAGCCGTTCAGGTACTCCATGATCTGCAGCTGCAGCGACTCGGAGCGGTCGTGCAGCTCCTGGAAGGAGGGCCAGGTGAGCGCCATCACCGTGCCGGCCGTGGCGGCGCGGACGGTGTACGGCCAGACGCCGTCCTCCTCCTGGAGCGCCTCGTCGCCCAGGTGGTCACCGTCGGCGAGGGTGCCGACCACCGTCTCCTCGCCGTACTTGCCGGTGCCGAGGCGGTCGAGCTTGCCGTGCGCGATGAGGAAGACCTCGGTGATCGGCGCGCCCGCGCTGACCAGGACGTCCCCCGGGTTGAACTGGCGCTGCACGAAGCGGCCGGCCAGCTCCTGCAGCACCGCCTCGTCCTCGTACCCGCGCAGCACCGGCACCTCGGCCAGCGTCTGCGGGACGACCCGCACCTCGGAACCGGTCTTGACGAAGCTCACCCGGCCGCGGCCGACCTTGTGACGCAGTCGGCGGTTGACCCGGTACGTACCGCCGGAGACCTGCACCCAGGGCAGCATCTTGAGCAGCCAGCGCGGACTGATGCCCTGCATCTGCGGCGCGGACTTGGTGGTCGTGGCGAGGTTCCGCGCGCCCGCCGTGCTCAGGGACTGCTGCTGCCGGATCTCCGGTTGCGCGCCCGGAGCAGGAACACCGGCATTGGTTTCGGTCGACATATGGGGAGCCCTTCGCAAACCCGATGAAGTGTCGCCTTGCACATTCATGTTGCAGCTTCATGGTGGGCCCGTTCGGAGGCTGACCGCAATCACTCATTCGAGTGGTTCCGAATAACCGAACAAATAGTACGACTAGATCACCTGATCGATATCTGTTCGACTTTTTATTCGAACTGATCGGAATGCCGGGCCCCATCTTCCCCCATCGACCGCCCCGTCCGCGTCACCCCTTGACACCTCCCGTACGCGTCGACCCCACCGTTCGAAGCCGTCGAACAGGCCGCTAGGGTGCCCTGACCCTTCGTCAACTACGGTCCTGGAGGCGTCGCATGACCTCACCCGTACGGGTCTGGCTGAACCGCACCTACTCCGAGAACGTCTTCTTCATCGAGCAACTCCGCACCGCCGCCCGCCCGGTGGTGGTCCACGCCACCCACGCCGACCCGGACTCGCCGGTCCTCGCCGCCGCCGACCACGGCGGCCCCGAACCCGCCGACCTGCCCGCCGACGCCTACGTCGACTACGCCCTGGACTACTGCGCCCGGCACGCCGTCGACGTCTTCCTCCCCCAACTCCACCAGCTCGCCGTCGCGCTGGCCCGGCCGGAGTTCGAGGCGATCGGCACCGCCCTGCTCTGCCCGCCCGCCGACGCGATCGCGACCTTCCGGAGCAAGGCCGACGGCTACACCGCGATCGACGCCGCCGGACTGCCCACCCCGCCCCGGTGGCGGGTCCGCACCCCGGACGAACTGCTGGCCGCCGTCGACCGGATCGAGGGCGACGGGCACACCGCCTGCCTCAAACCCACCACCGGCGCGGGTGGCGCGGGCTTCCGGGTGCTCACCCGGGAGCCGTACGGCCCAACCCGGTTGCGGGGCTGGGACCACCGGGTGCAGGTCGGGCAGGTGGCGGCGGCACTGGCCGTGCCCGGGCACGACGTCGACCTGCTGGTGATGCCGTACCTGGACGGGCCGGAGGTCTCGGTGGACTGCCTGGCCGACCGGGACGGCCGCCCGCTCACCGTGGTCGGCCGCACCAAGGACGGGCGCCGCCGGGGCTTCACCACCGCGGAACGCCACCTGGAACCGGTGCGGCGGCTGGTCGGGGCGAGTGCGATGGCGTACCTGAGCAACGTCCAGTTCCGGCAGTGGGAGGGGCGGCCGGTGGTGATCGACGTCAACACCCGCCCGGCCGCCGGGCTGTACCAACTGCGGCTGTGCGGGCTCAACCTGGCCTGGGACGCGGTGCGGCTGGCGCTCGGGGAGCGGGTCGAGGCCCGCGCGGTGCCGGCGGCGTCGGTGGAGGGCGTCGAGTACACGCTGGTGTCCGGGATCCAGCCGGTGCTGCCGCGCACCGCCGCGGTACCGGCCCGGCGGGCCTGACGGGCCTGACAGGCCTGGCGGTCGGCGCGGGCACGGAAGGCATGGCGGGCGCGGTGGCTACAGCGGGCCGGTCCAGTCCAGCGTCGGCTCCAACACCCCTTCCAGGGTGAGCAGCCAGCGCTTGACCTCGATCCCGACCCGGCCGCCGCCGAAGCCGCCGATCCCGTCCGCCGCCACCACCCGGTGGCAGGGCACCAGCAGGGCGACCGGGTTGGCGGCCATCATCTGCCCGACCGTCCGGGCGGCCAGGCCGGGTTCGGTGACGTCCTCGAACACCCCGCTGCGGGCGGCCAGTTCGCCGTAGGTGACGGTCCGGCCGTACGGCACCTGCTCCCAGAGCGTCCGCAGCACCGTGCGGTGCGGTCCGGAGCTCAGGCTCCAGTCGATCGGCAGGCCCAACTCACGGGTGCGGCCCGCCAGGTAGGCGCCGATCCGCTCGGTGACGGCGTCGGACTTCGCCGGGTCGGTGCACGGCGGGGCCGCGTCCGCCCGCACCCCGTAGCCGGCCGCGGCCACGCCCAGCGGCGTCACACCGATCTGCATCGGGCCGCTGGGCAGCGGGGTCGGCACGGTCAGCCAGGACACGGACGACGACCGGGACTGCGACACGCTCGGGCCCCCACCCTCCACCGGTCCGACCGCCGGGGCTCCCGGCGGCCAGGGGGCGGGCACGCCCCACTCGCCATCGTACGGCGGGCGGGGCGGGCCACCGACCGGGCCGGTCGGGGCCGGGGCGGTCCGGGCCGGGGCGGTCTGGGCCGCTCCGGTCGGGGCCGGGGTCGCTCCGGTCAGAGCTGCCGCTTCAGCGTGCGGGCGGTCGAGGCGCACCAGTGCACCAGTTCGGAGCGGTCCGGGCTGCGTCCCTCGCACAGGACGGCGACCTGGGCGTCGGAGATCCGGTCCGGCCCCGGTATCTCCAGCAGGTACGCCAGGTCGGCCAGGACGGTGGCCAGCCGTTCCGTGGTCTCGTGGTCCAGGGTGGCCGCGGCCTGGTGGTGGCCGATGGTGAGCGAACCGGGCATGATCGAACCTCCTCCGTCACCCCCGTGCCTCCACCGTACGACCGTCCCGGCCACCCCGCCCGCCGCGGAGGCACGCACGCGTGGGCGGAGCGACCGGCGGTACTCCGGGGCCGGCCGGGCACGGTGCGCGGTGGGCCGCACCGGTGGCCGGGGGTGCGCCCCGGAGCCGTCCGAGGGGTGCGTCAGGTGTCCGGGCCTTCCTCCCAGCGACGATTCCGTACGGCCGGTACGGCCAACACTACGACCCCGGCCACCACTTGCCAGACCGACCCGAGCAACAGCACCCCGCCGGTGCCGAACCGGGCCGCGGCGGGACCGGCCGCCGCCAGCCCGAGCGGACCGAGGACGAAGGAGCCGAGCGCCCCGAAGGAGGTCAGCCGGCCCAGCAGGGCCGCGGGCACCCAGTGCTGCATCGTCGTGCCGTACAGGCTCCCGCAGACCGCCGAGCCGACCCCCGCCACCAGTGCGCCCGCGACCACCCAGGGCAGCGCCGCCCCGGCCGCCAGCGCGGCGGACGGCAGCGCCCAGAGCAGGCCGGCCGCGGTGGCCAGCGCGAGCGGGCGGCCGGGGCGACGGCCCAGCATCAGCAGCCCGCCCAGCACCGCGCCGGCCCCGTACAGGCCCATCACCAGGCCCCAGGCCCGGGCGCCGCCCAGCTCCCGCTGCGCGGTGAGCGGGCCGAGCACCAGGAACGGGGCCCAGACCAGCAGGTTGAACAGGCCCATCTGCGCGGTGGTGATCCACAGCCACGGGCGGGCGGCGAACTCCGACCAGCCGGCCCGCAGTTCGTGGACCACCGAGCCCCCGCCGCCCGCGGGTGGGCGGTCCGGGAGCCGAAGCCCGGCCAGCGCGAGGGCGCCGACCCCGTACGTCAGCGCGTCGATCAGCAGCACGGCGGCCGGCCCCCGGGTCGCGGTGACCAGGCCGGCCAGCGCGGGCCCGGCCACCGTGGACACCGAACGCGACAGGCCCAGCAGGGTGTTGCCGTCCGCCAGCAGCTCCCTGCGGCGCACCAGGTCGGGCACGATCGCGCCGAGGGCGGGCATGAACAGCCCCTCCCCGATCCCCCAGACCGCCACCAGGACCACCATCGCCCCGACCGGCGCGTGCCCGGCCGCCAGCAGCGCGGCGAACAGCGCCTGGACCAGGCCGCGCAGCACGTCCGAGCCGAGCATCAGCCGACGGCTGCCCAGCCGGTCGGCGATCACCCCGCCGGCCAGCAGGACCAGCACCAGCGGGAGGATCCGGGCGGCCATCACCCAACCGAGGTCGGTGCCCGTCCCGCCGCCGTCCAGTACCGCGAAGGCGACCGCGACCGGCGCCATCGAGGAGCCGAGGAGGGAGGTCGTGTAGCCGATGAAGAAGCGGGTGAATTCGCGCTCGCCCAGCACGGCGAGACGGTCTCCGAGCGGCCTTCGGCGGGCCCGGATCCGTTCTGTTTCCACTGCCATGGACAGCCAGTCTGCGGCGGGGCGGGAACCGGGTTCAAGGGTTTCCGGGAAAAACCTGAGCCTGGTGGCATCAATTTCTCCGGAATTCCTCACTGCCGCAGTAAATCGCTCTCCATAAGCCGATTCACCTGCGGTTTACTGCGCTCCTTGGATACCCTTGAGTGAAAGGTTCCTCGGGCATTTACTGCGGCAGAAGGCGGCGCACGTGACGGAACTCCCCCCGGTCGAGTACGGCCTCGCCGTCGAGCGCTACCTCGCCGCCTCCGGGCTCACCGAGGGCTCCCGGCGGATCTACCGGATCGCGCTGGACACCTGGGCCTGGGCACTCGCCGACCGGCCCGCCCCCACCGGCCCCGAACGCCGGCGCGCCCGCCCGCCCGTGCTGCCGCTCGCCCTGCTCGACCACCCGGACGCCGCCGCCCGGCTGCGCACCGCCGTCGCCCGACGCGGCGCCGACACCGACCCGCGCACCCTCAGCCGCGAACTCTCCACCCTGCGGGCGGCCGTGGCCTGGTGGCGCGGCCGGGGCTGGATCGACGGCGACCCCAGCGTCGGGCTGCGGCCCGGGCCGTTGCCCGGAGCGTTGCGCGGAGCGGCCCATCCCGGCAGCGGGGACGCCGCCGGAGTTGCGGTCGGGGTCGCGGTCAGGGAGGCCGGTTCGACGCCGTTGACCCCCGAGCAGCTGCGTACCCTGTTCGCCGGCCGCGCCCCACTGCGCGAACAGACCCTCTGGCACCTGCTGCACGAGTCCGGCGCCGGCATCGAGGCCGTACTGGCCCTGAACACCGACCAGTTGGACCTGCCCGGCCGCCGCACCCACCCCCGGCCCGGCCGGGCCCGGATCCACTGGGGCGCCGGCACCGCCCGGCTGCTCCCGCTGCTGATCGCCGGCCGCTCCGGCGGCCCGCTCTTCCTCACCGACCGCCGGGCCCGGACCGGCACCCCCGCCGCCGACCGCTGCCCGCACACCGGTCGCGCGCGGCTCTCGTACCGCCGGGCGGCCGAACTCTTCGGCGCCCGGGCCAGGTTGCTCGGGGAGGAGTGGACGCTGCGGCAGCTGCGGGCGGGGCGTCGGGCGGGGACCACGGCCCGGCGGGGGCGGGTCAGCGGTTGAGCCTGGTCGCCAGTCCGGCCGCGCGGTCGAGCCGGGCGTAGCCGTCGTCGTGGGCCAGCAGTTCGGTGTGGCTACCGCTGGCCGCGACCCGGCCCTCGCGCAGCAGGATGATCCGGTCGGCGTGCCGTACGGTCAGCAGGTTGTGCGAGATGATGATCGTCGTACGGCCGCTCATCAGCCGTCCCAGCGGCTCCAGGATCCGCCGCCCCGACTCCGCGTCCAGCCCGGTGGTCGGCTCGTCGAGCAGCAGCACGGGCGCGTCCCGGATCATCGCCCGGGCGATCGCGATCCGCTGGCGCTGGCCGCCGGACAGCAACCGTCCGTGCTGGCCCACCACCGTGTCGTAGCCCTCCGGCAGCCGACTGACGAACTCGTGCGCGTCGGCGGCCCGGGCGGCCGCCGTGACCTGGGCGTCGGTGGCGCCCGGGCGGCCGTAGGCGATGTTCTCCCGGATGGTGCCGTGGATGACCAGGGTCTCCTGGAGCAGCACCGCGATGTGCTCGCGCAGGTCGGCCATCGCCAGTTCGCGCAGGTCCGTCCCGTCCAGTCGGACGGATCCGCGCTCCGGGTCGTAGAAGCGCAGCAGCAGCTTGGCGATCGTCGACTTGCCCGCCCCGCTCTCCCCGACCAGCGCCACCGTCTCGCCCGGTTCGGCCCGGAAGGAGACGTCGTCCAGCGCCGCCCGGACCGTGTCCGGGTAGCTGAACCGCACCCCGTCGAAAGCCACCGCCCCGCGCACCCGGGCCGGGCGCAACGGCCGCGGCGGATCTGCCACCTGAGGGCGCTGGTCCAGCAGTTCGATGATCCGCTCGGCGGAGGCCGCGGCGGAGAAGAAGGCGTTGCTGAGTTGCCCGATCCCGTGGATCGGTTCGTAGAGGCGGGTCAACAGGGCCACGAAGACCAGGAGTTCACCGAGGGTGAGGCGGCCGTGGGCCATCTCCCAGGCGCCCAGCCCGAGCACGATCAGGCCGCCGATCAGCTCCAGCATGTCCACGATCGGGGTGAACGTCGCACGCAGCCGGGTCGCCGACATGGTCGCCCGGAAGCGGCCCAGGTTCTCCCGCATGAACCGGTTCTGCTCCCAGTCCTGCCGGTTGTACGCCTGCACCAGGGCGACGTTGCCCAGCGTCTCCTCGGCGAGGGCGCTGACCGAGCCGCTGCGCCGCCGCCGCTCGCGGGAAGCCGTCTTCACCCGGGCCGAGAAGTGCCGGGCGGTGACCCAGAACAGTGGCACGACCACCAGTGCGGTCAGCGCCAGGTCCCAGCGCAGGTAGAACAACACGCCCAGGAAGACCGCCAGTTCGGCGACGTACGCGACCGCTTCCAGGATGCCGGACAGCAGAAAGGTCTCGACCGCCTCGATGTCCGAGGTCACCCGGGACAACACGTCGCCCAGTCGGCGCCGTTCGAAGAAGCTCAGCGGCAGGTCCTGGAGGTGCTGGAAGACGTCCGCGCGCAGTTCGAGCAGGAAGCGTTCGCTGACCCAGGTCGAGGCCATCTCGTCCACGAAGCCCAACGCGCCGGCCAGCAGGGCCAGTCCGGCGTACGCCAGCGCCACCGGCAGGAACAGTCCGTACCGGTGCGGCACCAGCACGTCGTCGATGACGATCTTGAACAGCCAGATCATCGCCGCGTCGACCACCGGTCCGAGCAGGACGAGCACCAGCAACGGCACCAGCCAGCGCCGTCCCCCGCGGGTGTAGGGCCAGAACCGCCGGAAGGTCCGCCGCAACGACACCGCCGGGGCCGGAGAGACGACCGGATCAGCCCGGTCCTCTCCCTCGCCCGTATCGACGGCCAACCACTGCCGCGGTGACCACACCGGCTCGTCCTGGCCCTACGCCATCATCGGTCCGTCAGCCGTCAGTACCGGCCGTGCCGACGGCCCCGACCACGCCCACGACCACGACCACGACCACGACCACGACCGTAGTCGTCCCGGTCGTACCAGTCATCGCCGTAGCTGCGTCCGCCACGACCGCCGTAACCGCGTCCACCGCGGCCACGCCACAGCGACGGCACCAGGTTGGACAGCACACTCATGGCTGCCACCCTTCTCTCGATCGGCCCCCTGATTGATCGAACCTTCCCCGGGTCGCCCCGGTTTCTCCCCCACCGAGGGATACGGACGAGCGGGCGGGGGTGCTCAGTGCGTGCGCGGAGAAAATTCGCGAGCACCGGCCCGGCCCGCCAAGGCGCCCGTCGTCACGGGCCCGCCGATCGTCACGGGCCCGCCGATCGTCACGGGCCCGCCGATCGTCACGGGCGCCGCAAAGACCGTTACGGGCGCCGCGAAGACCGTTACGGAGCCGATGGGCGGCCGTGACGCGGCCGGGCGGGCACCGCGACACGGCGCTCCTACTGTCGCTGGCGACGCACCGGCCACCCCCGGCCGGGCGTGACGCAGACCAAGGAGAACCGCCCATGAGCAGGACCCCGCGCCGGACCCGCACCGACCGTTCGCCCGCCCGTCGCATGCTGGCGGTCTGCGCCCTGACCGGCGCCGCGCTGGTGACCGTCGTCACCGGCGGGCAGGCCTGGGCCGACGGCACCCCGCAGCCGGCCTCCGCCAAGCCGACCGCCGCCCCCGCCGACGGGTCGGCCGCCGGCGCGACCTCGGCCCGTCCGACCCCCTCCGCGGCGGCCGTCGAGCCCGGCTCCGCCGCCGCCCCCGGCGTCGTCGGCACCGCCAAGCCGGCCCACCCGGGCGCCACCGGTCAGCCCACCCCCGCCCCGGCCGGCGGCCAGCCGCAGGTCCGCGAGGTGCCGAAGGGTGCCGCCCAGGCCGGTGACGGCTCGGGCGCGACGGACGGCAACGGCCTGATGCTGGCGGGCGGCGGCGCCGTCGCGGCCGTCGGCGCCGGTGCGCTGGGCTTCGCCCTGCTGCGTCGCCGCTCCGGTGCGCGTGGCTGACACCGGTCCCGAGTCCGCCGGGCACCCCGGCGCCCTTCCCCCGCACCCGGCCGGGCGGGGAAGCGGCGCCGGGGTGCCCCGGGGGGCGGGGACCGACCGGCGGGGGACCGGCCGACGGCGCACCGACGGGCGGGGCGCCGACGGGCCCGCGGGCGACCGGCGGGGCGGCCGCGGGCGGCGGCGCGCCGCCCGGCCCGGCCCGAACGTCCTGCAGCGGACCGTCTTCGGCACGGCCGGCCTGCTCTGCCTGACCCTCGGCGTCTCGCTCGCCCTCTCCGGGCGGGACACCCCGGTGGTGCGGATCGAGACCTCCGGCCACGACCCGGCGCCCGCCGCCACCACCCCCACCACGCCGGCCGGTGCGCCGACCACCGCCGACCGCGCCCGCACCGCCTCCCCGCCCACCCGCCTGCTGATCCCCGCCATCAAGGTGGACGCCCCGGTGACCGACCTCGGCCTGAACACCGACGGCACCGTCCAGGTGCCCTCGGCCGACCGGGCCGACGAGGTCGGCTGGTACCGCAACGGCCCCACCCCGGGCGAGAACGGCCCCGCCGTCCTGATCGGGCACCTCGACACCAAGCACGGCCCGGCGGTCTTCCAGCACCTCCCGGAACTCCACCCGGGCGACCTGCTCCGGATCCGGCGCGCGGACGGCGGCACCGTGGACTTCAAGGTCCGCAGCCTGATCCAGGCCACCAAGGACCGCTTCCCCACCGACACGGTCTACGGCGACACCCCCGGGCCCGCGCTGCGGCTGATCACCTGCGGCGGGCGGATCGGCCCGGACGGCCATTGGACGGACAACATCATCGTCCTGGCGGACCCGGCCTGACCCGGCCCCGCCCGGGGCGGGGCCGGGTGGAACCACCGGTCCGGGGCGGAACCGGCGGTCGCCGCCCGGGCGACCTACCACCGGCGGAGCAGTACCGCTACAACCGGAACCACGAGAATCATGGGGACCACTGGCACCCCCGGGACCCACAGAGAGCACCGCAGCGACCACCGCACCACCGCGGACGAGGAGGACGAGCACCGACCGTGGCACCACCGTCCCCGCCCCCGCTCCGCCGCCGCCCCGGCGCCGTGTCCGCGGCCGCCCTCGCCGCCCTGGCCGTGCTGACCGTCCTCGGCGTCCTGGCCTTCGGCCGCCCCGCCCCCGGCGGCCTGCGGGACGACGGTCCGCGCTCGGCGGTCACCCCGCCGGCGTCCGCCAAACCGCTCTGGCCCGACCTGGCCACCGCCCCGCCGCCGACCACCCCGCCCGCCGCCGGCTCCACCACCCAGGCCCCGCCGCAGCCCGTCCCCGACCTGACCGTCCCCGGGCACGACCTCACCGCGGTCGACGTCCGTGCCCTCCTCACCAAGGACCCGGCGGTGAGCACGGAGGAACGGCGCGCCCTCGACTCCTGCGCCGACTGCGGGGTGCGGGCCCCGGAGTTCCGCGACCTCACCGGCGACGGACGGCCCGAGCTGATCACCGTCGTCACCACCCCCGGGCAGGTGGTGCTGCACGTCTACACCCTCGCCGGCGACCGCGTCCTGCCGATCCTGCGGGTCCAGGTGCAGCCGCAGTTCGGCGCCGCGACCGTCGACTCCGACCTGCTGCTGTACGAGTCCACCACCCTCTCCACCCGGACCACCAGCCGCTACCACTGGGACGGCAGTCGGCTCACCCTGGTCGAGCGACAGGTGGACGGCGTCGGCCCGCTCCCGTCCGCCGAACCGGGCGGCGACCAGCCGTCCGTCACCGGCGCCGACCGGGCACCCGCCCCGGCGCGCCCCACCGCCGGGCCGAAACCGGGCCCGGGCGCGGTCGTCCCGCCCGCACGCTCCGCCCAGCCCACCCCCCAGCCGTCCGCCCCCGCCGTCCAACCGGAAGCCAAGCGATGACCAGCGCAGCCGCCCCCGCCCAGCCGCACATCCTGCTCGTAGAGGACGACGAGGTGATCCGGGAGGCGACCCGGATGGCCCTGGAGCGCTACGGCTTCCCGGTCACCACCGCCGCCGACGGCCTGGAGGGGCTGGAGGCCTTCCACGCCGTCCGCCCCGACCTGCTGCTGCTGGACGTCATGCTGCCGCTGCTCGACGGGGTCGGCCTCTGCCGCCGGATCCGGGAGGAGAGCCAGCTGCCGATCCTGATGATGTCGGCCCGCACCGACCCGGTGGACGTGGTGTCCGGCCTGGAGGCGGGGGCGGACGACTACGTGGTCAAACCGTTCGAGAGCGCCGTGCTGGTCGCCCGGATCCGTACGGTGCTGCGCCGCGTCCCGGTGGCCCCGCCGACCGCCCCCGCCCCGACCGCTCCGTCGTCTACCACCCCTCCCCCGCCTGCCCCTCCGTCCGCAGCCCCGGGCGCCACCCCCGCTGCCGCCGCCCCGTCCGCCGCCCCCGCTGCCGCCACCCCCGCCGTCCGCAACCTCGACGGCCTCCAGGTGGACACCGACAGCATGGAGGTGCGGGTGGACGGCCGACTCGTCCCGCTCACCCCCACCGAACTGCGGCTGCTGCTGGAGTTCACCGCCGCGCCCGGCATCGTGCTGGAGCGCTCCGTGCTGCTGGAACGGGTCTGGGACTACGAGTGGGGCGCCGACACCCGGGTGGTGGACGTCCACGTGCAGCGGCTGCGCGCCAAGATCGGCTCCGGCCGGATCGAGACCGTCCGCGGCTTCGGCTACAAGCTGCGACGTCCCGCATGACCCTGCGCCGCCAGATCGCCACCGCCGTCGCCGCCATCTCCGTCCTGGTCGCGGTGGCCGTCGGCCTGCTGGTCCACCAGGCGATGATCCGTCAGCACGTCGACCAGGCCCGGTCCTCGGCGCTCACCGCCCTCGGCACCGCCCTGACCGACTACGGCCGCGGCATGGCCGTCCCCGGCGCCGCCCTCGACGACCCCGTCCTGCCCACCCGGCTGCACGAGCTCGCGGCCGGCGGCCGGCAGGGCTCGCTGCTCGCCACCGACGCCCAGGGCGAGGCGATGTGGGCGGCCGGCCCGGTCCGGGGCGGGGTGCTCTCCGTCCGGCTGGACTTCACCCAGGACCGCCGGGCGATCGCCGACCTGGACCGGATCATCCTGATCACCGTCGTCGCCGCGGTCTTCACCACCGTGCTGGCCGGCGTGCTGGTCGCCGACCGGATCAGCCGCCGGCTGCGCACCGCCGCCACCGCCGCCCGGGGCATCGCGGCCGGCGGCACCGACACCCGGATCGGCGAACTCGTCGACGGGAAGGACGAGGTCGCCGACCTCGCCGCCGCCGTCGACCTGATGTCCCGCACCCTGCACCGCCGGCTGGCGGACGAACAGCGCTTCACCGCGGACGTCGCCCACGAACTGCGCACCCCGCTCACCGGCCTGGTCACCGCCGCCGAACTGCTGCCGCCCGGCCGCCCCACCCAACTGGTGCAGAACCGGGTCCAGGCCCTGCGCGCCCTGGTCGAGGACCTGCTGGAGGTCTCCCGGCTGGACGCCGACGTCGAGTCCCCCGACCTCTCCGCCGTCCCACTGGAACGCGCCGTCCGCCGCACCGTCACCCTCACCGGCCTGGACGTCGCCGTCGAGATCGCCGCCGACACCACCGGCCAACAGGTCCGCACCGACCTGCGCCGGCTGGACCGCATCCTCGGCAACCTGCTGCTCAACGCCCACCGCCACGGCGCCGGCCCGGTCGAACTCCACGTCGACGGCCGCCGCATCACCGTCCGCGACCACGGCCCCGGCTACCCCGACGACCTCCTCCACCACGGCCCCCAGCGCTTCCGCACCAACGCCCCGGAACGCGGCCGCGGCCACGGCCTCGGCCTCACCATCGCCACCGGCCACACCCGCGTCATCGGCGCCACCCTCACCTTCACCAACCACCCCACCGGCGGCGCCCTCGCCACCCTCACCCTCCCGCCCGACTGACCCCCACAACGCCGGAAGGGCCGACCCGATGACGATCGGGCCGGCCCTTCCGGCATTCCAGCACTGAGCCCCCTGTCGGGTTCGAACCGACGACCCCCGCTTTACAACGGCAGGCGTTCGGCACCTAGCGTGACCTGCGACTTAGCTAGCCTGCTGGTCACCCGCCCACCGCACCGCCAGCACCCGCAACTGACCGCCACGTACCGCCCGTTCTGGCACGCCTGTGGCACGGGGCTGGTCAACGGAACGCCGAGAAGCCGGTTAGTTGAGCAGGTCTGGCCGGGTGCCTACGTACCCCTTACCCTCGGGCCAGATGACTGCGACGTCTTGGCTCTTCGCAAGTTCGAGCAGGTCTTCGCGTGGCTCACTCGGCACCAGAATGGCGCTCGACTTCACCTCGACGAAGCGGCCATAGTCGGCGAGCTGCCCGATCGCCATCCGGAAGTTTTCGCGGGTGACGCTGCCCTTGGCCTCGATCAGCAAGCCCTGAGCTGAGTCGTAGAGGTCCGTGAATAGCGGACGGCTCTCGCCCGTCGGAAGGATCATCTGTCGTACGACTTCATGTCCACGGGATCGCAGGTAGTCACTGAACGCTAGGACGAGCTTCGCTTCGCGCCGTTCAGCCTCATAGGGATCACGGCTTGGGTCCACGAAGGACTTCTCGGTCTCCTGTTGCTCGATCCCAAGGGTCTGCACCTGCGTCTGCTGGCTCTCTAGGATTCGACCCAGCTTTGTTGCTGGCCGCTGCGGCTCGATATCGAGCGGGCGGAGGCGAAACACGATCACCTTCCGAAGCGGACCGTCGCCGAACTCTGGGGCATCAGCCTGGTACCACCCGTCCGCGGCGAACTCACCTACGTACCTGACCCTGCCGCGTGCTCCTTGGAAAACACGGAGCGCTCGACCTTCGGCCTGGTGGTTCAGGATGCTGGCGTTTCCGGAAAGCATGCGCTGATCGCCGTACTGGCCTTCGCCGGTGTAGTGGAAGAGCCCGTCCGGCATCCACCCGTCGTAGTAGCCAAACTTCTCGCCGGCGACTGGGTCAGCAAAGATCATCACGTTCGGCGTCCGAGCCGAGGGGCCGATGCCACCCTGCGTCCGACCGCCGTAGACCGAGTGCAACTGCTTCCGCTCGATCTCGTCACCTGGCTGCAGGACCCACTTGCTCCCGGGCACCTCTCCCAGGCCGATGTCCGTCATGGACATGCCTCCCTTCCAGCCGCGCATCCACCACGGCGCCCCGCAGTCTACGCCGATCACGAAGGCGGGGCACAGAAATGCGAATCTGATGCCAGATTTCGGTATACGATTCGGACACAGGCCGTGCCCAGACAGGGTGCGCAGCAAGCCGCCTCCCAAGGGGGATCCATGCCCGCACACGACATCGAGCCCAACCGTCCGCCGCGTCGTCCGCTCTCGCCCAAGGCGCGCTTCTACATGGCGGTCGGCGCGGCGGGGGTGGCAACCTTCGCCATCACCCTGGCGGCACCCCCGGTCGGGGGCCCGCTGCTCGCCGCCACGGCCGTGGCGGGGCTGCTCGTGTCCTCCAAGAAGGAGTAGCGACCCAAGCGCCGCGGCCGCCCAAGCCAGACGCGCCGCAGGCCCGGAGCCGCACCTGGCGCACTCCGGGCCCCTCCCCATCACTAGCTACCAGCGAGGTCGCTCAGGCCCGCCGGCCTGCACCTCCCGTGGTGAGAGCTATCTACGCGCGACACCGGTCAATCTACGCAAGATTTAAGGGTTTTGACGCCGGCAATCTGGCGTAGTAGCTTCGGCGGTCAGCGCCTGACGGATCGTCTGTTCCCTTGGGGGGGAGCTTCCGTCGGCATGCTTGGAGGGCTCTGTGCCCAAGATCCAACTCCCTGTCATCGGCTACATGCAGGGCGGCCGTCGAATGATGACCACCGCCATGTGCGCCCCCGACCTAGTGTCCATGGTCTCTAAGCCGGCCCCCTGGAACCCGGCCAAGACCGACGCTCATGGCAACCGTCCCCGCGACACGACCCACCTCAAGGCGATCGTGAACTATCTGGAAGGTGTAGAGGACTTCGTGCTCGGCGCGGCCGTTCTTTACCTCACTTCGCGGGAAGCACACTTCGAACCGGTCAAGCTCCCCGGTGTCACGACCGACTTCGACGCCGCCCAGTTCGGCGTGCTGTCCATCGACATCTCCGCGAAGTTCGATATTGGTGACGGCCAGCACCGCATCGGCGCGTACGAGCACATCGTGCAGACCCGTGACGAGGAAGACGACCCGGTGATCACGCGCCTGCGCGATTCTGGACAGCCTCTGATCATCGTCATCGACGACGATCACAAGCGTCGCGCCCAGGACTTCGCTGACCTCCAGCGCAATGTGAAGGCGCCTACTCAGTCGCTCGGCCAGTCGATGGACCGGCGGCAGCCGATCAACCGGGCCCTGTCCGACCTGTTTGACACCGTGCCGCTCTTCGAGGAGCGCGTCGAGTATCTGAAGGACAACCCTGGCAAGCTCTCGGCCAAGCTCTTCAGCTTCAAAACGATCCGCTACGTCTCTGGATTGCTGCTGGTCGGCAACAAGTACCGCTCGCCCTCGACGATGGACAAGGCTGTCACCGACTACTTCGAGCACGGCACTGCTGAGGAGGAGCTGACGGCGTTCTGGACGACTCTCGGTGACAACCCGAGGTTCGCTGATGTCATCGACAACGAGGTGACGGCAGCTGAGGTCCGCGAGGCCACCTACCTCACCTCGGCCGGCGTGCTGTATGCCATTGCGTTCGCTGTCTTCACCGCTTCCGCGCTCATCGCCGAGCGTCTGAAGGGCGATCGGGACGAGGAGTTGGTGACCTTCCGCGAGAACGCAATCGAGCACTGTGTGCGCGCCCTGGACGACGTGGACTTTTCTCGGGTCCCGGACAAGCGCCTGGCCACGATCAGCGACATGCCGCTGACCGAGAAGGACAGCATCTTCGCTGGAAATCTGATCGACCCGATCTCCGGGAAGCTGGTGGCCGGTCGCACAGCTTGGGAAGCTGCCGCGGCCGCCCTCGCCCGACACATCGCGGCCAACGAGTACATTCGCGAATTCATCGAGGCGCAGTAGCCTGCGCCAGAGGTCCCCGTCTCCCGGCGGGGACCTCTGCTCATTCCTGCCTAATGCAGCCTTCTCCAGGGACGGAGGCCGGCGCGGCTCTTTGGGGCCAGACAGATCAGGTTGACCTCAGCCATGATTCAGCCTGAGCGGGTGGTCCCCTCCGAGGAGGGCCCGGCGGAGCCTCACGCCTTGACCCGCGCTGTCCGCCCGGCGGGCTCTCACATCGGCATCCACGGCCGCACGCTCGCGTGCGCGCCCTTGAACCAGTAGCGAAACTCGTAACAGTCACCCTCCCACCCCACCTCCTCGCCCCAACTCCCCTGCTAACTATCCCCATCCCACACACCACCCGCCTGGTCTGCACGGCGTCGGCGCTCACGCCTAAAACACGTAGACACCGTCGCTCGCTCCGGCCGCACCTCCTAGCCACTGGCTGAACTGACTTAGCTGGCCGACTCTCGCGTTCCTGCTGAGCGGTGCGTGGGCATGCTGACCCTGGTCAGGGAGGCCATGCCGGAGGGGGACGAATGACGGAGCTGGTGGTCAAGCCTTGGCGGGTGCCCGGGAAGGAACGGCTCTACGTCAACAAGACTGGCGCCCGCGGGGATTCAGTGGCCTGGCTGGACTGCAAGACCGGGGTCGTCACGGTCGACAATCCGGAGTTTGAGGCGCTCGCGCTGGCCAAGGTCGAAGAGTGGTGCAAGTCCTTCGGCAGCCACGTGCCGGCGCGCACCGTCCAGTACCGGGGAACGAAACCGCCGGCGAAGGCAGCACCCGTGCCCATGCCACAGCCTCGGGCAGAGGTCCCATTCCTTCCCTCGATGCAAGACGAAGACGACCTTGCGCGGAACCTGCCCGGTGCCGGGCTGGAAAGTCTCGTGCGCGAGGGCGAAGAGCGGTACGGGCTACTCGTCCGGCTTGCTGCCAAGATCTCCCGCCAGCGCCTCGGTGATTCGAGCACACTCCGCGGCCTGGAAGGTGAGCAGGTCGTCGGGGCTCGGCTGGAGCTGCTTAGAGCCGCTGGCTGGAAGGTCCTGCACGGGGTGCCGCTGCCGTCCGGGTCCGACATCGACCACGTGGTGATCGGCCCGCCGGGCGTCTTCACGATCAACTCGAAGCACCACCCGGGCGCCACGGTGTGGGTCGGCGACAAGATGGTAAAGGTCAACCGCAACAGCTTCCCGTACCTGGAGAACTCGGAGTTCGAGGCGAGTCGTACCACCAAGCTGCTCACTGAGTGGTGCGGCTTCGAGGTCCCCGTTCACCCCGTCATCGCCGTCGTCGGCGCTCGAAAAATCACGCTCGGCACGGCACCGAGGGTGACGGTCATCGATGGTGAGCAGATCGCCTCGGCTCTGCCCTCCCGGCCGGCGGTGCTGTCTCCGAACAGGGTGGATCGGGTCTTCACCATCGCCCGCCACCGGCACGTCTGGAGCCAGATGGGCAAGCGCGGCAGGAAGACGGGCTGACTCAGCTCGCCTGCGGCATATCGATGAGCGTCCGGCCGTCGTGTGTCCGGACGTGCGGAGCCACGTCACCCTGGACGGCGTCGAGCAGACGGACCGCGTAGACCTCGCCCATGCGGTTGGCGATCTCCTCCGGGGTGAGCCACGCGACGGCCGTCGACTCGTCCGACAGCTGCTCGCTGCCGCCCTCGGGGTGGCACCGAAAGACCAGGGCAACGATTCCACGGGTCACGTTCTTGTAGACCCCGGTGAGCCGTTCCACCGAGACCTTGATCCCCGTCTCCTCGTACACCTCGCGGCGCACGCCGTCCTCGACGGTCTCCGAGAGCTCCAGCACCCCGCCTGGGGGCTCCCAGGTGCCGTTGTCGGCCCGCCGGATCGCGAGAATCCGGCCGTCCTCACGCACCACCGCTCCAGCCACCGACACGGAGTGGCGAGGCCGCATCAACGGCGAAGGCGAAGTACCAGCAGATCGCGGACGACTTGGCGTCGCAGATCCGGTCCGGGGTCGTGGCCCCCGGCACGGCGATCCCCAGTGAAGCCGAGCTCATGGAGCGCTACGGGGTGGCCTCCGGCACGGTCCGCAAGGCAGTCGCGGAGCTGCGGACGACACAGCTGATCGAAACGCACCACGGCCGCGGCTCCTTCGTCCGCTCCCGCCCCCCGGTGCAGCGCAAGTCCTCGGACCGCTTCCGCCGAGCGCATCGGCTCGCCGGCAAGGCGGCGTACCTCACCGAGGCCGAGCAGTCCGGCGGCAAGCCCTCCGTGAACGTGCTCTTCGTCGGACCGGTCGACGCCCCGGAAGAGATCGCCGAGCGCCTGAACGTGCCCGCCGGCTCGAAGGTGCTGGCCCGCAAGCGCCGCTACTTCCGCGACGGGACACCGACCGAGGAAGCCACCTCATACCTGCCCTGGGACGTGGTGAAGGACATCCCGGAGACGTTCGCCGAGAACCCCGGCGGCGGTGGCATCTATGCGCGCCTGGAGGAGCACGGCCACACCTTGGCCGAGTTCACTGAGACCGTCCGGGCCCGGTTGGCCACCAAGGCCGAGACGGCCGCGCTGGCGCTGAGCCCCGGCTCCCCGGTGATCCGCATCGTTCGGGACGCCGCCACCGATGCCGGCCGCGTGGTCGAAGTCTGTGACGCCGTGATGGCCGCTGACCAGTGCGTTCTCGACTACCGTTTCCCCGCTCGCGACTGACGCTCGCTCAACTCTCTCAACCCACCGCAAGATTCTTTCTCGCGGCGGGCTGACTCATATACAGGAGTCGGAAACTCTTCTATCCATCAGCTCATATACATGAGTGCATGAGATCACCTCCGTTAGAGGAGATGCACCGGGCTGCCTAATCGGCCCCGGCACTCGATGAAGGAGCCAGAAGATGCGCTTCATCCCCGTCGACACGACCGCCGCGCTGGTGATGGTCGCCCAGGCGCCCCGCCCGAAGCTCAAGAACCGCCAGACCGGCGAGATGGCCATGGACGCCGAGACCGGCGTGCTGCTGATCACCCTGGACGTCACGTTCGTGGCCAACGGTGAGGCCGACATCCTGTCCCTGACCGTGCCGCAGCCGGGCGTCCCGGACGGTCTCGTTCCCGGACCTGATCGTCCCCAATCTCGAACGCCACCTGGAGCACCACGCGGCCAAGGGGCAGGACGGCCTGTTCTTCGTCGGCCCCCGGGGCGGCAAGCTCCGCCGGAGCAACTTCCGGGACGACTGGACGGCCGCCAAGGCCAAGGCCGGCGTTTCCCCGGACATCCACTTCCACGACGTCCGGCACACCGGCAACAACCTGGCGGCCCAGAACGGGGCCAGCACCCGGGAGCTCATGACCAGGACGGGTCACAGCACCACCCGAGCCGCGCTGATCTACCAGCACATGACCAGCGACCGGGACCGTGCCATCGCCGACAAGATGGGCGAGGCCGCCCGCAAGGCGCTCGGCGGGAACAACGATCCGCCCGCGGGCCCATCGACCGAAACAACGCCTTCTACGCAGGTTGATTGACATCACCGTCCACCGGTCCCGCTGGCGTGGTTCCCACCAGCGGGACCGGCTTCTTCGCGTCGAAGACACTGCCATGGATCTGTAGCTCGCACCCCAACCTGTCGGAGCCATGATCTAGGGTCTGGCCATGACGACTAGCCTCAGCCCGATCGTTCCCGGCGACGTCCGCACTCGGGCGGAGATCCGGCAGGAGTTCGGCGGAAGCCCTCAGGGCGGCATCTGCCCCTCCGATGAAAAGGAGAGCGTTAATCTCTATTCTGATCCGACCGTCGGCGAGCAGTACGGCTACTATGACGGTTGGCTAGCAGAAGAAGATGACCAGGGCCCAGTTTTCGAATACACCGGAGCTGGACAGGTTGGCGACCAGACGTTTGATGGCGCCTTTGGCACCGGAAACCGGGCCATCCTCCGCCATGCTGAGCAGAACCGCAAGCTTCGCGTTTTCGTCCTCGCCGAGAAGCCAAAGGGCGATGGACCCAAGAAGCATCGCTATGTCGGCATCTTTAGCCTTGACCAGGCTCTCCCGTACGTCTGGCGGAAAGTGCGTGGCGATAACGACACGTTCCGCAACGTCATTGTCTTCCGGCTACGCCCAGATGGTGAATTCGAGAACTCTCCAAAGGATGCCATCCCGGCAGCCGAGGAAACTGCAGCAGAGTTCGTGCCATTTCAGCCGATCCTGGCATCAATGCTGAATTCTGGCCCGGCAACCACGGGAGCCCTCTCCCTGCCTAAGCAGCGGACCAAGCCCAAGCGAAACGCTACCAAGAAGGCGCCGCACGCGTCGACCGAAGGCGTCTTTGTCGCATCCGAGGAATTTACTACAAAGATGAGCCTGCGGGCAGCTACGGCCGCAAGCATTGCTGTTCGGCGCGAGGCTGAACTGACAAAGACTTACCGGGCTGTACTGGAGTCACTTGGGCATGAAACCGGTGCATTCCAGATCAAGGTCGAGGGAATGAGTTCAACACTTCGCACCGACCTTTATGACGCCACTGATCACGTCCTCTACGAAGCCAAGGGCTCAGGCTCTCGGGAGGACGTACGAATGGCGATTGGTCAGCTGCTCGACTACAGCCGCTACGTGAAGACGCCGACACGGCAGCATGAGCCCCACATGGTTGTACTTCTGCCTGCACCTCCCGCGGCGGACATGCAGGCTCTGCTGGCCCACCATCGGATCGGACTGGTTTACCAATCAGACGACGGCAAGTTCGTCGGCCCGGACGCTCCAGAGCTGGGCTAGCCGGCGAAGGCGTTGCTCCGCCTCGCACCCGAAGCGGAGCAACGCCCGTCAGCTACTGTGAATCCCACTTCCTGACACCGAGGCCCAATGGCGCCGCCCCAGAATACGGCACCAGATCGAGCGGGTTCATCCATGCATCCGAGAAGTGGATATTCAGATGAAGAGCCAGAGGCATCAGGATGTCATCCTCTGGCATTGCATCGACCTGCAGCAGCGAGGCCCCAGGTGATGGAGATCTGTCCAGATTTCCATTCCTCGGATCCGTCCATTGCAGATGCCCCTTTCCGAGAACCCAGACGCTGTCGGGCCACTCGATGGGGTCGCGCTTCCTGCACCACTCAATCAAGTGTCCGCCGATCGTCTCAAGATCGAGACTACCGAAGGCCACGATCATGCCTGACGTCGGAAAGAAGTCAAATGTCCTACCGTAGGCAGATACAGAACGAGGGATCAGGCCGGGAATGGGCCTGTAGGCGGTTTTACCGATTCGGCGGACCTTGGCAATCTTCTCGCAGGCGTCCAATAATTGCGCCTTGTCTAGCTTTGTCTTCACCTCAACAACGCCATACACGCATTCGTTCGGAATGATGCGGTAGCCGTTGAGGGTAGTAAATGGCGGCGTCCCTCTATCGATGAGCACAACATCGCATTGAGGCGACACCTCCCCAGCGGAAGCCACAATCTCGGCATTGTGAACCGCTTCAACGTGCGACGGCAAATAGCCTGAGAGAAACTCGCGAATAAGTGCTTCTCGCGAGGTTCCTGCCTCACCGTTGTGGTTGAAGTTCCTGGACTGCTCAAAGTCGGCGCGCATCCGCTTGGCCACGGAGCTGAGGATCCTGCCGAGCTTCTCTTGGGTCATGCCCGGATCCTAGGCTCCTCGACCTGCCTGCGACCGGCCGTTCCCGTCACCGGCCGGCGGCTTCTGGCACGCCTGTGGCACAGCCCGGGGAGGACCGCGGCAACGACGAAGGGCCAGCTCCCCCCGGATCACACCGGTGAGCTGGCCCTTCTGCCGTGTCTGGCGCTGAGCCCCCTGTCGGGTTCGAACCGACGACCCCCGCTTTACAAGAGCGGTGCTCTGGCCAGCTGAGCTAAGGAGGCACGGTGACCGTCCGCGAAGGATCACGGCGGCACCGGGGGCAGTCTACCGGGCCGGGATGGCGGGGTGGGGGGATATCCGGGGGTTGCCGGGGTGGGGCGGGCCGGCGGCGGGACGAGGGCCGGGCGGGGAGCGGGGCCGGGGCGGGGCCGGGTGGGCGTGATGGAACCGATGCCGAAATCGGGGCGGAGGGGGGCTGACAAGCGACGGAAGCGCAGGTAGCGTCGCCGGGAGTCGGTACGGGCAGTGGTTCAGACCACTGGCGGGCCGGCGGAGACGAACGCACACCCCCCTTTACTCGGATCGTCCGGCACGTTCCTGCCGGTGAAGGAGAAGAACGACGATGGCTTCTGTCACGTACGACAAGGCGACCCGTGTCTACCCCGGGGCGACCAAGCCCTCGGTGGACGCGCTGGAGCTGGAGATCGCCGACGGCGAGTTCCTGGTGCTGGTCGGTCCGTCCGGCTGCGGCAAGTCGACCAGCCTGCGCATGCTCGCGGGTCTGGAGGACGTCAACAGCGGCGCGATCCGGATCGGCGACCGGGACGTCACCCACCTGCCGCCGAAGGACCGGGACATCGCGATGGTGTTCCAGAACTACGCGCTCTACCCGCACATGACCGTCGCCGAGAACATGGGCTTCGCGCTCAAGATCGCCGGCGTGAACAAGGCGGACATCCGCACCAAGGTCGAGGAGGCGGCGAAGATCCTCGACCTCACCGAGTACCTGGACCGCAAGCCGAAGGCCCTCTCCGGTGGTCAGCGCCAGCGCGTCGCGATGGGCCGGGCGATCGTCCGCCAGCCGCAGGTCTTCCTGATGGACGAGCCGCTGTCCAACCTGGACGCCAAGCTCCGCGTCTCGACCCGCACCCAGATCGCCGGCCTGCAGCGCCGCCTGGGCATCACCACCGTCTACGTCACCCACGACCAGACCGAGGCGCTCACCATGGGCGACCGGGTCGCGGTGCTGAAGGACGGTCTGCTGCAGCAGGTCGACACCCCGCGCAACATGTACGACCGGCCCGCCAACCTGTTCGTGGCCGGCTTCATCGGTTCGCCGGCCATGAACCTGGTCGAGGTGCCGCTGGTGGACGGCGGGGTGAAGTTCGGCGGCTCGGTGGTCAACATCTCCCGCGAGGACCTGGCGGGCGCCCTCACCGAGAAGACGGTGACCGTCGGCATCCGCCCCGAGCACTTCCAGATCGTCCCGGCGGGCGGCATCGAGGGCGTCGCGGTGACCGTGAACGTGGTCGAGGAGCTCGGCTCGGACGGCTTCGTCTACGGCACCACCCAGATCGGCGGCGTGGACAAGGAGCTGGTCGTCCGGGTGCCCGGCCGCCAGATCCCGGCCCGCGGCGAGACCGTCCACGTCGTGCCGACCGCCGAGGAGACCCACGTCTTCTCCACCGGCACCGGGGTCCGTCTGGGCCGCTGACCCGCGGCGCGCCTCCCCGCGCACGGACCACTCCACGGAGCCCGTCGGACCCTTTCCGGTCCGGCGGGCTCCGTCCGTACACCCCCGCGTCAACACGGTGCAGGGACGAACCCGGACACCCTGTCACCCGATGGCGTGACGGAGGGCGATCCTGCCCGCACCCACCGCTACTCTCCTGAGGGTGAAGCAGCTTGTGCGCCGAATCGGCCAGACCGTCGCCCTGACCCTGCCGGTCGTCCTGGTGACCACCGGCACCCTCGCCGTGACCCGGGTCCCATGGGCCCCACCGACCGCGCTCGACCAGCAGGTCGTGGCGGCGTCCAGCGGCGACGGCGCCGGGATCGGGCGCTCCACCACGACCGCCGCCAAGACGGACGGGCTCGCCCCGCAGGAGTCGCTGCGGGTGGCGCTGCTGGACGAACTGCGCGCCAAGAACCCGTCGGCCGCGCTGGACCTGCTGGAGCGCTCGATGCGCGAGCAGCCGTCGCTGACCCCGTACTGCACCTCGCTGGCCACCGAGTTGGGCAAGGCCGCGGTCCGCAAGTACCAGGGCGACGTGCAGCGGGCCCGCTCCTTCGCCCGCCCGGTCTGCGACGGCTCCTTCTCGGCCGGCGTCGTCGGCTGACGGTCCGCCCCTCGACGGACGCCCCGACGGGACGCCAGACGGACGAGGAACCAGCGCGGAGCCAGTGCGAGGGCGCGACGGGCAACCGCCGAGGACGGCCCTCAAGACCCTTCCGGCGCCCTATTGTTCAGGCATGACCGCTGACTCCGGCCCCGTCGCCGACCTCGCGTCCCCGCAGTCCCAGCCGCCCCGGCCGACCACGACGCCCGTCACCCAGGCCGTGATCCTGGCCGGCGGCCAGGGCTCCCGGCTGCGCCCCTACACGGACGACCGCCCCAAGCCGCTGGTCGAGATCCCGGGCACGGGCACGCCGATCCTCGGCCACCAGCTGGCCTGGCTGGCCGCGGAGGGCGTCACCGACGTCGTGGTGTCCTGCGGCCACCTCGCCGACGTGCTGGAGGAGTGGCTCGACAAGGCCGAACTCCCGCTGCGGGTACGGACGGTGGTCGAGGCCGAGCCGCTCGGTCGCGGCGGCGGCCTGAAGTACGCAGCGAAGGCGCTGCCCCGCCCGGACGAGCCCTGGTACGCCACCAACGGGGACATCTGGACCCGCTTCAGCCTGCGCGACATGGCCGCCTTCCACCACGAGCGGGACGCCGTCGCGACGCTCGCCCTGGCCCGGCCGCGGATCCCGTGGGGCGCCGTGGAGACCGACCAGTTCGGCAACGTGCTGGACTTCATCGAGGCCCCGCCCTCGCCCTTCCTGATCAACGCCGGCCTGTACGTGTTCAGCCCGGAGTTCGCCGAGCTGCTGCCGGACGTGGGCGACCACGAGCGCACCACCTTCCCCCAGCTCGCCCGCAGCAAGCGGCTGGCGGGCTACCAGCTGCCGCAGGGCGTGTACTGGCGGGCGATCGACACCGCGAAGGACCTCACCGAGGCGGCCAAGGAGCTCGCCGCCTACCGCGACCGCTCCAACTGATCGCACGACGCGCGACGCACGACAGACGACGCACGACGCACGGCACACGACGGTCCGCGACAGTCAGGGCCCGCACACACGCTACGGCCGGGTGCTCCCCCACGGAGCACCCGGCCGTAGCGCGTCCGGCGGCCTCAGGTGGCCGTCGGCGTCCCCGGACGGGAGGACTGCCCACCGGACAGGTCGGCCAGCGGTCCGCTGCCGAGCACCGGCCCGCTGCCGAGCACCCCGCCGAGCAGCCCGCCGCCGCTGCTGGGGGTGGGCTTGGGGGCCGCGCCGCCGCCGGAGCCGCCGGGCGCCGGGGTGCGCTGGGCCGGCGCGGAGCCGGGCCCGGCGGCCGGGGCGGCCGGGGCCGGGCTGGAGCCGCCGGTCTCGGGCTTGCCCGAGTGCTTGCCGCTGGGCGTGGCCCCGGTCGGCTTGGCGGCGGGGGCGGTGGCCGGCGTGCTGGCGCTCGGCGGCGGACTGGCCGGGTGCGGGGCGGCGGCCGGGGGCGGGGTGGACGTGCCCTGGCCGCCGGGGGCGCCGGCGGGGCTGCCGGAGGGCCAGACCGGGGTGCCGTAGTCGGTCGACGGGCGGGCGGGCGCCTGCTGCCGGGCGCCGGTGCGGACGGCCGCGCCGAGCATCGAGCCGAGCAGCAGGGTCAGGCCGACCACGATCGTGGTGACCACCGCGCCGCGGCGCAGCACCCGACGGCGGAGCGCCCCGGGCGCGCCCGCGCCGATCCGGCGCCAGGCCTCCAGGTTGAGCCGTCCGTCGAGCGAGGCGAAGGGCGCCCCGGCGATCAGCAGCGGGCTCCAGGCGGCGAGGAAGATCAGGTCGGGGGTGTCGTAGACCGGGACGGCCCGCCAGCTGACGGTGAACAGCAGCGCGGCGGAGAGCAGCATGGCCGCCCCGGCGGCGAGCCGCTGCCACAGGCCGAGGACGGTCAGCACGCCGACCACGATCTCGGTGAACGACACCACCAGGCCGGAGCCGACCGGGTGGGCCATCGCGAAGGCCAGCAGCGGCTCGGCGACCTTCCACGGGTGCAGCGAGGAGAGCCAGCGCATCATCGAGCCGCGCTCGCCGCCGTCGAAGTACACCGGGTCGCAGAGCTTGCTGAACCCGGCGTAGACGGAGAGCGAGCCGAGCACGGCGCGCAGCGGCAGCAGCACCAGGCCGAGGTCGACCCGGCGGCCGGGGTACCAGGGCTGCTTGCCCTCGGCCTCGGCGGCGGAGACCTCGGGCAGTTCGCCGCTGGGGGTCCAACCGTGCGGCTGGCCGACCGGGCCGACGCCGGCGTCGGTGGCGGTGCCGGCGCCCTCGCGCGGCTGGCGGGGGACGGACCGGGCGCCGGCGTAGGCGGGCAGCACCTGGGTGTCCTCGTCGAGGGCGCCCCCGGCCGGGGAGCCGTTGGTCCGCACCGCTTCCAGCAGCCGGGTGGCGGCGAGGTCGCCGGGGGCGGCCTGGCCGGTCCAGGTGACGGCGGTGACCCGGCCCTTGCGGCGCGGCGCGCCACCGGCGGCCGCGCCGGCCAGCGCCGGGACGGCGGAGGCGGGCACGACGACCTGCGGGGTGACCAGCGGACGGCGGATCAGGCCCTGGTTGGCGTACGGGTCGCCGAACGCGGCGCCGGTGGACAGCAGTCCGGCCGGGGCCTCGATCAGCGGCGCCACCGGGGTGCCGAGCCGGAGCCGGAAGCTCGCCTGGGTGCTGCTGAGGCGCGCGGGGTCCGACGGCACCTTGACGGTGTCGAGCCCGGGGCCCGAGCCTGCGTCTATCCCGGTGCTGCCGCCGCCGAACAGGGGGCGCCGAGGTGTTCTGGTGTCCACGTCCACGCCCGTCTAACCGGGTGACGGCCGCTTAGGACACTCTCTCGGGTGGATGTCCGGCGCATACTTGAAGTGATCATGAGAAAAGCGATCGGACCCGGTCGGGCCCGATCGCTTTTCACTCGGATCGCGGAGAATTCAGAAGATCTGCTGCGAACCGGACATCCGATGTGCTCAGCGCTTGGCGCGCAGTCGCGCGGCCTCGTACAGCACGATGCCCGCCGCGACGCCGGCGTTCAGCGACTCGGTCAGGCCGCTCATCGGGATCCGCACCCGCATGTCGCAGGTCTCCGAGACCAGCCGGGACAGGCCCTTGCCCTCGCTGCCCGCGACGATCACCACGGGACCGGTCAGCAGCTCCAGGTCGCCGAGCTCGGCCTCGCCGTCGGCGGCCAGGCCGACCACCATCAGGCCGGCCTTCTGGTAGGCCTCCAGGGTGCGGGTCATGTTGGTGGCGCGGGCGACGGGCAGCCGGGCGGCGGCGCCGGAGGAGGTCTTCCAGGCACCGGCGGTCATGCCGGCCGCGCGGCGCTCCGGGATGACCACGCCGTGCGCGCCGAAGGCGGCGGCGGAGCGGACCACGGCGCCCAGGTTGCGCGAGTCGGTGACCCCGTCCAGGGCGATGATCAGCGCGTCCTGGCCGGCGTCGTTGGCCTCGACCAGCAGGTCGTCGGGGTGGGCGTACTCGTACGGCGGGACCTGCAGCACCAGGCCCTGGTGGTTCATCCCGCCGGTCATCTGGTCCAGCTGGGGCCGCGGGGCCTCCATCAGCGGGATGCCCCGCTCGTTGGCGGCCTGGAAGGCGTCGCGGACCCGGTCGTCGGTGTCGATGAACTGCTGGACGTACAGCGCGTTCGCCGGCACGTCGCCCTGGAGCGCCTCGACCACCGAGTTGCGGCCGAAGACCAGCTCGGCGCTGCCCGCGCCGCCGCGGCCGCCCCGGCCACCGGCGCCGGCCCGGCGCATGCCGGCCCGGGCCTTGGCGTCCCGCTCGCGCTTGAGGGCGGCGTTGGCGGCCCGCTGCTTGGGGTGACCCTTGCGCTCCGCCCCGGGCGGGGTCGGGCCCTTGCCCTCCAGCGCCCTCCGGCTGTGCCCGCCGGTACCGACAGACGCGCCCTTCTTCGATCCGGGGTTGCGGCGGTTCCTGCGCTGGCTGTTGCCGGCCATGGCTGTACTTCCTGTCTGTCCGGCATGCCCGGCCGCCCCGCTCGGTGCGGCGACGGCCTGCGACATGCGCTACGTCATGAGGGAGGGCCGCACCGGTCCGGTACGGCCCACCCATCACCCCGATCGTCAGATGGGGTTACTGGCTGTTGATCGTCCAGCGCGGGCCGGACGGGGTGTCCTCGATCACCAGCCCGGCCAGGCCGAGCTGGTCGCGGATGGCGTCCGCGGTGGCGAAGTCCTTGCGCTGGCGAGCCGCCTGCCGCTGGTCCAGGACCAGACGGACCAGCGAGTCGACCACGCCGTGCAGGTCCTCACCGCGCTCCGCCCCGGCCCACTGCGGGTCGAGCGGGTCGAGGCCCAGTACACCGAGCATCGCACGGACCTCGGCCAGTCGCGCCACCACGCTCTCCTTGTCGTCCGCGTTCAGGGCGCTGTTGCCCTGGCGGACGGCGGTGTGCACGACGGCCAGCGCCTGCGGGACGCCGAAGTCGTCGTCCATCGCCTCGGCGAAGGCCGGCGGCACCTCGGGCGCGGCGTCGACCTTGCCGCAGCGCTCGACGGCCCGCTGGACGAAGCCCTCGATCCGGCCGAAGCCGGCCTCGGCCTCGCGCAGCGCGTCCTCGCTGTACTCGATCATCGAGCGGTAGTGCGCGGCGCCCAGGTAGTAGCGGAGCACGATCGGCCGCCACGCCCGGACCATCGAGGAGACCAGCACCGAGTTGCCGAGCGACTTGCTCATCTTCTCGCCGGCCATGGTGACCCAGGCGTTGTGCACCCAGAACGCGGCGAAGTCGTCGCCGTAGGCCTTGGACTGGGCGATCTCGTTCTCGTGGTGCGGGAAGATCAGGTCCAGCCCGCCGCCGTGGATGTCGAAGGCCGGGCCGAGGTACTTGTGCACCATCGCCGAGCACTCCAGGTGCCAGCCCGGGCGGCCGCGGCCCCACGGGGTCTCCCAGCTCGGCTCGCCCGGCTTGGCGGCCTTCCACATCGCGAAGTCGCGCTGGTCGCGCTTGCCGGTCTCGCCCTCGCCCTCGGGCTGGCGCAGGTCGTCGAGCTTCTGGTTGGAGAGCGCGAGGTAGTCGGGGTAGGACTTCACGTCGAAGTAGACGTTGCCGTCGACCGCGTAGGCGTGGCCCTTCTCGATGAGCCCCTGCATCATCTCGATCATCTCGGGCACGTGCCCGGTGGCCCGCGGCTCGACGGTCGGCGGCAGGCAGCCCAGCGCGGTGTAACCGTCGTTGAAGGCGCGCTCGTTCTCGTAGGCGATCTGCCACCACGGCGTGCCGAGCTCGCGCTCCTTGGCGATGATCTTGTCGTCGATGTCGGTGACGTTCCGGACGAAGGTCACCTGGTAGCCGCGGTAGGCGAACCACCGCTGCATGATGTCGAAGTTGAGGCCGGACCGGATGTGCCCGATGTGTGGCGCCGACTGAACGGTAGCGCCGCACAGGTAGATCGAGACACAACCCGGTACAAGCGGGACGAAGTCGCGTACCTGGCGGGTGCTGGTGTCGTACAGACGAATGCTCACAGCGTCAAGCGTAGTGGGCGACGGGGGGTGCCCCGCGACATTAACCGGGAAACGGGCAGCGCTTTCCCCGGGAACGGCCGGACCGTTCCCGGGGGGAGGCGGTTCGCCGCCGGCGGCTAGATGCTGCCGACCACCTTGCGGGGCGTGAGCCGGATGACCACCCGGACGTCGTCCGGGCCGTCCCAGGTGTACTCGTCCACGCCGCGGTACTTGGTGGCCAGCTCGTCGATCAGCTCCCGACCGCCCTCGGTGGTCAGGGTGACCGAACCGCGCACCTCCAGGTACTCGTACGGGTTCTCCGGCGGGTTGATCACGACCGAGACCCGCGGGTCCTTCACCAGGTTGAGGTGCTTGCGACGGCCCTCGACGGTGGAGAACAGGATGTCGTCGCCGTCGCGCTTGACCCAGACCACCGAGGACTGGGGGCTGCCGTCCGGCTGGATCGTGGAGACCACGGCGAAGCTCTTGCCGTCGATCAACGCCTTGGCGCGGTCGGAGAGTTGCGCACTCATCGAAAACCTCTTCTCATCGGCGGCGGTGCGGTACGGCCCGGGGCGAGCCCCGCCCGGACCCGGACCGCACACTATCGACTCGGGGCCCCGCACATCGCGTGAACACCCGTCAACTCCCGGTTATTCCCGGCCGCCTGAAGAGATTCCGCGGGCTCCCCGTGGAGCCCGCGGTCAACGCCGTTCGTACACCAGGGCGGTGGCGATCGCGGCCAGCCCCTCGGCCCGGCCGGTCAGGCCCAGGCCGTCGGTGGTGGTGCCGGAGACCGAGACCGGCGCGCCGACCGCCTCGGACAGCGCGGCCTGCGCCTCGGCCCGCCGCTTGCCGATCTTCGGCCGCACCCCGATCACCTGGACCGCGACGTTGCCGATCTCGAAGCCCGCCGCCCGCACCAGCCGGGCCGCCTCGGCGAGCAGCGTCACCCCGGAGGCACCGGCCCACTCCGGGCGGTCGGTGCCGAAGTGGGCGCCCAGGTCGCCGATCCCGGCGGCCGAGAACAGCGCGTCGCAGGAGGCGTGCGCGGCGACGTCCGCGTCCGAGTGCCCGGCGAGCCCGAACTCGGAGTCCGGCCACTCCAGCCCGGCCACCCACAGCGGGCGGCCGGCCTCGAAGGCGTGCACATCGGTGCCGATCCCCACCCGGGGGATCAGGGGCTCAGTAGGCATCGGCGGCCCTCCGGCGGGCGAGTACGGCCTCGGCGAGCACGAGGTCCAACGGACGGGTGACCTTGAACGCCTCCTCGTGGCCGGGCACCACGACGACCGTGCCGCCGTAGCGCTCCACCAGCCCGGCGTCGTCGGTGACCGGCGGGGCGTCGGCGCCGCCGGCGGCCTCCTCGGCCAGCGCCTTGGCGTGCACCTCGACCAGGGCGGCCCGGTCGAAGCCCTGCGGGGTCTGCACCGCGCGCAGGGTGGCCCGCTCGGGCGTGTCGAGCACCGGCTCGGGGCCGCCCGGGTTCGGCTCGACCCGCTTCACGGTGTCGGCCAGCGGCACCGCGGGCACCACCGCGGGCGCACCGGACCGGACGGCGGCCGCGACGGCGTCCACCACCTCGACCGGGACCAGCGGCCGGGCCGCGTCGTGCACCAGGACGATCCCGACGTCCTCCGGGATCGCGGCCAGGCCGAGCCGGACCGATTCCTGGCGGGTCGCGCCGCCGGCCACCACCCGGATGTCCTTGTCGTCCAGCCCGTGACTGTCCAGCAGGGCGACCACCTCGGCCACCCCGTCGGCGGGCGCGGCGACCACGACCAGGCCGACCGCCCGGCTGCGGGCGAGGGCCCGTACCGCGTGCACCAGGAGCGGCACGCCGCCCAGTTCCCGCAGGGCCTTCGGGGCGCCGGGCCCCAGCCGCTCACCGCGTCCGGCGGCGGGCACCACTGCTGCTGCGACTGCTGCTGAGGCGTTCAGGTTTCACTCCTTCGGAGAAGTGGGTATGGCCTTGGCGTGCCCGGCGGGCGCGGGGCCCCTTCCGAAGAACCACTGGTCCACTGCCCGCCGCACGACTGCGCAGAAACGGTCTTGCAGGCCTGGACCGGCTCGGGTGGGGAGGCGTCGTCCGGACACGCCTCAGCGCCCGGAGTGCCACTGCACCACTCCCGGACGGTTCGTCCTGGGAGCGGCACGCCGGCACCGGGCGCTGTGGGGCGTTGGGCGGAAGCCCGACCGCACTACGAGGCGAGCACCTCGTCGAGCAGCGTCTCCGCCTTGTCCTCGTTGGTGTTCTCCGCCAGCGCGAGCTCGCTGACGAGGATCTGGCGCGCCTTCGCGAGCATCCGCTTCTCGCCGGCCGAGAGGCCGCGCTCGCGCTCGCGACGCCAGAGGTCGCGCACGACCTCGGCAACCTTGATCACGTCGCCCGAGGCGAGCTTCTCCAGGTTCGCCTTGTAGCGACGGGACCAGTTGGTCGGCTCTTCGGTGTACGGTGCGCGGAGCACCTCGAAGACCCGGTCCAGACCCTCCTGGCCGACTACATCGCGCACGCCGACGAACTCCGCGTTCTCGGCGGGCACGCGGAGCGTCAGGTCTCCCTGCTGCACCTTGAGCACCAGGTAGGTCTTGTCCACACCTTTGATCTGGCGAATTTCGATGGCCTCGATCAGCGCGGCCCCGTGATGGGGGTAGACCACCGTGTCGCCAACCTTGAACGTCATGTGACAGGACCCCTTCCGTGGCTTTCCAGAATAACACGCCTTGCGGCCCACTCGAAGGGCGTTTTCGCAGGTCAGGGCAGGTCTCGGGGCTTGACAAGGACCCCCATGACGTGCTGCGACCGATGTTCGAGAGGGGCTTCCCGCAGGTCGGAGGCGGTTCCGAGGTCCGGCGAAACCCTTGCGCAACACCCCCGCAACCATGATTGGATCTTGAGCTTTCACCCTGTTCCGAGTCGTGACCGAATCGTTATTCGATCTTGGTCGAAGCTTGTCCTCCCGCCCCACCCTCCCGTCGGTCGGCGCGCCGGATTCCGATGACCCGTCCATGTCACGGGTACCGCCGGACGGCCCCCGCGGGGCCCCTGGAGTGCGACACGGGGACCACCCCGTGAGGAGCGCATAAGTGAGGTCGATAATCTGAGACCTGACCTGTCGACACGTAACCAAGGAGTAGCCGCCGCCGTGAGCCGCAGCCTTCGACGCGGCAGCATCGCCGCAATCGCCGCCATCGCCATCGCCTCGCTGTCCTCCTGCGCCGCCAGCAACACGCCGGACACCTTGCAGGTCAAGCCCGACAACGCGGCGGCGACCCTGGGGACGGACCTTCGACTGAACAACATCGTGATCGTCACCGGGGCCGGCACCTCGGGTGACTACACCGGCCCGGCCAACGTGGTCGTCAACATCTCCAACACGGCCACCACGCCGGCCGAGCTGCAGTCGATCACCGTCGGCAACGGCGCGGCCGCCACCTTCGCCGACGCCGCGGGCGCCCCGCAGCCCAGCATCGTCATCCCGGCCGGCGGCTCGGTCGCGCTCGGCACACAGGGCGGCCCGTCCGCCACGCTCGGCTCCGCCGCCGTCCACGTCGGCGGGTTCTCCACCACGACCTTCACCTTCAAGGACGGCCAGAAGGTCGACACCCAGGCCGGCGTCAGCCCGGCCACGGGCCTGTACACGGGCTTCGGCCCGACCCCGGCGGCCGTGCCGGGCCACAGCGCCTCGCCGGCCGCGGGCGCCCCGGCCACGCCGTCCACCGGTGCCGGCACGACGGGCGCTCCGGCCACCCCGTCGACCGGTGCCACCACCCCGGGCGCCCCGGCCGCCCCGGGCGCCCCGGGCACCCTGGTCGCCGGCGGCAGCGCGACGGCCACCGCTCCGGCCGCGCACTGACGGAGCGCACCCCGCCTCCCGCGGGCCCCTGCCGGGCCCGCGGGAGGCTTCGTGCTGCCCGGGGCGCGGAACCGGGCGGGCAGGGCAGGACCGGACATGCGTGGAGGCCCCACCGGCAGTCGCCGGTGGGGCCTTCGGTCGTCTTCGCGGGCCCGCGGTTTACGGCTCGAACTTGTAGCCCAGGCCGCGGACGGTGACCAGGTAGCGCGGCGCGCCCGGGTCGGGCTCGATCTTGGCCCGCAGGCGCTTCACGTGGACGTCCAGGGTCTTGGTGTCGCCGACGTAGTCCGCGCCCCAGACCCGGTCGATCAGCTGCATGCGGGTGAGCACCCGGCCCGCGTTGCGCAGCAGCATCTCCAGCAGGTCGAACTCCTTGAGCGGCAGGTCGACCTTGGCGCCGTCCACCGTCACCACGTGCCGGTCCACGTCCATCCGGACCGGGCCCGCCTCCAGGGCGCCCGGGCCGCCGCCGTTGTCGCCCGCGCCGCCGTCCTCGCCGCGGCGGCGCAGCACCGCGCGGATCCGGGCGACCAGCTCACGGGTGGAGTACGGCTTGGTGACGTAGTCGTCCGCACCTATCTCCAGCCCGACGACCTTGTCGATCTCGCTGTCCTTGGCGGTCACCATGATCACCGGGACGTTGGAACGCACCCGGAGCTGGCGGCAGACCTCGGTGCCCGGCAGGCCCGGCAGCATCAGGTCGAGCAGGACGAGGTCGGCGCCGTTGCGTTCGAACTGCTCCAGGGCGTCGGGGCCGGTCGCGGCGACGGCCACCTCGAAGCCCTCCTTGCGGAGCATGTACGAGAGGGCGTCGCTGAACGACTCCTCGTCCTCGACCACCAGTACTCGGGTCACGATCAGGCCTCCGGGGCAAGCTGGGTTGTCTTTGTCAGGGGTTGTTCCCGCTCCCCCGTGGGGAGCGGACGGGCCGCACGGGCGGTGCGGTCCGCGGTGAGGGTTCGGTTGTCGCCGGGTCCGGCGGCGGGGCCGTCGTCGGCGAAGTCGTCGTCGAAACTGTCGTCGTCGAAGCCGTCGTCGTCCACACCGGCGGCGTCGACGCCGCCGGCCGGGCCGGCCTGCGCCTCGTCGTCCAGGTCGTCCAGGTCGTCGGGGTCGAGCCCGGCATCGGCGGTGGGGGCCTGTCCGGCGGGCAGCCGGACGGTGAAGGTCGACCCCTGGCCCTCGACGCTCCACACCGAGACGGTGCCGCCGTGCGAGGCGGCGACGTGCTTGACGATGGACAGGCCGAGGCCGGTCCCGCCGGTCTGCCGGGAGCGGGCCGGGTCGACCCGGTAGAAGCGTTCGAAGACCCGCTCGCGGTCCTTCTCGGAGATCCCGATGCCCTGGTCGGTGACCGAGATCTCGATCAGCTCGCCGTCCGCCTCACCGAGCGCGGCGGCGCTGGAGATCCGGCGGGTGGCGATGGCCACCCGGGTGCGCGGCGGGCTGTAGTTGACGGCGTTCTCCACCAGGTTGCCGAGCGCGGCGGCGAGCTGGCCGCGGTTGCCGTGCAGGTAGAGCCCGGCGATGCCGCCGGCCGCGATCAGGATCTGCTTGGCGGCGGCCTGCTGGCGGCAGCGGTCGATCGCCTCGGCGATCAGCTCGTCCACCGCGACCGGCTCCGGGTCGATCATCAGCCGGTCGTCCTGGACCCGGGAGAGGTCGATGATCTCCTGCACCAGGCTGGCCAGCCGGGCCGCCTCGACCTGCATCCGGCCGGCGAAGCGCTGCACCGCCTCCGGGTCGTCGGACGCGTCGACGACCGCCTCGGAGAGCAGCGACAGGGCGCCGACCGGGGTCTTCAGCTCGTGGCTGACGTTGGCCACGAAGTCCCGGCGGACGGCCTCCACCCGGCGGCGCTCGGTCTGGTCCTCGACCAGCACCAGCACCAGCCGGGAGCCCAGCGGGGCGACCCGGACGGAGACCGCGAGCGGCTCGGCCGCGCGGGCCGCGCCCGGCCGGGGCACCTCCAGCTCGACCTGGCGGATCTCGCCGTCCCGGCGGGTGGCGCGGGCCAGCGCCAGCATCGGGTCGACGGCGACCGCGCCGCCGCGCACCAGGCCCATGGCGTAGGCCGCGGAGCTGGCCTTGACCACCTCGTCGCCCTCGCCCAGCACGATCGCGCAGGAACGGAGCACCGAGAGCACGGTGTCGACCCCGGGGGGCAGCGGGGTCTCCGGGGAGCCGGTGCCCAGTGCCTGGTACCGGCCGTACTGCTTGCCGCTGGTGTACTTGCCCTTGGCCTGCTCGCGCTCGCTCCAGCGGAAGGCGATGGAGGCGGTGAGGCCCACGCCGAGCCCGGCTATGGCACAGGCAGCGGCAGCGGCCACATTCACGTCCATGTGGCCAGCGTAAGCGCACGGCCAGGCCGGGCCCCAAGGGCTGGATCAAGGGATCGACCACGCGTTGCCGAGAATTCACCTTCACGTAGCTGTCGATTCACCGTAGCGGCCGTGCAACGTCGCCCGACCGGCACAAAGTTGGCCATGCAGCCCGTGTGGGAGAGATCGGTGCGTCGAAGGGCGGCCAAGGTCTCGGGTGTGCGCGTACCATTCGCGCCACCAGCAGCGGTCACCCGAACGCCGGACCGATGGTCGGACGGGCTGACCGGTCGGCACCGCCACCGACACAGCTTCTGAGGAGAGAACATGCGCGACGCGTACCACGAGGAACTCGATGCGATCGGCGACAGCCTGGTCGAGATGGCCCGGCTGGTCGGCTCCGCCCTGGGCCGGGCCACCACCGCACTCCTCGACGCGGACCTGGCGCTGGCGGAGAGCGTGATCTCCGCCGACGAGAAGGTCAACGAGCTGCACCACGAGCTCGAGAACCGCGCCATCGACCTGCTCGCCCGGCAGCAGCCCGTCGCGACCGACCTGCGCATCGTGGTCACCTCGCTGCGGATGAGCGCCGACCTGGAGCGCTGCGGGGACCTCGCCCGGCACGTCGCCAAGGTCGCGCGGATGCGCTACCCCGAGTCGGCGGTCCCCGCCGACCTGCACTCCACCGTCCTGGAGATGGGCCAGCTCGCCCAGCGACTGGTGGCCAAGGCCGGCCTGGTGATCGCCACCAAGGACGTCGACAAGGCCCTGGAGATGGAGCAGGACGACGACCGGATCGACGCCCTGCACCGCGAGCTGCTGTCGCACCTGATCGACGAGCGCTGGCACCACGGCATCGAGACCGCCGTCGACATCACCCTGGTCGGCCGCTACTACGAGCGCTTCGCCGACCACGCGGTCTCGGTCGCCAAGCGCGTGGTGTACCTGGTGACGGGCGAGCACGTGGCCGAGTTCGTGGCCGCCACCGAGGCGGCGGAGGCCGCCGGGGCGGAATGACCTCCGCTCACCCCCAGGGGTGAGTAAACCTGCGGCGGGGGTGGTGCGGATGCACGGTTTTCCGGACGTCCCACCCCTGCGCGCCCGTTGACGCTTCCTCCGGACGGGGGCTTCACTCGACGGTGGGGGCACCGCAACGTGCCCGTCACTAGGAGGGAAGAGCTCGATGAAGGCCAACCCGACCCGACCGGTACTCGCCCAGCCCGCCGTCGAGCCACCCGCCCCGAAGCTGCTGCCCGTCCTCGCGGCCGGCTGCGGCTGCGGCCCGGGCTGCGGCTGCGGCTGCCAGTCCGGCGCGCCCTGCCAGTGCGGCGGCGTCGACGGCGGCTGCTGCGGCCACTGAGGCGGCCCGCCACGGAGACGTACGGACGATAGAGGTGCACGGCCGTCGGCGGCCGTGCACCTCTGTCGTGTCGGCGGTCGGGACCGCCGGACCCGTCGGGACCGTCAGAACTGGACGTCGGTGCAGGAGTAGAAGGCGTTCCCGGTGTCGGCGATCGTCCAGACCGCGACGACGACCTGGTGCCCGGTGCGCCCGCTCGGGACGGTCGCGGTGTGGCTGAGCGTGCTCGGCACCTGCTGGCCGCCGTACGGGACGGTCAGGAAGGGCGTCAGGTCGAGGCTGTCCCGGGTGATCGGCTGGGTGGCGTCGTAGCCCGGCTTGGTGAGGTAGTACTCGAAGTCGGTGGTCGCGTGCCTGGCGGTGAAGGTCCAGGTGAAGGTCAGCTGCTGGCCCGCCGTCACCGGCGTGGTCGGCCAGGCGCCGCCGTGCGGGTCGTCCAGTTCGGCGAAGCGGGAGTTGCCGCCCGCGCAGATGGTGCCGTCGGCGGGACCGGCGGACGGGAAGCCCTTCGGGCCCTCGACGCTCTGCGGCTCCCACTGGATGTCGCCGCAGTCCCAGGAGACGGCGTTCGCGCTCGCGTCGCAGAGCGCGGCCCGGCTGGGCGGCGTGGAGATGTAGCCGTGGGACTGGGCGGGGAAGGCCAGGGTGAGCGGGATCGCCAGCGCGGCGACGGCCGCCCCGACCAGATGACGTGTGCGCATGGTGCTCCTCCGTGGGGGTGGATGGAGAGTGCGCCGGGGCACAGACGCGCGCGTGGGGGATGCGGCGGCCGGGACACGGGGGGACCCTTGGCATGCCTGCGCCAGCCCGGTGCCCTCACGGTAGGAGTCGGCGCCACCGCCCGTCAATGGTCTGAACCATTTTGGGACGACCGCCGCCAGGGTTCAACTCGCCTGCGGTGCGGGCCGGTTGAACGAGAAGGCCCCGCCTCCGGCGAACCGGGAGCGGGGCCTCGTCGACAGGCGGGTTACTTCTTGCCCTGGTTCTTGACCGCCTCGATGGCGGCCGCGGCGGCGTCGGCGTCGAGGTAGCGGCCGCCCTTGGCGAGCGGCTTGAAGTCGGCGTCGAGCTCGTAGACCAGCGGGATGCCGGTCGGGATGTTCAGGCCGGCGATGTCCGCGTCGGAGATGCCGTCCAGGTGCTTGACCAGCGCGCGCAGGCTGTTGCCGTGGGCGGTGACCAGGACGGTCTTGCCGGCGGCCAGGTCCGGGACGATGGCGTCGTACCAGTACGGGAGCATCCGCTCGACGACGTCCTTGAGGCACTCGGTGCGCGGGCGCAGCTCGCTCGGGATCTCGGCGTAGCGGGCGTCACCGGCCTGCGAGTACTCGGCGTCGTCGGCCAGCACCGGCGGCGGGGTGTCGTAGGAGCGGCGCCACAGCTGGAACTGCTCCTCGCCGAACTCGGCCAGGGTCTGGGCCTTGTCCTTGCCCTGCAGCGCACCGTAGTGCCGCTCGTTCAGGCGCCAGCTGCGGTTGACCGGGATCCAGTGGCGCTCGGCCTTGTCCAGGGCGATCTGCGAGGTGCGGATGGCGCGGCGCAGCAGAGAGGTGTGCACCACGTCGGGGAACAGGCCCTCGGCGGCCAGGAGCTCGCCACCGCGGGCGGCCTCCTTCTCGCCCTTCTCGTTGAGGTCGACGTCGACCCAACCGGTGAACAGGTTCTTCTGGTTCCACTGGCTCTCGCCGTGGCGGAGCAGGATGAGTCGGTACGTCGTGTCAGCCATGGCCCCCAGCTTAGTGGAGGGCGGAAAACCCCTGGTGAGGTCCACCGGCACATGAGTAATGTGTGCTCCGCACTACTGACACTTACATGCGTCGGTCGGCGGGCCTGCCCCCGTCGTCCGGCGGACGCCTGCCCTCGGGAGCCCCCACATGCTCGTCGCCCTGGCCGCCAACCCCCGGATCCGAAGACTGGTGCACGAGACGGTGGGCGGGCTGCCGCGGCAGTTCTGGTGGCTCTGGGTGAGCACGCTGGTGAACAAGCTCGGCGCCTTCGTGATCACCTTCCTGGCACTCTACTTGACCACCACCCGGGGCTACTCGGCCTCCTACGCGGGCCTGGTGGCCTCGCTGTTCGGCCTCGGCGCGGCGATCGCGGCGCTCGGCGGAGGCGTGCTCGCCGACCGGATCGGGCGCCGGCCCACGCTGGTCGCCGCCCAGCTCGGCACCGCGCTGTCCACCGCGGTGCTCGGCTTCGTGGACGGCCAGGTGGCGATCGCCGCGGTGGCCTTCCTGGTCGGCCTGTTCAACAACGCCAGCCGGCCCGCCGTCTCGGCGATCATCGCCGACATCGTCCCGGCCGAGGACCGGGTCCGGGCGTACTCGCTGAACTTCTGGGCGATCAACATCGGCTTCGGGCTCTCCGCCGCGGTGGCCGGTCTGATCGCCACCCAGGGTTACCTCACGCTCTTCCTGCTGGACGCGCTCTCCACGCTGATCTGCGCCGTGGTGATCTTCGTCCGGATCCCGGAGACCCGGCCGGACCGCGGCTCCGAGCCCGCGCGGAACGCCGACGGGCCGGCCATCGGCCTCGGCACGGTGTTCCGGGACGGCCCGTTCATGACGGTGGTCGGGCTCAACCTGCTGCTCGCGCTGATCTACCAGCAGAGCAGCACCACGCTGCCGGTCCACATGGGCGCCGCGGGCATCACGTCCACCGAGTACGGGCTGGTCATCGGCCTGAACGGGATCCTGATCGTGGTGCTGCAGATCCCGCTCACCCGGTGGATGGAGGGCCGCTCCCGGACCGGGCTGCTGATCGCCAGCTGTCTGCTCACCGGCTGGGGCTTCGGACTGGCCGCGCTGGCCGGCTCCTCCGCCTGGCTGTTCGCGCTCTCGGTGGCGGTCTGGACCGTCGGCGAGGTGCTCAACGCGCCGACCATGATGGGGCTGGTCGCCGAGCTGTCGCCGGCCCGGGCGCGCGGGCGCTACCAGGGCGTCTACTCGCTCTCCTGGTCGCTCGCGCTGTTCCTCGGCCCGGGGATCGGCGGGGTGGTGCTGGAGCACGCCGGGCCCGGGGTGCTCTGGAGCGCGTGCGGGGTCATCGGGACGCTCGCGGCGCTCGGGCACGTGCTGCTGGGCCGCCGCGCCCGGGCGGCCGCGGCGGCGCGCACCGGGGCGGTGACGGCGGTGGAGACGGTGCCGGCGATGACGGACGCGGTGGAGCCGGTCGCAGCGGAGCCGGTCCGGCCGGACCGGGCCCCGGCGCAGGCCTGAGGCCGGTCGGCGGACTCAGTCGCCGGACGGGGCGGCCAGGTGGGAGAAGGCGGCCAGGTTGCGAGTGGACTCCCCGCGCTTGGTGCGCCACTCCCACTCGCGCCGGATCGCCGAGGCGAAGCCCAGCTCCAGCAGGGTGTTGAAGGGCTCGTCCGCGTTCTCCAGCACCGTGCCGAGCAGGTGGTCGACGGTGTCCGGGGTGAGCGCCTCCAGCGGGAGCCGGCCCGCCAGGTAGACGTCGCCGAGCGCGTCCATCGCGTACGCGACGCCGTGCAGACGGAGGTTGCGCTCCAGCAGCCAGCGGTAGAAGGCCTCGTGGTTCTCGTCCGGACGGCGGATCACGAAGGCGTTCACCGACAGGGTGTGGTCGCCGACCCGCAGTGCGCAGGTGGTGCTCAGCTTGCGGGTGCCCGGGAGGGTCGCCACCAGCGTGTACGGGTCGGTGGCGGCCGGCTCCCAGGCCACCCCGGCGTCGGCCAGGGCGGTGCGCAGGAGGGTCAGGGCCTCGTCCTTGGTGCGGGTTGCCATGGGGGTGACGTTACTCGGCGGTACCCGGCGGCCGCAGCCCGGACGGGCCCGACCGCTCGGACCCGGCCGCTCGGACCCGGTCCCTCGGACGCGCCTGAGCGGGCCCGCCCGCTCAGGCCCGGCGGCGGGCCACCGCCAGCCGCCCGGCCGGGCGGGCCAGGCTGCCGGCGTACACCTCGGCGGTGGTCGCCGCGGCGGTGTCCCAGCCGAAGGCGGCCGCATGCCGGGCCGCCGCCGCGCCGCGCCGGGCCACCAGCGCCCGGTCGGTGACGTACGGCTCCAGCGCCCGGGCCCAGGCCAGCGGGTCGTGGCCGTGCACCAGCGTGCCGGACCCGCCGTCCCGCACCGCGACCGGCAGGCCGCCGACCGCGGCCGCCACCACCGGGGTGCCGCAGGCCTGGGCCTCCAGCGCGACCAGCCCGAACGACTCGCTGTACGAGGGCATCACCAGGGCCGTCGCGGCCCGGTACCAGTCCGCCAGCTGGGCCTGGCCGACCGGCGGGTGGAAGCGCACCACGTCGCCGATGCCGAGCTGGGCGGCCAGCTTGTGCAGGCTCTCCGGCCGGGCCAGCCCGGTGCCGGACGGCCCGCCGACCACCGGCACCACCAGCCGCTCGCGCAGCCCCGGACGGCGCTCCAGCAGGGCGGCGACCGCCCGCAGCAGCACGTCCGGCGCCTTCAGCGGCTGGATCCGCCCGGCGAACAGCAGCACCGCGGCGTCCTGCGGCAGGCCAAGCCGGTCCCGGGCGGCGGCCGCCGCGCCCGGGCCGCCGGGGCGGAAGACGTCCAGGTTGACCCCGGGGTGGACGACGGCCAGCTGGTCCGGCCGGGCGGCGTAGTGCAGCGCCAGCTCGGCGGCCTCCTCGGTGGTGTTGGCGATCAGCCGGTCGGCCGCCTCGACCACCTGGGTCTCGCCGATCACCCGGGCCGCCGGTTCGGGCGTGTCGCCCACGGCCAGCGCGGCGTTCTTGACCTTCGCCATGGTGTGCATGGTGTGCACCAGCGGCACCCCCCAGCGCTGCGCGGCCAGCCAGCCGACCTGCCCGGAGAGCCAGTAGTGCGAGTGCACCAGGTCGTAGTGGCCGGGGCGGTGGCCCGCCTCCGTCCGCAGCACCCCGTGGGTGAAGGCGCACAGCTGGGCCGGCAGGTCCTCCTTGATCAGGCCCTCGTACGGCCCGGCGGTGACGTGCCGGACCAGTACGCCCGGGGCCAGCTCGACCGTCGGCGCGTCGTCCGAGCAGGTCGACCGGGTGAACACCTCGACCTCGATGTTGAGCTCGGCCAGCCGCTTGGCCAGCTCGACGATGTAGACGTTCATCCCGCCGGCGTCCCCGGTGCCGGGCTGGTGCAGCGGCGAGGTGTGCACGCTGAGCATGGCTATCCGACGCGGGCGGCGGCGGCCCGGGACGAGCGACTGCAGCCGGCCGCGCGCGGGCGCGGCGGCCTGGGCACGGCGTACCGAACGGACGGGGTGCTGGATCACCTGGCTGAAGCCTCCTCGTGTGCGGCCCGTCTCGGCGGTCCGCGTGAACGGGCCGCCGCATGTCCGGTGTGCGCTGCCCCGTCCGGGCACACATCACCACCAGTGTGCCAACCACATCGCGGGCACCGGGCATTCCCGCTCCCGCCGATCGGTCCGCCGGACCGGCATCGACGCAGGTCAGGGCGGAGGAGGACCCGCCCCGCCGACGCCGACTACCCTTCTGGGCATGGCTGCCTCCTTCGACCCCGCGACCGCCGCGCCCGCCCGCGGCCGGACCGGACGGCCGGTCGGGACGGTCACCCGGGGCACCACCAACACCAACCGGCTGCGCCGGATGGACCGCTGGATCGCCCACACCCTGGGCCGGACGCTGCGCGCCGCCGAGCGGCCTCCGGTGGCGGTCGACCTCGGCTACGGCGCGGCACCGTGGACGGCCGTGGAACTGGCCGGGCGACTGCGCACGGTGCGGCCGGACGTCCGGGTGGTCGGGATCGAGATCGAGCCGGAGCGGGTCGCGGCCGCGCTGCCGTACGCCGACCCCCCGCTGCTCACCTTCCGACGCGGCGGCTTCGAGGTGCCGCTGGACGGCGGCGCTCCGGCCCAGCTGATCCGGGCGGCCAACGTGCTGCGGCAGTACGACGAGTCGGCGGTGGCCGGGGTGTGGGAGCGGCTGTGCGCCCGGCTCGCGCCGGACGGACTGCTGGTCGAGGGCACCTGCGACGAGATCGGACGGCGGCACGTCTGGGTCGCGCTCGGGCCGGAGGGGCCCCGGACGGTCACCTTCGCGGCCCGGCTGGGCGGTCTGGGCCAGCCCTCCGACCTGGCCGAACGGCTGCCGAAGGCACTGATCCACCACAACGTGCCGGGGCGGCCGGTGCACGCCTTCCTGACCGACTTCGACCGGGCCTGGGCGGCGGCCGCGCCGTACGGGGCGTTCGGGGCGCGGCAGCGCTGGGTGGCGGCGTGCACGGCGCTGGCGGGCAGCTGGCCGCTGGTGGACGCCCGGGGGCGGTGGCGGCAGGGCGAGGTCACGCTGCCCTGGACGGCGCTGGCGCCGTAGCGGGGCCCCGCCACGGCGGTGGTGGGGCGGTCGCGGGGCGGTCGCGGGGCCGGGCCGGACCGGTCGGCGGCGCGGGGCGGACCGGTGGCCCGACGCATTCACTCGAACGAGTTATCGAATATCTCTGGCGTGTTGACGCCTCGTCACGCCACCATGGAGGCCGCCGAGCGGCGACACCACACGCCGCTCGGCCCTCGCCGTGCCCAGCCGTACGCCCTCAGCCGTCCTGCCCGAGCAGCTCCCTCCGGGCCTGCTCGAACACCCCGTACATCTCCGCCCCGAACAGCACGAACCGCACCTCCGCCAGCTCCGCGCCCGCCCCCGGGTCACCGCCGTCCAGCACCTCGGCGACGGTGCCCAGGGCGATCCGGGCCGCGTCCGCCGGCGGCCAGCCGAAGATCCCGGCCGACACCGCCGGGAAGGCCACCGTGCGCGCGCCCAACCCGGCCGCCGTACGCAGCGACTCGCGATAGCAGGAGGCCAGCAGCCCAGCCCGCTCCTCGTACTCCTCCGCCAGGTACACCGGCCCGACGGTGTGCACCACCCAGCGGGCCGGCAGCCGGCCCGCCGTGGTCGCCACCGCCCGCCCGGTGGGCAGCCCCTTGCCCCAGTGCGAGGCCCGCAGCCGACGGCACTCCGCCAGGATCTCCGGCCCGCCCCTGCGGTGGATCGCGCCGTCCACCCCACCACCGCCCAGCAGCGAGGAGTTGGCGGCGTTCACCACCGCGTCCACCTCCTGCGCCGTGATGTCACCCTCGACCAGAGTGATCCGCGTCACCGTCACCACGCCCCTTTCCCGGGCCCGTCCGGCCGCTGCCGGGCCGGGATCCGGGCCGTCATCCGAATCCGATCACCACACCGCCACCGGCGTGGCAATAACCACAACGGCGCCGGTCGGCCAGAGAAATCCCCGGAGATCACGTTATGGTCGCGAGAAGTTCCCCGACGCGCGGTGCCAGGCGGGCACTGCGGACGGACGCCGGCCGTTACGCAGTCGGGGAAAGGGAGGAACCACCGATGCCCGCAACGGGAGACGGGCGGGCACCTGGTGCCGCGGACCTGCCGGGCGCCCATGACGGTGCCCCCGTCAGCCATGCCCGTACGCGCCCGGCGACGACCGGTCCGGCCACGGCCACTCCCCCGATACCCCATCCCCGGTCGCAGCCGGTCCGCACCGGGCACGGCACCCGCCGCACCGCCCCCGCGCACGTCACCGGGACGGGGAACCGCCCGACGACCGCCGAGGCATCCGCGGACGGCGGCGCCGCACCGCTGCGACTGCTGGTCATCGAGGACGACGCCTCGGACGCCCAGCTGATCAAGGCGGCGGCCGCCGACAGCGGCACCTCGATCGAGATCCACTGGGCCCGCGGCCTCGACCAGGCCACCCACCTGCTCGCCCAGGCCTCCCCCGCCACCCGGCGCGGCCGCGCCCGCGGCACCGAGTTCGGCTGCGTGCTGCTCGACCTGGCCTCCCCGGCCGACCTGCCGCACCCCTCCGACGCCTCCGACGGCCTGGAGGGCCTGCACGAGCTGCTCCGCCGCGCCCCGCACATCCCCGTGGTGGTGCTCACCGACGCCGCCGGGGCCGAACTCGGCGCCGCCGCCGTCGCCGCGGGTGCCCAGGACTTCCTGATCAAGCACGAGACGGACGGCCCGCTGCTGGCCCGCGCACTGCGCTACGCGGTCGAGCGCAAGCGCGCCGACGAGTCCCAACGGCGCCTGGTCGAAGCCGAGTTGCGCGGCCAGGAGAACGCCCGCCTGCAGCGCCACCTGCTGCCCACCCCGCTGCTCGACGGCGCCGGACTCTCCTTCACCCGGCGCTACCGCCCCGGCCGTCGCCGCGCCCTGCTCGGCGGCGACTTCTACGACGCCGTGCGCACCGACGACGGCACCGTCCACGTCGTGATCGGCGACGTCTGCGGCCACGGCCCGGACGAGGCCGCGCTCGGCGTCGCACTCCGGATAGCGTGGCGCACCCTGGTCTTCGCCGGACTCACCGGCGAAACCCTCCTCAGCACCCTCCAGCACGTGCTGGAGCACGAGCGGCGCAGCGACGAGATCTTCGCGACCCTCTGCATGCTCGTCATCGAACCCGACGGCGGACTGAGCACCGGACTCGACGCGCTCGGCACCGGCGAGCGGGCCCGCCTCTACCTCGCCGGACACCCGGCACCGCTGCTGCTCGGCCGCGACCACACCCCGACCACCCTGCCCGCCGACCTCGCCGGGCCCGCGCTCGGCCTGCTGCCGTGCCACGACGGAGAGGCCGCCTGGCCCGCGCAGGAGCTCGAACTCCAGCCCGGCTGGCGGCTGTTGCTCTACACCGACGGGCTGATCGAGGGCCGGGTCGGGGCCGGGTCCCGCCGCCTCGGCCAGGACGGGCTGGCCGACCTGATCGCCGACCACCAGTCCGCCGGACTGACCCGGGGACGGCTGATCGACAGTGCGATCGCCGAGGTGGAGGAGCTGAACGGCGGGGCGCTGACGGACGACGTCGCGGTGCTGCTGCTGGAGCGGAATCCGGTGCAGTTGATCCTGGGCTGAGGCGGCTCGGGCGCAGGTGGACAGCCGACAGCCCGGGCGGGGTGGACCCCCCGCCCGGGCTGCGGTGTTGCTCTCGGGGCTCGGCCCTCCGGGCTCACCAGGGGCCGTAGGGGCCGGTGTTGCTCCGGCCGCCGCGGCCGCTGCCACCGGTGAGCGCCTTGATCGCGGGACGGACGTCCACCACGTAGACGATCGAGGCGACCAGGCCGGCCAGGGTGCCGATGCTGCCGAGGAAGTTCGCGCCGAACAGGAGGTCCCAGCCGAAGCTGATGCCGAGGACGGCCAGCCAGAAGCCCTTGGTCTTCTTGTCGGCCGCGCGGTAGGCGTCCTCCCGGCGGGTCGCCGCGTCGATCAGCGCGAAGAACTTGTAGCCCAGAATGGCGACGGCCATCCACCAGAACGGGTTCAGGTAGGAAAGGGCCAGGATCTGGAACACTCCGGTCATCGCGATCTCCTACGTCTCTCGGCTTGCTGCGCCCCGGCCGCCGCCCATCCTGGCACGGCGGCCGCCCGCACGGTGTGAACGTCCCACCGCCGGCGGATGTGCCCCCGGTGGCTACTCCGTGGCGCCGGGAGCGCTCTTCCGGGGCTTGGACTTCTTCGGCGCGGGGGGCTCGTCGAGCAGCTCGGCCTCGATGGGCTCGGCGGGCTCGGCGGCGTCGGAGGGTTCGACGGCCTGGGCGTCGGCCTGGGGGCGCGCCTTGTCGACCACGACCTTGCCGCGCTCGGCCAGCTCGTCGTAGGTCTCCTTGGCGCGGACGGCCAGTTCGACGGCGCGGGCCACCTGCTGGAGGGCGAAGCCCTGGGCCCGCTCCTGGAGGACCTTGAGGTCGGTCGGGAGCGCGGTGACCGCCTCGGTGACCTTGGCCGGGGCCCCGGCCAGCAGGCCCTGGGCCTCGTGCAGCTTGGCGGTGGCCATCTCCTGGGCGCCCTGACGGTCCGCCGCCAGCGCCTCGACCTTGCCCGGTACCTCGCGCAGCTTCTCGTACGCGAGGTCGCCGGCGCCGGCCAGGGCGTACAGCGGGGTCGGGTCGGTGAGGGTCTTCTTGATCTCGTCGGTGATCGGCATGGTTACCGGTCCTCCCGGTGGGTGTGCTGGATGGCCGCGCCGTCGGTCGTCGGAGTGGAGTCCGAGACGGCGTTCTCCTTGAGGAAGGCGTCGTAGACCGCGAGCAGCGCCTGCTTCTGCTGCTCGTTGATCAGCGGATCGGCCAGGATCGAGGCCCGCAGTTCCAGGCCCTCGCCCCGCCGTTCCTCCAGGATCCCGGCCTGGACGTACAGCGTCTCCGCCGAGATCCGCAGCGCCTTCGCGATCTGCTGGAGGATCTCCGCGGACGGCTTGCGCAACCCTCGCTCGATCTGGCTGAGGTAGGGGTTGGACACGCCGGCGGCCTCCGCCAGTTGGCGCAGCGAGTACTGCGCGTTGCGGCGCTGCTCGCGGATGTACTCGCCCAGGGAGGCGACGTTCAGTGAGGCCATGGGGACAGCTTGGGGGATGGTGCTTGCAATTGCAAGCAGGGTGCTAACGGATGCAAACGGGGGGGTCTGGTGGGGGGTGGGCTTTCGGGAGGGTGGGTGAGGCCGGGGGCGGGTGCGGGGGGGGGGGGTCGGGGGGGGGGGGGTTTTTGGGGTGACGCCCCG